>CANCXL010000018.1 GCA_947381905.1 uncultured Clostridiaceae bacterium | reverse complement strand
ATATCAACCTCTTATGATCGCCTCTATAGCAATGTAGAGGCATCTATTTTGCCTATTACAGGTCTAGTTTATGCTAGGCCTGTTTTTTATTGACATAAAAAATAAAAAGTGATATAATTTATACGCATTTATACTTTTTACATAATAAATAATTTATATTATGAAAAGGGGGAATTGATGTTGGTTTTAATATCTATTATAATTAGTGCTGTATTTTTATCTATAGGGCTGCATTATAAGAGAATTAATGACATGAATGGAATTGACGATTATGATTACAATATGTATAGAAGATATCACAAATACAGATACTCTCATCCTAGAATATACTATAATAAAATATCTAGGATAGCTAAAAGACTACGAAAAGGCAAAAAAATAAGTCCATATGAAAAGAAGCTTATAACAGAATATCTTCATGAGTATATGAGAGATGAAATGAATAAAGGGAATAATATAGAAGCATATACTAATATGTTAGAAAACGATTCTCTAGATGATGAAGAACTAATTGCTGCTTTTTTTGCAGATGAAGATAATAGCTATACTAAAGAAAGTAAAAATTATAGTGAGGAGGAAAATTCTATGATGGGTTATTTTGATAATGAAGAAATAAATAATTATTCTTCATATTTTAACGACATGCAAAGAAAAAAATCACATAATTTAAGATCTTTACCAGAAAAATTAAGTAAATATTGCGAAAATTTAACAACTAAAAGCTTTAAGTATAATCCCGCAGTAGGAAGAGATAAAGAATTAGAGGATTTAATGATTACAATACTTACACCTGGTAAGTCTGCTCTTCTTTTGGGAAAAGCTCGGAGTTGGTAAAACGGCAATTTTAGAAGGACTTGCGTATAGAATACAAAAGGGAGATGTTCCTAAATCACTAAGAAATTATGTTATATTAAAAACTAGTGCTGCAGCATTAAATAGTGGTTGTACTTTAAACGGAATGCTTGAAAAAAGAGTATTAGATTTATTTAATATACTTTCTAATGAATCAAATATAATTTTATTTATAGACGAAATACACTCTCTTGTTGGAACAGGTAGAACACTATCACAAAATACTTTAGATATAGCAAACATTATAAAGCCATTTATAACATCAGATGATATTCATTTAGTAGGAGCAACTACAGACTATGAATATGAGGATTTTATTCAATCTGATCCTGCATTTTCAAGAAGATTTTCAAATATTGTTGTAAATGAACCGACTGATGAGGCATTATTTGAAATACTTAAGCATACTATATATGAATATTCTAAATTATATAACATTAAAGTAGATAAAAATCTAGTTAATAGTATAAGTATTTCTCTAGTAGGCGCTACAAATACGAAAAGAAGAAATATAAATAATATATTATATAATCCAGATTTGGCAATAGGGATAATATCTAAAGCTTTTGGATATGCAAGACTATATGATAAACATCAAATAACAGAAAAAGAGTTTATTAAGGCATATAAATCATCAGATAAGGTTGTAGGTGATTTAGTAATACATTCTAATCATAACAATAAGATATCTAATGTTATATCTATTTGTAAATTTAAAAAGATTTAAGTAAAGAGGCAAATTAGCCTCTTTATTTTTTCTATTTTATTAATATATTTATTGTATAATTTGTTCTTTAATGATAATATAGATTATAGTTTATGGAGGAAGATTATGAAAAACAATGCAATAAAGTTAAAAAAAATATCATTAATACTCGTTACTCTAATGTTAATGAATATTATATTACCAAATGTTAGTGCTATAACATTTAATCCTGGTACAAGTAAAGATGATGAAGAATATAAACAATATAATGCATATCTTGAACTAATTCAAATAAGTACTGTAATGGGTCTTAATATGGAATATGATGAATTTGGAGATCAAATAAATGGTACAAAAGATGAAGAGTTGATGGTTGAAGGAACTGTTAGAATAAGTAAGAAATTAGAAAACGGTAATGTAGAATTCTTAAATAACGTTCCAAGTATCGATTTAATAGATAGTGATAATAATGTAATATCATCTGCAGAAGTTATATGTGAGTCTGAATATACATCAAACCCTAGTGATTTATATTATATAACATTTTATAATTTATCTATTGAAAATGAAAAAGTATATAGACTAAAAACTTCATTTATAGATAATGATGGGAACGAAATAGCAAAGCTTATTACATATTCTGGAAAACTTATACTAAGTGAAGGAAATAATGTAGATTTAAGCTATATGTCAAATAATAATATATTAAATATAGTATTTAATATAAAAAAAGATAAAGAAGACGAAAATGGTATAGAAATTAATGGCGTTGATATGGATAGCAAGCAACTTGTTGCGCAAAGCTGTATAGACGGATTTTCAAATACATATAACTCAAAATATAAACAAGTAGATTTTAATATAGCTATAAAAGAATTAGAAAATAAATTTAAATTATATTTTGATAACTATATGTCAAGTATAGAAGATAGACAAAATTATACATATACTACTAAATATAATTCATTTAATAGAATAGATGTAGATATAAGTTATATTATAGATAAAGAAACATATATGACATATAAATTAGCTACTAAAGAAATAAGTATAACATACACTAATGATGATTATATAATGTCAAATTCTGTTAAAAGCAAAATAGATAATATTGTATCAAACATACCAACAGATACCATTTTAGAATTTGAGTTAAATAGTGATTATGATAGTAAAATTAATTCATATGATTATAAAACAAATATTTTAAAATTAACAGATAATAGTGTATTTGTAAAAGAGACCCCAAATACTGGTTCTCTTGGAATTTTAAATAAAATTAGGGCCGTAAGCATAGCTATAGGTACAGACGACTACATATATAATGAAGGTTCAGTTGTATTTTATCAAGTAAGACCTATAATATCTATACCTAAACAATATACTTCTGATTCTCAAAGATTAGATTATGCTAAAATAATAATAGAAGAATATCTAAAAGAATATATAAATAATGGTATGGTAATAGAAAGTATTGCATTAAGTCAAGAAGATAAAAATATAGTAAATGTAAAGGCTGTAGAAAAAACTGCATTTGGTACTACTACAATAACTGACGAAGTTCTTCTTAAAACTATAGATTATATAAAAGGAGATTTAGATAGAAATGGGGTTGTAAATTCAAACGATGCAGCAATGGCACTTGATTTATATAATAACAATTCAGCAACAGACGAAGACATTAAAATAGGAGATATGGATAACGATGGTGTTATAAATTCTACAGACGCAGCGATGATTATGGATATATATAATAGTGGTAATTAAATAGTAAAGAGGCAAATAATTTGTCTCTTTATATTTTTGTACTTTACAAACATATGTTTATGTGGTAATATATATTAGGAAATTATAATTTAGGAGGAAATAATTATGGAAAAAGAAAAAAGCTGTGGTGCTATTATATATAATGATAATAATGAAGTTTTAATAGTAAAACATAATGCTGGTCATTGGGATTTTCCTAAAGGACATATGGAAGAGGGAGAAGATGAATACCAAACAGCATTAAGAGAAGTAAAAGAAGAGACTAACTTAGATATTGAATTAATAAAGGAATATAGATACGAAATACACTATAGTCCTAAAGAAAATGTAGATAAGACCGTAGTATTTTTCCTTGCTAAAAATAAATCAAATAGTTTAGTAAAGCAAGATGCTGAAATTTCAAATATTGGATGGTTTGAATATAAAGAGGCAGTAGATGTACTAACTTATGATATTGCTAAAGAGCTTTTAAACAAATCTTATAGTGATTTAGGTAAAGTTAATAGATAATACGTCAAAAATAGCTTAAAATCCAAATATAAGCAAAATAAAAGAGTAGATATAAATCTGCTCTTTTCATCCTTTTTGCCGGAAAAACATTTATCAATAAAAGAAGGATAACTTTTACCAATAAAGGTAATTAATTATTATTACCAGAAAGAATCTATATAAATATATAATAATGTAGACTTAATTCCTATTAATTTTATTTTTATATATATTTAAATCTATATTAATAGAAAGGAGTGATACCTAAAATCAATGGCATAGGTAAGAAAAACATTATATTAAGAATTAAGCATGGCATATACAATTATTATCTAGAATTTTTTTTATTTTAGTTAAATAATAAAACAAAAGAATATATTAATAGTCTTTCTGACAAAAAATTAATTGCAAAAGAATTATAACATTACATAATACAGTTTGTCAATAAAAACAATTAATTTTTGATCAAATTAGTATTTTTTTTAATATAGAGAATAATCATAAATACAAAATGATAAGTTTTTTTAAATCTTAAAAAGTAGCAATCTTTGATTTTAATAGAGAGCATATATAATAGTTTTATTCATACTAATTATAAAATAAATTAATTTTTAACTTTTGAGTTAAGAATTCATTAAAGAAGAGAGAGGCAAATGTATCTTTTTAAAAGTATATACGATTGCGCAAAATAATAATTTTGTGAAAATAGGAGGAGGATTTATTGACTAAAGTTGTCTATTATGATATATTTACTATAACAATCATATAAGCTCTATATATTGCTATATGACTCAAATATTGAGCCTCATATTTCGATTTTAAGGCACTTTTATTTTTTTGCCATATAGTTTCATTACCAAATATTTAACATACTTTGTTATTTTGGCTTTTTGAACTTTTGACTTTAATGTTTTGTCGCTTTATGCCAAATCTTATATGATTGCGCAAAATTTTTGACTATATTTTAATTTTAAAGCGTTTTGTAAATTTTACTGACAACTAACTATATTACCTTGATTAAAAAAACGTCTTAAAATCGAAATATGGATGTCGTTTTTTTGGAGGTTTTTATATGTATGATGAAATACCAAATTTTATAAGAGAATTCTTATTATATATGCAAAATATCAAAAATAGATCTCAAAGTACAATTCGAGAATATCATTATGATTTACGAGATGCATTTAGGTTTTTAAAATTATACAAAATTGATAAAATCAAATTAAATCAAATAGATAATGAATTAATTGAAAATACAGATATTACAGATTTAGATATTAAATTTGTAAAAAAAATTGAATTAACAGATTTATATGAATATTTAAATTATTTATCGAACGTTCGTTTAGATAAACCAACAACACGTGCTAGAAAAATTGCTGCGATTAAATCTTTTTTTAATTTTATGACTTTTAAGCAAAAAGTTTTAGAAAAAAATCCTGCAGTTGAACTTGAAACACCAAAACTTGGAAAAAGATTACCTAAATATTTATCTTTAGACGAGAGCCTTGCTCTCCTCCACTCTATCGAAGGAAAAAATGAAAAAAGAGATACATGTATTATTACATTATTTTTAAATTGCGGTCTTCGTCTGTCAGAGCTTGTAGCAATCAATTTTAAGGATATTAAAGATAATACCCTACAAGTTATAGGTAAAGGAGATAAAGAACGCTCTGTATACCTAAATGATGCGTGCCAAAAGGCATTAAAAGAATATATTGCTGTAAGGCCAAAAGATGTTAAAGATCATGATGCATTATTTATATCCGAAAGAGGAACAAGAATTGGTAAAAGAACTGTAGAAATGATGGTTAAGAAATATATCACTATGGCAGGACTTGATCCTAAAAAATATTCACCTCATAAATTAAGACATACAGCAGCTACTCTTATGCATAAGTATGGTGGCGTTGATATACGCTCTTTACAACAAATCCTTGGACATGAGAGTATATCAACAACAGAAATATATACACATGTAGATAGTGAACAAGTAAAAGAAGCATTAGAGAAAAATCCATTAAATAATATATAATATGTTGTTTATCTATTTTTATTCTTTTGCCTCTTTAATATAAATATTTTAATATAAATATAAAGAAAAATAATAAAAATAAATCAAAAAATGTAGTATTAAAGTACAAAATTATATGAGGGAGACTTGATCTCCCTCATTAAAGTTCTATGTCCTGAAAAAATTATCTTCTTGTTGTAGTTTTGCCGCCAAAGATTTTCCTTAAAATGTGAGGTTTTTCCTCTTTGCCTGTTGTCATATCGTCTTCTTTTAAATCTGCCATCCTTACAATAGTAGATGTATAAAGACGAGACTGCTCATCAAGCGCCAATTCCATCATCCTAAAGCATGTTGGAGTAATCGAATCGATAACGCTATATTCAATATTAGCAATTATTGATTGATCAACACAACTAAGTGCTCTAAGAAATGCTTTATCGGATGGTGTAAGAGGTTTCTTCTCATCACAAAGTGCTCTAAGTGTTTCAAGCAATCTCTTACGTTCTTGGACAGCATTGTCTGCTAGGGATGCTAAAGATCTGGAATCCATCTTGGAAATCTTATCAAAGTCAGGTATAAACGATACACATTGTATATAGTTTACGGCCTCTTGACCTTCGATTTTGTAATACCCTTGGGTATCACATTCTCCCATGAGAATTGATTCCTCGCTAAATACAGCTGGATTTACAAAATCCCGTATTCTACTTAACGTAGTTACATCATCTTGATGAATATAAGCCACACTCCTCCCATTCACAAACCTAATTTTTTTCATACATATCAACCCTCCTTCTAATAATATAATCATATTATTACATTATACAAATAACTTTGTACAACAATAGTATATCATAAAAAAAGTATAAATAAAAGGTTTACATATTATTTTCTCGCTTTTTTGATAAAAAAAGAAGAGTTATTACTCTTCAATCTTATAATAAAACTTTTAACACTTTAGTAAAGTTATTTATATCAATATTGCATCCAGCTGCTCCAAAATGCCCTTTTCCGCCCATTTTTTCTGCTATAGGTCTTACATTAACTCTAGGGTTGATATTTCTAATAGAGATAGAGTTTTTATCTACTGCAACAAGAATTACTAAATCTATTTTATACATATTAGTAACTCTTAAGTATTGCGCTATTTCATTTCTATACTCATAAGAAATAAATATTATTCCAGCTTTATATCCATCTATATATTTAAAATGAATATTTTTAATAAAAGATGATACTTTTTCGTCTGTTGTTTCTTTTTTTAATTTAATTATTTTTTCTTCATCATAATTAAACATAAAGTAATTTTCTTCTTTTAGTTTATCATAAATTGTTTTAATATAACGCTCAGTACCAATAGCATCAAATAAAAGTGCTAAATCTCTAGGAATCTGATTCCCTTTTTGAAGTTGCCATGCTCCAGTATCTGAAATTCTTGTAGCTTCACAAAATACATCTAAGGCATTAGTGCGATTTATTAAGTTTAATGATAATAAATGGTCATATAATAAGCTAGTAGAACAACAATCTCCATTTTTATCTTTTATTATGATATTTACAAAGTCATATGAGTTAAAATGTGTTACAGATTCATTATGATCAAATAAGATAAATTTTCTTTTTAGCATTGAGTCTCTATTAATCATATCTAATGTCTCTTTATTTAGTTGTAAATCTGTTACAAGTATTCTATCATAAGCATTAAACATACCATTTTGGTAATATTGTTTAAAAAAATTGTTTATTTCATTGCTTTGACATAATACATAAGTAAGATTTTTGTATGCAAGCTTTAATAAAATCACACATCCCATACCGATCAATATCACTTTTGTGAGAAAAGACTAATACCTTTTGATTGCTATTTGCACTATAATTTTTTGGAATAACTCTTAATACTAAAGCTAAAGTGCCAATAATAATAGTTACTATAACGGTCATAATTACAGCCATTAAAAAATCCTCCTTTATTAAAAAAATTGAATAAGAAATAATTTAACGATAAAATTATACCACCGTTTAGATATTATGTCAATGATAGATGCATTTTATGCTATATAATAATGTATTTTGCATTATTAAGCTTAAAAATAAAGAGGCATATTTTGCCTCTTTATATATTATATTATTTTTATTATATATATCTTTTCACTTGTAGCAAACATTTGTTTATTTACCGCTATTATACATATCTAGTATTAAAGCTGCATCAACTGAATTTATAACACCATCTTCATTCATATCTGCAATATTTAAATATTCTTCTACATTTGTGCCATTATTATATATATCTAAAACCATTGCAGCATCTACAGAATTAATAACGCCATCTCTATTTACGTCTCCTAATTTATATTCATCATTTGGATCTTGAGAACTTCCTGACGTATTATCTAACTTATCTGCAACAGATACATTATATTCTTTTTTATCGTTTCCAAGCTCTGCTGTAAGAACAGCCTCTCCAGCACCTTTTGCAGTTATTTTACCATTGTTATCTACTATAAATACATTTTCGTTAGATGATCTCCAAGTTATATCTGATTTTTTTATATATACTACACTATTATAAAATTTAGTGTTGTATACCTTTGCCTCTTTAGGTTCTATTGTTTCTCCCACTTTTAAGCTAATGTTTTCTAAAAGACCTACAATGTTTAAAGATATACATTCCATACTAGGAGATACATCTATGGTAGTTGTATCTTCTATAATACCTTTTTTACTAGAAGCATTATCTGACTTTTTATCTGAAAATAATTGTACAGCATAAGTTCTACCATTTATATTAAAGCAACCAACACCTATAGATACATTTTCTTTTGCAAGCATTGCTTGATTATGCATACCACTATTTATCCAAGATTTAACAATACCAGCTCCATTTTCAAGCATTGTACTTGCATATATATTTTCCTTTATAACTTTATGTTCTAATACACTTAAGCAATCCAATCCATTTGGTCTAATATGATTATAGTATACAGAAAGTTCTGATGCTCTTTTCATTGCAGCTTCCATAAGTTCGTTATCTATTGTTAATTCATTAAGACCTTTGCTTTTCCTATGTTCATTTGTTGCTTTTACAATTTCGTTTGCTCTATCATAATCAAATTTACCATTAATTGTTAAATGATCTAATTTTATATATTCTCCAGATGGAACTTTTGTTAAAGTGTCTGGAATATTAAAACTAATTTTAGGACATTGTTTGTAAAAATAGTCACTTATATATGTTGTACTATATGGAAATATAACCTTTGTAATATTTTTACAATTTGCAAAAGAATATGCCTCTATTTTTTTAATCCCTTCTGAAAAAGTAACTTTTTCTATTTTAGAGTTGTCTAAAAATGTATGTGTTCTTATTGTAATGACATCATATCCGTCTATTTTACTTGGAACAATAACATTCTTTTCTGTTCCTGTGTATTTAGTAATAATTGCAGTTCCATCACTTGCTAATTTGTATGTATAATCACCGCTTGTAGCAGCTTTTACGCTTGGAATAAGTATTAATATAAATAATGTAATTAATATAATATTTATCTTTTGTATTTTTATCATAATTTATCTCCGTTAATTGTCAACGAGTCAATTATATATTAAACAAACAAAAAAATAAAGAGGCAAAACTTCCCTCTTTATCTTTAGTTTTATTGTATTATGTTAAATTTTATATAGTTTAATATGTATAATACTTTATCTAATATTTAGAAGTATATGCATATTACATTTTCTTTACAATAATTTATATTTGTACATTATTTTGCATTATTATACATATCAAGTATCATAGCAGCATCACTTGAGTTTATTACACCATCTCTATTAACATCTCCTATTAATACTTGTTGTTTTGAAATTGTTCCACCATTGTATAAATCTAATGCCATAGCAGCATCAACAGAGTTTACTACTCCATCAAAATTTAAATCTCCTAGTAAGTAGTCTATTACATTTATTTCAATTTTAGCTTCATTTCCATTTGTAGTAGTTGCTGTAATAGTTACTGTTCCTGTAGAAAGCACTTTAACTAATCCATTATTATCTACTGTTGCTATATTTGAGTCTGATGTATGCCATGAAATAGTTTGATCTTTTGTATCTGTACCAGGTTTAAATATTATATCTAGTTTCTTAGTCTTACTATCTAATACAATAGTTTCAACGTCTCTTGAAAAGTATAAGTCTTCTTCTACGAAATCTTCTATAGTTACTATACATGTCGCAGTCTTGTCTCCAACTTTTGCGGTAACTATTGTTGTTCCAACAGATTTTCCTGTAATAACACCGTTTTCATCTATAGTTGCAATATTACTATCTTTAACAGTCCAAGTTGCAGTTTTATCGTCTGTAGTAGATGAAGGAACATATGTTATATTTAAAGTCTTTTCTTTTCCTTTATAACATACAACACTTTTTGGTAGAGATATTGATTGTAAAGCACTATTTACTGTTATTGTTGCAGTATGCTTTGTATCGCCAAGTTTTGCTGTTAGTGTTGCACTACCTCCACCTACAGCAGTAATCTTACCATTTTTATCTACAGTAAATACTTTTTCATTAGAAGAACTCCATTCTACATCAGATAAAGCGATTTGTGTTTTTAAATCAGGTTGAGTTGTATTTGTAAGTGAAACTTTAGTAGCTTGTGTTGTCTCTCCAATATTTAGATTAATTTTCTCAGCTAAGCCATATATATTTAAAACAATTCTATCATCACTTGTTTTAATATTTACTTTATCTTCATGCTCTTTTGAACCTGTTACTTGCTTTGAATTTGAGCTTTTATCTGTAGAAAATGATTGTACCCAATAAGCTACGCCATTTATTTTATAGCATCCTATACCGATTGATTTATATGAGCCATTTAATATTGCTGCTCTATGAAGAGCTGAATTCATCCAACTTGACATTATTCTTTTTGGAGATGCTGTTTTTGCACCAATATTTTCACCGTCAAAAATAGATGAAATTGTAAAACAATCCATCCCACATGGTCTTATATGACTCCAATAAATTGATGTTTCAGCAGCTCTTTTCATTGCAACTTCTGTAAGTTCAACACTATATTCAAGAGGAGCAAGTCCTCTTTTTGCTCTTTCTTCATTTACTAAAGGTAATACTTGTGCTGCAAGATCATATTCTCTTGTACCATTTAAAGTTACTGTTGCAACTTCTATATATGATCCTTCTTCCATCTTTGTTAGATGAGAAGGTATAGTATATTTGATTTTTGGACATCCTTTATAAAAATATCTTGATATATATTTTGTAGAACTTGGGAATATAACATTTGTTAAATTTGCGCATTTTGAAAATGCATACATATCTATACTCTCAATTCCTTCAGATATTTTTACAGTCTTTAATGTTGGTAAATTATAAAAAGTATCATTTAATATTTTTTTCACTTGTTTTCCGTCGATTATAGCTGGTACTGTTACATTTTCACTTCTTCCAGTGTATCCCATTAATTCAATTGTACCATTTGCAAGTTCTCTATAAGTATATGAACCACTTGTAATCATTTTTGTCGCTCCATATACGTTTTTCATACTAATTGCTAGAAGTAATACACTAATAACTACCATACTTCTAGTTAATATTTTTCTCATAAAATCCTCCTTGTTAAAAAAACGACGATTTTAATTATATCACAATTATTGCAACAATGCAACAATTTTATGTAATGTTATTCAAAAATATTATGTTACTTAAACACAAAATAAAGAGGCATAAGACTATTCTAAACCTTAATTTGCCTCTTTATTCAAATAATATATATTAATAGATGTGTTAAATTTATTGATGATTTTTTATGACTATAAAGTACTAATCCTTAATCACCATTATTATACATATCTAGTATTATTGCTGCGTCAATTGAATTTACTACACCATCATTATTCATATCTGCTACTTCTATATCTTCTGGATTTGTAGTACCATTATTATATAAGTCTAGTGTAAGTGCTGCATCAATTGAGTTAATAACTCCATCACCATTTAAATCTCCTTTTTTAATACCTGTTCCTATAATTATTGTTTTGGTTAAATTAAAGTCTCCTAACTCATCCATGTTGTAATTAGCGCTTACTACCCCTTTTAACTTAATATTAATTGTGCTTTTTCCATTTCCTTTTGCAATAAAGCTGTATGTCTTTTTTCTTATACCATTTGATTCATATGATGTATCATACCAAAATTTTTCTATTAAAGGATTATCTGATATGTAATTTAACACCATACTATTATATGTTACCTCTAAACTATCATATGCTGCTACATTTGTTCCAAAATCTAATGTAATATCTATTCTTTGTCCTACATCTACTTTATTTTGACTATTAATAGTTACTGCATAAACATTATTTATAGTAAATACAATTAAAAATATAAAGAATAATATAAAACTAGTTTTTAAAATCTTAATATTTTTCATGTTTCTTCCTCCATATTTAGATTATAAAGTAATTTTATCATTAAAGATGAAATTATTCAACAAATATTAAAAAGAAAAAATAAAGAGGCAATTTGCCTCTTTATTTAACTTTATTTTATATAATTTACTTTAATAACTAATATATGCAATTTATTATTTTACACTATTGTATGTATCCATAATCATTGCCGCATCATTTGAGTTTATAACGCCATCATTGTTCATGTCTCCAATTTCTAGATCACCATCTAAAAGTTGTCTTCCATTATATATATCAAGTGCAACTGCAGCATCGTTTGAATTTACAACACCATTTCTGTCTAAATCTCCTTTTTGTATTTTTGAAGGATCAATTGGTTCTATAGGTTTGTTTTTGGCATCTTCTATAGCTTGATCTACATCTAATACATTAACAGTTATTCTATTGCTATTTCCTGGAGCTGTTGTCCAATATATTTTCCCATTATTATATACATATTGTTCTTCATCTGAAATTAATGTATTATCTAAAATAGTATCTTCTACTATTATCTCACCTTCTTTATCTATTACCATATAATGAGATTCTTTAACAGAAGAAGATAAGTAGTAGCCACCATATGAATTTTTATTCATTTTATCTTCTTCCCAAAGTATAGCCACATTATCATCTCTTAGTTTTACTGCTCTTACTAAAATAGCAGTCTTAGTATTATCTAAATTAGTTAGCCATTTAAATCCATAATCTACTTCATCTCCATTTAGATATAATCTACCAAGATTTTCATTTGTTGGTCTTTGCCCTATAGTTTGTCTTATACTAGTATTTTTTAATAATTGCATATCTTTTTGTGAGTCCATTTTATAGAAATTCTTGTCATATTTTTGTGCAAATACATTCCATGAAGAATCTATACCACTACCATATGCTCTATTTAAATTTTTATCTAGTGCTCCAATATACATATATCCATCATCAAGCTCTATTATATTACCTAAAACAGAATATGTACAATTATATCCATTTGTACCTGTGCTTCCTTCGCTATAATGAGCCATTTTCTTAGTACTTTTCTTAATTATATATTTACCTGTTTTCTCATCTTGTTGCTCATATAATTTAGTAAGCATAAGTCCTCTTGTAGCTCCACGTGTACCAGCATCTCCAGACTCCATCATAAGGAATTGATTATCTGATGTTGCAATAATTCTTTGACCTAATGAATGAGAGATATTATGGCCATATGGCTCGTAATATTTAGCCCAGTATTCATTATCTAATGATTGATTTTGATGATCACTTATAATTTGTAGTGATTCAGGATCGATAAATAATAATGCAGATGTTTGATGTGACATATATATGTTTCTACCATAAAAACATGCAATTACACCATTATTTACGGCTAAACTACAGTTTGATGTATAAAATGGTGCAGAAGTTGTATAATTTAAGTCTCCTACTGAATATGAATTAGAAAGTTCTACTGTCTTATATTCACGAGAATTAACTATTTGTCCTTCTTTATTATATACTACCATTGCCATTACATTCTCTTTTTTATAATCTTCTACACTTAATCCTTTACTAGTGTATCTAGAATACATTACATATAGCTCACCATTATAATATATAGCATTGCCAAAGTTATATGTTAGTATCTTATGCTCATCACTTGAATTATCTTCATTATTTATATTGTAAAACAAGTCCCATGATTTAGTAGATATTTGGTTCATATTACTGTCATATCGTGACCAATATACTTTATTTGAACTAATATAAATATTATTAAAGTACCCATTTTCGTCTATAAAATCCATAGATGATGATGGTTTACAAAATGTGTATGTTACCAAATTTATCATTTTACCAGTGTCTTTTATTGTTTCTGGTGCCTCATATTCGTAATTTCTTAAATTGTCAGTAGCATATATATTGCTTGATGGATTTATCATCATTCCAGCACATATAACTGCAACTCCTGCTAAGGCTTTAAAGTTAATTTTCATATTTATCCTCCGTTAAATTAATAATGATGTCTTTATACTAGTTACCAGCATTGTATACATCAAGTATAGCAGCCGCATCATTTGAGTTTATAACACCATCGTTATCCATATCTCCAATAAGTAAATCTTCGTCTGTTGCTGAATTATTGTTGTATAAATCTAATGCCATTGCTGCATCGTTTGAATTTACAACACCATTTCTATCTAAATCTCCTTTTAAGAAATCATTTTTATTAAATACAATTGTATATTCTCTTACAGGATTTGTTTTATACGTTGCACTATCTGGATATTTTGATACATCAAATGTTACTTTTACTTTTGCAGTTGCCATTCCGTTTTTTAATTTTATGTCTGCATTAGTAATTGTTAGTCCCATATTTTCATATCCAGGCATATTGTTATTTTTCATTGTAAGTTCCATTATTCCAGATGCTTTTGTTTTTATTGTTGCATCATCTGGAACATTTTGTGGTAATTTTACTGTATACGTATAATTATCTGCATCAAATTTTGGAACAGTAACATAGTTACCAGAATTTATGCTATATTCTATTTTTGCAAGTCTCATGTCTCTTAAAATTATAGCATCTAAATAATAGTTTACTGGAATAGTAGATACAACACTTTCTGTTCCTTGTGGAATTGTATCAGTTATTCCATATGATTCATGTAAGTATGGTACGCATCCATATAATGTTGTATTTGTAGCTGGAGCTACAATTTTAGACATTCTTTCAACATCTTGTGCAAAGTCTGATATTTTTACCATACATTCAAATTTTTCTATATCTTCTGTCGCTGTTTCTAATTTTTTAGTGTAATCTTCATATTGAGTTTGTCTTTTATTTTTTAAGATATAATATTCAAAATAATTTTTTAAGTCATTTGTGCTTACTGTTGTTTTATATACACCTGTATTTAAGTTTACAAGTGGAATAGTTTCATTAGTAATATTTGCTCTACTTACTCCTCCATTAAATGTTAATTTATTATTTTCATAACTAATTAACCCAGATGCATTATTTGCTAAAGTCTGTAAATATTGTTTAAATCTTGCTGTATCCTTTGTTGTATTGTCGCTATATGTTAGTTCGTTTGGTACTGTATAAGTATCCCCGTCAAGCATTATTCTATACTCTTGTCCATAGTTAAAAGTATAATTGATAGTTGACGCTGCATAAATATTAGGCATAGATATAGCTGCTATTCCTACTGCTGCAGCAATTACTTTTATTTTATTTTTCATATATCTTCCTCCTTCTTATTCATTACAAATTATCTCATAAATCTTTAAAATAATCAACGGAAAATATCATTTTTTATTACATAAAATTTAAAAATAATGAAAATAATATAGTAATCTAATTTTATGTTCTAATATAATCAAAGGAAAATAAGTATAATTTGATAATATAGAAAAAATAAAGAGGCAAATTATGCCTCTCTTATTATAAATAACACTTTTGCATTCTTATCTTGGAAATTATATTTACTATTAATAAAGCTAAGATTTAATTTCATGCCAGTATATATGTTAAGTTCGTTTTCTATTTCTTTAAGTATATACTCGAATATTTTTAAACATAGCTTATATTCAGACCTTGTACCAGAAAATTTAAATTCTAATGTTGTCATATGTTTTTTTCTCTCATTCATATCTGCTACTTCAATTTTTAAATTTGTGTAAACATTTTTTAATAACACTATAAGTGGTATGTCCTTACCATTTATTCCATGTTCTAGTATTTTTTCACCAATTATAGAATACGACATTCTGTTTTCTTTTCGTTCTTCATATTTTTCCTGGTTTCTATTTTTTAGTTTACATTTCCAAATGTCAGGCTCTTTATCTATATAATTTCCAAATGCATATTTTGTTAATATTTCAGTTATAATATCATCTCGTTCTTTAGTTGATAGTTTCCTAGTTGTACCAAATAATTGTATTGATCTTTCTTGTACATTAAAATATATATCTGCATTCCAAATAACCTTATCTGATATATATTCGATATAACCAGAAGACTTACTAATTTTTACAATACTCATATACTTACCTCCTAACTATTTTTTACTTATACTATAAGTACAATCTTTTCCAATTTTTCTTAACGTATTTAAGTCAATATTTGAAGGTAAATTTTTATCTGATACAAGAACGTGTTTTAACATTTCTTTATAATGTCTTTGATATATAATGTCACAATTTGCGATTTCTAAAGTATCTATTTTATCATTCTTAGAAAATTGTATTATCTTATTATAATTTTCTCTTAAATTAGTAATTAAAGTGTCTTCATTTTCTAATTTAGGATAATCTAACACTAAATTTGCTAAAATAGAGTGAGCGGTTGCAAATGATGCAAGTTTTGGATCTAAATCTCCTTTAAAAACCAATCTAAACTTATATATATGTTCAAATGTCTGGTTTCTAAAGTCTGTATTTGTCTTTTCATAAGGAACTTTCATCCTTTGTAAAAATAATTCCTCTAATATCTGATTTGCAATAATTGCTTTTTCAGTATTTGAAATCCCGGCTTGTAAAGTTATTTACTAGAATTTGTGACCATCTAAAGTTAATATTATAACTTACTCCAATTCTTTTTTTGATTTGTTCATTAATTTCCATATGAACTTCCTCCTTTATTAAATTTTTCTTAAAGTTATATTATGTAAAACGCATTCTAATTTTAACATACTATATAGTTTATGTCAAGAAAAAATAAAGAACTAGATTTTTATCTAGTTCTTAGGTTCAAGCAACATAATGGATCTATTTTTGTCTATAATTACATCTATATCTCCAAGCTCTAATATGCTTATTATATTCTTAGTAAAATATTTTAAGTCCCATCTTTGCTCAAAGTTTAATACGTAATCAATTTTTATTTCAAGTCTTTCATGTCCAATATCTTTTTTATTCTTTTTAATAGCCAAATATACACTATCTAGAACTCTAAAGAGTTTATTTACTGAATTCTTTCCATATCCAGATTCTAAATACTCCTTTAAGATTGTATCTTTTGAAGATAATCTTGTAATATCATCATCATTAACATTACAAACTGTAGTTGTATCGGCAAGATGAAAATTCTCGATATAGTATGATATTGTAAAATTCATAATAGATTTAAAGAAAGATGTGTATTTATCTAGTATTGCTTCAATAATAGACATTCTTTCTTCTTTGGTAAGCATCACTTTTTTAGTGTCATTTTCTTTATGAGTTACCTCAATAATTCTCTTTTCAAGCATAAAATACATAATGAATTCTTTTCCATTACTAATTTTAACCTCAGCAGGTACAATAAAATCTGCCAAAATTCTCCTTTTTGCAAAACTTTCTTTTAATGTTACAATAGTTTCCATTAACATTCCTCCTTTTCATTTGCTAGGATGTAAAATATTCTTATGTACAAAAGCATTATATCACAGTTATGTAAACAATGCAAGAAAAAAATAAAACTAGACACTATGTCTAGTTTGAATATAATAATATTTAGTTATAAATTGGGAGCTTAATAGTTTGTCCTACGTAAATTGTAGAGTCTGTCATATTATTAATTTCTTTTATATCTATTATAACATTTCTAATATGTTTGTCTTCACTGCAAATTTTGCCTGCTATTGTCCATAAAGTATCATTACCAACTACTAAATAATCATATGTATTGTAATCAGTCTTTGCTATTTGATAGCTAATAGCAGCCTTAAATAAAAGTAATATAGCCACAATTAATACAATATTTTTAACCATTTTCTTTATATTTTCCATATATATTCCTCCATATAAACGTTTGTTCTTTTAACTATCTATATTATATAAAAAGAACACTTGTTTGTCAAGAAGAAATTTAATATTTTTTAACATTTTTAATGAGCATTAACTAGTATATTGTTAAATTAAAGCGAAGCTTAAATCTTATTAAATTAATATGTTGTTCACAAATAATGTATTATATAAGTTTAAGCACAAAATAATAAGAGGAATTTCTTCCTCCCTCTTACTACTTTATATTTGGTTTCTCTATCTCTACTATATCTTTTGGGACAATATAAATTCTTTTATTTCCACCAAGAATTCCATTTCTTTTAAAAATAACTACATTGTATTGTTTGTTTTTTAATTTTTTGTCTCTTTTAAACATATATACTATAATTTTAAGAATATCTTTAAAATCTGGCATTATTCCATTAAATGCTATACATATTGGTCTTTTTCCTATATCCTCATAATTTCTAATTAGCATTTCATATATATCTCTTATTCTACTTAATTTTTCTGGTTCAAACTCTTGTCTTGGTATTTCAAATAATAATTCACCTAAAATTCCATTATCTTCTTCCGCTATACCATTAAAAGCATGATATGAATAGCCATTTTCTTTTACAACATAATCTTCAATACCATTAAATTCACTATTAATTTTACTTAATGGATAAAAATAATATTTATCTATTATTGCATAATATATCATTACTTTTTCTTGAAATGTCAATATTTTAGGTACATCATATAGTCTAATCTCTTTTTCTTCTTTATTAATTTTATACCTTATCTTTAAATCTATTTCTCTATTTATGTCTGTTTTGCTATATATAACAATATCATTTCCTATAGCAATATGTCTTTCAATATTAGTAACCATAACATACTTCCTCTATAACCTTTTCTAATTCTTCTTTTTTAAAATCTACAACCTTTAACTCTACACTAACATTATCACTAAAACTGCAATTTAATATTTGTAATAATCCGTCATCCATATATGTTTGTACCCTATTCTTAAATACATTGTATGCGTTATATGAACAATCAAATGATATAATTTCAAAGTTGTATATTTCCTTTTTTACACATTCATCTATACATATTCTTGCACTATTTAGATATGTACGTGACAAAGGTCCTGCACCAAGTAAAATACCACCAAAATATCTAACTATTACAATACATACATTAGTAATTGATTCTTTATCTAATAATTCATATATTGCCTTAGTTCCCGTTCCTTGTGGCTCTCCATCATCAGAAAATTTAATATTTGTGATATTGCCTTTAAGCAGGGAATAAATATATACAACATGTCTTGCTTGTCCATTGTCTTTCTTTATTTGTTCAATTTTCTCTATTGCTTCTTCTTCTGAGTCAATACTAAACAAATATGATATAAATTTAGATTTTTTTTCTATTATTATACCCTCACTTATTTGCCCGTATTTACCATTTAAATCATTTTTACATTGTAAAGAGTAATATTTCATTATATCTCCTTTTTTAACGTTTAAAACAATTATATATAACTCAAGAAAAAAAAGCAAGGTTTTACCCTTACTTTTTATCTTCTGCCATAATATATTTTGGCTTAGTATGATTTGTTACAACATCTTTTGTTATAATACATTTTGTAATATCTTTATTTGATGGAACTTCATACATAGCATCCATCATAACATTTTCCATTATAGATCTAAGGCCTCTTGCACCTGTTTTTCTTTCAACAGCAAGCTCGACTATTGCATTTAATGCATCATCTTCTATTTCAAGTTCTACATCGTCCATTTTTAAAAGCTTAATATATTGTTTAAGTAATGCATTCTTTGGTCTAGTTATAATATCTATTAAAGCTTCTTCTTTTAGTTGATTTAGACTTGTTATTACAGGTAATCTTCCTATTAATTCTGGAATTAGTCCATATTTAACTATGTCTTGTGGTTGGACTTGTGAAAATATTTTTCCAAGATCAACATCTTTTTTATCCTCAACCAAAGCTCCAAATCCCATAGTTTTTGTGTTTATACGAGATTCAATTATCTTTTCTAATCCATCAAAAGCTCCACCACAAATAAATAATATATTAGATGTATCAATCTTAAGGAATTCTTGTTGTGGATGTTTTCTTCCACCTTGTGGAGGTACATTTGACGCTGTACCTTCAATGATTTTAAGTAATGCTTGTTGCACTCCCTCACCACTTACATCTCTTGTAATAGATACGTTTTCGCTCTTTCTAGATATTTTATCTATCTCATCTATATATATAATACCTTTTTCTGCTTTTTTTATATCATAATCTGCAGCTTGGATTAGTCTTAATAAGATGTTTTCTACATCTTCTCCAACATATCCTGCTTCAGTAAGAGTTGTTGCATCCGCTATTGCAAATGGAACATGTAATATTTTTGCAAGTGTCTGTGCAAGTAATGTCTTACCACAACCAGTAGGTCCTAAAAGTAATATATTACTTTTTTGTATCTCGACATCATCTAACTTATCCATGTTTTTTATTCTTTTATAATGATTATAAACGGCAACAGACAATACTTTTTTAGCATCATCTTGACCTATTACATATTCATCTAAAACACTTTTTATAGCTTCTGGAGATGGTAATTCATCTGTTGAAACCAAATCTTTAGCGCCCATGCTATCGGCTTCTTGTGGAATTCCATTTTCGTCTCCCATTATTTTATGACATATTTCTACACATTCGTCGCAAATATATACATTATTAGGGCCTTCTATAAGTTTATCTACTTCTTGTCTTAACCTTCCACAAAATGAGCAAAATATGGGCTTTTGAGCATGATTGCTACCATTTGAACCCTTATTTGCCATGTTATTTATTCTCCTTACCAATATTTTCTATGTTTTCCATAACTTCATCAATTAAACCATATGCTTTAGCTTCTTCTGCAGTCATATAATTATCTCTTTCAGTGTCTGCTTGTATTCTTTCAATTGGTTGACCTGTTCTTTCACTTAATATTTTATTAAGTTTATCTCTAGTTTTTACCATATGATCTGCATGAATTTTAATTTCTGTTGTTTGTCCAGAAATTCCGCCACCACCAATTAATGGTTGATGAATAAGTACTTCAGAATTTGGAAGTGCATATCTTTTTCCTTTTGCACCAGCAGCAAGAAGTACAGAACCCATAGATGCAGCCATACCAACACATATTGTACATACATCTGATTTTATGTATTGCATAGTGTCGTATATAGCCATACCATCAGTAATACTTCCACCTGGTGTATTTATATATAAGAAGATATCTTTTCCAGGATCTTCTGCATCTAAAAATAATAATTGTGCAACTATTACAGATGCTGAAGCACTATCTACTGGCTCAGATAAGAATATAATTCTTTCTTTTAAAAGTCTTGAGAAAATATCATAAGATCTTTCCCCTTTACTTGTTTGTTCAATTACATATGGAACTAAACTATTATTAATCATACGCTAACCTCCCTGAAATAATTAATTATTTTTCTACAACGTTTTCAATGATAACATTCATTGTTTTTTCTTGTGCTAATTGTTGTCTCATATAATTTCTAGCATTCTCATTTTTTAATAATGATTCTTCATCACCTGCACCATATTGAGCAGAAAGTTCTTTAATTTTAGCATCAACATCTTCTTCAGTTACTTCGATTTTCTCTTCTTTAGCAACATATTCAAGACCTAAATTTAATTTAATTCTTTTAACAGCTGATTCTCTCATTTCTTTTTTATAGTCTTCTAAAGAAATTCCAATATATTGTAAATAAGTGTCAATATTTAATCCTTGGTATGAAAGATTTGCATTCATTTCTTCTACCATTTTTTCTACTTCTTCGTCAACCATTCCATCTGGAATTGTTACTTCAACATTTTCTACAAATTTATCTAAAGCTTCTTGTTCTTTAGTAGCTTTAGCTTGTTTTTCTTTTCTTTCTTTAACTACTTTTTGTAAATCTTTTTTATAATCTTCTAAAGTATCAAATTCAGATACATCTTTTGCAAATTCATCATCAAGTTCTGGTAATATTTTTTCTTTTATTTCATTTAATTTTACTTTAAATGTTGCATCTTTACCAGCAAGATCTGCTGCATGATATTGTTCAGGGAATTTAACATTAACATCTCTTTCTTCTCCAAGTTTCATTCCTACCATTTGATCTTCAAATCCAGGAATAAATTGACCTGAACCAATTGTTAATTCAAAATTTTCACCTTTTCCTCCATCAAAAGCTACTCCATCAACAAATCCTTCGAAATCTATAACAGAGATATCTCCGTTTTTTAGTTCTCTTTTTTTGTCTTCAACAGTAACAATTCTTGCATTTTTTTCTCTTACTGATTCTAATTCTTCGTCAACTTCTTTTTTAGTTGTTCTTGTGCTAACTTTTTTAATTTCTAATCCTTTATATTCAGAAACTTTAGCTTCTGGTTTAACACATACTTTTACAACAAAAATAAAGTCTTTATCTTTACCAATTTGTTTTATATCAAGTTCTGGTCTAGATACGATTTCTAAATTGTTTTCAATTACAGCAGCTCTATATGCATCATCAACTGTATTTTCAATTACAAATTCATATAAAACTCCTTCTCCGTAGTTTTTCTCAACTACAGCTCTAGGTACCATTCCATTTCTAAATCCAGGTACTTTAAATTTCTTTGCATTTTGTTTAAAAGCTTTGTCTAATTCAGCATTAAATTGTTCTTTTTCCATTGTAAATTCAATTTCAACAACAGAATTTTCTTTTTTCTCTACTTTAACATTCATTTTAATTCCTCCATTATATAAAATTTAGTTAATTTAACTCCTATATTATATCACAAATATTATATATTTCAACCCCTTTTATCAAGGATATATCATTATTTTATATACACCGAAGGTCTTTTTGTTTATACATTAATATGTAGTTCACATATAATATAACATACAAGTTATAGATATAAATAGAAAGTCTATTTTATTAGACTTTCTATTTATGAATTATCTATTTAATTATATGTGGTTATATTATACTATATAACCATTAATTTCAATACTACTTTTTATTATCTGCTAAATAATCCTCAATTACTTTATACATCCATCCAGAAGAACCTGTATACCAAGTCCATCCTCCTCTACCTGGATGTTCTTCATTTGAATATATATCTGCAGCAATTACATATGGTTCAACCATATATACGTCAGCTTTTTCCTTTGTATCTGAATGAGAAATTGGATTGATCATTTTTAATATTTCTTCACCTTTTTTATAATCATTAATCTCAAAATATGCTTTTGCAAGCCATACTGATGCATGTGTATATTGTCCACCATTTTCTCTTATGCCTGGTACATATGCTCTTATATATCCAGGATTGTTCTTTTCATTATTATTAAATGCTGGATATAATAGCTTTACAATTCCAAGTTTTCTATCTACTAAGTATTTGTCTGCAGTCTCTAAACATTTAATTAGCTTTTCTTTAACGTCCTCATATCCCTTCATAGATATAACAGCCCACGCTTGCGATATTAAATCCACCTTACATTCTTTGTTTGCATATGAACCAAGTATTGTTCCATCTTCAAAAAATGCTCTTACAAAATGGTCAGTATCCCAAGTATTTTCTAAAATGCTATTCTTAAATTCATTTATTTTTTCTTTATATCGTTCTGCTAGCGCATAATCAAATTTAAGATTTGCAAGATATATAAATTTTTCTAAAACATTCATCATGAAAAATGTAAGCCAAACTGATTCCCCTCTTATATTGCTAAATCCGTCATTCCAGTCTCCATCTCCGATTTTTAATATTCCAGTTTCTTCATTAATTCTACTTAATCCATAATTTATTGCTTTTTTTGCATGCTCATATACAGTATCATATTTTTCAATACTTCTATATGTATCATACACCTCTCTTTTTCCATTCATTGGCTTATCTTCAATATATGGAGTCTTCTCATCAAGCACAGATATATCCCCTGTTCTTGTAACATACTCACTAAGCACATATGGAAGCCATAAATAATCGTCACTAAAGTAAGTTCTAATTCCTGCCCCACTATGTTCATGCCACCAATGAAGTACGTCTCCTTGCTCAAATTGTTTGCTTGAATTTAATATAAGTTGTTGTCTTGTCTTTTCTGGCCATGTACTAATTAAAGCTAAAGTATCTTGCAGTTGATCTCTATATCCCATAGCGCCACCTGATTGATAAAATCCAGATCTTGCAAATAGTCTACATACAATTGTCTGATATAATAACCAACCATTTGCCATTATATTTAGATATTCATCTTCTAATTTCATATTTTTTACTACAAGTTTTCGCCAGTAATTAATAGTATTTAGATATTCGTTTTGTATTGCTTCTACACTATCAAAAGAATCTTGAACTCTTTTAATATCTTCTGCTTTTTCTGTACATCCTAATACAAATGTAAATTCACATTCTTCTTGTGGTGCAAGCTCAACTTCAACAGAAGCTTTATATTCATCTTCATTATACCAAACACTGCACTCATGACTTTTAGCAAGAACTGTAATGTATGTTATGCAATTAGAAAACTCTAAGCTATATGGATTTTTCAATTCTATTGCATTATCTATCTCCTTGCATAATATATAATTTCTATTTACATCCTTTACTACACCCATAACAGGATCAATAGCGTATGTGATTTTAACTTTTTTTGCCTCTTTATTTGTATTATAAAGCTTTACTCTTTGCAATTTAATATTTTCATAACTAGAAATAAAAATTTCTAAATCTTTCTTTATTCCATCATCTTCTTGGAAAACTTTTGTATAACCAAAACCATATGCCAAATTATAATTTGCATCATATATTCCTTCAAATACCTCTCCTGGTGTAAAACTAATCCAATCATTACACCAATTAGAAATTTTAAATCCCTGTGAATTTTTATAATATGAGTATACGGTACCATAGCTTGAAACTATAGTACCAAAATGCTCATTTGCCATAACGTTACACCATGGCACAGGCGTTTTTGTATTTAAAATATGATATTCGTCTCCACTTTCATTAAATCCACCATACATATTAAAAGCTTTAAGATTTAATGCCTCTTTATCCATTTTCATATACCTCCTCTTTCGTACTAATTTCCAGTCAAATTCTTTACATCATCTTCCTTTTTATCTACATATAAGAAATCACTTACATCTTGTATATATCTTTTAGATAAGAATGAAAGAAGTGTTGTTTCTTGCTTTGATAAATTATTCAAATTAAGTACGAAGATATTTCCTCTTGTATAATCCATATATACAGCTCTATCTAATCTTTGTCTTACATATGTATATATAGGTCCATTTTCCTTTATCTTTTCATCAATTATAACTACTATATCTAAATCTATTTTTCTATTTTTTACATAATCCATAAATCTAATTACTTCTGCAATTATTCCCGCATTTTTAATGTTATCTATAAATACAAGTATTATTGGTAAATCACCAGAGATTGAATATTTCCACAATAATGATTGATTTAAAGACTCATTCCAGAATTCATCGCTTTTCTTTAGGTCTTTCTTGTTAAATAATACTTCTTTTAAAATATTATTATATATTTCTGCTTTTGTAGGCTCTAAATTTAAGTATCTTGCAATTACAGAATTAAGCTCTGCAGTAAGTTTAAATTGATCTTCTATACCTTTTTCATATAAATTAACTACAGCATTAGAAATTTTATATTTTGTATCTGCAGCTCCTACTATATAATAGAACTCTTGCCTCTCATATGGATCAAGTATAATTTTACCTCTAAATGATAATACTGGCCATAAAGGATATCTAGTTAGTTCTCCATTATATGCATCTTGTGAATTATCATATAGCTTTTTCTTTTCAGTTTCATAGTCTTTATCTAAAGATACACCTATTAGTCTTGCAAATACATATAAATCCTCTTCTTCATCTGACCTTTTACGTTTACTTGCAATTAAAGTATCTAATTCTTTATCATAATATGTTTCAATCTGTAAATTTGCAAAGGATGGATGTACAAGATTTGTCATATAGTCTGTCATAGCAGGTTCCATGTATGTATTAATTAATATTTCTCGTTTTTCATTTGTTGTATTATATAGGCTCACTTTTCTAAGTTCTACGTTATATTCTTGTGAAATACAAACCTCTGTTGTAGCTTCTATTTCATCTGTTTGAACAAACGATTCTATCTTATTTAAACTACTAATCCACTTACAACTTGTTGTATTTTGATTATATTTATCGTGGATATTACAATCTGTTGCAGAAATCATCTTACCAGCTGTTAAATCTGTGATATAAATATAATTTCCTGTGTTATCAACATCGCTATAGCTTTGTCTATTAATTATTTTGTCTTTATATTTTAAATATGTAGCTCCTGTATTTGTAACAATAGATGAAACACCAGAACCCCTTAAGAATGCAATATTCATATTTGTACTAGCATCATTTAAAGTCGCATATTTTTTCTCGGCATATGTATAACTTACATGAGTTGTATATTTATTTACATCTTTTTGTCTGAATTCGTGTTCTTTATCTCTTGTTTTCTTCTGAATTTTAACACTTACTCTTTCTCTTTCTTTAAGTAGAATTTCAGCAGCTTTTATTCCTTCATCACTATGAAATCTATTTCTTATTATTCCATTATTTAAATAATTGTTTATCGCAGTAAGCGACATACCTTGATGGTGTGCCATATATGTTCTAATAATTTCACTTTGGGCATTATCATGAATATGTTCTTTGGTATAATCAATTGATTCATAAAATCCAAATGACGAATACATACCAATTTTCTTTAGCCATTCTAAATTCTCATATACTTTCTTTGGAGCAAGCTCTAACATAAGAATTGACGCATAAGGGGATACTACAAGCGAAGAGTTAAGTCCTCTTTTAAGTCCTAGCCATGGTATACCAAAAGATTTATATTGATAGTTTAAATCTGTATCTCTTTTAGCGTAAGCAGACTCTGATACTCCAAATGGTACTTTATACTTTTTAGCATACTTAATTTGAGAATATTCACAGAAAAACATCGATTGATCAATTAATGTATACTCATACGATTTCATAAATAGATAAGGCATGAAATATTCAAATGATGTTCCAGCCCAAGACATAAGTCCCTTATATCCATCTACATCTATCATATTACGTGCTAGAGCAAACCAGTGCTTAGATGATATATCTTTTTTGGCAATAGCTACCATACTTGTTATTCTATTTTCTGACATTAGCATGTCGTAGTAGCTATCTACAAGCATACCACTTTCTACATCAAATCCTATAGAAAATAGATTGCGTGACATAGAATATAATACTTTAAAATTAGTTTCCTCAATTAATGAATTATTCAAATTAATTAGATTGTCTAATGCCTCACTAAATTTTTCTACATTAGTGCCTGGCATATAATTATATAACTTATTCCTTTCACTTTTTAAGAATTCTTTTGCAACATAAAGTATAGATACAAAGTTACCACTATCTACTGTAGATACAAATCTTGGTCTTAATGGTTCTAATGTTTTAATATTGTACCAATTATATAAATGTCCATGCCACTTTTCAAGTTTATTAATTGTTGTATAAATTTTAACAAGTCTTTCAATCGCATTTTCTTTTGTAATAAATCCTAGGTCGTATGCATTAATAATTGATAGTATTCCAAATCCTATATTTGTTGAAGAAGTTCTGTTTGCAATTTTATACCTTCTATTTTCTTGATAGTTATCTGTTGGTAAATAATTGTTTGTATCATTCATCATACTATCAAAAAATCCCCAAGTTTTTTTAGCAACTTCTAATATATTTTTTTCTTCATTTTTATTTAATCTTTTTATTCTGCCAAATAAATGATCTTTTCCAAGTAAATATGTTAAAAATGGGGCAAGAGCAAATCCAAGTGCAACAAATAGCTTGAAGTTAATTAATACAATTTGCTTTGTATCAAGTGCTAATGGCACAAATGCAATAATAAGTGCAACTATAATATTTGGTATCATATTTCTATAATAAAATGAAAGTTTAGATTTTGCTTGTTTTTCAAGCATTTCTCCTGTTGTCCATTCAAGTAACTTCTTATGTGAAATTAGCATTCTATATATAGATAAACTAAATGCACTTACACAAATATATGCTTTATATGGTATTGTAATAAAATTATATACCATCGTTAAAAGGTCTGCTCCAAATCCATGAATTAATGGAATATATTGTAGTTCCTTTTTGTGTATTCTACGACCATACAATAATATATCAATAAAGGATATGAAATATCCCGCATTTACTGCGATAAAACTTGCAAATATTGTATAAATAAATCCTTTAGATGACACAAATAGTGATATTATAATTGCAAATAATGCTATAACATCAAGCATTGGCCTACGAATATTATCAAATATTTTCCATTTAGATAGTGCTGAAATTTGTGACTTAGGATTTAATAGCCATCTAATAATTTGCATATCTCCTCTATACCATCTATGATTTCTTTTCATATATGCTATATAGTTATTAGGAAAACCATCTTGTACATCAACATCTGATGCAAGACCTGCTTTAATTATTGAGCCTTCAAGTAAATCATGACTTAATACCAAGTTTTCTGGTATTTGTGGGGCTACAAGTTTTTCAAACAGCTCTATATCATAAATTCCTTTTCCACAAAATATAGCTTCTTGGAATGCATCTTGATATGTATTTGATACAGCATTGGTATATACATCAATTCCCCCAAAGCCTCCAAATAATTTAGAAAATAAGCTTCTGTTTGCAGATTCAATATCAAGAGATACAGCAGGTTGTATAAGTCCAAATCCTTCTATTACTCTTGTTTTTTTCTTATTTAATCTTGGCTTATTTAAAGGGTGGGCCATAATAGCAACTAAGTCTTTTGCACTATTTAATGAAAGCTCTGTATCTTCATCTATTGTAATTGCATATTTAGTACGAACAACATCATCATATATTAAATACATTGCATTATCTATTTTCTCTTGAGATAGTTTACCAAGAACTAACCAATTAAATTGCATTAGTCCTCCTCTTTTTCTTTCCCATCCCATATAAGAGCTCTCACCTTTAGAATATACACGTTTTCTATACATAAAATTAAAACGAACATGCCCATCTTCTGTTGGATATTTCTCGTTTAGTTTGTCTAATCTTTTTCTTGCATATTCTACAATATCTTTATCCATTTTTATTTCTTTTGTATTTGCTGCACAGCAGTCGCCAAGCAACATGTAATAGATATTTGGTGTCATATTTGCAAGATATGTCACTTCCATTTTTTCTATCATCTTATCTAGTTTATCTAAAGAAGATATAATAGTTGGCATAACAATATATGATTTATTATTACTATCCACTCCTTTAGAAAAATTAAACCTAGGTAGAATTTTAGGTCTTACCATTTTTCTTATAATAAAATTAACTATTTTATCTGCAACTTCTAAATAAAATGAAAAAGCTATGATTACACAAGATATTTTAAAAATAACATTAGTAGGATTAATAGCTCTATATGTAAAAAACGTTGCAATTGTTGCAAGCATTAACAATGTTAAAATAAATAAATGCTGTCTTACTGGTACAAATGTCTTATATAACAATCTTTGTGATAGTCCAGATTTTCCAAGTGCTTCTTGTAATAAATATTTTTGATCACCAATAAGGAAAAAGCCTACATGTTTTTTGTATTTTTTTGAACACTCAATCGCTTTTTTAGCGACATATACCTCTGATAAATCATACTTTTCTGCAAGTTTAATAATATAACTTCTATATCTTGCTTTAGTTTTATAGTCACAATATTTAAACTCATTTGTATAATCTTCCATTAGAGTTTCATCTATTTTATTAACTGCTTCAAATATTTCTCTAAAATTTAGAGCTTGTAACATTTTAAATGAAGAAATTGCTCTTCCAACATATTCTGTTGTTTTTGCTATTTCCATATGTTCTTTAATTATTGCTTGTTCTATAGAAAATCCAAGTTTTGATATCTCTTCTTGAAGCTCGTTATAATATTTTTCACCTTCAAGTCCCATATCTTTTAATCTATAAGATAAGTACTCTACAAAAGCAGTATTAGTGTTTTTAATTTTAGTTAAATCTGATAATCTACTTTCTTTACTAACACCTCTAAAGAAATTTAACTCTTTAGATAAATCTATTTTTTTATCGTTTCCAAGTAATTTTTCAACTTCAAGTTTCTTTTGTTGAGAATCTGCTATATTTATAGCTATTCTTGATATAAATTTAAGCAAAGCAATTTTTACCATAAGAATAAACAAATCTAATTCTTCTGATGATAAATATGTTAATTTTTGATGTTCACTTAAACAATTATATATTATATTTTTATCTATATACCCAGTATTGTTTTCTACTAGTTCATATGCCAAATAAAAAATAGCAACGCATTTTTGATTATTATGTGTTCTTATCATAGGAAGCTTTTTGTTTTTTAAACTTCTCTTATTTTCAATTATATCATTGTATTGCTCTTCAATAATATACATATTATCTAAAATCCATTGCCCAGCTGAATGCATTTGTATCTTCTTATCAAAAGTTTTGACTAGAATTTTATATGTCTTGGATATAATTTTATAATCTTTTTGTGCCTCTTTAAAAATACTATTAAGTGTACCTTTCATTTTCAATCCAACCTTTCATATATGTTTAATTTAATTAGATTATATAATAAATAAAATCCTTTTGCAACACAATTTTCGCTATAAATCGGCATATTTTTACTCCTTTTTCGCTAAAAAAATACACACACTTATAGTGTATGTATTTTTATCAAAATTATTATGTATATTGCTGTTTAGACAAATATTAGTTTTGCTTTATATGCTAATATATTCCACAAAATTTCCATGTTTTCTTATAATATCTTCTATGTCTTTTGTAGCAATAAATATTGTTGATGTATTTTCATTTGGATGTACACCTATTCTTTTTTCGTCTTTAATTTTATCATCAATAAAGACTTTAACATTTCTCTCTTCATTATTTAATATACCAAATGGTGATACAAAACCTCTACCTAAAGCTAAATTTTTAGCAAGTCTTTCTTCAGATGCAAAAGACAATCTTGTAGAACTTATTTTATCTTTTAAAATCTTCATATCAATTTTTGTATCTTCTTTTGCAAGAATTAAATAATGATTTTTTCCTTTTTCATCTCTTAAAAATAAGTTTTTAACTTCTACGCCTTTTCCATTTATATTTAGCTTTTGTATATCTTCCATTGTATATACTGCATCATGCTCTACAAGTTCATATTCAACACCACTATTTTTTAATAGCTCTACTATTTTATTTCTATCTACCATTTACCTCACCCTTTCTATTTATTTTTTACCAATTATAATAATAGCAGGTATATTAAATATGCCTGCTATATCTTTTTTTATTTTCCTTGTTGTCTAAATCTTTGAGTTGGATCTAATATTCTTTTTCTTAATCTAATGTTATCTGGAGTTATTTCAACAAGTTCATCATCCCCAATAAACTCTAAAGATTGTTCTAGAGACATTACTTTAGGTGGAACAAGTTTTAATGCATCATCACTTCCAGATGCTCTTGTATTTGTTAAGTGTTTTTCTTTACATACATTAATTGTAAGATCATCACTTCTTGAGTTTTCTCCAACTATCATTCCTACATATACTGCAGTACCTGGAGTAATAAATAATGTTGATCTTTCTTGTGCTTGGAATAGACCATATCCTGTTGCTTTTCCTTGTTCAAAAGCAATAACTGCTCCTCTTTGACGAGTAGACATATCACCTTTGTATGGTTCGTATCCACAGAAAGTATGATTCATTATACCATTTCCTTTTGTATCAGTCATAAACTCTCCTCTATAACCAATAAGTCCACGTGCTGGTATTTTAAACTCAAGTCTAGAAAATCCTGCTTGTGAGTGAGATGCGCTCATATTAGTCATTTCACCTTTTCTAAGTCCTATTTTTTCCATTACAGAACCAACAAATTCTTCTGGAACATCAATAGTTAGGTTTTCCATTGGTTCGCATTTTACTCCATCAATTTCCTTCATGATAACTGTAGGACGAGAAACTAATAGTTCAAATCCTTCTCTTCTCATATTTTCAATTAATATTGAAAGGTGAAGCTCTCCACGTCCAGATACTTTAAAGCTATCTGAAGAATCAGTATCCTCTACTCTTAAAGAAACATTCTTCTCTAATTCTTTATATAATCTATCTCTTAAATGTCTTGATGTAACAAATTTTCCTTCTTGTCCTGCAAAAGGTCCATTGTTTACACTAAATGTCATAGAAACTGTAGGCTCATCTATATCTATAAAATCTATTTTTTCTGGATTGTTAACGTCTGTAATAGTTTCACCAATTTCGATTCCAGTAACACCAGTTACAGCGATTATATCACCACAATATGCTTCTTCTGCTTCTACTCTATTTAATCCTTCATAAGTATATAATTTACCTATTTTTAGATTTTGTATACTTCCATCTTTCTTGCATATTGCAATTGTCTCACCATTATGTATTGTTCCTCTTTCAATTCTTCCTATAGCAATTCTTCCTGTATATTCATCATAATCTATATTACTTACAAGTAATTGAAGTGGTTCATCTTTTGAACCATTTGGTTCTGGAACTGTCTCTACAATTGTATCAAATAAAGGCTTCATGTCTACATTTTCATCATCAAGTGATAATTTTGCAAATCCGTTTTTTCCAGAAGCATAAACCACTTTAAAATCTAATTGTTCATCTGATGCATCTAAATCCATAAATAATTCTAGTATTTCGTCTTCTACCTCTTGTGGTCTTGCTCCTGGTCTGTCAATTTTATTTATAACTACAATTGGAACAAGATTTAGAGCTAATGCTTTAGATAATACAAATCTTGTTTGTGGCATTGGTCCATCAAATGCATCAACAAGTAATATAACACCATCTACCATTTTAAGTACACGTTCTACTTCTCCACCAAAATCTGCATGTCCTGGTGTATCAACTATATTAATTTTTATGTCATTGTAATGAATAGCTGTATTTTTTGAAAGAATTGTAATTCCTCTTTCTTTTTCAAGGTCGTTTGAATCCATTACTCTTTCTGCAACTTGCTCATTTTGTCTAAATGTTCCACTTTGTCTAAGTAACGCATCTACAAGTGTTGTTTTACCATGGTCAACGTGGGCAATAATAGCAACATTTCTTAAATTTTTCATTTTCTATTCTTCCTTTCAATAAAATCAATTAAAATAACCTAAAGATAGTCTTTTAGGTTACTTAAAATATCCGGCCATTTATAAAATAGTCCTTTATATTATACAATAAATTACAATAAATGTCAAGATTTTTAGCTTTACGCCTTATAAATTACTTTCTATTACTATCAAACAGTTTTTCCATTATTTGATATGCCTCAATAAGCTTATTTTTGTCTGAATCACTAAGTGAGTTCCATTTATTTTTATACTTTTTATTTAGTGTATCATTTAACTCTGTTATTACAAGTCTTCCTTGTCTTGTAAGTGATACATCTACTACTCTTTCATCAAATTTCTTTCTAAGTCTTAATGTATATCCCTTTTGCTCAAGTCTTTTACATTGTGCAGACATATTTCCAGTATCCATACTCATTTTCTCACTTAAGTCTCCAATTGTAAGAGCACCATCTTCATACAAAACGGCAAGAATTTGATATTGTAAATATGTTATCTTATGCTTATAACAATATGGTCTTAGCTCGTTTTGTATTGCACTATCTATATTTCTGTTATATTTATCTGATAAATTTTTATATGTTATAAAATTCATACTTTCCTCCTAAAAATAAAGTCCAAGATATAAAATTACATACTTGTACTTTACATATTATATATCATACACAAAAAATATACAACAAAAATATATAAATTTATTGTTGTATTTTCAAAATATAAATATTGACAAAAAAATACCACATAATTTATAATTATCTGGTAATCATTAGCTATTCTATGTATTAAAAAGAGGTGTTTTTATTTGAATTTTGGATATTAAATGAACGAAACTATTTTATAATAATATTGTATATGCAGTTAACTTTTTCGTGTAATTTCTCTGCAAGATAATGAACTTCAACAAAAGATGTTGCTTCTTTTAAATCACTAGGAATCACACTAATTGAATTAACTATATTATATAAAACCTCTAAATCGTACAAGCTAATATGTGGTGTTACATTAGCTTTGCGATGAAATTTTCTTTTCATTTTATCACCTCATTCTAAAACAAATTTAGAATAGCTAATGTAACCATATATAATAAATTTATATAAAAATAAGATATAATTCCTTTAAGGTAATTATATCTTAAAATAAAATAAATATATTATACTAATATTATAACGTAAATTAATGTGATTTTCAATAATTATGTAATTTAAAGTATACTTATAATATTAAAAGGGAAACTAAAAATAGTTTCCCTAAAAAAGAAAATTTCATCAATGTATGGGTTCAAAAAACACCACTTTCCATACATCACTTATAGTATAACATGTATTTTGAAATTAAACAATATAATTAAGAAAAAAGACGCTAAATTAATTAGCGTCCTTTTTTACTATGAAATTAAATGCATAGAAAGGATTATAAATATAAGAATATGGATGTTCTATCCTATATTGTAAATTATAATCTCTGCTTACATCTTCCATTGTTCCATTGATATTTTTAGTTTTTAAATATCTCATTAAAACTTTTTTATATAAATCTATTTCATCTTCATATAAACCATAAATTGCTTTAAGTTTTATTTTCTTGTTTCCTATTTTATATTCTTCGGCAATTACATCATATGAGAGTTTGACTTGTGTTATTATTTTTTCTTTTCTTTTATATTCATCAAATTCTGATTCATCATATTGCATTAATAAATCTATAACGCTTTCTCTTGGCACACATGAATACGTCTCATCTATAAATGTATATCCTTCCACTCTATTAGAGATTGGATGTTTGCACCTTCTTACTTGAGTTGTTGCAAAATAATAAAAAATATTTTTTAAAACTACAAGTGTTTCAGCCTTTATAGCGCTTTTATCTATTTCATTTGATAAGCATGGAGCATTAAGCCTAAATTCATTTTTATCAAAATCCACTTCAAGAGTTCCCTTTCTAACTCTCTTCTTATTTTTTATTGTAATATCAAAAGATGTAACATCAAAATTTTTCGCAAATTTCTTTGCATCAGAAATAATAACTTTGATCATATCAAATCCTCCTTAAATATTAATTATCCAGTATACAAAAACATAAATTTATGTTTTCTTATTTATCACCGATGTCCATTCATTATATACTTGTTATGTAAATTTGTCAAGAATATACTTATACTTTTAAAAAAAAGAGATATAACAAAATGTTACATCTCTTGAACTTATAATGCTATTTTTCAATTATATTCTTAAGTTCCCCTACTGATAAATCTACAATATCACTTATTTCTGCTATATCCATGCCTTTCTTATATAATTTTCTAGCTATTTCAATTTTTTCTTCATTTTTCCCTTCATCATATCCATCGTCATAACCCGATTCTATTAATGCATTTTGGTACCTTATCGCTCTTTGTCTTTGGTATGCTCTTTCTCTTTCTTCTTCATTATCATTTAATCTATCTAATACTTCTTTTGCTTTTAATATTTT
>CANCXL010000017.1 GCA_947381905.1 uncultured Clostridiaceae bacterium | reverse complement strand
ATAAAAAATCCAAAACTATGAAATAGTTTTGGAGCGTAACAAATTTATTTGTTACCTTTGTTATTCTTTAGTTACGACGATAACTTTAGTCGAATAGAATACTAAAGGAGGAACATTAAATGAATTTAATTATAGGATTAATAATACCTTTTTTAGGAACTGTTCTAGGTTCTTCAATGGTATTTTTTATGAAAGATAAGATAAATAAGAAAATAGAAAAATTACTATTAGGATTTGCATCTGGTGTTATGATTGCAGCATCAGTTTGGTCTTTAATGATACCAGCTATTAACATGTCAGAACATCTTGGAAAGTTATCATGGATTCCTACTTCTATTGGATTTACTCTTGGAATTTTGTTTTTATTACTTTTGGAAGCTTTAATTCCATATTTTAAGGTGGATAAGATGGATAGAGAAGATTCTATCAAAAAAAGAATAAAAAAGACTACAATGATGTTACTTGCAATCACTATTCATAATATTCCAGAGGGTATGGCAGTAGGTGTAACTTTTGCAGGAGCTTTAATTGGAAATGCTGGAATAACACTTGCTGGGGCATTTGCGCTTGCCATAGGAGTTGCTATTCAGAATTTTCCAGAGGGTGCAATTATATCAATGCCTCTTAAAAATGAAGGAATATCTAAACATAAAGCATTTATTTTTGGAAGCTTATCTGGAATAGTAGAACCAATAGCTGCTGCAATAACTGTATTACTTACAAATTTAGTTGTACCTATACTTCCATATGTACTGTCTTTTGCAGCGGGGACAATGATGTATGTAGTAGTTGAGGAACTTATACCAGAATCTCAGCATGGTGATTATGCTAAAATAGGAATAATTGGTGTATCAGTTGGATTTATAATTATGATGATTTTAGATATAGCCTTAGGATAAAATAATAACCTTACGAAAACGTAAGGTTATTATTTATATATGTATGGTATAATATTTATGTAATTGGAGGCAAAAGATGGAGAAAATACTAATTGTAGAAGATGATAAGAAGCTAAGAGAAGAATTAAAAATATTTTTAAACAATAGCGGATATGAAGCATATGTTTTAGAATCTTTTTCAAACACTATAAATGATATTATAGATATAAATCCAGATTTATTATTACTAGATATTAATCTTCCAAATATTGATGGACAATATATATGCAAAGAGTTACGAAAAGTATCAGATATTTCTATCATTATTATAACAAGTAGAGATAGTGAACTTGATGAATTAATTAGCTTAAATTATGGCGCAGATTATTATGTGACAAAGCCATTTAACATTAGAATTTTACTTGCAAAAATTGAAGCATTACTAAGAAGAAGTAAAAGAAATGAGTATTCACAAGATAAGATAAATTGTGGTGAATTTATATTAAATATGTCAAAGAGCTTAATTGAAAAAGAAGGTAAGTTCATTGAACTTACGAAAAATGAATTTAGAATACTTAAACTTTTATGTCAAAATAGAGAAAAGATAGTATCACGAGATAATATAATAGAATATTTATGGGATAATGAAAGTTTTATAGATGATAATACACTAACAGTGAATATAAATAGGCTTAGAAATAAACTTTCAGAAATAGGTTTAAAAGATTTATTAGAGACTAAACGAGGACAAGGATATATATTAAATAGAGGGAACAAATAATGAGTTTTAAAGAGTTTTTAAAAGATAAAGCTATGCAAATAAGTTTGATTATGTTTGCACTACTGACGATAGAAATATTTTTACTTGCATTTCCAGTTGGAAGATTTATTAGGATATATACAATAGTGGTAATAATATTATCATATTTTATTGGAATTATTGTTGAATATTATAATAAAAGAAAATTTTATAACAACATAAAAGAAACACTTGAAGATTTAGATGAAAAATATTTGATTACAGAAATAATAAAGCCTACAAATTTTATTGAAGGAAAGCTATTATTAGAATATTTAAGTGAAATAGATAAGTCTATGACAGATAATGTAAGTAAGTATAAATACTTAACACAAGATTATAAAGAATATGTAGAACTATGGATACATGAAATAAAGATACCAATATCATCTAGTAAGATGATAGTTGAAAATAACAAAAATGAAGTTACAAGAAGTATAGATGAAGAGCTTGATAAAATTGAAGGATATGTTGAACAAGCTTTGTTTTATGCAAGGAGTAACACTGTAGAAAAAGATTATTACATTAAAAATATAAAACTTAGTGATATCATAAATGAAAGTGTTAAGAAAAATAAAAATAGCTTAATTAGAGAAAAAGCTGTATTAAACATGCATGATTTAGATTATAGTGTTAGCACAGATCATAAATGGATTGTTTTTATATTAAATCAAATTATTCAAAATAGTATAAAATATAAAGATTTAAGTAAAACATTATCACTAGAATTTTATTCTAAATGTAATAAAGAAAATATAGTACTTTATATTAAGGACAATGGTATAGGAATTAAATCTTCAGATATTAATAGAGTGTTTGAAAAAGGGTTTACTGGATATAATGGCAGAATACAAGATAAGAAATCTACAGGTATTGGATTATACCTTTGTAAAAAGCTTTGTGATAAATTAGCATTATCAATAAATATTGAATCAATTTTTAAGGAAGGAACTATTGTTAAATTAGTATTTCCTAAAAATAGTTATACTAATATTAAATAGAACGTTTCAAAAATGTAAGGAAATGTAATATAAATCGATGGAACGTGAAAAAAGACTTATGTATAATTATAACGTAGAAAGGAGATCTAATTATGAGTAATATATTAGAAGTAAAAAATATAGAAAAATATTATGGAAATAAATCTAATTTGACAAAAGCAATAGATAATATTAGTTTTAATGTACAAGATGGAGAATTTGTTGGGATAATGGGAGCGTCAGGATCAGGAAAAACCACACTTTTAAATTGTATTTCAACAATAGATAAAGTAACATCAGGACATATCTTAATAAATAAAGAAGATATAACTAAATTAAAACATAATAAATTAAATAAATTTAGAAGAGAAGAACTGGGATTTATTTTTCAAGATTTTAACTTACTAGATACACTTACAGCGTATGAAAATATAGCGCTAGCCTTAACAATTCAAAAAGTTAAACCAAAAGAAATAGAAAAAAGGGTAGAAGAAATAGCTCAAAAGTTAAATATAAGTGCTATTTTAGAAAAATATCCATATCAAGTATCAGGAGGGCAAAAGCAAAGAATAGCATCAGCAAGAGCTATAATTACAAATCCTAAAATTGTACTTGCAGATGAGCCAACAGGTGCACTTGATTCTAAATCGGCAAGGCAATTATTAGAAAGTTTTGAATATTTAAATGAAAAACTAAACACTACTTTTTTAGTTGTTACTCATGACGCTTTTACAGCAAGTTATGCAGACAGAATAATATTTATAAAAGATGGAAAGATATTTACTGAAATAATAAAAGGAGATAGTAGTAGAAAAGAATTCTTTGAAAAGATAATTGAGGTACAAACACTTCTTGGAGGTGATTTGAACGATGTTATTTAAACTATCACTTAAAAATATAAAAAAGAGTTTTAAAGATTATACAATATATTTCTTAACTTTGGTGTTAGGTGTTACTATATTTTATATGTTTAATTCACTTGATAGTCAACAAGCAATGCTTCAAGTAACACAATCACAAAAAGAGCTTATAAAACTAATGATAAGTATGCTTGGTATGATTTCTGTTTTTATTGCAGTTATATTAGGACTATTAATAGTTTATGCTAATAATTTCTTGATTAATAGAAGAAAAAAAGAGTTTGGTATATATATGACTCTTGGTATGGGGAGAAGACAAATCTCAAAAATTATACTTATGGAGACTATAATAATTGGTATAATTTCTTTAGTTGTTGGAATAGTTGTAGGAATTTTTGGCTCACAATTTATGTCAATACTTGTTGCTAAAATGTTTCAAGCAGATATGACGAAGTTTGAGTTTGTTTTTTCAGCTGAATCGTGTATGAAAACATGTATATATTTTGCCATAATGTATGTTGCAGCAATGTTATTTAATACATTTACTATATCTAAATATAAACTTATAAATTTACTAAATGCTTCTAAAAAGAATGAAAAGGTAAAAATAAAAAATCCAATAATATCAATTATAATATTTTTAGTTGCATCAATAATTTTAGGAATGGCATATTATAAAGTTGTAGCAAGTAATTCAGTAACCCAAGAAGAACTCTTTATCGCAATTATTATGGGAGTTATAGGAACAATTCTTGTCTTTTGGTCTTTATCAGGATTTATAATAAAGGTTATACAGAAATTAAAAGGTATATATTTAAAAGATACAAATATGTTTGTGCTAAGGCAAATTAATAATAAGATTAATACTACAGTAATAAGTATGAGTGTAATTTGTTTAATGCTATTTATAACTATTTCTGTTCTTTCTGTAAGCTTATCTTTAAGAGGAACAATGGAAAAGGATTTAAAAGAGATGACACCAGTAGATATAAATTTGCAAAAGACTGCATATTTGCCAGAAAAATATATAAATAAATGGGGAAGAGAAATTATTTATACCAAAGAACAAATAGAAGATTCAAGAATATCAATTCAAGAAACTTTAAAAAATAATGGACTTGATATGAATATTTTAAAAGATATAGTAGAGATACCTATATATACAGATAAAAATTTAACTTGGGGAGACTTTTTTGGCGAAAACTTAGATAATGTAAAAGCAAGTTTTCCAAATCTTGCATATGATACTGCAGAAGAGATTATAAAAGTATCAGATTATAATAAGGTTGCAAAGTTATATGGACTACAAGAATATACATTAGAAGATAATGAATATATAATGCTATGTGATTTTAAGTCTATGAAGGAAGCAAGAAATTCTGCACTACAAAATGGAAATGATATAACAGTTGCAGGAATTAAGTATAAAGCTAAATATAACGAGTGCCAAGAAGGATATGTATTTATGTCCACAAGTCATGTAAATACAGGAATAATACTCGTTCCAGATAGTTGTCCTTTAAAAGATGAAATGACAGAGCAACAAGTGTTAGTTGCAAATTATAATGCAAACACTGAAGAAGAAAAGAAAGAGATAAATAATATATTTTCAAGCAGTGATTCTGGATTTGTTCAAAGTCTAGCAAACAATGGTATAGAAATTGATGGAATGACTAAAATTGCTATTATAGAATCAAGTGTAGGAATAGTGACTATAGTATTATTTATTGCAATATATCTTGGTATAATATTCCTTATTTCTAGTGCAGCAATTCTTGCATTAAAGCAATTAACAGAAAGCTCGGATAATAAGCAAAGGTATACAATACTTAGAAAAATAGGCTGCGATGAAAAAATGATAAATAAATCATTATTTATGCAAATCGGAATATTTTTCTTAATGCCACTTTTACTTGCTGTAATTCACTCTGTATTTGGAATACAATTTGCACTAAAAGTTATGAGTGGTCTTGCACGTAATGATGAACTTATTCCTTCAATTATTGCTACTATAGTTATTATAGGTGGAATATATGGAACATATTTTGTTGCAACATATTTTCAAAGTAGAAATATAATAAGGGAGGAATAAATATGGAAGAATTAAAAGAAAAATTACCAATGATTATAGCAGTAATTATAGCAGTAGCAATTTGTATAGTATCATTAGTTGCTATTGAAAATTATAATAAAGTATATTATACCCAAGTAGATAATACAAAAATAGAAAAGTTATCTACAGAAAGCGATATGAAATATGAATATACATTGGAATGTTATACTGAAAATGGAGTAAAGAAAGAGGTTAAATTTAAAACTAATAGGGAACTAAGAGAAGGAGCATACTTAAAATTAGAAGTTAGAAGTTTAGGAGTACACTCTTGGGAAGAAGTATCACTTGAAGAACTACCAGAAAAGGTTAAATTCATGTATAAATAATATAAAGCTATAAAAAGAAAGTAATTTAAAAAATAGTGAACTAAAAATGCTATATTAAAAGTATATAGTATTTGAGGTTCACTTTTTTTGAGTATGAAATTAACGAATTTTAATTTACTATAATAACTGCTTATCATAGAAACAATTAAAATAATTATAAAATAATTTGACATAATTTTGCTTTTTTACTATACTAACATATTATTTTTTGATATAATATAATTATAAAATTTTATGGAGGTAACTATGGAATACTTGTATAATAACGAATGGAAAGAACTTAAAAAAAATAAGGAATATTATAAAGCGGCAAGGATACTTTCAAAAGAAATTGCTATTAATTGTGTAAGAGTTCACAATATGTATTCAAATATAAAATTAGAGGAACAACCTGGTAATATAGGTGCATTAAACTTTGGAATGAACAAAAATGGAGAATATATTGAAGAATTAAAAGACATTCATTATTTAGCATTTATGCTTAATGGTGCAATATATTCTTTAGATTTAAATACTGACGAAAATGATCTGAAATTATCTAAAGAATATTTATCCAAATTTGAAAAATATCAAAAAGAATTAATAAAGTTTTTTAAGGAGTAAAGTATGGTAAGAATAACTGAAGAAATATTTGGTATTGTTAAGCAATTAAATAAGATTAATTATCAAGAACTTAAAAATAATAATAATGTTTTAAATAATATTAGTAAAAAGTTAAAAAGAATATACGAGATTAATAAATATAAAACGAATGATAGTTCCATCGAAAGAAGAGAAAATTCTATATATGAGTTAAATTGTTTATGTGATTATGTTTGTGAGAGTGAGGATGTCGACAACACCTTTACTGACTTTTTACGTAATATGGCATTACTGGCTGATGTGGCTAATAATTTAGCTCATTCTTCAAAATATCCTGACATATCTGATGCTTTATATTCACTTAAATCTAACATTGTTAATGTGATGCATAAGGAGATTAAAAATAATAAAACTTTAGATATAATAGATGGATTTAAAACTGATATAATAAAAGGAGAACGTATTAAGTCATATGTTATAGATATCCCTGGAAACGGTCAACTATCATGGCATCTGAAAAGAGATATTCCTACAGAATTATTACAAGATATTGATAAAACATATCCTTATGCTATTTCAAAGACTGGTGAGTTTTATAATCATAACTTATTATTATCTCTTATTGCAAATAAAAATTTAACTCAACACGATTATTTGGTGGCAAATAATGAGGTAGGTACAGAAAATGAATTAAGAGAAGTTTTAAATGTATATTATTCTAATAGTTATTTAATGGAATCGGATGAAAATAGAGATAAAAAATGTCGTGCAATTGGTATTAAAACAGGATTATCAAAAGCAAATATAGATAATCTCGCAAATGTACTTAACGTTAGTAAAAAACAAGTTTATGAATATAGAGAAGAGTATATTCATAAAGAACAGGAGAAATAGGGAAAATGGAAGACAAGAACGAAAAAGTTATTTCTCAAGTTAATCAAGTAATAAGTATGTTGAGTAAAAAATCTCAAGATAGTATTCCAAAATCATTAATAGATTTTTTTAAAGATAATGATACACATAATTATAAATATCAAATAACAGAAAAGGATTTGTTTGATGAAAATTTAGAATTAGAAACAAAACAATTTATTAAAATCATTTCAGAGTATTTTGAAAATGAAATTGAATATGAAAAATTAGAACCAAGTTGGAAAAAATTAGAAGAAAATGGAACCATTGAAGAAGCTGCCATTCAATTAGATAAGGAGCTGGCGATAAATTTTTTTAATATTAATAATAAGTTTTCAGATAGAAAGATGACTTGTGTGAAATATATTTATGAAATCAAGTATTTTGGGAGAGTAGATAGTCAAGAAAAACTGAAAAAATTAGAAAAATTTAGATTATTACATAAAGCTTTTTGTATTGCAAATAAGAAGGTAAAAAGAGATAATAATTGTGGCGCATGGTTTAGTATGTTAAAAGAAATTCACTTTGAACTATATGTTCAAATGTAAAATATATAAAGCTATAAAAAGAAAGTAATTACAAGTTGATAATTACTTTCTTTTCTGTTATATTAGATATGAGGTGAAAACATGTATTACGTATATATGTTAAGATGTCAAGACAATTCAATATATACAGGAATTGCAAAAAATTTACAAAAGAGAATGAATGATCATTTTACAAGAAATAAAAATTGTGCAAAATATACTTTAAATCATAAAGCTCAAAAATTAGAATGTGCATGGGAAACTTTAAATAAAAGTTTAGCTTCTAAACTAGAATATAATATAAAACAGCTTCCTAAAAATAAAAAAGAAGATTTAATAAAAAATAATAATACAACATCTTTAAATTTAAAAATAAACTGGAAAATGTATAATAAAATAGATATTTCAAGCATAATAACAGATTAATTTTATAATCTGCTATTATTTTTTATAAAAAAATGTAAAGTATACTTGACACCACAAGATATGAATGCTATAATCAAGTAAAGTTAACTTTACATTTAAAATGAAAAAGGGAGTGATTATTTGAAAAATAAGGTTGAGGAATATAGGAAAAAACTAAATGAAAAGCAAGAGGACTTGGCAAATATAGTTGGAGTTTCAAGACAAACTATTATTTCCATAGAAAAGGGTAAATATAATCCGTCTATATTACTTGCTTTTAAAATTGCAAATCACTTTGGAAAACCAATTGAGGAAATATTTATTTATGAGGAGGAAGAATAATGAATAAAACTGTTAAAGGAAAATTAATTGGATCAGTACTATGCATAGCAATTGCAATAATGACAATATTGTATCTTGTTTTAGATATAAATGGTATAAATAATAATGAAGAGCTTTCATCTTATGTTGCTGGATTTGCATGTGGAATACTTGGAGTAGGAATAGTAGTTTTATATGTAGTTATAAGGGCAACAAGAAGTACAGAAAAAGCTAAAGAATTAGAAAATACACTAAAAGATGAAAGACTAAATAGTATAAAAGATAAAGCAATGGCAGTTATGTTTAAAATTAGTGTATTTTTAGAAGCAATTATTAGTTTATTTTGTGCTTTTACAAATCATATTGAGATATCAAAATATTTGGGACTTGCAATAATTGCACAGCTCATTATATTTTCGTTAGTGTATACTTTAATTAAAAAAAACAATTAGCAGATAAAAAATAAAATAGAAAGGGTAAGCCATTTATGACTTATCCTTTTTGTGATATAATATATTTTATAAAAAAGGAGAATATGTATGGAATTAATAAAGGTAGGAGAAAAAACATATTATATTAAAAATAATACAAATATTGGAATATATAAAATAGATTATCAAAATGTATATATTATAGATAGTGGAAATGATAAAGAAGCAGGAAAAAAGATACTAAAGATAATTAATGAACAAGGGTGGAATGTTAAAGGAATTATTTCAACACATTCTAATGCTGATCATATTGGTGGAAATAAGCTTATTCAAGATAGAACTAGTTGTGATATTTTCTCATATGGTATTGAGAAAAGCTTCATAGAAAATCCAATACTTGAGCCAGCCTTTTTATATGGAGGATATCCTTTTGACGGAATTAAGAATAAGTTTTTACTTGCCAAAGAATCAACAGTAAAAAATATAGATGGAAATTTACCAGAAGGTCTTGAGTATTTTAATCTTAAAGGACATTTTTTTGATATGATAGGCATAAAAACTAGTGATGATGTGTATTTTATAGCAGATTCACTATTTAGTGAGGAGACAATAACAAAATATCACTTATTTTTTATATACGATGTTAAAGAATTTTTAAATACATTAGAATTATTAAAAGATTTAAAGGGAAAATTATATATACCATCTCATTGTGAAGCAGTAGAAGATATATCATATTTAATAGAAATAAATAAAAATAAAGTACATGAAATAATGAATAAGATTTGTGATATATGTAAAGAGGAAATTACATTTGAGCAAATATTAAAAAGAGTATTTGATGAGTATGGACTTACAATTAATGCTAATCAATATGTCTTAATTGGTAGTACATTAAAATCATATTTGTCATATTTATGTGATGAAAATAAAATTACTTATGAATTTAAAGATAATCAGATGATATGGAAAAAAGTATAATTTTTAAGAAAAAAGCGTCTAAAGTTACAACTCTACTTCGAGTTCGTGTTAAAATTTACTTTCACAATGTAGAATTATATGTGAGAGGAGGTAATTTTTATGGATCAAATCAAAATTGGTAGATTTATTGCAAAATGTAGAAAGGAAAAAAATCTAACGCAAGTACAGTTTGCAGAAAAAATGGGAGTATCAGATCGTTCTGTATCTAAATGGGAAAATGGAAGGTGTTTACCAGACTTATCTTTATTTGAACCACTTTGTGAAGAATTAGATATTACAATTAATGAGCTTTTAAGTGGAGAAAAAATAGATAAGGAGCATTATCAAGAAAAGTTAGAGGAAAATATAATAGACACTATAGACTATACAAGAAAAAGAGTTTATAGCAAAGATAAAGTTATATCTATAATGTTGTTACTTTTTGGCTTGATAATAGTTTTTTTGTCTTTTAGTATTTTTCCTACTGAAAGTAGTTGGGGATCAATTTATTCTATAGTGGGACTTATGATATCTACTGTTGGAGTGTTTAATCTTTTTAAAGGGAGTACAATTAAATTAAGAGTATTTATTAGTGTGCTATATTACATTGTATCATTACTAGCATTATTTGTAATAGACTATGGAAATGTAGTTTTAAATAGTGTACCACCAAGATTTTCGTATTGTATAGAAACTGGAGATAAAATGATAGTGTATAAATCACTGTTATGCAATGTATATAGAATAAATAGAAATACCAAAAATGAATATTATGTAGTAGATAGTAAAAAAGAATATAATGATGAAACAATACCAGTTATTCCATTTAATAGAGCAAAATCAGGCATTGATAATATAATTAGATATAAAAATAGTTATGTAGGTGACAACAGTAATGATGGTAATTTAATTAATAGTTTACCTTTATCTGAATTTGGATATGTATTTGAAATAGATTCAAAAAATAAAGGACTAATTATAAATTATCATATGACAGATTGGTATATAGTAGAAAGTTTATATTTACAAAAGGCATTATTATATAATTCTGTATCAATGTTTAGTTTGATTGAAAATGTAGAATATATTAAATATAATTTTACAGATAACTCATATATCGTTACTAGACAAAACTTGGAAAACAACTATCCAAACTATAATAATATAGTAAAAAACAAACAAGTTAATAAAGAAAATTTTATAGAATATGTAGAGTGTAAGATGAATGATAATAAGTTTATTGAAGAAAACTTTGAAAAAATAATAAAAAATAGTAACTAAATATAAAAAAGATTAGATAAAAGTTTTTTATCTAATCTTTTTTACGTGTTACAAAATGATTGCTGTTGTGAAAATAATGCTAAAATATAGCGATTTAAATGACTATGAAATAACATAAAAATGATATAAAATGCATTGAAAAAATGCATAAAAAGTATTATAATATTAAGTGTGAAAAAAGAAAGGAGGACTTATGAAAGATAAAAACAACATAAGAATAAATTTTATATCAGTTTGTTGTTTTATAATGCTAATTATTTCTAATATATTTAACCAGACAAATGCACAAAGTGTAACAAATATACAAGAACAATCCGTTTTATATAATCAAAGTAATATGTTACCTTCTGTGAGTTCACATTTAAATGCACAAATAGATAATAACGATCAATTTACTTATTTGTCAGATATTAAATATCAAAATGCAAAAGTTGGCTGGGGAAGTTTATCACTAGATAAGGATAACTCAAATAATCCACTTACTTTAATGTATGAAGGAAGAGCAACTACATTTAAAAAGGGAATATTTGCTCATGCTAATTCTCAAGTTACTTATGATATTAGTAATTATGATTATAGATATTTCACAGCATTTGTTGGTTTAAATACCACCTCAACAAGAGGCGATGGTGTAAAGTTTTCTATTTTTACATCTGAAGATGGAAAAAATTGGGGAACTGCTAAATATGAAGAAATAAAATTGCCACTACAAGAAGCAAGTTTTGTCAAGATAGAGCTTGAAAATGCAAATTATATTAGGTTAATAGCTGATCAATTAAAAGGTAATTCATCAGACCATTCTGTTTATGCAGACGCTAAATTAACTAATGACAACAATAATTCATCAGCATTTCCAATGGTTGAAGAATACGATGAAATCATTAAAGAATTATATAATAGCCAAAATGATGTTACAAGCGAGTTAGAATATACTATGCTAAAAAGAAAGTTTATTAGTAGTGTAGGAAATTATACACTAAATTCATTTTATAATGAAAGTGATGATAATAAGGCTGCTATTGATTGGTTAATGAATAATCAAGATGTTCTTAGATACTATATTTTAGGTGGAAAACCATTAGGAAATAACTATTATAATTCATTAACAGAACTTTCAAGACTATATAGAAACTATAAAGAAGATTTTGAAAATACACAAGTGACAAAATATGGAACTGTATTAGGTGATTTATATACTAAAATGGCCATTTCGCTATCATTGACACATTCAACTACAGTTGGATTATGGATGAACTCATCGATTCCAGAAAATAAGTCGGATTCGGTTAGAAGATATGCTATTATTAAATATATGCATAAAAATAATTTATTTCAAGGCCCAGATGGTATAGATTATAACAAATGGTTTGAGAATTATACTGTTGAAGAAATGCGTTATGTTATGGTAAACAATATAGATGATGAATCAATGCTATGGTTAAATGCATATGTTAGAGAATTAATTCAAAAAGAAGGCGGGGCTCGTTTGTGGCCACATAGATATATATCATATGTATGGCCAAATTATTCAAATCCTGTTTATTATGCTGAAGAAAATCAAGATTATTTTAATGAATTATTTTCTGTAAAAGATTCAAATAATGAAGAAAAAAGAATAGGATTATGGGATGTTGTTTATACTATTCCTGGTGGTGTAGATGAACCAGAATATAAATTGCAAATATCAAGAGGTACATCAGCTAATAAAGTTTATAAAGTATGGATGAATATGAGAAATAAATTTGGTACTGGTGCAGTTTGTGGAGGTATCTCTAAAGTAGGATCAAATATTAGAGGTGTTCTTGGTCTTCCAGACGCAGTTGTTGGACAACCAGGTCATGCAGCTCATATAAACTATTTTCAAAATAGTAAAGGTGAAGGATATTGGGGGATTGACAATGATGTTAGTGGATGGGCATACACAGGATCAACAATACTTTTAGGATGGTCAACAGCTCCTTATGCTAGTGGATATACTGGAACATATATACAAATTGCACAAGAAGTTATTAATCATGAAGATACATATAAACAAAGTCAAATGTTTGTATATCTTGCGGATTCATATACAGATTTAACAAAAAAAGAAGAAGCATATAGAAAAGCATTGGAAATTCAGCCATTGAACTTAAATGCGTGGTATGGATTGATATTAACATATAATTCATCTGATAGTAAAACAGAAGAACAATATTATGAACTTGCAGAAGAAATAGCAAATAGTTTAAAATATTATCCTTTACCAATGTATCAAATGACTAATCAAATCAAACCTAAACTAACAAGTATAGGAACTTCTTATAAATTTACATTACTACAAACAAGAGTTTTAAAGGAAGCAAGTGTTTTACCAAATAGTTCAACAGAAGTATTACAACCAAGTATTACAAGATTAATGGGAAATTTCTTGTTAGGGCAAATGGATACATCTATCGCAACATTCTCATTTGATGGAGAAGATGCAGGAAAAATAGTATTATCAAGTCGTTATGATGGAAATGGTATACGTTGGGATTATAGTTTAGATGGTAAGAATACATGGAATGAAGTATCATTTACAGCAGATGAAGAGCATAAATTACAACTAACTGAGGAAGAAATAAATTCTATTACATCTGAAAATGATATATATGTTCATATTGTTGGTGTAAATTATTCTGAAGAAAATTTATACAAAATAGATATATTAGAATCAGCTGGACTTCCAAGCATTTTATATGCCAACGACTTAGAAAATAAACTTATGGGTGCAATACCTACTATGCAATGGAAATTAAATGAGAATGATGAATGGACATATTATAAAGAGTATGAACCAGATTTAACAGGAAATAGAGATATAATTGTAAAAGCTGGTGCTACAGGAGTGCATTTAGCATCAAATAATAGTGTCACATATCATTTTACAGAGGATAATGAATCAAGTACAAGAAAATATATACCAATTTCTCATTTATCTGTTCATAGCGCATCATCAGCAGCTACAGCTCAAGGAAGAGATGCAGTAAATGCAATTGATGGCAATATTAATACAAATTGGCATTCTGCATGGGATGGAAGTGATAGGGTTAAAACAATAGTTATTAAACTAGATGAACCTAAAAATTTAACTGCCTTAGAATTTTTCCCAGTAGCTGGTGGAAATGGTAAAATTGTAAATGCAGTAATCTCTGTAAGTATGGATGGAGAAAATTGGACAGAAGTTGTATCACAGACCAACTGGACATATAGAAATAGTAATGATATTACTCCAAAGAGTGTAGACTTTGAACCAACTAGAGGACAATATATAAAAATAGTTGGAAAAGTGACACAAGCTGCCTCATCTAGTATGAGTTTTATTGCAGTAAGCATGTTTAATTTTTATGAAGATGTAAGTGCTAAACTTGTAGCAGAATTTTCATTTGATGGAAATAATGCAGGAAGAATATCATTATTTGATGAATATAAAACTAGAAATTGGAAATATAGTATAGATGGTGGTGTTACTTGGAAAACAACAAGTGCAGATAATCATCAATTAACACCTGAAGAAATAGAGCAAATAACAGAAGAAAATAAAATAAAAATACTTTTTGATGGAGATGAGACACAATATAGACTTAACATTAAAAAAGGAATTGCTCCTCAAAGGGCACAATATGTAAATGATTTAGAAAATAGATTAATTGGTATTAGTAATACTGATACACTTGAGTGGAAAATAGATAATGGTAAATGGACTTCATTTGAGGAAAATGAACCTATTGTTACAGAAAGTAGAACACTTTATGTTAGAACAAAAGCAACTGGAATTAATACAGCAAGCGATAGTGTTGAATATAACTTTACAGAAGATAGTCAACCAAATACAGCTAAATATATACCAGTAAAACATTTATCTATTCATAGTTATTCTACTCAATCAATAGATTCTAAAAGACCATATTATGCTCCAAATGTAATTGATGCAAATATTAATACATTGTGGCATACAGATTTTAGATATGATGTTAGACAGCAAGAAATTAAACCATTTATTTGTATAAAACTAGATGAAGCTAGATATATTTCGGCTTTAGAATTTATTCAAAAAAAATATAGACCAGATGATCCAGATTATATAAAAAATGCAAGAGTATATGTAAGTATGGATGCACAAGAATGGACTCAGGTAGGAACAATAGAGAATTGTCCACAAGATACACAGCTAAGAAGAATAGAATTTAGTGAAAGTGTAAAAGGACAATATGTAAAACTTGAAATGGATACATATGGTATTTTTGCATCTGTTGCAATGATAAACTTATATGAAGATAGGACTAAAATTGAAGCAGTAAAACCAACAGCTGAAATCGAATATAGCACAGAAGAATTAACAAATAAAGATGTAGTAGCAAAATTGGTTAATGCAAGCACAAATATAGAAATTACCAATAATGATGGAAATGAGTATACATTTACAGAAAATGGAAGTTTTACATTTAAATTTGTAGATGAATATGGTAACAAGGGAGAAGCAACAGCCAATGTCGATTGGATAGATAAAGATGTCCCAACTGCAGAAATTGAATATAGCACAACAGAAAATACAATAGAGCCTGTAACTGTAATTTTAAAACCAAGTGAAGAGATAGAAATTCTAAATGAAAACTTAGATTATACAGAAAATGAAGATGGAAGCTATTCTATTGTATTTGATAGGAACACAACATATACATTTGAATTTAAAGATAAAGCAGGAAATATAGGAGCAGCAGAGGCTAGTATAGACTGGATAAAAGATCCAACAACTGTAAAAGTCACTTATGATATAACAAGTCTTACAAATAAGGATGTAACAGCTACAATAGAATCTGAAAATGCTAGAATTACTATAGACAATAATAATGGAAGTAATAGTTATACATTCACTCAAAATGGAACATTCACTTTTGACTTTACAGATGAATATGGAATTTCTAGAAGTAAAACAGTAAAAGTAGATTGGATAGATAAAACGTTACCAACAGCACAAGTGTCTTATAGTACAACGCAAAATACTTTAAATCCTGTAACAGTAACTTTAACTCCAAGTGAAAAGATAACTATTCTAAATGAAGGTTTAGAATATACTAAAAATGAAGATGGAACTTATGATATTGTATATAAAAACAATGGAACGTATACAATAAAATTTGTAGATGATGCAGGAAACTGCGGACAGGCAATAGCAACTATTGATTGTATAAGAGAAAAAACAAAAGCAAGTCTTTCATATAGTACTAAAGAGCTTACTAATCAAGATGTAGTTGTTACTTTATCAGCAAATAATAAAATAACTGTAGATAATAATAATGGAAGCAATGAATATATATTTACAAAAAATGGAAGCTTTACATTTGAATATACAGGAGAGTTTGGGGTAAAAGGAGAAGTAACGGCAACTGTAGATTGGATAGATAAAGATGTTCCAATAGGGGAAATCGAATATAATATAACAGAAAGTACAGCAAATCCTGTAAGAGCTACTTTAAAAACAAATGAAGAAGTTGAAATTTTAAATAATAATGGAAACGAATATACATTTACAGAAAATGGAAGCTTTAAATTTGAATTTGTAGATAAAGCTGGAAATAAAGGAGAAGCAACAGCTACTGTTAGTTGGATAAATAAAATACCAGGTCTTGATTTAATCTATAGTACAACTGAGATGACAAACCAAGATGTAGAGGTTACATTAGTAACAATAAATGATGTAAATATAGAAATTACAAATAATAATGGTAATAATAAATATGTATTTACAGAAAATAAGTCATTTACATTTGAATATGTAGATGAATTTGGAGTAAAAGGAAGTATAACTGCTACTGTAGACTGGATAAATAAAACTATTCCTACAGTGGAGGTAACATACAATACTAAAAAGTTAACAAATAAAAATGTAATAGCAACACTAAAATTTAGCGAAGAAATTACAATATTAAATGAAAATTTAGAAGTTACAAAAAATGAAGATGGAACTTATACAATAGTATTTGAAAAGAATACAAATCTTCTATTAGAATTTAAAGATAAAGTTGGAAACAAAGGACAAAAGAGTATAAATGTTGACTGGATAGATAAAGAATTGCCAACAGCAACTTTTGAATTTAGTACACAAGATATTACTATAGCTCCTGTAACAGTAACTTTAAAACCAAATAAAAAGGTTAAAATATTAAATAATAATGGAAGTGATACATATACATTAGATAAAAATGGAGAGTTTACATTTGAATTTGAAGATGAAGCCGGAAATAGAAATTCAGCAACCGCTAAAGTAACATGGATAAGAGAAGCACCAAGGCTTAAACTTGTATATAGCACACAAAAACTTACAAATGAAGATGTAACTGTAACATTAGTAGCAGATCTTGAAACACCTGTTAATATCGTAAATAATAATGGAAGCAACCAATATACATTTAAGAAAAATGAAAGCTTTAAATTTGATTACATAGATGAATATGGTATTGCTGGAAGTATTACTGCAACAGTTGATTGGATAGATAAAACTCCACCAACAGCTACAGTTGAATATGATATTATTACTGCTACTAAAGAAAATGTAATAGCAACAATTAAATTTGATAAAAAAGTTAAAGCGTTAACAGAAGATGCATATTTAGTAGAATATGAAAATAACGTATTTAAATTAAGATTTGAATATAATTCTAAACGTGTAATTGAATTTGAAGATGAAGCTGGAAATAGAGTTAGTGGAACATTAAATGTTGATTGGATAGATAAAACTATACCAACTGCAGAGGTTTCATACATAACAACAGAAACTACAAATGAAGATGTAGAAGTAATAATTACATTTAGTGAAGATGTTATAATATTAAATCAAGATTTAGACATAGTAAATATAGAAAACGTAGGAAACAATGAAATCTTTACAATCAAATTTAATGAAAATGGAGAACATATAATTGAATTTGTAGATAAAGTTGGAAACAGAAATTCTTTAACTGTAAGTATAAACAATATAGATAAAGATATACCAACAGCAGAGATTTCATATAGTACAACAGAAACTACAAATAAAGATGTAATTGCAACAGTAAAATTTAATGAAGAAGTAGAAATATTAACAGAAGGTCTAGAAATAGAAGAGAAAGGAAATAATACTTACGAGTTAAAAGTTGCACAAAATGGAGAATATATAATTGAATTTATAGATAAAGCTGGAAACCAAGGTACAATAACTGTTAAGGTAGATAATATAGATAAAGATGTACCAACAGCAAAAGTTTCATATAGTACAACAGAAATTACAAATAAAGATGTACTAGCAACAATAATATTTGATGAAGATATTGAGATATTAACTGAAAATGTAAATATCAAGAAAATCGATAATAGTACTTATGAAGTTAGGTTTGAAGATAATGATGAAATAGAACTTGAGTTTAAAGATAAAGCTGGAAATGTAGGAAAGGCTACAATAAAAGTTGATTGGATTCAAATTTTACCAAATATTAATATATCTTATGATATAACAACTCAAACTAAAGAAAACGTTACTGTAACAATAACAGCAGACGATGCAATCACAATTACAAATAATGATGGTAAAAATACTTATACATTTAATGAAAATGGAGAATTTATATTTGAATATATAGATAAATATGGTAATGAAGGAAAAGTAATAACTAAGGTTGATTGGATAGTAAAAGATACAGATAAACCTGTTAGTCCAATAGAGCCTATAAAACCTTCTGAAGATGAAAAAGATAAACCATCTGAAGACCAAAACCAAATAAATGAAAATAATTCATATAAAAATAACCAAATAGCTTATATACCAAACTATAATCAAGTGGCAAGTGCTGGCGATAAAGAAGATAATAATTTGATGAGTAATGATTATAATTATTCACAAGGAGATATTTTAGTAAAAATCTCTACAAAACAAGATATTAAAAACGCAACTTTAATAAATAAAAAGTTAACTATTAATAAAGAGTTTGAAAGTTTAGTCGGAAGTTTAAGTGAAGCATTAGAAATTTATTTAGTAAATGGAAATCAAGATAGAATAGATTTAGAAACTTCAAATATTGCTATAAGATTTAAATTAGATTCAACAAAAGTATTTGCTGGAATTTATGAAATAAAAGATGATAGCACTTTAGAAAAAATCGATTATGAATATATCGATGAAGAAAGTATTCAAATAAATACACAAGAATTTGGAAAATATATTTTATCATATAATGAAAAACAAGAACAAAATGAGTCACAACAAGATAATAAACAAAACACATCAAATAGCAGTATTATTATAGTTGTTATAGCTTTAGTAGTTATTGCTATAGTAGGAATAATTATAGTTGTAAATAAAAAAAGAAACTAGAATAAATGCAATTATTAATTTAAAGTTAATAGGACAGATTTTTAATCTGTTCTATTTTTTGTAACCTTTTTCGTTTTTATGGTATTATATAGGTGAAAGCGCTTTTAAAGGAGTTTAGATCTAAATTGAATAGTAAAGAGACTATAAATGATTTTATAGAAAATGGTAGATTAGATATTGAAAGAGTGATAAACAAATATAATAATTATATTTATACTATATTAAAAAATGCTATGTCAAATTCAGAAGATATAGAGGAGACTTTATCTGACGTATTTGTTATATTATGGAAAAACTACTTAAAAATAGATAAAAGTACAGATATACGATTATATATGTTAGGTGTTACGAAAAACCTAATAAAAAAGAGATATCGTGATTACAATTTAAATTGTATTGTTGAGGATATTAATGATTATGAAAATAAAATAGATTCTTGTATTAATATAGAAAAGCTGGCAGAGCAAAACGAAAAAAGTAAAATACTTATAGATATAGTAGAAAGTATGAAAGAGGAAGAAAAGAATATATTTGTTATGTTTTATTATAATTCTGTGAAGATTAAAGAGATATCTAGTATACTAAATATTTCACAAACAAATATTAAAGTTAAATTACATAGATTAAGGAAAATAGTAAAAAAAGAATTTAAGGAAAGAGGGTATAACTATGGAAAATAATGAATTAAAAAAATATATATTAAAAAATGTAAAATCTAAAATAGTTATATCTAATTTAGAAAGTGAGGAAAGTATGAAAATTAATATGAAAAAGCAAGTCTTTGCGGTACTTGCAGTTATAATGCTAGTTTTAGTTGGAGGATTCTTTAGTGTTAATGCAGCAACAGATGGTAAATTAATAGAAAATATAAAAGAAGTTATAAAGGTAACTATGATAAAAGATGATGGCGTTGTTGTACAATTAGATGGAAAGGAATATACAGATTCTAATGGAGATAATTGGGTACATTATGAAAATGAAAATACTCAAATAGATGTAAATAAAAAAGAAATAGATGTTAACAATTTATCTCTTGAAACACAAATTACTGAATATGAAGTAAGTACAGAAATTAAAGAAAAATAATGACATGATATAACTGCTCTACTTGATATATATTTTTTAATATGATATTATAAAATTACTATATATTATTTTAGAGGAGTGAGATGTATGAAAGATTTTTTTGGCTATGATGGAAAAGTATGTGTTGTAACAGGAGCTTCAAGTGGAATGGGCAAAGCTACAACTCAAATGCTTGTTGAACTTGGTGCTAAAGTATATGCAATAGATATGAATCCATGTCAAGTAGAAGGAATAGAAAAGTATTTAAAATGTAATCTAGCATCTAAAGAGGATATAGATAAGACATTTAAAGAATTACCAGAAAAAATAGATTCATTTTTTGGAGTAGCAGGACTTTCTGGATCAAAAACAGATTATAGGACAACTTTTGATTGTAATTATACTGCAAATATGTATATTACATTATACTATTTAAAAGAAAGAATGCAAAAAGGAGCATCAATTGTATATTGTACATCTACTGCAGGTCTTGAATGGAAAAAGTTTAAAAAAGAGCAGAATAAAGTAGTTCATAGCAAGACTTGGGAAGAAGTTGTAGCAGCAACAAGTAAACTTGCTTCTTCTGCTCCAGCAACATTTGCATATATGTATTCTAAAAGATGCTTATCACAATTTATATGTGAACAAGCAGTAGAGTTTGCAAAATTAGGCATTAGAATGAATAATGTATTACCAGCGGCTACAGATACAGGAATGAAACAAGAGTTTCAAGATATGGTTGGAAGTGAAGAAGGACTAATAGAACAAGCAGGCCTTGCTAATCGATTAGCAACATCAGAAGAAATGGCTGGTCCAATGGTATTCTTAAATTCTAATATGGCATCATTTGTATCAGGAGTTGATTTCTTAGTAGATTATACTGATACATGTTTAAAAATATTAAAATTAAAGAAAAATCTTGAAGCTGTTAGTGCTACGAATCCTATAATTTGTGCAATAGCTAAAAAAATGATGCAAAAACAAAGTGAAGAATTAAAAAAATTGAATCCATAAATAAATTTATATAATTAGAGCAGTTTTTATTAACTGCTCTAATTTGTTCTGAAAATTACTCTAATATAATATTTGATAATTGTTATTTTTTCTGTTAATATAAAAATGTATGAAATAGGAGAATAAAATTATGGCAGTTGTTATAATGCAAATAATTACATTTATTGCTAATATATACTTGTCTTTTACATAGAAGAAAAAAAGAATATATATAGCACATTTTTTAGTTAATTTTTCGCAAATGATAATGTATTTTATAAATAGAGATATAGCCACAGCATGTGTGTATATTATAGCGTCTATAAGAGCGTATGTATATATTTATAAAAATAAGTTTAAGTCTAAATTAATACCAATTTTTGCAATCGCAGTACAACTAGTGATTGGAATTTTTACAATAGATAAGTTTTCTCAAGTTTTATCTGTTTTCATATCCTGTTATGCTTGCTATTATCTTTGGTTTTATGATAATACACAAAAATTAAGAGTTGGAAATATAATTGCAAATATATTATGGGCAATATATAATTTGTATAATAATTTGTATATTATATTTGCTATGAGAATTATTACAATTGGAAGCAATATGGTTGCATATAATAATAGAAAAAGAGAGCTAAATAAGGAAATAATAACTAAAAATAGCCAAAAAACATAGACTCTACTTTTAAGAGGTGTTAATTTTAGTATATAAATGCTATTATTTAGATAAGGAGGAGAGTATTATGGATCAAGTAAAAATTGGGAGATTTATTGCGGAGTGTAGGAAAAATAAAAAAATGACTCAAGCAGAGCTTGCAGAAAAATTAAATGTTACAGACAAATCAGTCTCTAAATGGGAGTGTGGAACATGTTTACCTAATGTTTCTTTATATAAAGAATTATGTGAGATTTTAGATATAACTTTAAATGATTTATTTGCAGGAGAGAAGATAGAAGAAGAAAAATTTAAAGAAGTTGCTGAGAAAAATTTAATGGACTCACTAGAAAATAGTACTTTTTCATTAAAAGAGAAAATCGAATTTTACAAACAAAAGTGGCAAAAAGAGCATATAGTATCATTAATAATAGTTATGATAATAATTGCTAGTATAATTATTTTAGGATTTATAAAGCATAATGGAGCTATGGTTACAGTTGGAATAATACTTGGTTTTATAAGTGGAATTGTTGAGTATAATATTATGATGGCTTATATAGAAAAGCATGCGTATGGTCAAGTAAAAAAATAGTTTAAAGGAGTAAATACAATTGATATTTACTCCTTTTGTATACTAGGAAAAATCGATTTTTTGTCGAAAAACGCGACGAAAAGTGGCTAAAAATAAGAAAAAACAATTCACAAACGTATGTTTGTGAATTATAATATTCTCACAAGGAGGTGAGAATATGAGATTAAGTTTTAAATATGTTATAAGCAATATAAATAATGCGCAAAAAGAAATAATAAATGATTTAATTTGGCATACAACCAAAGTGTATAATATTCTTCTACATGAATTAAGAGAAAAAGAGAAATATATAGATGGAAATAAAAGTGTAAATATAATACAAAGCCCTATATACAAAGAATATAGACAAAATAACTGGCATAGTGAATATCTACATTCTCATACATTACAACAAGTAATAATGAATGTAGTACAAAATTATAAAAGTTACTTAAAGTCAATAGATGAGTATAATAAAAATAAAGCAAAATTTAAAGGAGAACCAAGAGAGCCAAGATACAAAGGAGAAAATATACAAGAAATAATATTTACTAAATATGCAATAAGAATAGATAAAAATATATTAAAGTTATCTCTTTCAAAGAAAATGCAAGAAAAATATAAAGTCAAAAGTTTAAATTTTTCAATACCATATAAATTGAAAAAGCTAGTAAATTTTAAAAGCATTAAAATGATAAAGATAACTAAAAAAGGAGAGAAAATAGAGATGAATATAATATATGAAAAGCAAGAAAAAGAAAAGAGTAAATATGAAAATATAATGTCAATAGATCTAGGATTAAATAATATAGTAGCATGTACAAATAGAGATAATAATGATTCATTACTTGTATCCGGAAAAGAAGCAAAGAGTAAGAATAAGTATATACTAAATGAAATAAGTAAATTACAAAGAATAAATAAATTATCTAAAGAAAATAAAAATAAGAAACATGTGCCAAATACTAAAAGAATAAATAAGTTATATGATTATAGAAGAAATTATATGAATACATATATGCATAAAGTATCAAAAATGGTAATAGAGTATGCAAAGAAAAATAAATGCGGAAAGATAGTAATAGGAGACTTAAAAGATATAAAACAAGGAATGGATTATAACACAAACTTTGTACAAGTACCAATACAAATATTAACTCAAAAGATAGAATATAAAGCAAAATTAGAAGGAATAGATGTAATAAAGATAAGTGAGAAATATACATCAGGAGTAAGTGCATTAGATAAAGAAGAAATAACAAAAGAAAACTATAATAAAAAAAGAAGGGTAAGTAGAGGAATATTTGTAACAAATGAAGGAAAGAAAATAAATGCAGATATAAATGGAAGTTTAAACATATTAAGAAAATATATAAAAAATAGTAACCCAAACCTAGAAATAGCGATGGATAATGGCCGAGAACAACGACCAATTAAGAAAAGGGTGGCCTAAATATTTAGGTGGAAACTTAAATACAACATCTTAATAAAAAATCCAAAACTATGGAATAGTTTTGGAGCGTAACAAATAAAATTTGTTACTTTTGTTCTATATATAATAACTAAATGTAAAAATATTTATACATAATGTAAAATGTATTTTATAGACTAATTAACAGATATTTATTAATATTATATCAGGAGGCAATTAATATGAATATAGGAGATAAAATTATTGAGCTTAGAAAAAAAGATAATTTAACTCAAGAAAAATTATCAGAGAAAATAGGTGTATCTAGACAGACACTTTCTAATTGGGAAAATAATATTACTTGTCCAGATTTAAGTCAAGCAAAAAGTATTGTAGAAATTTTTAAAATAAGTTTAGATGACTTAATAGATAATAAAACTGAAATAGAATGCTCCAGAGTAAAGACTATTTTAGCAAAGCTTATTAACAAGGAGGGTTATATAGATGCAGATCTAGATGATTATAGATTGTCTTATAACACTATATGTAAAATTTTAGATGTAAATAATGAGTTTATAAAAATAGAATTTAAATGCAAGAAAAATACTATAGCAAAACTTATTTCGATGAATCTAATTAATTCGATAGAATGTATAGAAAAAGAGGAGGAAATATAATGGAATGGGTAATGTTTATTATAATTATTGCTATGATTGCAAGTGTTTCAGATAAACAAGATAAACTTTCTAAAAAAATAGACAATATTAAGTCAGATAATAATAAAATAGTTAATAAACAAAAAAAGGATACTTTGGTTTTAGATGCGTATTTAAACAAAAAGGTATGTATAGAAATAGATAATGATGATATAAATAATTCATATTTATTTTCATCTATGTATAATACATCTGGAGAAATAATAGATTATGATGATGAATGGCTAGAGTTTAGATATGAAGATAAGTCAAAACATAAAATAGTAAATAAATTCTTTAGAATAAGAGATATTGTAAGCATTAATGAAATTGAATAAAAATATAAAATTCTTGTAAAATACTTTACAAGAATTATTTTTTTGTAGTATAATAACATGTGTTATATAACGTACGTTATCAGGAGGTGATTTGATGCCACCAGTAAAAAAGTATATAAAGGAAGATATAATAAATGTTGCATATAATATAGTAAAAAATGAAGGATATGAAGGTGTAAATGCAAGAAGAATAGCAAGAGAGCTTGGGTGTTCTGTTCAACCAATATTTCATAATTTTTCATCAATGGATGAACTTAATAAAGAAGTATATGTTAAGATTTATGATAAATATAAGGAGTACATGATAAGTGGCAAAGATAATAAAGAAAATGCATATAAACATATGGGACTTGCATATATTAAGTTTGCAAAAGACTACCCAGAATTTTTTAAGATTTTGTTTATGCAAAAAACAGACCTTAGCGCAGAATCAATTGTTATAAATGACGATATGGGAAATGACGTAATAAAAATGGGTCAAATTTTGACAGGGCTATCTTATGAAGAACAAACAAAATTTCATGTTAAAGTTTGGGTATTTACCCATGGTATAGCATGTTTAGTTGCAACGAGGACAGTACAATTTACAGATAATGAGATAGCAGAGCTACTTGAAAGTACAGTAAGACAGATGTTAGTCGGATATAAAGGAGGAAAATAATGAAAAATGTTATTGAAGTTAAAAATTTAACAAAAGAGTATAAGAAACTTAAAGCTGTAGATAATTTAACATTTGATGTTTATGAAGGTGAGATTCTTGGACTTTTAGGACCAAATGGTAGTGGAAAATCTACAACAATTAATTGTATATTATCATTACTTAATTTTAGTGATGGAAGTATAAAGATATTTGGTAAAGAAATGAAACCTAATGCTTATGATTTAAAAAGAGAAATAGGCGTTGTTTTTCAAGATGTTGCTATATTTGATGAGCTAAGTGTTTATGATAATATAGACTACTTTTGTGGATTATATATTAAAGATAAAGAGGCACGTAAAAGTTGTATTGAAGATGCTATAGCTCTTGTAGGACTTGAAGATTTTAAAAAATTTTATCCAAAGCAACTTTCTGGTGGACTTTTAAGAAGATTAAATATAGCATGTGGTATTGCACATAAACCTAAACTTATATTTTTAGACGAACCAACTGTTGCAGTAGATCCTCAAAGTAGAAATAATATACTAGATGGAATTGAAAAATTAAGAAATAACGGTGCAACAATAGTATATACAACTCATTATATGGAAGAGGTAGAAATACTTTGTGATAGAGTTATTATATTAGATAAAGGTAAAATTATTGCAAGCGGAACTACAGATGAACTAAAAGAGCTTGCAAAAATCGAGGAAAAGGTAAGTGTAGAAGTAAAAGATTTAGATGAGAAATATATAGAAGATATAAAGGATTTAGATAATGTTGAAGATGTAGATTATAGTAATGGACTATTACTAATTACATATAAAAAAGGCAAAAATAATCTAGTAGAATTAATGGATTATTTGAAAAAAGAGAGTATAAAATATAATAAGATATTTTCTGAAAGACCAACACTTAATGATGTATTTTTAGAGTTAACAGGTAAGGAACTTAGAGACTAATGTTTATTCATAATTTAAAATATTCATTTAAAACTCTCTTAAAAAATAAAATGCTAATATTTTGGACATTTGCCTTTCCAATTATATTAGGGACATTTTTTAAAATGGCATTTTCTAATATTGAGAATAGTGAAAAATTAGACATTATAGATATAGCCATTGTAGAAAATGACGAATTTAAAAATAATGAAATCTTTAAAGAAACTTTTAAGGAATTAAGCGATGATAACAACGAGGAAAAACTATTTGATATTCAATATGTAAATGAAGAAGAAGCAAAAGAGTTACTAAATAATGATGAAATAACAGGATATCTAATTATTAAAGATGAGCCAAATATTGTTGTAAACACCAGTGGAATTAACGAGACTATTTTAAAATATGTAACAGAAGAGATTACTCAAACTCAAAGTATGATAGAAAATGTTGCACAAAATAAAGTAGAAGAAAAAGTTAAAGATATAGTAGCTGGAAAAATACAATTTACAAGCTATGAAGAAATATATAAGCAAATATATGATGAGATAGTGGATATGTTAGATAAAAATAATGCCAATATTTCAAATATATCAAGTAGTAATTTAAGCTATACAATGATAGAGTTTTATACTTTAATTGCAATGGCATGTTTATATGGTGGAATACTAGGGCTTGTTGCTATAAATCAAAATTTACCAAATATGAGTAATAACGGAAAAAGAGTTGCTATGAGTCCTACTCCAAAATATAAAGTTATCTTAAGTAGTGTTTTGGCAAGTTACATTATTCAACTAATTGGTATTGCATTATTATTTATTTATACTATTTTTGCACTTAAAGTAGATTATGGAACTAATTTGCCACTTATTGTATTACTTGCATGTGCTGGATGCCTTGCTGGACTTTCAATGGGTGTTGCTATTGCATCTGTTTTTAAAACAAATGATAACTTAAAAACAGGAATTGTTATATCTTTTACAATGTTTGGATGCTTTTTATCTGGAATGATGGGAATAACAATGAAGTATATAGTAGATAAAAATTTACCATTAGTAAATAAACTAAATCCTGCAAGTATGATTACAGATGGATTTTATTCATTATATTATTATGATACATTAGATAGATTTTATTTTAATTTAATAAGTCTTTTAGCCTTTGCATCTTTAATGATAGTAATATCAATATTAAGTTTAAGGAGGCAAAAATATGACAATATTTAAAACATTTTTAAAAGTATTAAATAAATGTAAAGCACCAATAATAATATATACAGTATTTTTAATTTTCTTTGGAGGATTTAATATAAAGACAAGCGATAATTCTATGAGTTTTGTTGCAGATAAACCAGACATTTTAATAGTAAATGAAGATAAAGATAATAAAATTACTAATAATTTAATAAATTATATTGAAAAAAATTCTAATAAAATAGAGATAGAAGACAATGAAGAAGCAAGAAATGATGCATTATTTTATAGGGATGTAAATTATATAATTTATATACCAGCAAATTATGGTGAAGATTTTTTAAAGGGTGTAAATCCAGAAATAAAAATTAAAAGTACAGGTGACTATCAAGCAAGTCTTGCAGAGATGATGCTTGAAAGATATATTAAGGTTGCAAATATATATAATGATACATATTCATTAGAAGATGATATTATAGAAAAGGTAAATGATACTCTATCTAAAGAAACTAACATAGAGATTACATCAAAACTTGATACAGCCAAATTAGATAAAGCATCATTTTACTATAATTTTACAAACTATTGTATTTTAGCTGGTTGCATATATGTAATATGTCTAATACTTTCAAGCTTTAAAAATGAAAATATTAGTAAAAGAACAATTGTAAGTAGTATAAATTATAAAGAATATAATATGAAGCTGCTAATATCAAATACATTATTCTCAATTATATTATGGATGTTTTATGTATTACTAAGCTTTGTATTAGTAGGAGATATAATGTTTACTGCTCATGGGGTTATATATATAATTAATTCATTTATATTTACATTGTGTGCAGTAACAATAGCATTTTTGATAGGTAATTTAATGAGAAATAAAGATGCCATAAATGGTATTGTAAATGTAATTGCACTAGGAAGTAGCTTCTTATGCGGAGCATTTGTTCCAGCAGATATATTACCTGATTCGGTATTAAAGATAGCACATATATTGCCATCATATTGGTATATAAAAACAAATGAAATGGTAAAAACATTAGAAGAATTTAATTTTGAAACATTAAAGCCAATAGTAATTAATATGGGAGTTATTGTTTTGTTTTCAATTTTATTTATAACAATAACAAACATTGTATCAAGTAAAAAAAGAAAGAAGAACTAAGATATAAAGAGAAGATAATTGCTTATTATCTTCTTTTCTGTTATTATATAAGCGTAAAAAAAAATAGGCATTGGGGGCAAGAGAATATGGAATGTGAATTCAAAGAATTTATAAAATATGACAGTAATAAGCTTATAGGATTTTATATAGAAAATGACTTGGAATTTGATGAGAATAAAGGATATTTTGGAAATAACGTTAATTCTTTGGCTATAATAGTTAATGGAGAAATTGTGGGTGCAGTATCTTTTTCCATATATAAAAATAATAGCTTTATAGAAGCGTTAGCAGTAGATAAAAAATATAGGAATAAAGGATATGGAACACTTTTAATAAAAAGAGCCATAGACGAATTAGATGGTGACATATATACAATTTCTAAAGCAGATAAATTTTATTTAGAAAACGGATTTAATTATAGCAGTGAAGACTTAATTGGAAATGAGTGTAAGATATGTGAAGAGTATAATGTCAAATGTTTTCCAAAAGTAATGGTATATAAAAAGTAAAAAATAACATTAGATAAAATAAATTTAAATATTTTCTTAAATAAAAATAAATATTATTAAAATCACTAATTAATATAACACGTTAAAAAGTACTATGAAATTTTTTGAATTTTATAGTATTTTTTTTGCTTTTATAGCAAAAAATATATACGAATAATTAAAAATTATTACATCAAATTAGATGTATTTTAGTTATGAGGTGAATGATTATGAAAAAGTTAAAATGTTTTTTAGTTTTTGCTTTTGTATTGTGTTTTACAATATTTAGTAAGAACTCTGTTAAAGCTGCCGAAGATTGGAGACTTAGCTTTCCAAGAAAGGTAGCTGTACCATTTTCCTGGGTTGGGGGAAATGGTCAAAAAGTAAATGACTGGGCAACAACAAGCCTTGCTGAACATGGGGGAATTATGATGTTCCAGTTAACAAATAAGAATACAGGAGAAATTAAAATAGTTTTTTGTATTCAACACGGAATATGGACAGATGATGGTCAAACGTATAATGAAAATGATTCTTCTGAATATTGGAATTCAATAGGAGAAACACAAAAAAATAATATACGTCTTGCTGGATATTGGTTTAGATCTGTAGTTCATGGAACTACTGCTCAGAACTTCTATGCTCATAGAGCTGCTGTTCAAATGTTTGTATGGAAAGAAACCTTAAATGCCACTAAAGGTGGGGGAAGTGGCTATGTAGACTGGGATGACATTTCAAATATAATTGCAAATAAAGGTTTTTGGAATACAGAAGTGTATGTAAAGGCTCAGTATCAAGCATTAGAAGAATTTGTTGCTGCAAATCAGCCTAAAAATGCTAGTGATTATCCAATAAACTTTAGTACAATAAGTGGTGGAGAAAAGATAAGTGATGGATATTATAGAGTAAATCCAGGTCAGACTCTTGTACTTACAGATAATAATGGAAATTTCCAAGATTCTGGATGGATTGTAGATAACAGTTTAACTCCTGATGGGGTTACTATGACAAAAGATGGAAATAACATTGTAGTAACTGTATCTCCAAATTGGGCATCAGTATGGAATGGAAACGTAAGAGTTAAATATGCAGGAAGCAGTGTGCCAAATGATGGAGCTGTTGAACTTATATATAATAGTGAAAGATTACACAATGGTGTAAGAATTCAAGAGTTGTTAAGTCCAGGTGGAATTAAATCCACACCATCAGATACTATGAATGTTTTAGGATTAGAAGTTGTTGGTGGGAAAATAACATTACAAAAAAGAGATAGTGAAACAGGAACTGCACAAGGTGATGCAAAATTTGCTGGTGCTATTTATGGTATATATGATTCAAACGGAAATAAAGTAGATGAGGTTACAATAGGAGATGATGGAACAGGTACAACTAAGTTTTTACTTCTTGGAGCATATACAATTAGGGAAATAAAGGCTCCAGTTGGATATTTATTATCTAATGACACATACAGTGTTACTTTATCTGCGTCAAATTTATATCCTACACAACCAGTAACAGAAAATGTTATAAAAGGTAATATAGAAATACTAAAAAGACTTGATGGCACAGATTATGATAGGGAAATAAATTTAGTTGGCTCACAGTTTAAGGCAACATTAAAATCAGATCCTTCTCAAGTATATTATTCTAATGTGACTGGAGAAGATGGAATATGTAGAATAGAAAATGTACCATATGGTACATATGAAATAGAAGAGTCTATTGTTCCAGATGAAGCTTTAAAGCTAGAAAATTTTGATGTATCAATTACTGAAAATGGTAAAACATATGAATTTACTAAGGTAGATAAATCAAAAAAAATGAGCATTAAAATGAGAAAAACAGATGAAGATAGAACTGATGCGGATGCAGCAGACTATGTTCAAGGTGATGCAGAACTTAAAGGAGCAGAATACACTGTATATAGAGATGAGGCATTAACAAATCCAATTGTTGTCATTACTGTAGATCAAAAAGATGAGCAAGGTTATTTATGTGCCAAAACTGGTACTTTAAGAACTGGTACATACTATGTTAAAGAAACTAAAGCTCCAAAAGGATATTTAATAGATGATACAGTATATGTATTTTCAGAAGACAGAAGAGCTCAGACGGTAGAATTAATTGAGTCTACAAACGAATCTAAAGAAAGAGTAAAACGTGGTAGAATTGAAGTAGTTAAATTTGATTACAATAGTCAGGGAACACCAGAAGATCCAGCGGTTGGAGCAGTTCTTAGATTAACATTAGATAGTGATGAAAATACATACTATGATGTGACAATAGATAAAAATGGATATGCAGATTTTGTAGAAGAAAAATCAAGAGAAAAGTACTATCCATATACTATACCTTTTGGAAATTATACTATAACTGAGATAAGAGGAAGTAATAGTGGAGCACATACTCATTTCTTCTCTAAACCAGAACCAGTTGTTATAACAAAGCAAGATCAAAGAGAGTATAGAATTGTAGAAGAAAAACAAGTAACTATGTATTTACAAGTTCAAAAAACTGATGCAGATACAAATGAGAATGTAAAACTTGCAGGGGCAAAATTTAAAGTATGGGATGTAAAAAGAAATGAATGGGTTTCTCAAGATATGGGAAAAGGTGTAACAGATGAGTTTGAGTCAGATGCTAACGGACTTGTAAGCCTACCAAATAAGCTAGATGCTGGAGAATATATAATATATGAGACTCAAGCACCAGCAGGATATTATAGACATGAGCAATGGCGTCTACCAGAAAATGATGCAGATATTGGTAATAAAGATAAAGGTGGTAAATATGTACTAATAGATAAAGCTGCAATGGGTGTAGAAGATAATGCTACGGGAACCGAAAGAGATTTATATTATATAGTAGATATGCCAAACGAGCCATTAAAAGGAAAAATAGAAATATCTAAAAAAGGAGAACTATTAACAAGCGCAGATACAGAAAAGACAGATTATGGTGATAAAAAAATCCCTAAATATACAGAAGGTGGACTTAAAGGAGTAGAATATAAAATATATGCAGTAAATGATATTAAGTCTCCTGATGGAAACTATACATATTTAACAGCAGGTACATTAGTAGATACAATAACTACACAAGATGATGGTACAGCTTCTACTAAAGATCTATATTTAGGGGAATATAGAATAGAGGAGTCTGTAACTCCAAAAGGATATATTACTGATACAAATATTGATAATGTTATATTAGAAAATTCAGATGAACTAGTAAGAGTTAAAAGTCTAGCAAAGGATTTAAATAACGTTAGACAAAAATTAAAGATAAAAGTTAAAAAATCTTTTGTGGATTTAGAATTTTTATCTGAACCACAAATAGTAAAGAAATCATTATTTGGAATATACGCAAATCAAGAATTTGTAAATTCAAATGGAGATAAAATAATAGATAAGGATAATCTTATAGATTTAGTTGAAGTTCAAGAAGGAGTAGAACTTGATACATCAAATATGGATTATCCATCAGGTAATTACTATGTAAAAGAGCTTGAAACAACATCTCCATATAAAATTAATACAGATATTAAAGAAATCACATTAGATAATACAAATACAACAGATGTAGACATTACATTTGATACAGAAGATTTTGTAAATGATTATGATAGAGCAATGCTTACATTAATTAAATTATCATCCTCAACTAACAATAAGGTTGTTTTAAATGGTAAAGAAATAAGTCGAGAAAATCTTGATGAACAAGTAAAGGGAATAATTGAAAAACTACAAACTTTAAAAGAAGAGGAAATAATTAACTATTTAGAAGAAAATAAAGTAGTATATATTGCAGGAGCTAAATATAAAGTATATACAGATGCCGAATGCTCAAAACCACTATATTATAGAAATTTAGATGGTGAATATATTGAAACTGAACTTATTACAAATGAAAATGGTATGGTAACACTTCATGGTATCCCTCTTGGAACATATTATTTTAAAGAGGTAGAAGCACCTCTTGGATATAAGCTATCAGAAGAAGTAGTAAAAGTTGAACTAAATGAGCAAAACATAGATACAAATACTTATCAAGGAATACTTGAAGATTCAAATGTAAAAAACATAATAACTAAAAAAGATGCTCTAACAGGGGAGCCAGTTCCTAAATGTGTATTTGAAATTAGAGATTTATCTGGAAATATAATTTTAAGTTCAGTAACAGATGAAAACGGTGATGCATATATTGCAACAGATTTATTAAAAAATGGCGTTGAATATGAATATGTAGAAATTCAAGCACCAGATATATACAATATAAATACAGAACCTCATAGATTTACAGCGCAATACGATGAAGATGGAAACTGGATTACAGAAAAAATGGAGGTTGCAAACCGTAGAAAATCATCTAAAGTAGTACTTAAGAAAAGAGATTTCTTAACTGGGGACGCAATACCAAATTGTAAATTTGAATTAAAAAGTTTAGAGACAGATTATGTTGTAGAAGGTGTAACAGATGAAAATGGTGAATTTATTTTTGAAGATATACCATATGGAAGATATACATACACAGAACTTGAAGCACCAGGAGATTATGTAATAGATACAACACCACATGAGATAGAAATAAATACAGAAGAAACAGTACTAGATATAACTAATGATCGAGTACTAAATACAGGAGATATTGCACTTACAATATTCTTTACAGCAGCAATCGTATCAATTGCAGGAATTCTTTTAGTAGCAGTTAGAAATAGAAGAGAACAAGAGAATTAGTTATAAAAACTAAAAGGTAATATATAAATAAAAAATCACTTAGGGCTATGCTTTAAGTGATTTTTATCTGGTAATATGGAACTACATTTACATATAGTGTATAATAGTTATTATATTGGAGAAAATATCATGAAAGAATTTTTGAAAAAATTAACCAAAATTCAATTAAACTTTATTTTAATTATAATAACAATACTAACGTTTGGCATAAGTGAGAAAATTTTAAATATTTTTAACATAAGCTTTAGAAATTGGTTTTCAATGGTTATTACAGTTGTAATTTTTATTTGGATATTTTTATCTATAATAATATGTTACAAAAGTAATAAAAAATCAAGAAGCATTCTAAATAGAGTACTAATTATATTTTGGATTATTATTGGAATATGTTGTGTTTTCTGGAAATACACATTGCTTTTTGGTGCACTTTTGTTTAGTATAAGCAATTTTAACATAAATGAACATGTAGTGGATTTTGATAATGGGAAAAAGGTAGTATATGTAAAGTCTGTTTGGATGTCTACAGATGTTCAAATTCATGACTATTATGGACCATTATTTTGTAGTTATAAATATGATAGTGAGCATTATAAAGGGCTATATGATAAATATGATAAAGACTATATTGAAAGTCAAAAGAGGTATGAAGAAGAAAAGAAAAATAATAGGGAAAATAATTATAATAATCAAACGAATCCATATAATACAGAAAACAGTGTAAAAATACCAATTAAGGCAGAGATTACTGAAGGTGATGAGATATTATATAAGGAAAAGTTTGATGACACAGTAGTTGCAGTAGTATGTAAAGGTGACTGGAGTGGAAAGCATATTGTACAAATAATGAAGTCTAAAGACGATGAAAATACATGGACATCAATGCTTGATAAAGGAGATGGAGCAATTGATCTCCATTACGGCACAAAATTTAAATTTTATAACGAAAATTTTGGATATTATTTAGATAGCGGGCTTCAAGGAGACTCAATGAGAAATTTTGAATTTAAATTTACTGATGATGGTGGAAAGAGCTTTAATAGGGTAAAATTTGATATAACAGATACAGAGATTGGAGATAAGGAATTTGAAGTAGTAAATTTACCAATTTTTGAGAATGGTCAATATATAATAAAATTAAACGTATATTTTGGAAATGATGAAAGAGAATATACTCTTTATTCTATAAATGGTATTGCTTTTGAGCTTAGTGATACTTAAAGGAGGAATTATTATGGAACTAGAAAAGGTTATAAATGAAAGATATTCAGTAAGGAAATTTAGTGAGCAAGAAATATTACAAAGTGATTTAAATAAGATATTAGAAGCTGGAAGAATTGCTCCAACAGCTTGCAATTTTCAGCCGCAAAGAATATTTGTTATAAAAAGTAAAGAGGCTAAAGAAAAGTTAAAATCTATTTGTAGAATGACATTTGATGCACCAGTGATTTTACTTTCATGTGCAGATATGACAAAATCATGGAAAAACAAACGTGAGGAAGGATACGATTCTGCAGAAATGGATGTAAGTATAGTAGGAACACAAATGATGCTTGAAGCGTGGAATTTAGGAATAGGATCTTGTTGGGTTAGAGCGTTTAATAGTAATGATGTAAAAGAGGTATTAGAGCTGCCAGAAAATATAAAGCCAATATTTTTAATGCCAATAGGGTATATGACAGATGAATCTATACCAAATAAAGAATTACATTATACTAGAAATAAAATGGAAGATATGGTGAAATATATTTAGAGTTATACTTGGATTTTTAAGCGTAATAAGAAATAAATATCTTAATTAAATCTTATTAAGGAAGTAATTATTAAAAATTACTTCCTTTTATGATATTATTTATATGCAAGGAATATAGATAGAAAAATTATATATAAAACACTTAAAAATAGCCAAATGTTAACATCAGTTGCTAAAATTCCAACTTGGATTGATAGAATGCAACTTAAAAAATGATGTATAATTTTAATATAGAAAGGAAGGAAAATATGGATTTAGGAGAAAAATTATATGAATTAAGAAAAAATAAAAATTTGACTCAAGAAGAGGTGGCAGAAAAATTAAATGTGACAAGACAATCTGTTTCAAAGTGGGAGACAAATCAAAGCACACCAGATTTTGATAAAATACTACCATTATGTGAGCTTTATGAAATATCACCAAATGATTTGATAAAAGGAAATGAACAAGAATTAGAAGAAGAAAAAAGTGAAAATGATATAAATTCTAACGAGGCAAAAGAGCACTTATTTTTTAAAGAAAAAGATGATTATGGAAATATGTCTAAAAATCAAATAAAACAAAAGTCTGCTCAAATAATTAGTAGTTCTATTTTAATATTTATTATTGCAATAGCTTTTGCAAGCATTGGAACTAGTGTAATGATGTGGAATCCAGTTATTGTTGGATGCACATTTTTAGTAATTGTTGGATTTGGGGTAGCAAGAATTGTAAAACATTATATGTCTGTTCCAAAATTTGATAAGACTAAAAAGGAGATTAAGCAAGATAAAATATTAAAACAAATAGATGATATTGTAGGAATAATTGGAGTAGCAATATACTTTTTAGTGAGTTTTATAACAATGGCTTGGCATATAACATGGATTATATTTATAATTATTGGTATGATTAATCAAATTGTTAGATTAATATTTATGTTAAAGGAGAGTGAAAGCGATGAAGAATAACGGATTAATTATTACATCAATAATATTACTTTCTATTGTAGTTATCTTTCTTATAGTTTTTTTAGTTATGGCTTTAACAGGAAATATGAAATTTCAAGGTATAAGATTTTGTATTAATTCTAAATCTACAAATATAATTTATGATAAAAAGTTTGAAATAGAAGATATACAAAATATAAAAGTTAAGCAGGATGCAGGAGATATTATTGTAAAAGAAACTTCAAATGACTATATTCAAGTTGTTTTATATGGGGATGATGAGAAAGATGCACAAGTTAATGTAAATGAAGGAGAATTAAATGTAGACTTTACTCATAAAAGATTTAACTTTATTAGTTTTGGGCAAACTAAAAATGATATTATAATTTATGTACCTTCAAATTATTTAGGCAAGTTAAAAATAGATAATAATTTTGGAAATTGTGAAATTGAAAATTTAGAAAATGCAACTATAGATATAGATTCTAGTGCAGGAGATATAAAAATAGGAAAAGTAAATGAGGCAACTATAAAATGTAGTTGTGGAAATATAGATATAAGTGAAATAAAAAACAAGTGTTACATAAAGTCAGAT
>CANCXL010000016.1 GCA_947381905.1 uncultured Clostridiaceae bacterium | reverse complement strand
GAGAATGTAGATATTCACTATGCCAGTTATTTTGTCTATATTCTTTGTATATAGGCGTAGATATTATATTTACACTTTTATTTGCATCTATATATTTTTCTTTTTCTCTTAATTTATGTAGAAGAATATTATATACTTTGGTCATATGCCACATTAAATTATTTATTATTTCTTTTTGTATGTTATTTATATTTCTTACATCATATTTAAAACTTAATCTCATATTCTCACTCCCTTGTGAGAATATTATAATTTAAGAACGCATGTTTGTAAACAATTTTTTCTTATTTTCTAACACTTTTCGTCGCAATTTCCGACAAAAAATTGATTTTTCCTAGTAATAAAAAGCTCTAAAATACAAAATGTATTTTAGAGCTTTTCTTTTCTAGCTTTTCTCTATTTTATTAACAATTATGGTTGCATCATCTTCTAAAGTTCCACCATTATTAAGATTAAATACTTCTTTTATTTCTTGTGCAATTACTTTAGCTGTTTTTGATGTATCGCATGTAAGTAAATAATTTCTTAAATAGTTACTGCTTGTATCTATTCCTTCTGGCACAACTCCATCAGATATTTGGATAATAAAATCTCCTTCTTTTAATTTTTTACAAATTGGAATGTAATCTGTATTTTCAACAAGTCCTACAGGGATATTTACAGAGCTTATAGTTGTCACCTTACCATTATCTATTAAATATGTAGGTGCTGCTCCAAGCTTAATAAAATAGCATTCGCCATCTTTCTCATTTATTATTGCAGCATCAAGTGTTGCATATAGCTCATCATTTCCCTTAAGTTTTATTATACTATTTACTATTTCAATAGCTTTTTCTTCACTAAATCCACCAGATAGTAACCTTTCGAGAATATTAATAACTGCTGTTGAACTTTTTGATGCATCTTCTCCAGAACCCACACCATCACTTATTACAGTAAGTTTTCTAAGATCAGATAATTCCATTTGAAGATATGTGTCTCCACAAACAGTCTCTCCATCTTTCTTCATAGAGATAATTTCTGTCTTAATATCATATTTAGGAGTAGAAATTAATTTAATTTTAGACTTTTCTGTTTTAGATATATTAAGTATTAATTTAATATTCATATTCTGTTCTAATATATTTGAAGCAAGGTCTGTAATTTGCTTTTTTTGCTTGTCAATATTAGTTAAAATATCTGTTATAAATGTATACTCAATAGAGTCATCTTCCTTTACAAATTCATCTTCGTATACATTAAAGCCATAAAATTTAAGTTCATCTCTTAATTTCTTTTGAGAATCACTTTTTACTAAAGTACCTTCTTTTATATTTTCAGCAATATTATTTAATATTTTTGATACCTCTTTATATTGTTTAGATACCTTTTCTGTATTTTCTAACTCTCTTTGTTTAAGAATACGTGTTATTTTCATATTATTATATATCTCATATAAATTATCTACTATTATTTTAGAATGCTTACAATCAAATTTTAACATTTCTGCCTCAATTGGTTCACCATTTTCCAATTTATCTGCTAAATACTTTGCTGTTACATCTAGGTTTTCCATATCTATGCAATCATTTAGATTATCGCAAGCAAAACAAGTATTATTTACATAGTATAAAATATACTTTTTTACTACCTCTTCTGTTTCTTTTTCTGTTTCTTTAGTCTTAGCAACTGTAATGTCTGCAAGGTTACTAAATACCTCAGATACTGCACCTATTTTTTCTTTTGCCTCTTTAGTTGGATTTAATAAATTATTTCTTACTGCTTCAATTCCTCTTCCAAGGTCAAATAAATTATCTAGTTTTCCTTGAATATACTTTGGCATAAAGAATAATACTACAGATGCCACTAATACTTCACAACCAATTATATTTATTTGAGTCATTCCTGTTGAATAATATGAAATATATATATTCCCTGCAATAAACGCAATAATTACTGGAATCTTTCCAAATCTTCTTAATAATCCAGATATAAAGCCACTAAAAGCAATTGCAACCACAAATGACATTGACACATCACATAAGCATGTATATGATAATCCTATCATTAGCCCTGTTGTAGCTCCCATAATAGCTCCATTGCTCCATCCATATAATAATATAATAATAAATGCAAGTATTTCTACTAACTTAAATCCCCATATACTTACTGGACTAAATGCAGAAATTACCATTGCAACAGAAAGCATCATCATAATACTTTCTTCTTTTGTATAAATAAAACCATTTTTTATATTTAGTATAACATTCATCCCAGTAACTAAAACAAGATACATTATTCCAGATGCTACTATAGTAGATAAAACTGAAAATAAATCTGTAAATAACGCTCCAGTAATAAATGAAGATACAATTTGTAATATTGCAATTGAAGAAATAAATTTTATAAATATAGTATATTTTCTATTTATCCCTTCTATATTTACAATAGCAGTAACCAAGTTATATAGTAAAAAGAATATAAGTAGTAATATTAAACTTGATGTACTAGAGCCAACTGCTAGTCCAATTACAGATGATATTAATACTAGAAGTAATGGCACTTCAAATGCACTTGCAACAGCAAGTATTACATAGTTAAATGGTCTAAAGTCTCCAACAAAAGTTTTGGTAGATAAAAGTAATGCAAATAATATAAATATCACATTTTTAAAACTTAAAACTTTTTTTAATGCACTAAATACTGATTGAGCTTTATCATCAATATCATTATCTAAGTACTTGTTATATATCATTTTTTTACACCTCTTTATGTTTCTTTTATACTATATATTTTACTATATCAATTTCAAAAAATTTGTCATAATAGAAAAATATTAAAATAATATTCCCCTACATGCAGAAAAATAGTCAAACATAAAATTTGGCTATTTTTTCATAATAAACACTATTTAACTTTTTTAGGTCTACCTACACGTCTTTTCTCTTTAGGTTTTTCTTCTTTTCTAGGTCTTCCTACTCTTCTTTTTGGTTTTTCTTCCTCAATTGCCTCAACTTTATCTTCATATATCTCTGTTTCTAATTCTTCTTTTTGTTCTTCATTATTAGATTCATCTTCAGTCTCTTCTGTAGAGTCATCATCATTATTTTTACCTAATATTTCATCTAAATTAAGTTTGTCTATATCAATTTCTTCTTCATCTGTTTTTTCTTCTTCATCTTGTGGATGTAAAATATTTTCTATTTTTTCTTTTATACTATCCATCTGTGTTAAATTTAAAGCTTTTTCATATAAGAATTTATCTACTTCTTCATCTTTATCTTCTGCAAGTAATTTTGAATATTCTAAATATTCGTCCTCTGTAGAAATACTTCTATGAACATCATTAACTTTAGTTTTAATCATCATATCATATATTTCTTTAAACATTTTAATATAGTCATTTTCATTTACAATTTCACTTTCAAAGCTCTCATCATAAATAGTTAATATTTTTAAGAATATTTTGTCTATAATTTTAAAGTATCTATATGAATTTTTACATATATTAATAATTAAATTATATTCGTACATATGCTTGTCTATATCTGATTCAACACCTTTGATCATAGATTCAATAACATATTCAATAAGTTCTCTTTCATCTGATGGTAGTTTTGATATATCATAATTATCATTAATGTATCCAACGTATTCATCTATTGCTTTAAATAGTTCTTTATATAAATCATCTGTATATTTATCTGTCTGAATTGCAGTATCTATATCTTCAGCAATTTTTATTACTTGATTATATCTTTGAGCTTTTCCTTCGTCTTTTATATTTTGTTTAACCTCATCTATAGCAGATGATATAGATAAAAGATTAAATTTTATTTCTTCTTTAGATTTGAATTTTGATTTAGTTACTCTATCATATTCCATTTCTAGAAAACTCTTTTGTAACTCAAGTCTTGTAGTTTTGTCTGATGAATTAATATTATCTATTATATCATCTGGATAAGACATTTTTAACTCATACATACTTCTTTGCATAATATCATATTGATATTTTACAAAAACTATCTCTCTTAAAATATTTTCTTGATATAACTTTTTATCGTCACCTTCGGTTTTTCTAATAACAGCCAAATGTTCGTCAATTGCCTTATTCATTTTGTTCATGTTAAGTACAATTACTATACTTTGTATCACTCTGTCAAAAAAGTTAATCTTCTTTTTCGAACTTACAACTATATCTGCCATATAACAACTCTCCCTCTTTAGTTTTGTAATTTATTTTAACAAAAGAACCAAAAAATATAAGTACTTTTGAAATGTAAAATTCAACATTAAAAATTTTTTAACCTTGATAATCTATTTATATTATATCTTTTTTTTAGATAATTTCAACCCTTTAAAAGATAAAACTTGTAATTTTCGTAACATTTCTTTAATGATAGAAACACAAGTATGTAATAATAAAAGAGTACCTCGAATTTATTCGACTTTATTTGATGTTATACTTCAATATTTTTTCTACAAGTACTAGAATAGTTGCAAAATTTGCAGTAATTTTCTTTTTTGTTTGGAGCAATTTTTACATTTCCATTTGATATCTCTTTTCCTATATCACTTAATATTATTTTTGTATTTTTACATAATTCTTCAAACTCTTTTTCATCTAAAACCTTACTTGAATCTCGAGTTATACTGGCTTTACTTACATCAATTAAACTTTCTTTAGAATTCTTTTCAAAGTTTCTATCCATTTTGTTTAATATTTCGATATCCTTTAGAAAAATTCCATTCATTTTTAATCTTTTTATAAGCTCTTGTTTTACTTTATCATTGTTTTCCATATATTCTTGAAGATTAATTAATTTATCTGATAAATTAAAATATACCATTCCTGCTGGAATAATTTTCTTATCTTTTGTATTTTCCATAAAAGCAATCATATAACTAATTAATTGTAAAGATATTCCTTCTTTTATTTTATCTATTTTTAGCTCTTTTGAACTTGATTTATAGTCTACAACTCTTATATACATATTTTCTTTAAATTCTAGCATATCTACTCTATCAATTTTTCCTATTATCTTCATAGTTTTTCCGTTATCTAAATCTATTTGCATAGGAAGAAATACACTATTATCTTTAAATTCAATTTCATAATCGTATGGTTCAAATTCACTTTGATTATAACTTAAAGCAACTGTTTTTATGATCTTTTTCATTGTATTTGTAAGTTTTCTTTTTAACACCATATATTTTACACTTTGCTTTTGCTTTGAAAGATTAGCATCTATCTGTGAAAATATAATCTCTTCTAAAATTTTCTCATATTGTGGCTTTATATCTTCCAAATTTTCATCTAAAATCTCTTGCCACTTTATATTTTTTTCTAATAATCTTTTTGAAAAAGATTCAAGAACTCCATGCATAAAGCTGCCTAATTCTAACACATTAACTTTTGATTCTTTGTTTGGAAGAATTTTTAAAACATATTGCATAAAATATGAAAAAGGACATTTTTTATATTGTTCAAGCTTACTTACACTTGTTTTAAATTCGTCATTATAAATTATATCTGTTATATCTTTACTTAATCTCGAATCATCTTTTTTAAATGACAAAATTTTTGAATATTCTTTATCTAATTTAAAAAACTCATATACACTATATATTTTAGATATATCCTCACTATCATCCATGCTTCTAATACTTTTAAGTAACCACATAAAAAGATCATCTTTAGATGTATACTCATACATATTTTCTAAATTATAGTTTTTAGTAACTTCTCCATTAATACTAAAATTAGAAATTTGATTCATTAAAGTTATTAGTATAGACTTTCTTGTAGCTTTACCATCAAAAGATGCAGCAGGAATTGATATATACAAAGCCTCTTTAATATTATTTAATGCTTCATATATATTAAAATATCCCATATTAATTTTGCTAATGCTTGTTTCTTTTAAATCTATATTTTTATCTCGTAATATATCTAATTCATTATCTGAAAAAATTATATCCTCATCTACTTTTTCTGGGAATTTTCCCTCTGTAACCCCAATAAAAAATGCTATTTTTTTAGGTTTTATCTTTGAAACATTTATATCTACAATTTCTATTTGGTCTTTAGTTGGAGGTAAAGTTTTTATTTTAACGTCTTTTACGACCAAATTAAAAATATTTGTAAATTCTTCTATTGTAATTTCTTCATCTTTATATACTTTTTCTATTGACTCAAAGATTTCTAAAAGTTTACTCCAAACTTGAGATTCAAAATTACTCATATCTATATTTACAGAATCTTCTATTATAGGTTCAGTTAATTTTAAATAATTTTTGTATATATTTTCTTTACTTAAATGATTATATACTTCTTCTATTATTTTTCCACATGTACCACTTTTAATATAATTTACAAAAGAATACATATATACAACTTTGTTTTTTACATTATTTAGTTCTTCTATATCATAAATTGCTTTTTGATTATTAAGAGTAAATTTACTATCTACAATATATTTATTTACATTAAACTCTTTCATGTAATTTTCAAGTATATAAATTTTTCTTAAATCTATATCTGTAATGCCTTGTTTTAAGATATCAAAAACAAGTTCTAGGTTAAGCCCTTTTGAGGCTAAATTTAGTATTCCTTGTATGTACTTTACAAGTATAGACTCACATATGCTCTTGCTTTTTGGCAAATAATATTTTAAATTATTCTCATAAAAAACTCTTGATATTATCTTATCATATTCCTCTGGTTTTGTTGTATATAAAGCAAAATCTGAGTATCTATATCCCTCTTTTATTTTAGACGCGATTTTTTTAGCAACAGCTTCAATTTCCTTTTGAATATTAGTATATACTGTTACCCCTATATTTTCTAAATCTATTTTTTCTCCATTTTGCATACTGCTAAAAATATTGTTTGCAATATATTTTATATCTTTTTTAGAATCAAAAACATTATCATATTTTATTATATTTTCAAGAGATATATTGTTTTTATCTGCTAAAGCACATATTCTCTTATATGTTTTATTTGATGTTTCAAATATACTAGATGATATATACGTCTCCTCTATTTTAGTTATGTCTGTATTTAAAGTTAACGTTATATCTATTTTATTTTTCATAAGTATATCTATAAACTTATATTCATTATTTGTAAAGTTGTTGTATGAATCAAAGTACACCCTTAAATTGTTATAATTTTTAGAAATATCGGATTTATTAATGTTTTTAATAAATAACTCCATCTCGTCTACACTATCAATATAATTTTGCGTCATTTTATCTATATATTTTTCATATATGGATAGTATTTCCTTAAATTTAATATTTGTCCTTTTATCTTTTACTTCAAGCGCACTCACTTCTTTAGGATTAATACCACTTTTTCTAAATAAATCCATATATATATCTAATATATCTAAAAAACCAGCATAATTTTTAACCTTATTAAAAACCTTAAATATTCCCTCATTTTCTCTAATTACTTGTGTAAGAATTATTTTTCTATCAAGAGATGATAAGAAATTATCTTCTATATGCATATTTTGTAGTTTTAACTGTTCATTAATATATTCAGATATTGTAGTAATATTTACACCAATTACACCGCTTTTATTTAAAATCTTTATATATTCCTCTTCTGCTTTTGCTCTTGATTGTGATGGAACAAAAAGAAGTACATTAAGTCCTTCTTTTAGATCTTGTTCAATCATGTTATATATATGTGTTGTTTTTCCTGTTTTAGATTTTCCTAAAATGCAATTTATCATATTACTCCTCTATGTTTTCTTCTTTTTCTTTTTCATCATAATCTGTAACAAGCATTTGCTCATCTTTAATTTTAATATTTTCATAATCTGGCAAGTCTTCAACTTTGGATATTCCACAAGAACGTAAAAATTCATTCGTTACACAATATGCTGCAGGTCTTCCTGGAAGATTAAGCCTTGCAACTTCCTCAATTAGACCACACTCAAGTAATCTACTTACCGCAAAATCACTATTTACTCCACGGATATTTTCAATCTCTGTTTTTGTAATTTTAGGATTATATGCAATTATTGAAAGAGTCTCTTGTGCTGAAACAGATAAATTTTGTCTTTTTGTGTTTTCTACAAACTTATTTACATACTCATAATATATATTGTTAGTAACAAGTTGTATCATTGAATTGATTTCAATTAATTTAACTCCATTATCATCATTATATCTCTTTTTTAATTCTTCTACTGAATTTATAACATATTCTTTTTCTATTTCTAAAGTATTTGCAAGTTCATCTATAGATATTTCTCTACCTAGTGCAAATAATATCGCTTCTAATACATTGTTTAAGTTTTCCATATTTTCTCTCCTATCTTACTTTAAATAGATTATATCAAAAAGAATATTATTTTTAAAGTAATTTTTTAAATTGTATTTTTTTAATGTTGTATATATTTTTATATTCATATATAATTAAATAAACAATTGAGAGGTATTTTATGAAATTGAAAAAAATAATGATTATACTATTTTCTATACTTGCTATACTTATAACTACTTTTCTTATCTACACATTGTTAAAAAACTATATGATATCACAAATACCACCTGATGAAAATATACAAGTTGCAGTATTAGAAGAAGTTTATAGAGATTTTTTATCTAACCAAGATTTAAGTAATTGCACTATATCTTTAGATGACAGTGCACTATTAAATTTAATTACAAATGAAAAGTTTTGTGATTCAAGTATTGAAGATCTAAAAAGTATCACCAAAAGATATAAAGGAACTAAAACAAAATATACTCTATATTCAGCGTATAATAATGGTATTTTAAAATTAACTTTATATGAAGAATCTATTTCTCTTAATACATATTGCTATGAGTGCACATCAACTTATAAATTAATCTATAATGGTGAAAAAATGTCATACATAAAAAAAGGAAATGATATTATAACATATCATGAGAAGTTAAAAATATCCTTTTAGTTAGAGTATTTAGAACTCTAGCTTTTTTCTACTCAAATCCACCTTTTCTTCCTTGTTTTTATGCGCCTTTTATGTTATAATCTTGATATTGTTTAATATATAAAATAGTGTTAAACAATATATAATAGGAGATGATAAATAATATGCTATGTTCTGTATGCAAAAAAAATCTTGCCGTAGTCTTTATTAATAAACTAGATAAAGAAGGTAAATCTACAGGAGAAACTACAGGATTATGTATTGAATGTGCAAAAAAACAAGGTATTGATCCTTTGGCAAATATAATGAAGGGTATGTCTAATATGAGTGAAGAAGACCTAGAAGCAATGACTTCACAATTTGACAGTATGATGGGATCTCTTGATGGCATTGATGAATTACAAGGTCTTGATGATGATGACGATGAAAATAAATCTAAAGGACTTGGAAATATCTTTGGAAATATCTTGCCTTTTGCTAAAAATAAAAAAGATGATTCTGATAATGATAAAACAGACAAAAAGAAAAAGAATAAAAAGACAAAATATCTAGATACTTTTGGTGAAAACCTAACAGAAAAAGCAAGACAAGGAAAACTAGATAAAGTTATTGGAAGAGATGTTGAACTACAAAGAATGATACAAATTCTAAATCGTCGTTCTAAAAACAATCCTGCTCTAATTGGTGAGCCTGGTGTTGGTAAAACAGCTGTAATTAACGCTCTTGCTATGAAGATTGTTGAAGGAGAAGTACCAGGTAAGTTAATAAATAAGGAAGTATATCTAATAGATATGACATCCCTTGTTGCTGGAACTCAATTTAGAGGACAATTTGAATCAAGAGTAAAAGGGTTAATTGATGAATGTAAATCTCTAGGTAATGTTATACTTGCAATAGATGAGGTTCATAACATTGTTGGTGGACTTGAGCATGACAACTCAATGAATGCTGCAAACATGTTAAAACCCGCTCTTGCAAATGGTTCTGTGCAACTTATTGGTGCAACTACTCTTAAAGAATATAGACAATATATTGAAAAAGATAGTGCTCTTGAGAGAAGATTTCAACCAGTTATGATTGATGAACCATCTGAAGAAGATTGCTTTAAGATTTTAAAAGGAATAAAATCTTATTATGAGGATTTCCATAAAGTGAAGATTTCAGATGAGACTATAAAATATGCTGTTAGTCTTTCTTGTAAATATATACACGATAGATTCTTACCGGACAAGGCGATAGATTTACTTGATGAGGCTTGTGCAAGAGTTAACCTAGAAGACTTAAATTTAGCTAAAATTGAAAAAGTTCAAAAAGAGCTTGATGAAGCAATAGAGCAAGAAATTCAAATTCAAGAAGAACTCGCAAAAGCAGCTGATGTACAGGAAAATCCAGGAATGACAGATAATACTGTATACGAAAGAGCCGCAAAAAATAAAGAAATAAAATGTAAATTAAAAACAACATTAGATGAACTTATTGCTAATTCTAAACCTCAAGAAGTAACTTATGACAATATAGCTCAAGTTGTTGAATTGTGGACAAAAATTCCAGTAATGAGAATTAAAACTTCTGACACAGAAAAACTATTGAATTTAAAAGAAAATTTATCTAAAAAAATAATTGGTCAAGACTATGCAATAAACAAATTAAGTAGCGCTATTTTAAGAAAAAGAGCAAATATTACCTCTTCTAAAAGGCCACCTTCATTTATATTTGTTGGACCTACTGGTGTTGGTAAAACTGCTCTTGTAAAAGCACTTGCTTACGAGTTATTTGATAATGAAGATGCAGTAATTAAATTAGATATGTCAGAATATATGGAATCTAATTCAACATCAAAATTAATAGGATCTCCTCCAGGATATGTAGGATACGACGAAGCAGGTCAACTAACTGAAAAAATTCGTAGAAATCCATATAGTCTAGTACTATTTGATGAAATTGAAAAGGCACATCCTAGTGTATATAATATTCTTCTTCAAATACTTGACGAAGGAATACTTACAGATTCACAAGGAAGAAGTGTTTCTTTCAAACATACTATAATAGTGCTTACATCTAATCTTGGAACTAATTTCAAATCCGATGGATATGGTTTTGCTAATACACATATGGAAAATGAGATGCTAGAAAATAAAACTGCAGAAGCGCTAAAAGATTTCTTTAGTCCAGAATTTTTAAATAGAATTGATGATATAGTTACATTTAATAAATTAGATGATAATACTCTACTTAAAATATCTGACTTAATGATTAAAGAATTACAAACTGAAACAAAATCTAGAAATATATTATTTGACTACACTCCAGAGGTAGTAAAATTTATTGCTAAAAAGGGTCACAGTGATAAATTTGGTGCAAGACCTTTAAGACGTGCTATTCAAACATATATTGAAGATATACTTGCAATTGGTTTTATAAAAAACGAATTAAAAGAAGATAAAATGTATATGTTAGATGTAGATGAAAAAAACGACAAGATTATTATAAAATAAATGATATTTTTAATAGTAAAGGTAATACAATTTTTGTATTACCTTTATTTTTTGTTGCTAAATAGAAAATATTATGTTATTATATTCCATGCAGAAATATATTAAAATCAAGTTATAATTATAACTTATGGAAGGGAGTGATTCTTTTTATGATAAAATTTAAAGAACTAAAAAAATCATATAAAGAAACAAAAAAATCAACAATTGTTGTATACTTAATTTTAAGAACTTTAGTAATATTAATCATGATAAGACAAGTAATACTTGGTGAATATAATAATGCATTTTTCTGCTTACTATCTTTAGTACTATTTACAGTTCCTTTTAGGCTACAAAAGAAATTTAAAATAACATTGCCTAACACATTGGAAATAATAATATTATGCTTTATATTTGCAGCAGAAATACTAGGTGAACTAAATAGTTTTTACATTGTAATTCCACACTTTGATACTATTCTTCACACATTAAACGGATTTTTAGCTGCAGGAATTGGACTTTCTTTGTTTGACCTACTTAACAAAAATATAGATAATATTAATCTTTCTCCTATATTTTTAGTAATAGTAGCATTTTGCTTTTCTATGACTATTGGTATCCTTTGGGAATTTTTCGAATATGGATCAGATAAATTAATAAATGCAGACATGCAAAAAGATGTAATTGTACAAAATATATCTTCTGTAACCTTAGATGAAACTAAATCTAACACACCTATTATTATAGATAATATAAAATATACTATTATCTATAGTGAAGATAAAGATGGAAATATTAAAGAAACATTAATAGAAAATGGTTATTTAGATATAGGAATTAATGACACCATGAAAGATTTAATTGTAAATTTTATCGGTGCAACCATATTTAGTGTATTTGGATATTTATATCTTCTTAATAGAGATAAGTATAAATTTGTAAACCAGTTCATGATAAAAAAACAAAAATAAAATCTACAAGTTAAACTTGTAGATTTTATTCTATTTATTACTAATCATGTAATGATTCACAACAATACCAATAATAATTTCCATTATCATCTAATTTAAATGTATGTTTAAATTTAACTAATCCAGAATTTTTATACTTATTAAATATATTTTCATTAAATATGTATTTTCCCTTTTCATTATCATAAGTTACTACAAGACTTTCGTCACTTTCTTCACCAATAGGATTAGAATTGTCAGAATATGTATATATTTGAACTGGTTTTGTTCCATAGCCCATTGTAGATTTTATATAATAATCATATATATATATTTCTTTATTATCTTTACTTTTTTCTACACTATCAATTACATTTTGGTAGAAGTAACCATAACCACCTCCACCAGCATAGCTATGTCCATAGAAACAATCATCTTGTTTATCATACTCATATACATATCCCATGTTAGTTTCAATATCTTCTTTTACAATATTTTGCTTCCTACCAAATACAGATTTAAAATTATTCTCTACATCCTCTACACTAAATACTTGAATTTCCGTTATATTTTCACCACTAGTATCCATTATCCTTTCTAATCTGTCAATTATACCATCTGTACTTCTTTTTTTATATTGATTACTTTCTCTCATATTATTCAATACAAAAAGCATTTTTTGATTTCCTGTCATATTTGCCTCTGTAGTTCTATAATAACTGTAAATTGCTGGAGAAAAATATTGTATAGGTATTTTTTTGTATAGACTTTTTACAAATTCACCATCCATATTTAAATCTGGTTCTTTTACCTCAACTTTTTCTTCTTCTTTCTTCTCTTCCTCTTTATTTTCTGGAGTTTGTTCCTCAATTTGAGTATTATTTTCCTCATTTGAAGGTATTATTTTGTATCCAAAAAATATTAACATTATAACTGCAGTTGCAACTGCTCCAATTAGTACTAATATTATTGATAAAAATACACTTGGTTTTCTACGTTGAACTACATATCTTGTATCAGAACTTCTTGTTACTTCTGTTTTAGTTTCATTTTCTTGTATTTCTTTTGGGTTATTCTCTTTCATATGTCAAAATCCCTCCTATAATTAGATTAACATAACCCCAAAAAATATTCAATATTAACTTTCTAAATCTTCTATAAATTTATTTAACTCTTCTTTAGAATTAATATATGTTCCGCTTTCAACTTTTTCTTTAATTTCATCTCTTAAGTGATCAACATTAATATTATCCAATGTCATAAATACTGTTTTCTTATTTTCACCTTGTATAGAATATACAACTATTTTTCCGCTTTCTGACACTATTTTAAAGTGGTTTGGACAGTTTTCTTTTATATTTCTAGAATATACAATTTTATCATCACTTTCACTTAAAATTTCATATACTAGTCCATTTTCTTCTTGGTATTTTTTCTCTTCTTCTTTTACCTCATCTAAAGTTGTTCCATAATTTATACTGCTTTTTCTTACATACTCTTTGCATACTGTATAATAGTCCTCATATATTACTGTGACATCATATGTTTTTGTTGACGCAGTAACTACCTTGTTATTAGTAGTTGTAACTAATGCATAATTTTTAGCATAATCTAGTAAGCTATTATTATCTATTCCTGTGCCATCTGAAGAGCTTTTTATAAAGCCTATACCTACTCCAACAAATAATAATAGAACTAAACAAGAAAAATATAATATTTTTTGTTTTAAATTTATCATAATTATCACCTATATAAATATGTTTTACCTTATTTTATATAATATACATTTAAAACTTAATTGCTCCATTTTTTTCTGTTATTATTGTTCTTATATTTAGTTTAAAAAATCTATCTAAAACTTCTTCATTTGGATGACCATATACAGACTTTTTTGATGAGATTACTGAATTTTTTATACTAATATTAGATAAAAAATCTTCATAACTTGATGTATTTGATCCATGATGAGATACCTGATACACATAAATATTTTTAAGCTTATTAAATATCTCCACATTATTTGAATTATTTATATACTTATCTAAAATATACTTTTCTGTTTTACTTGTACTATCCCCCATAAATAAATAATTTTTATTATAATTAGATATTAAAAATACTGTAGAATTAGCATTTAATAAATCCGAATCTTTGATTTTTGCATTTTTGGGTGGACTTAAAATATTAATATAAGTATTATCTAATATAATTTCATCATTTTCACTAAGTTGAATTATACATACATTATTTTCTTTTAATAATTTTTTTAAATTATTATATTCTTCAGTATTTTCTATAGGATTACTAAATCCTACTCTTTCTACTATTATTCCTTTATTAATTATATCTTCAAGTCCGTTTATATGATCTTTATGCATATGTGTAAGAAGTACTAAATCTATTTTTCTTATACATTTTCCATTTAAAAAATTTACCATAATATTTCCTGAAACAGAATCTTTAGTCGAACCAATATCTACAATTATATTTTTCGTATTATAATGCAAAAGTGCCATATTACCTTGTCCAACATTAAAAAATATAGCATACTTCTCAAAATATATAGTATAAATATTCCAGGTTATAATTATAACAATAAATATATATTTTATAATTACAACTATTTTATTAAATTTTTTTCTTCTATTCCAAAAATATAAAATAATGAGTTTTTTGTACAAATATATTAACAAAACTATATACATAATGCACATAATATAAATGTTAGGCTTAGGCAATTGGATATTTAAATAATTGATACTAAATAAAATTTCTACTATTCTTATTATTATATTCAAAAGTATTCTACATATATTCGATATAAAACTTGAGATAAAAGGAATAAAGATTAATATGTATAAGAAGAAAATAAAATATAAAGCTATATTTAGTAAAAAGCCAACTAGTATATTTGAAACAATGCTTACAAGTGATATTTTTTGGAAATAATATAATTCAAAAGGTATTATTAATACTTGTGCACTAATAGTCAAAGAAACATTATCAATAATATATTTAACAATTTTTCTATCACTTTTTATATGTATAGTAAGCCATGAATTTATTAAATTATAAAACAATTTAATACTAAGTACTGTTAAAAATGAAAAAATTATTCCAATATTTAAAATGTAATACGGATTAATAAATAATAATATAATCAAAGTAATTACATATTTTTGACGATATGTTATTTTTTTTAAAATAATAGATATTATATACATAAATATAGGTCTAAAAAGTGAAATTTTAAATAAAGATAAAAAATAAAAATATATAAGAATGATAATATTAACATATCTTTTTCTTTTGGATCTAAATATATATTCAAAACTTGTGAGTAAGCATAAAACATGTGAGCCAGATATACAAAGCATATGTCCAAGTCCTACATCTCTAAACTCTTCTTTTAATTTACTATCTAAATATAAGTCGTCACCATACATTAAACTCTTTATTAAACTACTATATTCTATTCCAATCAATATATCTAATCTTTTAGATATACTATCTCTTATGTATCCTATAAGACTCAATATATTATTTTTTCCTTTTTCACATTGTAATACTTTATTGCAATATATAACTGAAACAATATTCTTTGAGTTTAAATATTTTTTGTAGTCAAATTCATATGGATTATTATATCTTTCTATATCGTATTTACTAGAAAGTATCTCTAATATATCCCCTATTTTATATTTGATGTCTTGATTCTTAATGCTTAATAAAAAATAATTTTTATCATATTTAACTTTATATATGATTTTTTCATCTTGTATTTTTTCTATATTATATATATCAACAACAATCTTTTTATTATTCCATTTAGTATATTTGTAGTTAAATACATATGATTTATATATTATCCTCAAAAACAATAAAACAACAACAATTAATATAATCTTTTTATTATTAATTTTCATTTTTATATACTACCATCATGTAGATTATAACGCTACTTTTTAGCATATTAATTTTATGTCTATTTTTATCATATACTTTACAAGGAGGTTTTTTATGATAACAATAAGTTTGTGTATGATAGTAAAAGATGAAGAAAAAGTACTAGATAGATGTTTATCTTCAGTAAAAGATATTGTTGATGAAATTATAATAGTAGATACTGGTTCAACAGATAAAACAAAAGAAATATCATATAAATATACAGATAAAGTCTATGATTTTAAATGGATTGATGATTTTTCTAAAGCAAGGAATTTTTCTTTTTCTAAAGCTACAAAAGATTATATATTATGGCTTGATGCAGATGATGTAATACTAAAACAAGATAAGGAAAGCTTTTTAAAATTAAAAGAAACACTAAGTCCTAAAATTGATATTGTTATGATGAAGTATAATGTTGGATTTGATGAAAACGGAAATGTAAATTTTTCATACTATAGAGAACGACTAATAAAAAGAGAAAAAAATTACCAATGGCAAAGCCCTATTCATGAAGTAATCACTCCACAAGGAAATCTAGAATATTCAAATATATGCATAACCCACAAAAAGGAAGAAGTAAAACATTCTACAAGAAACTTAGAAATATTTGAGAAACTAATAGCAAAAAATGTTAGCCTTGATGCAAGACAATTATATTATTATGCAAGAGAATTAATGTATAATAATAAATTTGAAAAGGCCATCACTTATTTTAATATATTTCTGGATACAAAAGATGCTTGGATAGAAAATAAAATAAATGCATGTATGGATTTAAGTAATTGCTATAGCAATCTAAATGATGACAGTAAAAAGATATCCTCACTATTTAAATCTTTTGAATACGATTTACCTCGAGCAGAAATTTGTACAAATATAGGAATATATTTTATGGAAAAAGAATTATATTATCAAGCAATATATTGGTTCAAGCAAGCAACAAAGATAAAACCTAATATTAAAAGTGGAGCCTTCATTCAACTAGATTATTATAAATACATTCCATATTTAGATATTTGTGTTTGCTACAATCGTTTGGGAAATAATAAACTTGCAAACAAATATAATGAACTTGCTGGAAAATATAAACCAGATAGTGAGGCATATAAAAATAATAAAAATTATTTTCAAAATATAAAAAAACATTAACACTCCTTGTCCTTAAAACATATATTATTGTAGAGCTATATGCTCAACAAAGGAGTTTTTTATGAATAATTTTGATTTAAACAATTCTAACAATTGTGGTTGCAAATGCAATTGCAATCACAGACCCGATTGTGATCACAACACTATAATCTGCACAAAATGTGCAACTGGTGCTACTGGTCCAACAGGTCCTACTGGACCTACTGGTCCACAAGGAATCCAAGGACTACAAGGAGTTCAAGGACCTCAAGGAGCAACTGGGCCTCAAGGATTACAAGGAGTTCAAGGGGCTACTGGACCTCAAGGACCTGAGGGTATTCAAGGTGTAACAGGTGCTACTGGTGCACAAGGACCTCAAGGACCTCAAGGATTAATGGGTATAACTGGAGCTACTGGAGCTACTGGTCCTATTGGTGCAACTGGCGCTACTGGAGCTACTGGTATTGGTATAACTGGGCCTACTGGTGCAACAGGTGCTACTGGTGTTACTGGACCTACTGGTCCTACTGGAGTAACTGGTGCTACTGGTACTGGTGTTACTGGGCCTACTGGTGCAACTGGCGTGACTGGTGCTACTGGTGTTACTGGTCCTACTGGTCCTACTGGTCCTACTGGCGTGACTGGTGCTACTGGTACTGGTGTTACTGGGCCTACTGGTGTGACTGGTGCTACTGGTGCCACTGGTGTTACTGGACCTACTGGTGTGACTGGTGCCACTGGGGCTACAGGTGCTACTGGTGTTACTGGGCCTACTGGTGTAACTGGTGCTACTGGTACTGGTGTAACTGGTCCTACTGGAGCCACTGGTGCTACTGGTGCTACTGGACCTACTGGTCCTACTGGAGCCACTGGTGCTACTGGTCCTGCTGGAACTACACCTATCTCTGCAGCTGTTGTTCCTTATGCTTCTGGTCAACCAATAACTTTAACAACAAACAATGAAAATGTAGAAGGTGTTCCAAGTTTTGTAGGATTTGGTGGTTCTTCTGCTGGTAACCAATCATTACAACCAACAATTGATATGGCTTTAATAGATAATCATGCTTTTTCTGTACCACGTAATAGTATTATAGAAAGTTTAACAGCATTTTTCTCTACAACTATACCAACAGATTTAACAAACACATTTGTAACAATCTCTGCAAGACTATACAGATCAGATACACCAAATAATATTTTTGAAGAAGTACCTGGAACTCTAATTACACTTACACCAAGTATGACTGGTCAAGTTCCAATTAAAACTATAGTAAGAGGAACTTTAAATAATTTAAATATTCCTGTTACTACAGAAACAAGATTATTATTTGTATTCTCTGCAAGATCTGAAGGAGAAAGATTCCAAAATAGTATTATTGGATATGCAAGTGGTGGACTTGGATTAAGAGCCTAATTTTAAAGATGCTTAGATTTTCTAAGCATCTTTTTTCTAATTTTTGTAAATATTTTAATTTTCTATTTCCTTGACTTTTATATGTATTGAGTATATACTTTTCTTAATGATAATATCATTAATATATAGAAAGATACTAAAAAAGGAGGATTTTTTTATGATTGAGATTAGATGGCACGGACGTGGTGGTCAAGGTGCAAAAACTGCATCACTTCTTTTAGCTGATGCTGCATTTAATACTGGAAAATATATTCAAGGATTTCCAGAATATGGTCCAGAAAGAATGGGCGCACCAATTACTGCGTACAACAGAATTAGTGACACACCTATTAGAGTTCATTCAAATATCTACGAACCAGACTATGTTGTAGTTGTAGATGACACTCTACTTGAATCAGTAGACGTTACAAATGGATTAAAATCTACAGGTGGTATTTTAGTTAACACTAATAAAAAACCTGAACAATTAGTTCAATACTTAAAAGGATACAAAGGAAAAATTTATACAATTGACGCAACAAGAATTAGTATGGAATGCCTAAAAGCAAACTTCCCTAACACTGCTATGCTATCAGCAATTGTTAAAATAACAGGAATAATGACAAAAGAAGAACTACTTAAAGATATGGAAGGCTCATTCAAACATAAATTTGCAAGAAAACCTGAAGTAATAGAACCAAATATGCATGCTGTAGAAAGAGCTTATGATGAAGTTACAGGAGGTAATGAATAATGGGTGAAGTTGGATTTGGCGGAAATATTTTAAAAGATGGAAATTCAGTAGAATTCAAAACAGGATCTTGGAGAAATAAATATCCTGTACATGATAAAGAAAAATGTAAAAATTGTATGTTTTGTGTAGGCTATTGTCCAGATGATTGCATAAAACATAAAGACGGAATACTTGAAGGAATAGATTATGACTATTGTAAAGGATGTGGAGTATGTGCAAAAGTATGTCCATTCAAAGCAATAGAAATGAAATCTAATCAAGAGTAAGGAGGAACAATATGGCTATTAGAGAAAGATTAAGTGGAAACGAAGCTGTTGCTACAGCAATGAAACAAATAAACCCTGATACTGTTGCCGCCTACCCTATCACACCTTCTACAGAAGTACCACAATACTTTTCAAACTTTGTAGCAAATGGTGATGTATCAACAGAGTTTATTGCAGTAGAAAGTGAACATAGTGCTATGAGTGCATGTATAGGTGCATCTGCTGCTGGTGGTAGAGTTATGAGTGCTACATCATCTCAAGGTTTAGCATACATGTTTGAAATGCTATATATAGCAGCAGGTATGAGATTACCTATAACATTAATTTGCGGAAATAGAGCATTATCTGCTCCTTTAAATATACATAACGATCATTCAGATTCTATGGGAGTAAGAGATGCAGGATTTATTCAATTATATTGTGAAAATAATCAAGAAGCATACGATAATACTATTATGGCAGTAAAAATTGCAGAAAAAGCAAACTTACCTGTTATGGTATGCTACGATGGATTTATTACATCTCACTCTGTTGAAAATATAATGCTAATTGAAACAGAAGATGTAAAAAGATTTGTTGGTGAGAGAAAACCTACTCAATATTTGTTAGACGATAAAAGAAATATCTCTATGGGACCTATGGATTTACAAAAATATTATTTTGAACATAGAAAACAACTTGCAGAAGCTATGAGAGGAGCAAAAGACATAATAAAAGAAGTAAGTGACGAATTCTACAAATTGACTGGTAGAAAATATGACTTATTTGAAAATTATGGAATGGATGATGCAGATATTGGAATTGTCGTATTAAATTCTACTGCAGGAACTGCAAAAGATGCTGTAGATAAATTAAGAAAACAAGGTATAAAAGCAGGTCTTATTAAACCAAGAGCATTTAGACCTCTTCCATATGATGATCTTCCCGAATCATTAAAGCATTTAAAGGCTTTAGCAATAATGGACAAAAGCGATAGTGTAAATGGATACGCTGCACCATTATTTACAGAACTTACTTCAGCAATGTATTCAAAAGGAATGACTGTTCCAACTGTAAATTATATTTATGGTCTTGGTGGAGTTGATGTTAGAGTTGAAGATATAGAATCAATATTTAATAAATTACAAGAAATCGCTAAAAATGGTAAGTGTGATAAGACAACTTACTATTTAGGTTATGAAGATTAGGAGGTATTACAAATGGCATATAATTTAAAAGACGCTGTCGCAAAAGAATCTAGATTTACTTCTGGACATAGAATGTGTGCTGGATGTGGTGCTCCTCCAGTAGTAAGAAATGTATTAAGAGCATTAAAAGAAGAAGATAATGCAGTTGTATCTTGTGCAACAGGATGTCTAGAAGTATCAAGTTGCATATATCCATATACATCATGGAGAAATGTATCATTTATTCATACTGCATTTGAATGTGCATCAGCTACATTATCTGGTGCTGAGAAAACATACTACGCTTTAAAAAGAGCAGGTAAAACAAATAAAACAACTAAATTTATAGCTTTTGGTGGTGATGGTGGTACATTAGATATTGGATTACAATCATTGTCTGGTGCTATGGAAAGAAATCATGATATTACATATGTTTGCTATGATAATGGTGCATACATGAACACTGGTACGCAACGTTCATCTGCTACTCCACATTTTGCAGACACTACAACTTCACCTGCTGGTAAAGTTCTTCCAGGTAAAACACAACCTAGAAAAGACTTAACTGAAATAATGGTACAACATAATCTTCCATATGTTGCACAAACAGCTTTATTTGGAAACCTAAGTGACATCTATACAAAAGCAGAAAAGGCAATTTATACAGAAGGTCCAACATTTATTGCAGCATTTGCTCCATGTCCTAGAGGATGGGGTTATCCATCAGAGGACTTAGCTGAAATAGAAAAGCTTGCAGTAATGACTTGTTTCTGGCCTCTTTATGAAGTTGAAAATGGAGTATATAAAATTAACTTTAAACCTGCAAAAAAATTACCAGTTGAAGAATTCTTAAAAACACAAAAAAGATTTAAGCACATGTTTAAACCTGGAAATGAATGGATGATTGAAAAGCTTCAAAATGAAATAGATAGAAAATGGAACTATTTATTAATGATGGAAGAAGCAACAAATAAAAAAGAAGATTAAAAATATGAGAGGTAACCCTCTCATATTTTTTTATTCTAATTCGCTCTTTATATATTCTAGCATTTGTTTAAAGTCATTGAACTTAAAACTTGCTAATTTGTTTATCTCATCTCTATTACCATCTGAAAACTTATCATATATTACAGCAACATCTATTCCTGCATTGTTGGCTGCTTCTACTCCAATAAGTGAATCTTCTATTATTATGCAATCTTCTTTACTTACATTTAACTCTTTTAATACTTTATAATGAACATCTGGACTCGGCTTCAATTCTTTTACAGCACCTTTAGAATAAATTAGAGAAAATATATCATCAAAATTTGCTTTATTTATTATGTTTTTATTATAATTTTTGTAAATTTCAATGGTATGATCATTAGTAGTACTTGCAATTACCAAAGTTAGTCCCTTTTCTTTTAGATATTTTAATACTTTTTCTGCACTAGGCTTATAATCTATTACATTTCTTAAATACTCATCTGCAATTTCATATCTTATCTTTTTAATTTCTTCTTTTGTTAATTTAGATATATATTTTTCTTTTAAAAAGCTACAATATTCTAAATATGAATCTGGATATTTACTATACTTTTTTAGAACAGCATCTCTTTGCTTTCCAATATCTGTATCAAATACAACATTTTCACATGTTCTTTTTATAAGTTCCATATCTATTTCATTCCATATACCAATAGAATCTATTAGTGTACCATCTAAATCAAATATTACAACTTTCTTTCCTTTTATCATTTTGAGCTCCTTTAAACTAAATACATTATATAAAACTTCTTCAAAAATGACAATATAATATTATATATTTCTGCCAACTGCTTTTGCTACTAATTCTAAATCGTTCATAAGTTTATCAAATGCTTCTGGTGTTATAGACTGTTTACCATCACATAACGCCTTTTGAGGATTATTATGTACCTCTATTATTAACCCATCTGCACCGCATGCAATAGCTGCTTTTGAAAGTGGTTCTACCATCCAATCAATACCTGCAGCATGAGATGGATCAACTATTACTGGTAAATGACTTAATTTTTTTATCATAGGTATTGCAGATAAATCTAGAGTATTTCTAGTTGCATTCTCATAAGTTCTAATTCCTCTTTCGCATAATATAATATTTTCATTTCCCTCTGACATTATATATTCTGCAGCCATTAACCATTCTTCTATTGTTGAGGCAATACCTCTTTTTAATAGTATAGGTTTATTAAGTTTTCCAACCTTTTTTAATAAATCAAAATTTTGCATATTTCTTGCACCTATTTGAATTATATCTACATCTTTTTCAAATCTTTCTATATCATCTGTAGACATGAGTTCTGTTACTATTTTTAATCCAGTTTTTTCTTTTGCTTTTTTTAATAATTCTAATCCTTCATATTTTAAGCCTTGAAATGCATATGGAGATGTTCTTGGTTTAAATGCACCACCTCTTAATAATGATGCTCCTGAACTTTTAACTTTTTGTGCTACCTCTATAATTTGTTCCTCATTTTCTACAGAACAAGGTCCTGCTATAACTATAATTTTATTGTCTCCAATACATATATTTTCATCAATTTTTACAATAGTGTTTTCTGGATGAAATTTTCTGCCTGCTCTTTTATATGGTTCTTTTACATCACATACATCTATTACACCACTATATCCCTTTATTTTATCTATATCTATAATTTTTGTATTTCCTATCACTCCTATTACTTTTTCACTTTTAGACTCATTTTCTACTACAATCATTTTATTTTCTTCTAAAATACTTTTTATTTCTAATATTTCATCTTCTGATACATCTTTTTTTAATTTAATTATCATAAAAATACCTCCCATTAAAAAAGAGCCTCAATCAAATGAGACTCTTTGTTATTATCATATATTTTTTCTATCTTACAATGTTACTTTGTATTAATTCCGCGGTTTTTAATACTAAATAAACTAACTTTGTATAGCAAAATTATAACTACTCATTTGATTGGATTGTATGTTTTTAGGTACGCAAAAAAATCTTACGCTAAAATAAAAGCCTAAGAATCCAAAATAATAATAAAAATTATTAACTATTTTTGTATTTGCTACCATAAAACTCTCTCCTTTCTTAAAAGTAATTTACACTATACTACCATTAAGAAAGAAAATTGTCAATACTAAAATTAATCTTTTTTTATTTCAATTGTACTAGCAAAATCAATTTTATTTCCGTAAATTCTTTTTAAATTATCCATCGCTTGAGTTGCTTTTTCCTTTTTTTGTATAGTTTTAACTTTATTTTTATCTTCATTTACAATAGAAAAAATATTTAGCTGTTCATCATCATCTTTTCCTTTAAGACCTGACACCCCAACACAAATATATCTAATAGGTTTTCCATTTATATAATTACATTTTAATAAATCACTTACATCATTATATATAACATCATATGCACTTGTATAATCAATTTTCTTTTGTCTTACAATAGATGAAAACGTTGCGTCTTTTAAAGTTATAGATACTACATTTGCTTTCATATTTAATTTCCTGAGTGAAAACGAAACACTACTTGCAAGTTTAGAAAATTCATTTTCTAGACTCTCTATATTTGTTATATCTTCTTCAAAAGTTATTCCTTTACTTATACTTTTTCTTTCTTCTTTTTCGTAATAAAATTTTACTGGATCATCATCTATTCCGTTAGCATAATTATGTATTTGTTCACCTAATTTTCCTAAGTGCTTTACAACTCTATACTTATTACTTAAAGCCAAATCACCTATTGTTTTAATGCCTAACTTTTTTAATTTGTCATTTGTATTTTTACCAACATATAATAACATATTTACTGGTAAACCATATATTTTATTTTTATATGTATCATAATCTAAAACTGTTATAGCATCTGGCTTTTTTAAGTCACTACCAAGTTTTGCTAAAGACTTTGTAAATGATACTCCAACAGAAATTGTAAGATTATACTTTTCTTTTATTTCTTCTTTAATCTTATATGCAATATCATATGGAGACCCAAAGATATTTGTGCTTTCAGTCACATCCAAAAATGACTCGTCAATTCCAAATTTTTCAACTCTATCAGTATATTTTCTATAAATTTCGTTTACAAGTTTTGAATACTTCACATATTCTTCATAATGAGGCTTGACAAGAACTAATCTTGGACACTTTTTTAAAGCTGAATATACTGTTTCTGGTGTATAAATACCATATTTTTTTGCTACTTGATTCTTAGCAAGTATTATTCCATGTCTTTTACTTGGATCTCCTGAAACAGCCATAGGGACATTTCTAAGTTCTGGTCTTTTTAGCATTTCAACAGATGCGAAAAAGTTGTTTAAATCACAATGTAGTATAGCCCTCATTTTATTCATCTCCTTACTGATCTTACAATATAATTATATATTAAGAACGTTTGTTTGTAAATGCTTTTTATGCTTTTTCTTATACTTCTCACCGCATTCCTCGACAAAAAAATCAGTTTCAAAAAAAAAAAATAATAGACTAATTGTCTATTATTTAAATTTTTTACACAACTTTAACTTTCTTATTCTTTCCAGCTGTTGTACATCCTTCTGGTACATTTAATATCTTAAATCTTACACCATCAAGTTGAGTATAAATACTTTTATTATATAAATCTAGTTTTCTTATTCTGCTAGATTTTCTTAATTTCTTTTGTTCTTCTTTTTCTATAGTATATTTAAAATAGTAATTTGTTACTAATCCATCCTTTGCAAAGTCAAAAATATTTGTAAAATGTATTGTAGGGTCTGTTAGGCATACAAATTCAGTAATGTTAATTCCAATTACTTTTTCTTTCTTCATAGAAAACACTCCTTTAATAATAATTTTAGGTATGTCAAAGTTTTAACGCATTAGTATTATACCATTATTTTTATGTAAAGTCAAATTGTTTTTTATATAAAATAAGTGGGATATTTTTTCCCACTTAAAAACACATATTAAATAATAAACTTAGTTTATTATTTAAATCTTCAAAAATACAGCACTTTTTTTGCTTTTTAAAATATGAATATACTAATATGTCATCACTAACTTTTGGATCAACATGTACAGTCATTCCTACATTCTGATTTCCAATATCTTTATCTAATGTAATCTCCTTTTTACATATATCATTATATCCGTTAATATAATTTTTAGTCATTACTGCATCATTTATTAAGTAATCTCTTAAGTCCATCTTAAAAGAAATATTTTCTAGAATATTTAAAACTTTATTTAGCTCTTCTAACATTTCTAAACCATTTTTTAAATTTCTCTTTTTAGCATAAAATTTAAGTTCTCTTTCATTTATTATTATGCTATACTTATTACCGTGATTGCACCTTTTCCATTATGGTTATTACACTTTCGTTCCTCTTATTTAGAATGTTAACATACTTATAGCCAAGTATCTCGTGAAACGACCTATTACACTCAAGCTTTAAATTCTCATTTTCTGGAAAATTATTAAATTTAAGTTTAAAACTTAAACCACTTAAAATTAAATCTGAACTTTTCATCAGCAAATCCTCCTTATTAAAATTATTTTTTAAGAACATAATTTATTTTGCATACGAATTATATCACTTTATTATAATTATGTCAATTTAAAAGAGAGAATATATGTTATTCTCTCTTTTTTATGCAGTTTTATTTTAATTTCATTGATACCACTTTAGATATTCCATACTCTTGCATAGTAACACCATATACTGATGATGCAACTTCCATTGTACCTTTTCTGTGAGTTATTACAATAAATTGATTCTTTTTTGAATACTCTTTTATATATTCTGCAAATCTATGTACATTTACATCATCAAGTGCTGCCTCTATTTCATCTAATATACAAAATGGAGGTGTTTTTATTTGTAGTATTGCAAACAGCAATGCAGTAGCTGTAAGTGCCCTTTCTCCTCCTGAAAGAAGTGACATGCTTTGAAGCTTCTTTCCTGGTGGTTGAACCTCTATCTCAATTCCACTATTTAATACATCATTTTCATCTAATAATTTTAAATCTGCTTTACCGCCACCAAATAATTCTTTAAAAGTATTGTTAAAGTTTTCAGTTATAACTTTAAAATTTTTAGTAAATTGCTGTTTCATAATAGAAATCATATTAAAGATTAAGTTTTCAAGTTTCTTTTTAGTCTCTTCTAAATCATTTTTTTGATTAGATATAAAATCATATCTTTCTTTAGTTTTTTGGTATTCTTCTATTGAACTGATATTTACTTCACCTAAATCTTTTATTTCTCTTCTTAATTTGTTTGCATCTTTTTCTATTTGCTTAATATTTGTTATTTCTTCATTTTCAGGTAGCAATGCTTTAGAACTAGATATTGTAAGCTCGTATTCTTCCCACATCTTATTTTTAAGATTAGTAAGTTCCATATCATATTTTATTTTTTTAGATTCTACTTTTGATTTTTCTTCTTTAATACTATTTAATGTATTCAATGTGTTTATTATACTTGCATCTATTTGTTCCATATTTTGCTCATACTTTGTTTTTTCTTCTTTTAGGTTATCTATATCATTTTGATAGTCATCTTTAATTTTTGAGCTATTTTCGATTGTATCTTTTGTAGTATTAATTTCTTTGGTATATTCATCAATTTGTAAATTAATACTTTCTATTTCTTCTTTCTTTTTATTTATAGATTGTTCAAAATTAGCTATATCTGCTTCTATCTTCTCTTTCATCTCGTCTATAGATAAAACTGTTTCGTCAAAAGAAGAAAGTGATATTTTTAAATTTACAACATCCTCATTTAATATATCTATTTCTTTTTGCTTTTCCCTATTAAATCTTGTATATTCATCTATTTCCTCTTGTTCTTTAGAATTTTGAACTTCAATATCAAAGATAGATTTATTATTTTTTTCTATTGTTTGATTCATTTCATCAATTGAAACTGTAATATTTTCTAGCTCTTCATTAAATGATTTCTTTTGAGATTCTATTTTTTCTATTTCTTTTTTTAGATTTTCTCTCTTTTCTGTTAATGTTGCAATATCAATTACTAATGCCTCTTTTTGTGGTAATACTTTATCTAGTTCTTCTTTTATACAATTCTTTTGTTTTTCAAGTTCAACAATTTGACTCTTTACTTTATCTAATTCCAATTCCTTTTTAGTTACTATATTTCCAAGTTCTAATATTTTCTCTTTTCTTCCTATTACTCCACCAGATCTTGATGCACTTTTTCCACCTGTTATACTACCAGTTTGTGCAATAAGTTCTCCTGAAATTGTAACAATTCTTAAAGAATTTCTAATTTTCTTAGATAAAGCTATAGCATTATCTATATTATCCACAATAACAGTATTTGCTAAAGCAAGTTTTATAGCTTTATCATACTTTTTATCATAAGACACAAGATCTGATGCAATTCCAACAACACCATCATTTTTTAAAACTTTAGGATTTATATCTTGAACATTAGATAAATTATCTAGTGGCAAAAATGTAACTCTTCCTAATGAATTATTATTTAAATATGTTATTAAGTTTTTGGCTATTATTTCATCCTCAACAACAACATTTTGAATAAATCCACCAAGGGCCACCTCTATTGCATACTCATATTTTTCATCTGTTGATATTAAATTTGCAATAGTTCCATGTACCTTAGAATTACTTTTTGCATATCCTAATATACTTTTTACAGATTTACTATATCCTTCATTTTCATTTTCCAAATTTACTAAATAATTATATTTTGCTTTTGCAGTTATTGTCTCTTGATTTATAGATGCTCTTCTTTCGTCTAGAACATCTATTGTATCTTGAACACTTTTTATCTTTTCTTCTAACTGAGATGTATTATTATTTACATCATTTAATTCCTTGTTTTTTTGTGAAATATTTTGACTTATTTCATTTATATCTAAATTAAGATTATCTTTTTGCGAAACACTCTTTTCATTTTGCTTTTTCTTTTCTTCTAATTGCTTTTGCTCGGCCTCTATTGTAGCACTAATACTGCTATTTTCGTTTTTTAAATCAAATTTTTTATCATTATTTGCATCAATTATTTTCTTTCTTTGCTCAATCTCAAGTCCTTGTTCATCTAGTGTTGATACAATTGAATTTAATTCTTGCTCTTTTTGTATAAGCTCTTCTTCGAATTTCTTTTTATTTTGAAAAACATTTTCACGCTTTTGAATTCTCTTTTCAATTTCATCTTTTAATATATTTATTTTTTCATTATCTTCATTAATTTCATTATTTAGTCTTTCTGTATTTGCTTTTGAAGCATTAATGTTTGCATTTAATAATGATATCTTAGAATTTAATTTTTCTTTTTCATTTTCAACTTGAAAATACTCTTCTTTTAAGTTATCTATTTTATCTGCTAACTCCTGAATTTTAGCTTTAAGTTCTACCTTCTTATTTTCATTTTCTTTAGATAAATTTTCCTGGCTTTCTATATCTCTTTGTAATGTATTTAGTAAATCTTCAATTTTAGCAACGTCTGCTTCATTATTATCCACACTATTAACAAATATTTTAACATCTAATAGCTTTAATTCATCTCTTAAACTTAAATATTTTTTAGCTGTTTGAGCCTTTTGCTCTAATGGTCCAATTGTATTTTCTATTTCACCAATTACATCATTTACTCTTTGAAGTGTATTTTCTGTATTATCTAGCTTTCTAGTTGCCTCTTCTTTTCTAGTTCTATATTTAACAATTCCTGCTGCCTCGTCAAAAATATGTCTTCTCTCTTCAGATTTATTAGATAAAATTTCATCTATTTTTCCTTGAGAAACAATACTATATCCATCTTTTCCAAGTCCTGTGTCCATAAATATTGCTTGAATGTCTTTTAATCTACATTCGCTGCCATTTATTAAATAATTACTTTCTCCACTTCTATAAACTCTTCTTGTTACAATTACTTCTTTATAATCTATTGGTAATGATCCATCTGAATTATCTAGATACATAGAAACTTCTGCAAATCCAACTTTCTTTCTTGCCTGTGTTCCAGCAAAAATTACGTCTTCCATTTTTGCACCACGAAGATTTTTAGCACTCTGCTCTCCAATAACCCATTTTATTGCATCAGATATATTACTTTTTCCACTTCCATTAGGTCCAACAATTGTAGTTATTCCATCTAAAAATAATATTTCTGTTTTATCTGCAAATGATTTAAATCCTTGTATTTCTAGTTTTTTTAATTGCATATATATCCCCTTCTAATCTCCTAAATTATATTATATTTGGCTAACATTTGCAACTTTTTACGAATTTTTATACTTATTTTCAATTTTATATTGATTATGTTAACTGTAAATGTTATAATATTAGTGTAGTGATTCTTTATACAGTAAAAGACGATTGTCATATACTTTAAACGCACTAAGCAATTGTCTAGAACGAAAGAGAATCCAAATAAATTTATAAGGAGGTTTTCGATATGAGAAAACAAAAAGTTAGTTTTAATTTTAATGAGGATTTATTTGGAAAGGAAATACAAGATTATCTAGCACGGTATTTATGATGAAGTTGAAGAACTAAATTGTTTAGTTACTTTACAAGAGTTAGTTAATCTAGTAGAAAAAAGTTGCGAGAATATGGATGAAGTTGAAAGTTTAAGAACTGATGATTTAATTCGTTTAGCACAAAGTATTGCTCATGGTCAATATTCAACCTATTCTACAGACGCAGAGGATGTTAAATTTAATATTTCAGATTATGGAAGATGTTATGCTTTATAATCTTAAGGAGCTCAAATTAAGAGCTCCTTTTTATGTTTTTGTTGACTTTACATAATTCCAATGATATAATACTCGTAGCAGAATATATTTTTATCCTTAGTTAGACTTAAAAAGGAGGTAAAATGATTAAAACTAATATGGGGAATATCCCAGGAAGAGTTGAGTTAGAAAATGACTTATTTAATTTTAGTTTAGAGGATTTACTAATTGATGAATGTGAACAAATTATAATCTCTGACGAATTATTTATGGCATTTAATAAACGCTCAAAAGGAAAAAAATATTATAACAAAAAGATATATAGTCTTTTCAAATACGTTGTATATATATACAATGAAACAAATGATTGGACAAATCAATTTGGAGCTTTAACATATCTTACAAAGATATCTGATGTTCTAGATTATTTAGAAATCTCTAGTATTATGGAGCTATCCATAAGTCAAATTAACATGATATTAGATTTGGAAAATGGCGAAGATATTCAAAAGGAATATACAGCTATAATTAGTAGACGCCATAAGCTTACTAATGAAGAATTTAGGGTTTTTACTGAAATGTTAAAAAACAATACATTTGGTAAAGTAAGTAAAAAAGATGCTAAAGAATTTTATAATTACATCTCAACTATTTACAATAATAATCCTATTCTACAAGATAATGTTGGTTATTTAGAATTTCTAGGTGTATTTGCAAAAACAAATTTAAAAAATATAACATCTTTACGAATGATTCAAATTCTTGACATGTTTAATATCGATAATATTAATTATGACAATGTTAACGAATCAAAGATGTTAGTTAACGACTTGACAAATTTAGGGCTAGATACCCTTTAAAATATATCTTGTAAATAATCGAATAAGAAAAAGAGTTAAGTCAAAACTTTTAGGAGAATAAAATATTTTTTCTGCGTATGGGGGTAAAGTAAAAGAGTGCATTATATAATGCACTCTTTATTTTTACATCATTCCAAATTTTTTAGTTGAAGCTCTAAATGTTTGATTGCATAGTTTGCTCCATACCTTATATTCTTGTAGTTTTTTATTTATTATTTCAATATGATATTCATTCTCTGATAATCTAATTAATCTTACAATATCATTCTCATCATAAGACACATTATTTAACATAGAACTTATAAATGATAGATATGATTGCTTAGATTTATATGTTATCATTGCATCTTTATCTGTATATTTTTCATTTGTTTTAGCATCAATAACCTCTAATGTAATATGTTTAACTTTATATACTGATCCATTTATCTCTTCATTTTCTGCTTCGTCTAATCCAAAAAATTCTGGTATCATTGTTCTTATATGATTTGGTATTCTAATTGCTCCTTCTTCTTTTGAATTTTTAGCTGATACTTCAAAAATAAAATTAGATACATTATTTAAGTTTACCTTTTTTGTTTTTACTACATTTTCTTCTGATTCTAGTTCTTTCTTTTTAGTAGTTCTTTTCTTAGTTTTTTTAGAATCTACATCTAATTTAATATCTGCTTTTGAAAATAACATATCATTTATATCTAAAGTTTCGTTAAAGTCGATCTCATCATTTTCCATCGATTCGTCATATAATTTATTATTTTTGTCTATTATATTCTCATCATTTTTAGAGTTATCTTCTGTTTGCTCGTATTGTTCGATATCGTCAGGTAATGTTATTTTTTCTTCTTCATAATCTATTGCTATATCTTCATTTACTTTAGATGTAGTCATATCTTCTTCTGGAATATCTATATCAATGGAAATATCTGATAAATCTATTTTTGGTATTTCTACATCGTTACTTTTATACACTTCATCTACTTCATCTTTTGAAATTTCTGGTTTTACTTCTTCTTTCTTATCTTTCTTTCCAAGAAGTTCAGAAATACTCATAACTGAATGATTATATTGTCTTGTAGAAAATATCTCTTTATTTTCTACAAGCTGTTCTATAGCCTTTTTATCTAATTTAGAAAATCCATCTAATTCCACTATTTTTTGTAATTCTTTAATTTGAGATTTATATTCTTGTTTGTCTTTGCTATCTTTTAAGTCATATACAATTTTTGTATATAAAGATAGATCTGTTTGAATTCCACTCTCTGAAATATTAGATCCACTAACAAATACACATGCTTTATCTGTATATTCAAATATACAAATATTTGATACATATTCTGTTAAATTATTATTTGAATAGTAGTATACATCATCTGAATATTCTAATAATCCCTCAAGCATACTTCTTGTTGTTGTTCTTTTATCTATACCGATTGCAAAAAATAATTTTGTTTTAATGTCAATAAAATCTTCTTCAAGAATTTTATATCCAGTTTCTTTAAAATTTCCAACAAAAAAATATGCCTTTTTAGCATTTTCATTTAAACAACTTGAAATAGCACTGGCTAATGTATTTTCATTTTCTTTTTGCATTATTATATTTATTTGCATAATAACTTACCTCTCTTTATATTGATTACTAATATGATATAATAAATTAGAAAAAAAGTAAAGACTTTATCATCTAAAGTCTTTATATCTTGAATTTTTTCCAAGTCCAGGTAAAGTCATAATATTTCCTGCATATGCGACTATAAAGCCTGCACCAGAATTAATTTTAATATCTCTTATCTTTATAGTAAAATCTGATGGCTTTCCAAGAATTTTAGCATCATCTGTTAAAGATGCAGGAGTTTTGGCAATACATACTGGTAAATCACTATAACCATACTCTACAGCATTTTTTATATTTTCCTTTGCGTCATCTAAAAATTCAACACTTGCTGCGCCATATATTTCTTTACAAATTTTTTCTATCTTTTCTTCTATTGTTAAATCTAAATTATATAGTGGTGTATAATTTGATTTACAATTTTCTAGCATTTCTACTACTTTATTTGCAAAATCCACAGTTCCTTCAGAACCCTTTTCAAAAGCTTCTGAAATTTCTACAGGTACATCATATTTTAAAGCATAATTTTTAATATATTGTATTTCTTCTTCATCATCTGTATCAAATTTATTTATACATACCATAACAGGTACACTATATTTTTTCATATTTTCAATATGTTTTCCAAGATTTACAATCCCTTTTTCTAGATAATCCATATTCTTTTGTTTAATCTCTTCAATTGGCATATATCCATTATATTTAAGAGCCTTTACTGTTGCAACTATTATGCTCAAATCTGGTTTTAGTTCTGCTTTTCTACATTTTATATCCATAAACTTTTCTGCACCTAAATCTGAACCAAATCCTGCCTCTACTACACAATAATCTGCAAGTTTTAGTCCAAGTTTTGTAGCAACAATCGAATTACATCCATGAGCAATGTTTGCAAATGGTCCAAGATGAACAATACATGGAGTCTCTTCTACTGTTTGAACTAAATTTGGCTTTAAGATGTCTTTTAAAAGCGCCATCATAGCTCCCACAACTTCAAGCTCTTTAGCATATACTGGCTTTCCATCTAAGTTATATGCAACTAATATGTTTCCAAGCATCTCTCTTAAATTTTCCATATCTCTTGCCAAACAGCATATGGCCATAATCTCTGATGCAACTGTTATCTCAAATCCAGTATTGTATGCAACTTTCTTGCCATTTATATTAATATCTCTTAAAGATCTATCATTCATATCTAGTACTCTTTTTATAACTATTCTATCTTGATCTATATTTAATTTGTTTCCACTAAATATGTGATTATCTATTACTGCACATAGTAAATTATTTGCAGATGTAATAGCATGAAAATCTCCTGTAAAATGAAGATTTATATCTTCTTGTGGCTCAATTGTAGCCATTCCACCTCCGATTGCTCCACCTTTTATTCCAAATACAGGGCCAAGTGATGGTTCACGAAGTACAACAATACCATTTTTTCCAATTCTATTTAATCCCATAGCAAGACCTATTGATTGTGTTGTTTTTCCTTCACCAAAAGGAGTAGGATTAATTGATGTCATAAGTATTAACTTTCCATTTTTCTTATCTTTAGTTTTTTCTATATATTCTTGAGAGATTTTTGCCTTATTTCTTCCATAGCATTCTAAATCTTCATCAGTCATTCCTAACTTTTTCCCAATATCTAGTATATTCTTCATATTAATATACCTCCTTACCTTTAATCGTATTTTACCATATAGAAATATATATTTCAATTAATATAGTATATTTATAAAAGAAAAAAGAGGTTAAATACTAACCTCTTAAAACTCTATTTAAACCTCCGTATCCTCTATAGTTTTAATAATTAAATTTGTCACTCCTTCTACAAATTTTAATATATTAAAGTACCTTTCTATTGGCTTTTTATCATAAATTCCTTTTTTTATTGATCTCATTTCAAACACATTACCAGTTTCAAATCTAAAATATATTTTATTATTATAAATTCCTATATCAAAATTCATTTTAGTTTTATTATAAAAATCTACAAGCATCGCCATAACATCATGTGTTAGTAATTGTGTTGTAATTATATCATTTTTAGAAGTTACATCAAATATTTTTTCAAAATCTTCTGAGTCCATTTCAAGTCTTTTTTTATTGAAAAAAGTTTTTCCTTGGAAGATATACATATCATTATTTATCGACTTATCCATCTCGATAACACCAAATAAACCATGAAAAATATTATATGTTGAGGTACTTATATTTCCGTCTGAATCTTTAGATGTTTCTTCTTTTATAGTTTCTACTTCAGCCATTTTTATTGGATACTTTTTATCCACTTTAGCCACCATTAAATCATCAGAATAATATTTATTATATGACTCCTTATATCTTCCATCATCATAAATATCTGAAGATATACCTTTATTGGGCGTATATGTTATATCATCATAAAAGTTATGTAGTAATTTTCCTATTACCTTTTCTTTAAAAATCGACCTTAACTTTCTAGCTCCTTTATTAAAAAAAATAAAACTTATAATTATAATTCCAACGTTTAGCATAATCATCTCTAATACATATACTGGCATAGCTGTAGCAGAGCTAGTAAATATACTTAATAGCATGAATACATCTACTATAGAGCAAATACTTAATGAAAGTACTAATCTTTTTCTTTTATCCTTTTTTATTTGATTCATAGCCTCTATAAGTTCATCATTATTATCACTCATAAAGTCATTATATAGTTCTTCAAAATTCTTTTTCATATTTAACATCCTTATATATTTATATCTATATTATTCTTTTGAGAATCCTCAATTTCAAATAGTTCTTTTTCTTTAAATCCAAATAAGCCTGCAATAATATTTGATGGAATTGTTTGAATTGCAGTATTGTATCTTGTTACATCGCTATTATATATTCTTCTTGCTGCTTGTAATTGACTCTCCATTTTTGTAAGGTTCTTTTGAAGATTAAGATAATTTTCACTTGCTTTTAGCTCTGGATAACTTTCTGCAAGTGCAATTATTTTATTAAGCTCATTGTTTACAATCTCTCCTTGTTTTAAAGATTGATCTTTGTCATAATCTTTTCTAAGCTCTGTTACTTTTTCTAAAGTTTCTTTCTCATGTTTAGCATATGCTTTTACACATTCTACTAAATTAGGTATAAGATCAAAACGTTGTTTTAAATAAATATCTATTCCTTGTTTTGATTGTTTAGCTTTATTTAAAAGCTTAATTAATTTATTGTATGTTCCAGCTATAAATACTAAAACTATAATTACAATTGATGTTATAAATATTGATCCCATTTTCATCCTCCATCTCTTATATAATTATACCAGTAATATAACAAAATTTCCATACCGCATTATTAACTTTATATATTAATTATTTTTAAATAGAAAAAAATAAAGAAGACTATTGCCTTCTTTATTTTATACTCTTACTATAGAAAAATAATCTGTAGCAGTTACCGAATCCATATTTGGATTTAGTTTTAATCTTTTCTTAATAAATTCTGGTAAATCATTATTATTTGCGTTTACTAACACATATGGAATTCCTTTACTTTTTAATTTATTTATATTTTCTATGTTTGGAACATACATTAATTTACCATTTTCATTTGTTAAGATTTCTCCTACAATTTCATTTTTCCACTTTAACACATAAACTCGCATAAACTCAAAACCCCCTTTTGAATATTAATTCTAGAGTTAATATTAACAGTGTCTTATTAATTATAACATTTTTTAAGGGTTATGTCAACTTTTTAAGTACTTTTTATTTTTCAATAGTTAAAGTTATATAGTCTGTTGTACGCTCGCACTTAGTTTTATTAATATAGTCTAATATTCCATCTTCAGTATTATTACTATTATCTACATTTTGTAATAAATTGCTAATTTTAGGTAATCTACTTTTTATTATATTTGGCAAAGTATCATCTATTGCTTTAATATTATTTAAAAATACCATAGGACATCCTTGCTCTTTTACTATGTTGTAATTTGAAGTAATTATTTTAGAAAAATACTTACTACCTAACTTCTCAACTTCTAAAAATATTATTTCTTTCCAGTATACTTTTATTTTCATTAAAGCCTCCTATATCACTTGATAAAAATCATTTACTATTTTATTCATTTCTTTTTTCTTTTCACTAAAATTTGCTAACAGATAATCTACATAATTATATGGTAACTTTGTATTTATTCTATCTTGTACTTTGTTTACTGCGTCAATAATGTTTATTTTTTCTAAACAGTCTCCTACAAACTCTTCAACTTCATCATCTATTTCCATACAAAACTTTAAAAGCTGTGAATTAGGTGTACTATTCCTATCTTTCATTGCATCTTCATATGGAACTGTTGCACATGTTTGTTGCAATGCTGCCTTCTGTTTTGCTTCCCTAAAATCTTCTGAGCACATTATCATTTCTTCCTCTGTTAAATCTGATCCACAAGATAGCTCATTATCATAAAGTGGTGCAAGTTTAATTACTGGCTTTTTGCTTACCTTGTCTACTCCATATAAAAAAGAGATATTTTCAGCATGTCTATCAGTTGAACTTAAGAATAAATCAAGTACTTGCATTTTAGTAAAGTCAACCATAACCTTTGCATATTGTTCTTTCTCAATTCCTGATTCTTTACTAAAATTCTTTATTGCACTATATGCATCTGCAATATTATAATTAAATTTATTATCATCTTTGCACTCTATTTGGTCCATAAAATCTCTTAATGAATACATTGTCATTCCTTTATTATCTTCATTATCAAGGACATTGTATGTCATTATTCCTCGTTTATTACCTCTTTTTATCAAATCATAATGTGCCACTGGAAAGTTTACTTGCTTTGCTAGTTCTTCAAATATTAATTCTTGATATGTGGTAAACTTAGTTCCATCATTTTCGAATTGATCATCTCTTAACATGACTGTTCCATTATCAAAAAATACCCATTTTTTATTTCTTGAAGAAGAGCCTCTGTCTTCATCTATTGTTTTTAGATTCTTCCCTTTTTCACTTTCAAATCTATCATAGTCGATGTATCCATCTGCATCTCTATAATTTAATAGTTCTTCTTTATTCATACTTATCACTCTACATCCTTACTATTATATATACCATATTTTTATCAAAAAAGATAGTTGTTTTGATTATATTAATATTATCATAGCTTTATTATATAAATTTTTATTTATTCTATTATTAAATCCCATTGCAAAAAGTATATAATTATGCTAAAATAATCATTGTGTATTGGGCTATAGCCAAGCGGTAAGGCATCGGACTCTGACCCCGACATTCGCTGGTTCGAATCCAGCTAGCCCAGCCAAAAAAAAGCAGAAATTATATTTCTGCTTTTTCTTCTTTATCTAAATACGATGTTATTGTACTTTTTTTCATAACCATATATACTGTTATACTTACAGCAAATCCTAAAAGCCATCCACCTATTATATCTCCTGCATAATGTACACCTAAATAGATTCTGGTAAATCCTATAGAAAATATTAGTGTAGAAAGAAATGTATATATTAGTATTTTTACTTTTTTATTCTTTATCAACTTATATGTATAAATCATAAGTATAAAATATAGTGCCATGTTAACCATTGCATGCCCAGATGGAAAACTATAATATGTTTCTGAAACAAGCCTTAAAATATTTGGTCTTTCTCTTGCAAAAATCGCTTTTAAAATTGTATTTAAAATAAAAGCTATGCTTACTGACAGACTTACAGGTATAAAAATTCGATTTCTCGTCTTAGGTATAACAAATATGGTTGCACATATAATAGTGATTCCAATTGGTCCACCAATATGTGTTATAACAGTCAAAATAAATGTTAGCGGATCAGACATATGCTCAATTGCCTCATCATAAAACCATGATTCAAATCCATATAAATAATCAGCTTTTATTGCTATTGCTAAAAATATAAATAGTATAATAGCAGAAATAACTAAAATTATATTTCTCTTACTCATTTTATCCTCCAATATATTTTATTATATCCTTATATACTAAAAAAAGCAAGAAAAACAAAAGAAGCAAATCTATTGATTTGCTTCTTTAAGAACTTTCGCTTCTGCTTTATTAAATGCATTTATTGCCTCTTTACCAGTAATAATTCCATTTAACATTAATTTTTCAGCAACAGCTTTAACTCCTCTTTTATGTTCGCTTATAAGTTTTTCAGTGTCCTTATATACTTTATCTAGAATTTCTTTAGTCTTACACATTATTTCATCTGATACTTTTTCACTTATAGGTAGTATCCCATTCCTTAATTTTGGATAAAATGAATAATTCATATAATCCTTGTCAGTACCATAATACAATAGGAAATTCTCTATAATCGTAGTTGCATGATCTAAATCTGTTGAGGCCCCCGAATCAATGTTTTCTGATACAAGTTTTTGAGCTATTCTTCCAGCAAGACTTATTGAAACACAATCTTCCAAATAAACCATATCTCCAGGATATAACTTTATTTCATTTTCTTCAAACATATTTACTCCAAGCCACTCTCTTGCAGGAACAATAGAAACTAAAATGCATTCCTCATTTCTTTTAGTTTTAGACATTAACCAAGCGACAAAATGTCCAGCTTCATGATATGCTGTAGATAGCTTGTTTTCATCAGGTGTTTTAGCATATATTTCAAAAAATTCAGCATTAACCATTTTAATATGTTCTAGTTTTAATACATGTGAATTTTTAATTTTAGCTATTGCCATAGCTTTATCTGCTAAATCTATTGTTCTGTCTGGATTTGCTATACTACTAAAACTTGTTGCATTTATCATTAAAGCATCTATCATTTTATCTGATATCTTAACGCCATGAAATTTACTAAATGTATCTATTCTTGCTTTAATCATCGGCTTAACTTTATCAAATCTTGGCTCTTCAACCTCTATAACTTCAAATCTTCTACTTAAAGCTCCATCAGTCGAAAAAATCTTATCATATTCTTTTTTAGTCGTAGATCCAATAAAAACAACATCATCTCTTGCAAGTAAAGGCTTTAATGATCCAGATAAATCTGGTCCACTATTTTGTGCAGAACCTGCTCCCAACATATGATGAATTTCATCTAAGAATATAATTATATCTTTGCTATTTTTTAGAAAATTAATTAAGTTTTCAACTCTTTCTTCAAATTCACCTCTATACTTAGTGCCTGCTACCATACCATTTAGATTCAAAGAATATACTTTGTAGTTTTCATATTGTTTTGGACATGTCTTTTTGACAATACTATATGTTATTGCTTCTATTATTGCACTTTTTCCAACGCCAGGTTCTCCAACAAGTACTGCATTTCTTTTAGTCTTTTTAGAAATGATATTCCAAACTTTAAATATTTCTTTATCTCTTCCAAGTATATCACATTTAGAATTATCATCATATTTGTCATTTAAAACATCAATAAAAGATTCTAACTCCTCTGGAATATTTGTACCTTTTTTTATTTCCACACTTTCAATGAACTTATCTTCATCAAATTGTTTATAAATGTCCATAATTTCAAAAAATTGTTTCATTAGCCTATTGGCACCAGAACCTTCTATTTTGAAAATACAATAAAGTAACATATCTAAGTCTATATGTTCTTGCCCTATTTCATTACATACCTGTTCTGCCATATCAAGTGCCAAATATAAATTTTCTGAATAGTCTACATACACATCCATCTTTCCTGCAAAAGTCTTCAATACGTCTATCTGTTTACCATTCTCATCTTTTAGTATGGCATTAAATTCAAGCGCTGAAAGTTTTCTTGAATTAATAAACTCACTATAGTTTTGGTTTACTATTCTTTCATAAAGAACATCTTTTGCAATAATTCCAGTTATTACGAGCTCTGGCTCAATATAAAGTCCTTGTGAATCAAGTATATCCACTAGTTTGTTATCTGGATCTGTCAAAGATGCAAGTACAACATCTAACGTTGTAATACTTTCCTCCTGTAATATACTACTAATTGTTGCAGCTACTCCAATAACGTCCATCACTTGTCTAGATACATTTAAATCCATTCCATCATTCATAATTTTTTCCCTCCCTCTATTATTTAATACGGGTCACATATTATTATAATAAAATAATATATCATATCTATGGTGACAAACAAATTATATATCACATATATTATTTTGTCAATAAAAGATGCAATTATAGTTTTCATAATATTTTTTAAATAATATTCTAGAATATAAATTTACCTTTATATTTAAATTAAATGCAAAAAGTCACATACTAAGTATGTAACTTTTTGTGTTTAACTTTATTGTATAAATAGCATTACTATTTATTAAATTTAAATCCAAATTTTTTATTCTCATTTATTATTTTATATATTTCTTCTTTAGTAGGAATATCCTCTTTAACAATAATATCTATATTATCACTGTTATTTTTAGCATGCTTTATAATAGCTTCTTGAAAAATTCTGTCTGTAAATCTTCCATTACCTAAATTTTCTATGCCATAAAATTCTTTAAATATATTTTCTACATTTTCTTCTGCAGAAGGATCAATCTTAAATCCAGATTCTAAAGCTTTTTTATATAATATTTGTATTAATTCTTCTACAGTATAATCTTTAAAATCAAAAGTATATCCTATTCTTGAACGTATGCCAGGATTACTGTCTATGAAATCCATCATTTCTTTCTTATATCCTGCGAAAATAACAACCATTTTATCCTTATAATCTTCCATAGCTTTTATTAAAGTAGCAATCGATTCTGAACCAAAGTCATTATCTGATGCACCATTTAAAGAATATGCTTCGTCTATAAACAGCACTCCATTAATTGCTTTTGTTATAACCTCATTAGTTTTTATAGCTGTATGCCCAACATATTTTCCAATCAAATCTTTTCTTTCAACTTCAATGAATTTATTTTCCTTTATTATTCCCATATCAAAAAGCATTTTAGCCATTATTCTAGCCACTGTAGTTTTTCCTGTTCCAGGATTTCCTGTAAACATCATGTGAAGATTAATATTATCTAATTTTAATCCTTTGTTTTTAGCTTTTATCTTAAATATCATGTATTTTTCAAATTCTCTTATTTTACTTTTGACATCTTCTAGTCCTATTATTTTTGATAAGCTTTCTTCTACAGTTTCATTTTTATATATGTTTTCTGGGAATTCTATTTTACCTTTGTTATTACTATAATTAGCCAAATATATAGCTAATTCTCTATTATTTAATGGTATAAAATTTTTATTCATTATAACGTAATTTTCAAAATCCTTTTTATATAATTTATAATTATTTCTCAAAGTATCAATCAAGTTTATATTGATACTTTTTATATACAAATCAAACATATCATCTATATTTATATCGTCAAATATATATATATTATTTTGATATACAAATTTTAATTTAGGATTAATTTGAAATAGTTTTTCAATATCCTTTTCATCCCCATTTAGTATTATATAATATCTTGATGATAAATCAGATATTAATTCTAGCACATATCTAAATTGCTTTCCACGAAGAGAATCATACAAATCCTCAGTTCTATAAGTACTATACTCATTTATAAATTCGTCAATACCATCAACAATATATAGTCTGTCTTGATCTAATGCAAGTTTCTTTACAATCCCCTCTTTAGTTTTTTGCATAGTTTCAACGGCTAGATTTGTAAGACTTACTCTTCTTTCTACTCTATTGTCTGTTTTACCATTATTTTTAAGCTCATAAATTATTTTTTTTATAAAACTTTCCTTTAAAACATCATCTTTCCCCTCTACTATACAATGGAAATTCTTCACAGTCTTATTTAATATATTGTTTATTAAAGCTTCTATATTTTCTATACTATATAAGCTGAAATCTTGGATATATAATTTTTTCTTTGCTTTTCTTCTTTCAAGCTTCCTTTCTTTTTTTTCTTCTAATTCTTTTAAAATACTTTCCTTATTATCGTTAAAATATCTTCTCTCATTTTTTATTATATCTTCTTTGTCTATTTTTCTTAAATAGTATATATAAGCTGCAATCTTCAATGGACATTCGTCAAAACCACATATAGGGTCAGAACACACTTCCATATTCATATTAATATCTCTTTTTATATTCTTCCAATTTTCTTTATCTTTAAAGTTCTTTAATTTTTCTATATCGTAATTTAATACCTTAAGATTTCCACATCCGACGTTAGTATTTATTCTTACATAGCCATTGTCTAAAATACTACTTATATAAACATTTTCTCTTTTTACTAGCTCTTCGCAAAATTCATATACATTGTCTGGTACTTTTTTCAATCCATTTTCAGATTTTATATCAAATTCAAAATAATTATTTGTTTTATTACTACTTCTAAATTTTGTTCTATCGTCAATCTCTTTATCTAATAATTCGTTTTCTTTTAAATAACGTATATAAGCAGTCAATTTTTTAGGACATTTTTGATACTTACATTTTCTACATAAAGGTTCCTCTTCTGTAGATAACATAAACTTATTCGCTTTTTTTTCGTTTGAATATATATTTTTATCTGCTATTTTTTTGTCCTTACTTTTTAATGCATCATACAATATTTCTGTATCATACTTACATAGATTTATAATATTTGACTTCATCAAAATTTTATTACTATTTGCATACTCTAGTGAAATATTAGAGCTCTTTTCTAAAATCAATGCTATTTCCAAATCTTTGTCAGGAATATATCTTAATCCATTTTTACGTTTAATTACAACATTACTTTTATTAATAGGAATTTCTCTATTTTTCATGTAAAATTCTTCTATTTTTTTATGCTCTATACCACTAGAATATATTGTTTCAATCTTTCCTGTTATGACCAAAGCCCACTCTTTTTCATATTCTTTTTCTAATGTCTCTAACTCTTGTATACTACTTTCTTCAGAGTCTAGAACTTTCTCTAATATATTGACAAAAATGTCTAAAATTTTTTGATATTGCTTATCTTTATAATTTAACGAAATAGACTTGTCTATAATAATATTATTACTTGTATTCTCATATTTTATATATTTGTCTTCACTTCTATCTGCAATAAGCCATCCTATCAAATGCATTCCATCAAGGCATTCCTTAAAGATTGGACTATAAAATACTATGCCCCTTCCTTTTCCATAAATTTTAGGAATAAAAGGAAAATAACCATCTTCTTCAATTTTATAATACTCTTTCCACCACTCAACTGCTCTCTTCATAAATTGTTCAATTTCTTCTCTCATATCCTATTATATACTATAGTATATATTCCTCCTTTCGAAATAAAACTAATACTTATATAATGTATTTAATAATATGATATAATAAAAAGAAAAAAATGTAAATGTCTATATATTACACCTAAAGATATTTAAATAAAAATAAGTGCAAAAAACACTAGAACGTTAAATAAACATTCTAGTGTTTTTATTATTGGCTGGGCTGG
>CANCXL010000015.1 GCA_947381905.1 uncultured Clostridiaceae bacterium | reverse complement strand
GTTGATATATGAAAACTAAGGTTTTTTCCCTAGCTCGGCATGCTTATTTAATCTCCCCAAACTCCTGCAAGTGTTTGTTTTGCATAAGCTTGAGATTCGGCTAAACTATTATATTCTACTGCTTTTTTACTTATAGAAGAATCAAATATAAGTTTTCCTTCTTTTAGTAATTTAGCATTATATAGATTAGATTCGTCTGTGTAAATATATACCATAGCATAACCATTAGCTATTTTAGACTCATCAAATGCTATATTAACATATTTACCTGCTAAATCTTGATCAATAGAATATATTGTATCAGGCATTTCTCTTGAAATATCTGTACCAATCATTTTAGCTTTTATTCTTTTATCACCAGATAGTAATACTAATACACCTTGATCATCTACTGTTGCAACTTTTACTGTTGCTTTTTGACCAATTTGTAGTTTCTTTAATTCTTCTGATAATATTGTATCATCTTCTGGTGTTATGTTTCCTTCATTATTTGATTCTGCATTAGATGCATTTGTTATAGGTGAAATGTTTTGAGTCTTGCCATTTATCTTGAAGTATACGAATAATCCAGAAACTATAATAACTAAGCATATAATACCAACTATTATTTGTGTACCATACTGTTGTATATAAAATCTAAATTTATTATCATAATACATTCAATAACAAACCTCCTTTACATAACATAGAACACTCTACATTCTTTATTATAACACTTTCGTTATGTAAAGTCAACACTTTATTTCAAATTTATTACATTTTTATGCAATTTATTGATTTACAACCATTTCGTATTACATATTTCGACATATTTAAGATAATTAAAGAGGCAATTTATATAATTATCGCCTCTTTAAAAAATCACTATATAATATTAATACTACATATCTGCATTGTGCCATACATTTTGTACATCATCATTTTCATCCATTCTGTCTAAGAAGTTTTGCATTTTTTCTTCTTCTTCTTCAGTTAGTTCTTTTTTCATATTAGCTATTTGTCTTACATCTGATTCAACAATTTTAGCTCCTGCTTTTTCTACTGCTTCAAGAACGTCTGAAAATAGATCTGGTGATGTAAATATTTCGATATATTCTTCATCTGGAACAAAATCATCTGCGCCAGCATCTAGAACAGCCATCATTAATTCATCTTCATCAATTTGATCATCTTTTTCTACTAATATATATCCTTTTTTCTCAAACATATATCCAACAGATCCGTTTACTCCTAAAGAACCACCAGATTTTGAAAAGATATGTCTTACATCAGCAGCTGTTCTATTTTTATTATCTGTTGTTGCTTCAACAATTACTGCAACACCGCATGGTCCAAATCCTTCATATGTAATTTCTTCATAATTTGCACCATTTCCATCTCCTGCTGCTTTTTGTATACATCTATTAATATTATCATTAGGCATATTATTTGCCTTACATTTTGCAATTACATCCCTAAGTTTACGATTGACATTCGGGTCAGGGCTTCCTCCCATCTTAACTGCAACAGTTAGTTCTTTTCCAAGTTTTGAAAAAATTCCAGCTCTTTTAGTATCTGTAGCTTCTTTTTTTCTTTTAATATTGGCCCATTTACTATGTCCACTCATAACTTATCCCTCCATCTTTTATTAAATTTACAAATAAATAGTAACATACTATGTTACTATTATTTTACCTTTAGATTATATCACTAAGTTTGTATTTTGTCTAGTTTTATATTTATATAAATATATAGTTATTTTATATTATTTATTTCTTTTGCTTATTAACTTATATATTAAAACAATCAAACCTATTAATAATACTATTGGTATTAGAATGAATTTAAGAATTGTTAATATTATTGTCCATATAGTTGTAGGTGCTGGATCTGGAACTCCATACATTGGTTGCACATCAATATTTGCAGCAAGTATTGTTTTTTGAAAAAATGATACTATAGCAAATATAATACCTCCTATTATATATTTTATTTTTGTTATTATTCTTTTCATATATTTTTCCTCCTTATAATTATTTTTTATTCTACTTATATAACATTTTATATACACATTTGTTTTGTATATTATTTTCGTTATCCCATGTATGATATGAGCCACCTAGACAATATTCCCAATTTTGGCAATTTAAGCACTCTTTACATCTGGTTCTATCTTTACTCCTAAACTCTTTATACTTATTATTCCATACATCTTTAAAATTATCTATTTTAATATTTCCTTGAACTAACTTTTTATTTCTTGGCACATTAGGACAAACAAATAAATCTCCATTATATAGTATACTTGCAATGCTTATTCCTGTACGACAATAAAAATATCCTTTTCTTACTTCATTTTCATAGTCTAATCCTAAAAAACTTGGACAACCATACGTAATGTCTAATTTTTTAGATTTGTTATTTTTCTTTATAAAATTAAATAACTTTTTAATGTCATCACTATCAAGTAAGAGCTCATCATTTTCTTTTGCTCGACCAATTGGATCCATAGAAACTACTCTCCAAGAATCTAGATTTAAATCTAACATAACATTATATAGTTGCTGTAGCTCATTAATATTATCTTTATGAAATACTGTAGTTACTTGTATATGTTTTACAAAGTTTGCTTGTTTTAGTTTTTTTATGTTGGATATTATTATATCGTATGATCCTGGAACACCTCTAAAATCATCATGTGTTTTACCTATTCCATCTATACTAATAGATATAGTTTCTAAATTAGACTTTTTTAATTTTTCTATATTTTCATCTGTTAATAATATTCCATTTGTTGTCATACCCCAATGAAACCCAAGCTCATTTGTGGCGTATTCCATAACCTCAAATAAATCCTTTCTTGTCATTGGTTCGCCGCCAGTAACGTTTATTAATATTTTATTTGCATCCATATCATTTGCAATTTGCATGAATGCATCTTTTATTTCTTGTGTTGAAAGCTCTCCAGCATATTTCCTTTTTTGAGCACTACTTCCACAATGTTTACATTTAGCATTACATGTTAAAGTACATTCCCAAAACAAGTCTATTAATTCATGCTTTTTTCTTTCTATATCTTTTATATTTTTTAATAATGTTAGTTGTCCTAGTTTATATATCTTTTTTAGCATCTTATTTTCCTTTATAAATCTATTACTATTCTTATATCATAACATTAGAAATTGTTCAAGAAAATGTAATAGATTATAATTTATATTATTATTTATATAAACTATCTATATCTAAAATATCGTAATTTGTTATTTGTGATACGCCTCCATCATAATAATATCTATACATAATTGAATTAATCTCATCTGTATCTGCAAGCCCTAATACATGACCAAGTTCATGCATGAATACGGTTTTCATATTATATCTTGTTAAATTTATATTTGTATTTAAAGCAATATCTGCCTCAATAATTTCTCTTTCTTCAATAAGAAAACGTGTGTTAGTACTAGCTATAGTTGAAATAGAGACAATTGGAGCCTTACCAACAGTATTTATTCCATCGATTGATACTATTTTAGAATTTAATTGCCCACCATTAATAAAGAATATTCCATTTCCTATACTGTTCCATTCAACCATTGCACTTTTTAATGCTAGTATTTCGTTTTTATTAAGACCAAAAGTAGCATATAAAACTATTGGACTTTTATTCCATTTTATATTGTTGGTAATTGCATTAGCACTATTGGGTATAATTAAATTAAATATACCGCTTAAAATTATAATTATAATTAATAAAATTTTATTTTTCATTCGTATATTTTTATCCTCTTTTCATTTGTAACATATTTAAATTATACATAATTTTAAAAAATATATCAATAAAATGCAATATAGGCGTATATAAATTCTATTTCGTCACATATTTTTTAAAATTTCTTAAATTTTTTATAGTTAACTTGCATTTTAATTAAAAGTAACACATTTGCTTGCTATGTACACATAAATAAGGTATTATTTAGTTGAGGTGATATATATGAATAAAAATATAAAAATGATCCTTATATCTATATGTGTTTTACTTGCTATTTCATTATTATTTGGAGCTCTTTATATCATTAGATTAGATATAGTATCAAAAGATGAAGATAAGCAAGTAGAAGTTCTATACCAAATATTCGAGTCTTTTCTAAAAGAATATAATGATTATAATATAGTCATAGATGAAAGTACTTTAAAAAACTTTAAGACAAACGAAAAATTTAGTGATGAGAATATAGCAAAACTTAAAGAATATGAAAAAAACATACCAGAAGCAAACGAAAGCTATACACTTTCTATAACTACTAGTCCATATGTTAATGTTGTAAATTTAATGCTAAAGAATGATAATAGTTCTCAAGCATATCTACAAGATTTTTCTATTAAACCTGGACTATTTAAAATTTCATTTAAATCTAGACCAACATCTACTTTAGTGAATTAAAAAATTAATATTTGTAAAAGCAACAAAAAGGAGATGCTTTTTAGCATTTCCTTTTATATTATTATATATGTTGGCGAATATATTATATATTTCGTCACATATTTTTTAAAGATTTCTCATTTTTTTCTAGTTAAATTGCATTTTAATTAAAAGTAACGCATTTACTTGATATGTACACATAAATAAAGTATTATTTAGTTGAGGTGATATATATGAAAAAAACACCTCAGACGAAGGTAGCAATTACACACTTTCTATAAGTGTTGATCCATATATTAGCCATATTGTTTTGAATTTAAAATATAATAACAGTAATGTTAGGCGTTATCAGCAACACTTCTATATTACACCAGGACTGACCAAAATTACATTTAAGCCTGATAAAGCATTAACTGTATCTAATTAATTATTATTTTTAAACTATAGGATTTAAAAAGCGTAACAGTATTTCTGCTACGCTTTTATATATTTTATATTAATTACAACTATAACGTGTATATTTTCTTATACATCTCATATGCTTTTATAACTTTTTTTAAATAGTTGGTTGTTTCTTTAAAAGGTAATTTTATATCTGTAGTATCTAATGTACTTGGTATAATATCTTGCTCTATCCATTTGTTTACATTACCCATACCAGCATTATATGCGCATATGGCCAAGTAGTAATTTCCATTATATTGTTCTATTAAAGAGGCAAGATAATAGCAACCAATGTCTAAATTTACATCTACATCATATATAGTATCATCATTTATTTGTTCAGTTGAATTTGTCATATTATTTATTTCTTCTGCAGTAGGCTTAGTAATCTGCATAAGCCCCTTTGCTTTCATATTAGATACCGCGTCTTTATTAAATTTACTCTCTGTATTGATTATAGCAAGTATTAAATAAGGATCAATATTGTTGTCTTTTGAATATTTAATTATTTGTTCTTTATATTTAAGCGGATAAACAAACGTTCTTACAGCATGTATTCCAAGCATTACCATGACAAGAATAACTATTAATACTATATATATCTTACCTTTTATATTCACATTTACCTCCCTGTTTTTTCTTTTATTTTGCTTCGTACCAACTGTTTCCTACATTTAAATCTATATCAAGTGGTATATCTAGTTTTATTACATTTTCCATTGCCTCAGATAAAAGCTTTTTAACTATATCTAGCTCTTCATTATATGTTTCAATTAACAATTCATCATGAACTTGCATTACAAGTTTTGACTTAAGATTATGTTCTTTTAATGATTTGTATAAATTATTCATAGCAATTTTTATAATATCTGCAGCAGTTCCTTGAATTGGTGTATTCATGGCTATTCTTTCTCCAAATTGTATCATATTTTTATTTTTGTTTTTAAGCTCTGGAATATATCTTCTTCTACCAAATAATGTAGTAACATATCCCTTATCTTTTGCCTCTTTAACAATATTATCCATAAACTCACGTATTCCATGATATTTTTCAAGATAAGTCTCTATATATTCTTTTGCCTCTCTCCACGATGTTCCCACATTTTTTGCAAGACCAAATTCACTTATACCATAAACTATTCCAAAATTTACTGCTTTTGCTTGAGACCTCATCTTTTTTGTTACCTCATCAAGAGGAACATTAAACACTTGGGATGCTGTAACTTTATGTACATCTATTCCGTTATTGAAAGCATATTGCATTGTTTCATCTTTAGAAATATGAGATAAAACTCTAAGCTCAATTTGGCTATAATCTGCATCTACTATACATCGACCTTCTGGCGCAGTAAAAAAAGTTCTAATTTTGCTACCAAGTTCAAGTCTAATTGGAATATTTTGAAGGTTAGGCTCAACACTACTTAATCTTCCTGTAGATGTTATTGTTTGCATGAAAGTAGTATGTATTCTTGAATCATCTTTAATTGTTGCTTCAAGTCCGTCAACATAAGTAGATTTTAATTTCATAGTTTGTCTATATTCCATTATAAGAGGAATTATCTCATGATACTCTTCTAGAGCTTCTAACACCTCTTTATTTGTTGAATAGCCTGTTTTTGTTTTCTTTTTACATGGCAAATGTAGTTTATCAAAAAGAATAACGCCAAGTTGTTGTGTTGAATTTATATTAAACTCTTCTCCTGCAAGATTGTAAATCTCTTTTTCAAGTTCTTCAATTCTTGCAGAAATCTCAACCCCAAACTCTTCTAATTTTTCTCTATTTACATACATTCCTACAGTTTCCATGTTAGCTAAAGTCTCTGAAAGTGGCATCTCTATATTATACATTAAACTTGTCATTTGTGCCTCTTTAAGTCTTTCATCCATTATATCCTTTGACATATATATACCTTTTGTTGCAAGTGCTATAGATAAAAGCTTATTTTCGTCAATTTGTTCATTTTGTTTTGTCTCTTCTTCATTATCAAAAAGAGAAAGCTGAACATCTTTTTTCTCATCTGCATTAAAATCTAATATAATACCATATAATTCTTCCATAATGCCTTCAAATTTGTAATTTCTTGTTGAATCTAACAAGTAACATGCAATAAGTAGATCATAGCTAAAATTCGAAATTTGATCGCATATATTGGAAAAGAAAAATCGTTGATCTTGTTTTATATTATATCCAAGTTTTTTAACGCTTGAATTTGCAAATTTATTAAAGAAATTATAAATATTGTCTTTGTCTATATTATCATTAATATTCCATGTATCTAAATTTAGGATATAACAAATATCTTCGTCTTTGCTATATATACTAAAAAATGATTTATCTTCTATTTTAAGTATTGATCTAAATGCTTGATTTTCATAGTTTATATTTAATATATATGATATCTGCTCGTTATTTAATACTTTATCAAGTACTTGAATATTTTCATTATAATTTTGCTTTGTTATTAATTTAATATTTTCTTTTGAAATAGAAATACTTGTATTATTAGATTTATTATTTGTTACTTTTGATTCTACTCCATCAAAATCATATTTAGATAAAAACTTATTAAATGCAAGTCTTTTAAATAATGGATATAACTCTTTCTTATTTACATCAGTTACTCTATTTGCATCATAGTCTAATGAAATTGGTACTTCTATATTTATCTTTGCAAGTGTATAACTAAGTCTTGCCATCTCTTCGTCGTTTTTTAATTTTTCTACTATTTTTGCACTTGCATCTAACTCGTCAATTTTAGAATATATATTTTCTAAGGTTGTATATTTATGTATTAATGTATATGCTGTTTTTTCTCCTATTCCTTTTACTCCAGGAATATTATCTGAACTATCTCCCATAAGAGACTTAACATCAACTACTTGATATGGCTCTATTCCCTTTTCCTCCATTAAAAGTTCAGGTGTATATACTATATAATCTGTTTTACCCATCTTAGTTGTTGGATAAATTATACTTGTATTGTTAGATATTAACTGGTAAGAGTCTCTATCTCCAGTTAATATATATGTAAATATTTTATTTTCTGTATTTTTCTCATTTAAAGAGGCAATTGTACCTAATATATCATCTGCCTCATATCCCTCTATCTCAAATATAGGAATATTCATTGCTTTTAATACATCTTTTATTATTGGCATCTGTTCTCTTAATTCGTCTGGCATTCCTTTTCTTGTGCCTTTATATTCATCATACATTTTATGTCTAAATGTTGGTGCTTTAAGATCAAAAGCAACTCCTACATAATCTGGATTAAATTTATCCATTATCATATAATATATATTTAAAAATCCAAAAATAGCATTAGTATGTAATCCTTCACTAGTTGTCATTCTAGCACCTGCTAAACCATAAAATGCTCTATTCATAATACTATTTCCATCTATTACTAAAAATTTCTCCATTGTTATATAAACCTTTCCCATACTATATTTGCAACTTCAAGTCCTCGCTTGCTTAGATATATGTTTGTCTCATCTTCTATTATTAAATTATCTTTTTTTAACTCATCTATTTCCTTTGCAAACACGTCATGTATATCTTTTTTATATCTGATTTTAAATTTATTCTTATTTACTCCATCTATCTTTCTTAATGATAGCATTACATATTCTTTTTCAAGTGCATCTTTATCCAAGTCTTCATAGCTTTCATCGTCTTTTGGAGTACAATTATTATTTATACTTTCTATATAACTCTCAATATCTTTTATATTAGAAGATCTAACACCACAAAAAAAACTCGAAGCATTACTTCCAAAGCCTAAATATTGTTCTTGATTCCAATATTTCAAATTATGCTTTGACTCATATCCAGGTAGTGCATAATTAGAAATTTCATATCTTTTATATCCATTTTCTTCAAATTTATTTACAAGATATTTATACATTTCATATTCTACATCTTCGTCTACAAGACTTGCATATCCCTCATTTAATATAAAATCTAACTTACTTCCTTCATGAACTTCTAAATTATATATAGATATATGTTTTATATTTTTATCTTTAAGTGATACAACATAATCTACACTATCTTTAAATTCACTTAAACTTAAATCTGGAAGCGGATATATTAAGTCTAGTGATATATTATCAAAACCTATATTATTTGCTAAATCTAATACCTCTTTGAAATCATTAAATTTATGCACTCTTCCAATTTTTTTTAACACACTATCATGTGTTGATTGAAGTCCAATACTTAATCTATTTATACCACACTCTTTATATGTTTCTAGTTTTTCTTTTGTAACACTGTTTGGATTTAGCTCAATTGTTATTTCTTGTAACTTTTCCTTATTTATAAATATATTTAAAGTATCAAGTATTTGCTTTATATATTTACTATCAATATATGATGGTGTACCACCACCTATATATATAGTTGTTATACTATATTCACTTAAAATCTCTGCATTTTGTATTATTTCAGTGCATAATGCATTTATATATGATTCAATCTTATCTTCTTTTTTACTGTATGACGCAAAATCACAATAAAAACATTTGCTAAAACAAAATGGTATATGTATATATACTCCTATTTCTCCATTCATTTTTATTCTTTCTCCTTGAGTCTTTTTTATTCTATCATAAAGATTTTTCCTTTTCAAGGATGGACTAGCTCATTAAATAAATATTGCTAAACATTTTATTTATATAAGCTATTAAATTATAATAAAACATACCTAAAGAGGCAAAAAAAGACACTAACATATTACTGTTAGTGTTTGTGATATTATATTTTTCTTCTGTATTTTACTTTTATAGGCCGTATTAATTCATGATTTTCATCCAGTTCTACTTCTTCTGGATAAGAGCATATAACTGCCTCTGTTGGGCTATCATTAAAACATGTTCTAAGCATTCCAGAAAGTCCATTATCTCTAAATACTTGGACAGAAAGACTAGAACAGATTTTAGAAATATCCCAATTAAGCTTCTCATCAAAAAGCCATCTTGTTGCAAGTATACCAGTTTGCTTAGTCCAGTAGTTTCTCATACATCCCTTAAGTTCCCATGGTTTGTATTCTCCTGGATAGGCTGTATTTAAAGCTTCATATGGACTATCATCAAAATAATGAGATAACATGCCACTTAATGAATTTTGGTGAAATGTCTTTCTTGTAAGATACTTACATACATCTTCTCTATTCCATTTAAGTCTTTTTTCAATTAGGTACTTAATAATAGGTATACATGTATTTGTATAATCAATCACACCTGATGATGAAAAGAAATTAAACGGAAATCTTTGTATTCTTCCTAAAAGTACATCTTCATATACTTTTACAGCCTCTGGCTTTTCTTCTGTGCATAAAGAATTATCTTTTTGCAAACTTCATTCCTCCAATCATAGAATATTATCTATTAAGCTTACAAAAAATATTATAGCACGTATCTATTTTTATGTCAATTTGATAATCAAATTATTTTTCTATATCTTGCGCTATAGAAATTATTTTATCAAGTCTATGTTTTAGTCCAGATTTTGATACTTTATTTTTTCCCTCTGTCTTAGAAGCAATTTGCTCTAATGTATCTGTTGGATATTCTTCTCTTAAACATGCAGTATATTGAAGTTTTGGGTTTAACATAGAAAATCTACCACTATTTCGAATCTTCTTTATAGCATCAAGCTGTAAAGTTGCAGAGTTAATTGATTTAGTCATGTTTGCAAACTCACAATTTGATGCTCTATTTTTTGAATTGTTTACATCTTTAATTACTCTAATTTGTTCAAATTCAAGCATTGATTTATTTGCCTCAACTAAGCTCAACATATATGATATTTGCTCAGATTCTTTAAAATATACAACATATATATTTGGTTTTGGTCTTTTAACAAGTTTAGGTGTAAACTCAAGTAGAGACAATAAATCTACAAAATATTCTGCGCAAGCTTTATTTTTAAATGAGGCTTCAAATCTATAATCTTTATTTGGATCTATTATACATCCGCTTGCCATAAATACACCTTTTATTACAGTTTTTATTTCATCTTCTGAAAGATTAGATATTTCAAAATAATCTGAAAAGTCATTCATTAAGTCATTTTTATATTGTGCTTCTGTTAAGTACTCACCAAATCTTTCTGCTTTTATTATATATGGATCTCTATTTTTGTTATAATATTCCATTATTTCGTCTCTTACTTGCCCTGAAAACGACATATTACCACCCTATCATTTCCGCCATAATCTTTTACAGATTCTAGCAATTTATATTCTTTATTATCACTTATTATATTTTTGATATCTTCCAATTGATCATAACCTATTTCAAGTATTAAAATACCATTATTTTTTAGTATAGCCTTTGCCTCTTTAAATATTCTTTGGTAAAAATCTAGTCCTGTTGTCCCACCATCCAATGCTAAAATAGGCTCATTTTGTACTCTTTTATCTAAAGTTTTAATAACATCTGTTCTAATGTATGGCGGATTTGAAACAATCATATCTACCTTAAAATCTTTATCTTCATCTAAAGAATTATTAATTTGTAATATTTTTTCATTTAATAAGTCTGATTTTAATATTTCTACTTTTTCAGCCATATTATTTAAAATGATATTTTTTCTTGCAACATTTAAAGCACCATCTGATATGTCTATGAGTTCTACAGATTCTACTTTACTATTTTTTGCAATAGAAATTCCAAGTGCACCACTTCCTGTACATATATCTATTATTTTTTTTGCATTATCTTTATTTATATACTCTATTGCCTTTTCTACTAAAACTTCACTATCTGCTCTTGGTATCAATACATTTTCATCGACGTAGTATTCTTCATTATAAAAATACTGCTTATGTGTTATATATTGTAGAGGATAATTTTCAAAATAATATTTATCTAATAATCTATCAGCTTCTATTTCTTGATTTAAATCAAGAGAGTATCTATCTTTGTTTAACATTAATGTATTAATATCTATTTTAGTTATATATTCTAAAATAGTATAAATATCATGTGTATCATAATCTATGCTTTTTATTTTTAATTTTTCATTTATATATTTTTTAACATACTCATTTATAATTATACCATTAGTGCTATTTACTGCACTTCTTATACCATATATGGCCAATCTTAACATCTCCTCATTTGGTTCTCTAGTTGTTACAAGTTGAATTAAAGTTGCAGGATAATTTAATATATCTAGTGGCTTAGGTAACGCAGAAAATATATTTACTATTTCAAAAGCTATTCCTACATTAATAATGCCATAAATTATCATTAATATAGCCTTTACGACTAAATTGTTAATTGGTATTAATGCAAAAAGCATTAATAGTAAAACGTAATATACTACAAAATTTCCACCACAACGTTTATGAAATCTTGACTGATTTATTACGTTTTCTAAATTAATATTTTTTTCTCCATGTTTTTCATAAGTATTTACCACTTTATGTTCTGCTCCATGATACATAAATAGTATATTTAATTCTTCAACTACTTTTGCACTAAAATATATTAAAAGAACATATAATATAAATTCTATAAATATTACTATAGCTTGTACAATTTCTCTTATAGTAGAAGAAAAAGGAATAGATACAAGTATTGGAACTAATATAAGTGTAATAATTAATAATAAGTACATAACTAATGTCTTAATTTTAGAACTGCTTTCTTTCTCACCAGACGATTCAACAAATTTTGGTGCTGCATTTCCAATCTGTCCTTTTATTCCAAGTATTCCTCTAAGTATCGGTATATTACTTATTAGTCTTGTATCTTTATTCATTTTATTTACTTTCGCATAAATAGTATTATTATCTTTTCTTTCTATTTGAACTTGTCTAATATCTGATGTAAATAGTATTCCATTAAATAATGCTACTCCACCACACTTTACTTTATTTTCTCTCATTATATTTTCCTCAAAAACAATTATATCATAAAAATAAAAAAAGAGCACCACATAGGTACTCGATTTTATTCATGTAATTATTTTTGTTTAATTCCGTATTTTTCCATAAATTTTGCAGCTCTACCTTGGCTAGATATTGCTTGTTTTTGTCCTGTATAGAATGGATGACATGCGCTACATGTATCTACTCTCATTTCTTCTTTAACAGAACCTGTTTCAATAACATTACCACAAACACATCTAATAGTAGATTTTCCGTAATTTGGTTGTATTTCTTTTTTCATTTCTTTCACCTTCCCTATCATTAGTATTTCGATCGTTACTTTGATATTTTAACATAGTTGATTTAAAAATACAAGTTTTTTTAAATATTTTTATTATTTTTTGATAAATTCCTTCTTGTTTTACATTTTTTAAGCTAAAGACCTTCCTTCTTCATATACTATATTAGGAGGTGATACATATAGTTAATCCAAAAACTTTTCTAAAATCATTTTTATGTGCTAGTAATGTAAAGCTTCCTATTAATAATTCTCATTATGTAACTGGAAAAGATATTTATTTATTTTCAAATTTAGCTTCAGTCGAAAACACTCTCTCCTGTTTTACTAACAATATACATTGTTATTTAAATAATTTTAAGTCGAAATATAAACGTTAAATTATTGTTTTTTTTAATATTGTATGATATACTCATTCTTGACTTAATAATATTTAGTAAAATTGAGATTGGAGGAATAATATATGGAAAAATTTGTAGTCCATGGCCCATGTCGCCTAGAAGGTGAAGTAACAATTAGTGGTGCCAAAAACGCAGCAGTAGCAATACTTCCTGCAACATTATTAGTAAAAGGTAAATGTCATTTGGAAAATGTACCAGACATTAGTGATATTAGAGCATATTGTAAAATCTTAGAATCTCTTGGTTCTAAAATAGAATACATATCTAAAAATGAGATGATTATAGATAATTCAGAGGTTAGCTCTGCTATTGCATCTTATGAATTAACTAGTAAATTTAGAGCTTCTTACTATCTACTTGGAGCATTGATTGGGCGTTTTGATAAGGTTCAAATAGGACTTCCTGGTGGTTGTAAACTTGGTGCAAGACCTATAGATCAACATATCAAAGCATTTAAAAAATTAGGTGCAAAAGTAATAGTTAGAAATGGTAATGTATATACTTCTAAAACAGAACCTTTAAAAGGTACTAACATCTTTTTTGACGTTGTATCTGTAGGTTCAACAATGAATGCAATTCTTGCAGCAACAATATCTGAGGGTACTACTACTCTTGAAAATGTTGCTAAAGAGCCTCATATAGTTGATCTTGCTAATTTCTTAAATTCTATGGGAGCAAAAATTAAAGGTGCTGGTACTGATACAATTAAAATTACAGGTGTATCTGAACTACATCAAAAATCTAGTTATTCAATTATACCTGACCAAATTGAAACTGGTACATTTATGGTAGCAGCTGCTGCAACTAAAGGAAATGTATTAATTAAAAACTGTATTCCAAAGCATATGGAACCAATTACAGCCAAATTAATCGAAGCTGGTGCTACAGTTGAAGAATTTGAATCAGATATTAGAGTTTCTATGGATAAAAGACCTACTTCTGTTAGTGTAAAAACAATGCCATATCCTGGATTTCCAACAGATATGCAACCACAGTTCTCTCTTCTTCTTACACTTGGAGATACAACTGGTACAATTATTGAAACTATTTGGGAATCTAGATTCCAATATACTGATGAATTAAATAAAATGGGAGCAGATATTTCAGCACATGGAACAACAGCAGTATTTAGAGGTGTTGAAAGCTTATCTGCTGCACCTGTTAAGGCTCATGATTTAAGAGCTGGTGCTGCTATGATTATTGCTGGTCTTTGTGCAGATGGTCAAACAGAAATTTCAGATATACATCATATATTAAGAGGATACGAAAATATAATTGGTAAATTTGAAAAATTAGGAGCAAAAATAGACTATATTAAAACAGAGGATGATGAATAATATGTTTACAATACATCCATTATATAGCTCTAGTTCAGGCAATATGTTTCATATTGCCTCTTCTAATACAAATATACTAATAGATGTTGGGGTAAGTTATAAAGCTGTAAATGAAGGACTAAAAAGTATAGGTTTAAGTATAAATGATATTGATGCAATATTAATTACTCATGAACATACTGATCATATCAAAGGGTTACCTCTACTTTGTAGAAAAAATGATATCCCTATATATACTTGCTTTGAGACCGCAACATATATAAAAAATGACTTAAATAGTAAAAATATACCACATCATATAATAGATTTGGATTATAATGTCCCAGTTAAAATTGGAGATCTTGAGATATGTGCTTTCGAAACATCGCATGATGCTATTATGCCATCTGGATATAAAATAACTGATGGTAATTCTACAATATCTTTTGCAACAGATTTAGGATATATATCTCCTACTGTATATGAAAATTTATCTATGAGTGATTTTACTATATTAGAATCTAATTATGATGAAACTATGTTAGATTTTGGAAAATATCCATATCCTCTAAAAAGACGTATAAAAGGAATTACAGGACATTTATCTAATGATGCATGTGGACAAGCACTTGCAAAACTTGTAAGTGAAGGTCATAATAGATTTCTTCTTGCACATATGAGTGAAAATAACAATAATCTAGAAATTGCAAAGCAAACTGTCTCTTCTATTTTGACTCAAAATGGATATGACCCATCACAAATTGAAATTAACTTTGCAACAAAAACTTTATCTAGTGAGGAGTATACAATATGTTAAATATTAAGATTGTTTGTGTAGGAAAAATCAGAGAAAAATCTACAAAGGACTTACTTTCAGAATACGAAAAAAGAATATCTAAGTATGCAAAACTTGAAATAATTGAATTAGATGATGAAAAAATACCGCAAAATGCATCTTTATCACTTGAGACACAAGTAAAAGTAAATGAATCAAAAAAAATATTAGAAAAGTTGGAAAAATACCCAAATTCACAAGTAATACTCCTTGATTTGAAAGGAAAGCAATACTCATCTGAAGAATTTGCTCAAAAAATAGAGAGTATTCAAACTTATTCCTCCTCTACTATAATATTTGTAATTGGTGGAAGTTTAGGAATGAGTGATGAATTGCTAAAGAGCTATCCAGACAAGATCTGTTTTTCAAGAATGACATTTCCACACCAACTAATAAGATTATTTTTATTAGAACAAATTTTTAGAGCATTTAAAATATTAAATAATGAAACATATCATAAATAGAAAAAAAGCGTGTTAAAACACGCTTTTTTGTTTACTCATTTATTCTTTTTATACTAATAGCTCTTTTTGTTTTATCATCAAATTCTATTTCAATAGCATTAAACATAGCTTCATTTGTTGAGCATTCATAATGAATAAATTTACCTGTAGTAAATCTTGCAACCGCAATCTCCTTTTTTAGTCCCAAAACACTATCTTTTGGTCCAGTCATTCCTACATCTGTTATATATGCCATCCCTGTATCTAATATACATTCGTCTGCTGTTTGCACATGTGTATGTGTTCCATATACACAATTTACTTTATCTTTTAAAAATTCTCCCATAGCTATCTTTTCTGCTGTAGCTTCAGCGTGCATATCTACAAATATATAATCTACATTTTTCTCTTTTAATTTTTCAATTATATCTTCTACAACAACAAACGGATTAGTTAAGTTTTTCTCAAGCATATCACCCATTGCAAATGTTCCAAGAAGGTTTATTACTCCAACTTTTAATCCATTTTTTTGAACAATAACATATTTATTTCCTTCTAAATTTGTTAAATTTGCAGGAATAGCAAGCATAGGTAATTTAGCATACTCACTTGCCATTTCCTTTCTATAATACATATGATTACCCATTGTAATGGCATCTGCACCATAAGACATTATTTCATCATATTCTTTTTTTCTAAGTCCTCTTCCGCTTGCAGAATTTTCACCATTTACAATAAAGAAATCTATTTCATCTTTTCTATTATTAAGTTCTTGTTTTAATCTATTTAGTCCAGGTCTTCCGACTATATCACCAACAATTAAAAATTTCAATTTATTTGCCTCCCAGGTAGGTATTATATACCAAAAAACAAATAAAATCAAGAAAAAATAAAAATAGCCGTAATACGGCTATTTAAAATTAATCGTTTGACCATATGAAACTAACGCATTAATAAAGTTTGGATCTGTTCCAGATACACCATTAAGTTCTACTTTAACTTCTTCATAGTCTCTTCTATTTTCTGAAGATTTCTTCCTAAAGTATTTTTCAATGTCTACTTCTCTACCATTATCTGTGTTTGAAATTTCAATTGTAATTGGATTTTCCGTAAGAATTTTATATAAGGCTTCCCTTACAAATCTTTCTTTAACACCAGATTTTAATAATTCTTCAAAAACACGTCTATGAGAAAAAGTTCTTCCGATCTTTTAAAGTAATATACTTTTCTGTTGTTCTTTTGCGTTCATCAACATCAAATCTTTCATCATCCATAATTAGATGCACCTCCATATTACATTATTTTATGTAAAATATATAGTTAAATTTCTTAATTATTATAACATAATATTAAGGATATGTCAATTTAATAATACCGAAGGTCTAAATATTTATTTATAATATGTAGTTCACAAATAATGTATTATACTACTTTGCATTCAGTTAAAAGCGCGAGAATTAACTCGCGCTATAAATGTTGTTGTATTTGCCGAAAAGGGGATTAATATTTTCTCTTCTGCTTTGATGGTGATTTAATGTACTGATACTTAATGTACCTGTGCTCAATCTGGTTTGGAACTACTTGACACTTTACTGTAAGTGCTTGCTTTGGAGTCATAAGATATGCATTATATATCTCATTTTCAAATAATGGCTCAATAACCGAATTTGTAGATAGATCTTCTACCTCAGATTCAATTGCCATTTTATTTGCCTTGTTTACAAGTACCACCTTAAACTCTTCTACAGGACTAAATACGCATTTCTTTTTAAAAGATTGCTTTATATATTCCTTTATAAGCTTAAGTTGTGCCAGGTTATCGTTTAAAATTGCGTCCCGCAAGCTAAACACCAGATTATATTCTGCTATAGTACAGTAGTTATCCCCCACGTCGACAAAATAATAATTAAGATTAAACATAACATCATCTCCCTTCTTAAATTATTAAGTTGGCTACTTCAAACTACTTACTATGTCTATATTATAACATTTTTTGCGTCCTAACATATAAAGAGCAAGTGTAGATATTGTGAAAGTTAAGTGATATGCCTTTATTTTATATATGCGGAGCTTATTTTTTGTAACTTTTATTTGTATTTCACATATTATATAATATATAATTAAATGAATATTTTATGCTTTACTAAAAAATTGGACAAAAAAATACCCACCAATAAGGTGGGTATTTTTTATTTTGCAAGTTCTATAGCTCTTGTTTCACGAACAACATTTACTTTTATTTGTCCTGGATATACCATCTCTTTTTCTATTTGATTTGCTATATCACGAGCCATAACTGTGATTGAGTCATCGCCAACTTGATCAGGTTTTACAATAATTCTTACTTCTCTACCTGCTTGTATTGCATAAGATTTATCTACACCACTATATGAGTTACAAATTTCTTCAAGTTTTTGTAATCTCTTTATGTATGTACTTACTGTCTCTCTTCTTGCCCCAGGTCTAGATGCAGATATTGTATCAGCAATTTGAACTAGTATTGCCTCTAATGTTTTTGGATCAACATCACCATGATGTGCTTCTACTGCCCATATGATTTCGTTTTTCTCTTTATATTTCTTTAGAAGGTCTACACCTAAAGTTACGTGTGTTCCCTCTATATCTTGATCAAAAGATTTACCTATATCATGTAAAAGTCCTGCTCTTTTTGCTATTGCAACATCAAGTCCTAACTCTTCAGCTAGAAGCCCACACAAATTAGAAACCTCAATAGAGTGATTTAATACATTTTGTCCATAACTTGTTCTAAACTTTAATTTACCAAGTAATTTTACTAAATCTGGATGAAGATTCATTACTCCTGTTTCGTATAGAGCTCTCTCTCCTTCTTCTTTAATTGTATTTTCAACTTCAACTTTGGCTTTCTCTATCATCTCTTCAATCTTTCCTGGATGAATTCTTCCATCTGCAATAAGTCTTTCAATAGCAATTCTTGCCACTTCTCTTCTTATTGGATCAAAGCTAGATAGTACGATAACATCTGGTGTATCGTCGATTATTAAATCTATTCCTGTTAAAGTCTCAATAGTTTTAATGTTTCTACCTTCTCTTCCAATGATTCTTCCTTTTAAATCATCATTTGGTAGAGCTACAGTTGTAACGGTAGCCTCAGAAGTATGATCTGTAGCATATCTTTGAATAGTGCTAACAAGAAGTTCTTTAGATTTTTTCTCTACCTCTTCTTTTGCTCTATCTTCTTCTTGACGAATATATTCTGCCATTTCTTTTGTCATATCATCTTTAAGTTCTCTCATCATCTCAGTTTTAGCTTCGTCTACACTCATTTTAGCAATTTTTCCTAATGCCTCTATTTCTCTTTCTTTAGCATTTTCTAAATCTTTCTCTTTTTTGTTTAGTTCTTCATTTCTTTTTGTAATATTGTTTTCTTTTTCTTCAATTAGCGCTGCTCTTTTGTCTACTAAGTCTTGTCTTTGATTAATTCTATTTTCAAGATCTTGCATTTCTTTTTTTCTAAGTTTGACTTCTGCTTCAAATTCATCTTTACGTCTAATCATTTCATCTTTAGCTTGAAGTACAGCTTCTTTTTTAATTCTTTCAGCATCTAATTTACTATCGCTTACTATTTTTTCTGCTTGTTCTTCGGCTGAACCTATAGTAGCCTCTGCAATATTCTTTCTATACTTAATTCCTGCAAAGAAGAAAATTGCTGAACCTATTATAAAGCAAACAGCCCCAACTAATCCATATAGCATTTGACTATCCTCCTTATCCTATTTATTTGTCAATGTACAATTTTTTAATTGTCAGTGTTTATGTAAATATAAATAAAATCATTAATTATATGTACTTGTTATTCACCTCAGACATATATATTACATAATCTAAACCTCAAAATTACGCAAAATATTATATCCAATAAGATTATACCCCAAAAAAATGAATATAGCAAGTGTTTATTGGCAATAAATACTCAAATAAAGGCGAAAAGAATCGGCAAATTGTTGCCGATTCTTATTTTTTTATTCTTTTTATATACTCTTCTACTCCATATTTGCTAAAATCTACTATATAGTTTACAATAAAAAGATTTTCCATTTTATTAAAATCTTTCTCGTTTTCTATAGTAAAAGCCAGTACTGGTTTTTGTGTTAACTCTTTTGCAATCTTAACCAGTTTTAACTGCATTTTGTCAGCAAATTTGTTAATTTTCTTCATGCCTTTATATAAAGTTGTATCAATTTTTCTTAAAAGTCGCTCTGCTTTACCTACTATCTTTTTATTTGTGTATTTAGATATAAATAATCTAGTTCTCTTTTGCCAAACAATATCTGAATGATTCTCCATATTTATTACATCAGTTCTTGCAATAAAGCAAATAAGTGATATTATTCTCTCATATATATATGCAATAGTTTTTGGCGCTCTAAAAGAATCTAGAATCGTCTTGCCTCGACATATTAGCTGTCCTGTTACAACATTTTGTATATGTTTCTTTAAAGATAGCATAAAAAAAGGATTAAATGATTGTAGCATTATTTCTCCCTTTAATGCATATTCATTTAAGACTCGCGATAGATTTTCCCTATATTTTGAATAGAATATGTGTGCCTCTTTAGCATCTACAACTACCCCTACTTTTCCATTATTATACCTTAAAATATCCTCTAGTTTAGAGGGACATTTATTTTTTAGCATTTCTTTTAGTTCAATATATCTATACTTGTTAACTTTAATCTTTTTTCCACTATCTAAAAGAATTGTATTGTCATGTGCAAGTACAGGTATATCGTCTTTAGTATTACGAATATCGCACTCAAATGGTATATTATTATCTATTGCAATCTTACATGATTCAAACGAATTTTGTATAACTTCTTTATTATTTCTTTTATAATGTCCATAAATTCCTTTATGTGCTATTAAACTACTATCTAGTAGTACAAAGTCTCTATTTAGTCTTTTAATATACATTTTATCCCTCCTAACTATAAAATTTTACATTAGTAACCATATTTTTAAATTTAAAAATATTCTCTTTATATAAATGCGATTAGAATTATACCATAATTTGAAAATTATGTCAAAAAAAGATACCCCAATATGGGATATCTATTTATATAGCGGATATAGTTCGTTAAATTCGTTTACTATTTCCATTTTCTTTCTTAAAGCTACAATCTTTTCTAAAGTCTCTTCTGATATTTTTTGCAATTTTTTAGGAAATCTTTTTTTAAACTTACTATCTAGAACCATATTCATCTCTGAAATTAGTCTTTCTTTACTAATTACAAGTAAATATCTTAAGTCTAAATAGCTTGTCATCTCGTTTCCACGTCCGTCAACCCTATCTAACAAATAATAAAATGGTTCACCAAAATAGTTACTTGTTGATAGCTTTAATAGTAAAACGTCATCTCCTTCAATTGAGTATACAAGATACGGTCTACCATTTAACCTGTAGTCAATTGTATCGCTATCTGGAAAAAAACCATGACGCAAATACACAATTGCCCCTTCTTTGATTTCGTCGTAATCCATCTTAACCACGCTCCTTCTTAAAAATTTTTTTCAAAGCATAATATACAAAATGCAATTTAATTATACCACTTTTAATCTTTTATGTCAACAGATTAGATTAAAAAAAGAAGGCAGACAGTTTATGCCCACCTATTTATCTTTAAATTATATAACTATTTTTCTACTACTCTTTCAGACAAGTCTTTTGCAATTTTCTTTGCATATAATCTTGGTACATAGTACATTAATAATACGCTAAGTATAACTACTACAATTAAATATATCCAATTAAATCCAAAAAACATAAAATATATTGCAAGTACTACTATCATAACAGCAGATATAAATCCAGTTAATGCGTTAAATCTGTTTGCAATTCTCCAAACTTTAGCATCTGCAAGTGTTTCTTTAGTTGTAAGACCAATAGCTGATCCAATTTTATTAATTGGGAATGTACTATACATTCCAGCAAGTCCTAAGCCAATTATTCCTATTATAATGTATATAGGTTGAATATTCACATTTACAAGTGTAGTATTAGTATACTCGTATCCAATATATACTAATATCCATCCTAAAAACATTATTAGCCCATCAAAAAATGAAAATAACCCATCCTCTATTATCTTTCCTATTGTAACAGGTTTATCTATTGTCTTCATTCTATACATAACTTGAAAGACACTAATTATTATAGAGATGCATGGTAAAACAAGCAGTAACTGCTTTGAGGCCATTTTCTTTATTGCATTATCTGCAAAAATATTAATTGGAATCATTGATTTTATCTTTGAATACATTACTAAAACAACTATTAAGTTAATTACTGATATCCCTATTAAAGCAATATTCTTTTTCTTTTTATCCATATATTATCCTCCCTTATTAATTTTTTAGTCCTTTAATAAATTCTATAAGTTCATTAAATGCAGTTAAATTAAGAGAATATATAACGTTTTGCCCTTGTTTTATAGATGATACTAATTTTGCCTCTTTTAATATAGACAAATGATGACTAAGTGATGGCTTAGTAATATCAAAATGATTATAAATTTCCCCCGCTGTAAGACTATCTTTTTTTAGTAAAACAAGTATATCTCGTCTTGTACTATCAGATAAAGCCTCCCATATACTTCTCATAACCAACTTCCTTTCTAAATTAGACTTTAAAAAATCTCTATTAAAAGTATATCTTATTTAAAAACATTTGTAAAGAAAAATACGCTTTAAATTAAAGCGTATTTTTTCTAACTTACTCCATTTATGATGTTATTTGTATTTTTATTGTTTTTTATTTCAACACCCTGCTCATCCACTTGTTTTTTTAATGTTTCAGAGTCCATTGACAATAAACTACTTGCTCCATCTAAAACCGTATCACTAAAGTAGTCTGGTGTAACTATTTCGTCTTTGCTTTTATTTTCAGTTGCTACCACAAACTCTGATATCTTATCTGTAAAGAAATCTTTCTTTAGTTCATAGACAATATATTCTACCTCTATATTATAATTTTTTTCTTCCTTTTTAGCTCCTAATACTATTTGAACTAAATATCTTTTTGATGTATTTGAATAAGATAAACTTCTTGCCTTGTTTATAGCCTCTTTATATAACTCTTTTGCAGATTCTCTTACTCCATCTGGGATATCTTTTTGTACAATAGTATTGCAAGTATCTATAAATATATTGTCCTTTTCTAAACCATATACGTCTGTCTCAAAGAATTTTTTTGTTGTATAGCAATATGGTGAAGCATTATATGTTTTAGAAAACATCTTTTTATTCTCATTAAATCTTTTATATATTGCAACTTTATCTCTATTTTCATATAAGCTTATCTTTTTAATATTCTCGCCATCTGCTATATAAAGTGTTTTAGGAGAAACGCTAAATATAACATCTTTAGTATTTGATATTTCATTTGAATTTAGTATCTGTTCTATATTAGTATTTACTATAAATACATCCTCTAAATCAAACTCTTTATATTCCTTTAAATTTATATTTACTGCCTTATATTCAAATTTAGTATTTCCATCAATATCACATTCTTCTTTGCAATACATAGTAGATAACACGTTATTAAAAATATATACATCTGTTACATTATATACATGATTATATAATACTCTAGGATTTTGTGCTAAACTATCATCATTTAAATCTTTTGCTGCATTATATAGTGATTCGTTTACCTTCTCTTGAAGTGCACTATCTTTAAATCCATCTACCTTTATATAGCTTACATCAATTTTACTGCCCTCAAGATTTTTAGAATAGTTATAGAAAAAACCTATTTTAGATATTGTCTCTTTTATTTGCTCATAATTTAATCCCTCATATGTATCTTTACTACCAACTAGAAGCTCGCTTTCTTCTACTTTTGGATCTTCTTGTTTTTCTTCGTCCTTTTTAGATAATATAACTACGCTAGCTGCAACTACAAATACAGTAACTACTCCAAGAATTATTATGAGATTTTTATTTATTCTTCTTTTAGTTCTTACACTATTTTCTACTATATCTATTTCCTTTGTATCAGAATTTTCTGACATAGTCTACCTCCCTACCTCTAATACTATAATATTATCATCAACTGAGAAAATATTCAATCTTTTTATTAATATAAAACAATCTCTTGATTTTTTATGTAAATAATGATATAATTATGGCTCGAAGCACATTTAATTGTGACTTCCAAAATTTTGGAGGTCAGGTGCCTCCAAGATTTATATGAAGGAGGAAAAGATATGTTAAAAAAAGAAACTTCAGTTTCAAAAATGGAGGCTAGCCAATTTATTGAGATTATTGGTATAGCAAAAAAATCAAATCATTTATTACTAAAAACTAAAAGTGGTAAGGTTACTTACCAAGTATCAGAAGGAAATCCTCATATATTTGAGAATTCCAAATATCAAGAAATCTTTAAACAATTAAAAGATGCTGAAAGCAAACTTGTTGAACCTTTAGATTTTAGCGTAGGAATAAACTTTATGATTTTAGAAGCATTAAAAACTCATCTTAGTGATGAAGAGCTTAACAATATATATGAATCTATGGGAACTGGTATGTTTATGCTAATTAATGACTTATCTAATAGATATATAAATCTAAATCCTGAAGAAATCGCAGATAAGTATCTATCACCTAGTCAAATAGCTAATTTTAGAGATTTTTACTCAAAGCACTATGAACTTGTTGTAGAAACATTTAAAAATGGATATTCATCAATTCCATTATATGAAATGCTATATAATAAAAAAGGATTTCATGGTTGTATAACTAACATAAGGAAACATATAGAAGCAAATGTAAATAGCGAAACAATCTTACCTATTACAAAGCTTGTATATAAAATCGTAATAGAATTTGAAAATGAAATTCGTAGACTTACTAGTGAAGATGAAATTGAGGATTTATATTATGCTATAAGAGATATAGACGAAAATTTAGACAAAATTACTGAAGAAGTTGTTGAATGTCTACCTAATTATTCAATCTTAGCAGTTCATTCTTTACTGTTTGCATAAAAATTATAGGAAGCAAGTGCTTCCTTTTATTATGTAAATTTTAATATAATCGTTGATTAGTTTATGCTAATATGTTATAATAATTATGTAGTCAAAAATATTTAAATAAGTTGCCAATGCAACAAATAGAAGGAGAGATTTTTTTATGAATGAAAAAAAGACTATTAAAAAGGCATTTTACTTTGGTTATGGAAATGACAATTTTGGTGAAGATCGAGACTTGTCTACCCCATTAAAGGGAGATTTAAGTGTCAATGAGGGCTATGGAATTGCATTAATTGCAGATAAACATATTGATTTTAAAAATATTGGTAAAACAATAAGTATTAAACTCAAAAATGATTCTACAAATGACGTTCTTTTACGCATTGAAAAGAAATTTTACAATGACGTAAAAACTGGTTTTGAAATGGTACACGCAAATTCACAAAATGATGTAACATTAGAACTTGAAGATGAAGATTTTCAAATGAAAGAACTAGTTGTAGCACTACTTAAAGTCGACAACACAGAAAAATCACATGAGGTTTATGTTAATTTTATCGTAGAGGAAAAATAAATAGATAAAACACAGCAAATATTTGCTGTGTTTTATTTTTATCTACATTTAGGCAAAAGAAAAACCCTTCATTACGTAGTAACAAAGGGCAGGAGAATGAGCCAATTTTAGCTTTTCTGTGTTTCCTCTTAAGAGGGTGCTGTCTCTTTCGAGTCAACTCACAAGATTTGGTCGTTCTTGTGTTTTCAACTGCTTCTGCTATGCAGCCATTTTTTAAAAACAATTATCGCGCTTCATCATTCTTAAAAAAATTATTTTTTTTATACCTAAAATTAACTTCATTTACATTATAACATTTTATTTATGTAAAGTCAAGCTATTTTAGGTACTTTTTTTATAAACTCTCATATCCTTCTTTAATTATGTTTGCAGAAATATCATATAATTCTTTTTCATTTTCATTTAAAAAATCTATAGTTCTCTCTTCTACACCCTCACATCCTACTTTTGTTAGTGCACTAATATACACATCTTTTTCTTTATCGTAAGACGAAACTGGAATAAACTCTTTTTGATCGTTTATTATATTCTTTGTAATTTTGCTTAATGCAGTAGCAACTCCAAAATTTGTGTATCCTTTAAGAGAAGAAACATAAAATCCTGCTTTTTTTACATTGTCTGCTATCTCTAACATATCACTTTGAGATAAATAGTCATTTATTTCATATTTATCATTAATTTTTACAGATGACCATACTACAAATTGAGAATCACCATGTTCTCCAAGTACATATCCAGAAATACTCCTTATTGGAAAATTTAATTTTTTAGAAATCTCATATTTAAGCCTTGCTGTCTCAAGTAAAGTACCACTACCAATAACCTTATTATAATTACAATTATATAATTTGGCTATTTTTAATGTCATTATATCTAGTGGATTACTTGCAACAAGTATAATTCCATCAAAACCTGTCTTATTTACGTTTTTCATTATATTTTGCATAATTACTGCAGCTCCACTAATATCTTCCATTCTAGACACCTTTTTAGAGCTTTGAGGCATACCCGCAGTAATGCACAATATGTCTGCATCTTTTATATCGTCATATTCTCCAAAATATATTTTTTCAACATATCCTCTAGCATTTGAAATACTATGACTTAAATCCAAAGCCTCACCAAGAACTTTATTTGTATTTAAATCTATTAATACAATCTCATTAATATCTAATCCTAAATTAACTAAAGAATATGCATAACTAAGTCCTACGTTTCCACATCCTATTATTCCAATTTTATATCCCATAATTCTACCTCATTATATATTTTATACTAATATACATACATTATGCAATATAAAGGACCTATTTTTAAATAGGTCCTATGTTTGCAAAAAGCTTAAAGAAGTAAATTAAAGATACTACAAGAGCAATAATTAATAATATTACTAATATAATAACTATATTTCTAATTATTCTCTTTGTTTTTATGTTCTTTATGTCTAAATATTTGTCAACAATAAAATATGACAATATCATTACTGCTAATATAAAAGCTAAATAAAACAAAATATTCATCTCTAATACCTCCTTTAAAATTATTTTTAGGCGTACTATTAAAACGTATTTATATTTTATCATACTCTTTTATATTTTTAAAGTTTATTTAGTCATTGTTTTTATTTTCCTTTAAATAGCTTTTTATTTCTTTTAATTTGTTCTGTGCGTCCTCTACTCCTAAATCATACATTTCTTGTATTTTTTCTTTATTTTTCTCTACTCGTTTTATATTTACAAGCCTTGATGGTCTAATCAAAATCAAATCTTTTTGACTTTCTAAAAATTCAACTTCATCTAAAGAATTATTATATGTCTTGTATCTATTTTCAATAGTTTTAATCAAGTTTGGATATTTTCTAAAAGCTCTTTTAGAAATTGTCATGTTTTGTTTCTTTTTTCTGTATCCTTCTGGTCTTGTGAGCACAACAATTAACTTATCTATTCCCATGCTATTTATTTTATTTATTGGAATACCATCAGCAATTCCACCATCTAAATACTCTTCACCATTTATTAGAACAGGCTTTGATACAAGTGGAAGTGATCCTGACGCTCTTAAATACTCAAGGCTGTCTCCTTTTAACTCATCTATTTTTATATATTCAGCTCTACCTGTCTTTATATTTGTAACAACTGCATAAAATTCTTCTTTTGTTCTTTTAAATGATGCATAATTAAAATCATCTAAAGTATCTGGAATGTCCTTAAAGCAAAACTCGGCATTTAATATATTTCCTGTAGTAATATATGAATAAAGTCCAAAATAACGCTTGTCCTTTATGTATTTAAGATTAAATCTTAATCCTCTACCAATTTGTCTTGATTTATAATTTACCCCAAATAGTGCTCCTGCAGATACTCCCATAATTAAATCTACTTTTATCTTATTTTTTAGCAATACGTCAAGTACTCCACAAGTATACATACCACGCATTGCACCACCTTCTAGCAATAATCCTACTTTCATTTTAATAGCCCTCTCTTTAGCACATTAAGCTCTTCTTTGTATTGTTTCATTCCTTCTTCTTTTGATATACTTCCTTCAAGAATTTCAAGTTTTTTAGCAAATGTAATTGTAGCTATAATTCTAATTGCAGCATGTATTTGATCAAGACTATTTAAATTTAACATATCTATGTTTACATATGATGATATATCATTTATATCTATACTCTTTAAAGGTAGTATTTTAGTTGCATTTAAATATTGAAATATGTGTACAAAATACTTTGGATTCTCACTTTGTGCATCTATTAGTAAATCTAAAAACCTATATGTAGCTTCAAAAATATCGTTATTACATTCTTTTACTAAATTTAAATATATTCTCTCTTCTTCTTCAAATTCAGTGTTAATTATATATTCTATTAAATCTTCTCTTGAATCAAAGTATTGATAAAAGCTACCTCTTGCAATATGTGCATCCTCTACTATATTCTTTACTGACATATCAATTAAATCTATTCTTGAAAATTCTTTTTTTACAGCAGAGATAACTGCTTTCTTTTTATCTTCCTTTAAATTATAAAATGTAATTGTTGGCATATTATCACATCCTTTTATATACATTATATTTTATATGACATTCTGTCATAAATCAATGATAGTTTTGTGAAAAAGTCATAATAAATAATTTTTTAACTATGATTATAATGGAGGTATATTATGATTAAAATAAATAATAATTATCTAAATATAAAAGATAACTATCTTTTTGCAAAAATTGCAGAAGAAAAAAGAAACTATGTAAAAAACAACAAAAATGCTGACTTGATTGATTTATCTATTGGAGACGTTACTCTCCCCCTTACTCCTTCCATTTGTAACGGTACAATAAATGCTATTACTAATCTATCTAACAAAGATACATTTACTGGTTATCCACCAAGTAGTGGTCATGATTTTTTAAAAGAAGAAATAATATTAAAAGACTATGAAAAAAATAATATAAATATCAACAAAAATGAAATATTTATATCTGATAGTTCCAAATCTGATATTTCAAATGTCCTTGATATATTCAACTCAGGTATTACTGTAGCTGTGCAAGATCCAGTATATCCTGCCTATGTAGATTCAAATATTTTACGTGGTAACAATATTGTGTATTATGAAGATATTTTAAATTTATCTCACGATATTGAAAATAACAAACTTTCTATAGACATATTATATATTTGTAGTCCAAATAACCCTACTGGAAAAGTAGTATCTAGAGAAAATCTTGAAATAATAATTAAACTTGCAAAACAGTACAATTTTTTAATCTTTTTTGATGGAGCATATGAAGCGTTCATAACACAAAAAAACACAATACATAGCATATATGAAATAAATGGGGCAAAAGATGTTGCAATAGAATTTAGAAGCTTTTCTAAAACGGCTGGTTATACACCAGTTAGGCTTTCTTATACTATAGTTCCTGATAAAATAATTATAAACAATACATATATAAATGCCTTATTTAAAAGACTAAAAGACACAAAATATAATGGTCCATCTTATATAAGTGAATATGGTATATATAATTTATATAAAGAAAATAAATTTGATGAAATTTATAATAATATAGGTTATTATTTAGAAAACACTAAATTACTTTTAGATTTCTTTAAAAGCAAAAATCTAATAGATAAAACTATTACTGACGTAAACTCTCCATATGTATGGATAAATACTCCAAATAATATTAAAAGCTGGGATTTCTTCTATGAACTACTAAATAACTATTCTATAGTAGGTACTCCAGGAATTGGTTTTGGTAAAAATGGTGAATATCATTTTAGATTTACAGGATTTAATACAAAAGAAAATACTTTAAAAGCAATTGAGAGAATGAAAAATATTTGAAAACATATAAAAGAGCCACATAAGTGGCTCTCTATTTAATTAAAATACTAAATCTATGTTTTTCTTTAATTCTTCTGTTATAAATATGTACATCTGTAATGTCTTATCTTCATCACCTTTTAAAAGATATTCTTTATGCACTATACTAAATATTCTACATAATGCTACAAATGGCTTTAATCTTTTTATATTTTCTTCTCTAAAACATCTTCCATAATACTCAAAATCTAGTACATACTCTACTTTAGCAAGTCTTCTATCTGCTAAAATGTTATTTATATTATATAAATTTAATGATATTTCCTCTTCTAATTTTTCAATTTGTTCGCTCTTTTTACTATAGGTTGTCCAACTTGGATTTATTTCTACATACTCATATTCTCTTTTTATATAACTTAATATCATTGCCACGTGATTATATGTCTCTTTATCTAAATCTTGTTTATCTATTGGTATGTTTTTATCTACTTTATACTTTTCTTTTTCCTTGGCTCCATTTATATAAAAGTTTAATATGTTTTCTGGTATTTGTTTCTTTCTTTCTATAGATAAGTCCTCTATTATTTGAGCTACCTCATTTATAACTCTTACGCTAATATTATCATCTATCATGTTCTATATTATCCCTCCACTTTTTAAGCTCGTCCTTTTCATAATTAAGCTTTCCATACATTGTATCCATTACTTTATCTAGTATCATATTAAAAGTCTCTTTTGATGGCATTCCATGTCTTAAACACGCTCTTCTTAATTTGCTCTCATATGTTGCATACTCATCTTTATTATTTAATATATCATAGTATATATCTAAAGCAAGCTTTAATTCGTCCTCATGTCCAAATGGAATTTCTCTATCTATTTTATTATGGATATTTAAATCATTAACATGACCTTGTCCTAGTAACAATTTAGAATTTAAAGATGTTTCTCTTGAATCCATTACTCCCTTTTGTATTTCATATCTATAGGTTGGGAGTTTGCCTAAATGCTTAGGTTCATACATATTCATTTTCCACTATAATGCCATGATAGCTGTCCGTATCTTGGCAAATCTAAGACCAAAACCTTATTGTTTACAGACTTATAGTCGTCTGTTTCTGTACCAACAATAATACCCTCACTTTCTCTATTTATACCTACTCTTGCGATTTTATCTAATGTGATAGTTTTCATTTCATACATTAGTTTTTTTACTCTATTTAAATCTTTATTTTTATTTAAGCCATTATTTTTTATTTCACTTTCTATTATATGTGCCATATTGTTTGCCATTTCAGTAAACAAAGCAAGAGACTCTACATATTCAATAGGCGATGGATCCGAATAATCTGAATAATATTCTAGTTCCTCACTTAAATTGATACTATTCTTCATTCTACTCGTTTGATTTATATCTAGTTTATTTTTATGTATATTATCATAAACATCTTTAAAATAACCAAATATTTCATTTTTAAGCCTAAAAAATTTTTCACGCTCCACTTCGAAATTTTCATCTTCTTGATACGAATACTTACTTTCTCTTAATTCATATAAAACTATATTTATTTTTTCAATTATTTGCTCCATATCATCACCATTATACATTTCTATGCTTTGAAAATTCTCTAATTAATTTTTTTCTCAATTTTTCTGCATCTTTTAGCAATTCTTTAAACGTTCCCCAAAAACTATCTTCTAATATATCACAATATCCTCTATCTAAAAGAGATAATTCTGTAGAAAGATATCCAAGTTTTCTCATTTCCTCAATTGTATCCATTTTACTGTTTTTAGCATAATCTATACTACCAAAGGCTACAGCTAATTGAGTTTTTTCATCATATTTCACATCAGAATAATAGTTATGTATTCTAACCAAATTTGTAGCCATTTCATCTTCAAGCGTTTCTACAGCCTCTTTATATTTTTTTTCTTTCTTAAATTTTTTCCACTCTTCAAATTCTACATACTCCATGTTCTTACACTCCTATAATCATTTTACTATATTTCTTTTATTCTTAAGATTTCCTTTATTGCTTTTTCTCTTAATATTTCTACATCTTTTAATAAATCCTTAAATGTTCCCCAAGCACTATCTTCTAATATATCACAATATGCTCTATCTAATAAGCTAAGTTCCCCACAAAAATCAATAAATAATTTCATATCATTTATGCTTTTGTTTTTACTATTTTTTCCATAATCTAAATAGTTAAAAGCTATACCAAGTTCTTTTTTTTCGTCATATTTTACGTCAGAATAATGATTATGTACTCTAACTAAATTTGTTGCTATCTCGTCTATTAAAATATCAATAGATTCTTTATAATTTTTTTCTTTCTTAAATTTTTTCCATTCCTCAAACTCTACATACTCCATTTTTTAATACTCCTATGCTATATTGTACACACTTTTAATCACATCAAGATTATATCATTGTAAAACTTCTTTGTCAATTTAATTTTGTCTTCTATATTTTACATAAATATTTTTTAATTTATATAAAATTTCCTCTTCTTTTTTTAGGTTTTAATGCTTGTTGTACACTTGCCTCTTTATTTACTTTCTCTTCTTGTCTTTTTATAGTCTCTTGGTATTGATCATAATTTCCAACATATTTAGTAATCTTCCCGTTTTTAAGAAGTGCAACTGATGTTGCAATCTTATTTATAAAATATCTATCATGAGATACAAATATGATTGTCCCTTTATATTCAAGTAAAGCTGCTTCTAATGTATTACGAGTATCTGCATCTATATGGTTTGTTGGCTCATCAAATATAAGTATATTAGCTTTACTTTGAATAAGTTCTGCAAGAAGTAGTCGCACTTTTTCTCCGCCAGATAGCTTTCCAACAGGCTTAAATATAGTATCATTATAAAAGCCAAAATGAACAAGAGTAGATCTTAGTCTAGTCTCTTCTCCCTTAAAATAAGTTCTAAAATTATCTATAACACTATCTTCTTCATTTTCAAAATGAATTTCTTGTGGAATATATCCAATACTAATATTACCACCTATTTTATATTCTCCACCAAGCATTCCCTCAATTTCTTGCTCATTGCAAGCATTTATTATAGCTCTAATTAATGTTGATTTTCCTGCTCCATTTTTTCCCATAATGCATATTCTTTCACCATGAAATAACTCAAAATTTAAATTCTCAAATATTATCTTATCGTCAAAACCTATTGATAAATTATTAAACTTTATAATATCATTTCCAGTTTTACCTTTAACATCAAAATCTAGGTTTATCTTATTTGCCTCTTTAGGTTTATCAAGCGGGTTCATTTTTTCAATTCTTCCCTCTATAGCTTTTGCTCTTTTAAAGAAGCCTTCATTATCTCCAATTCTTCCAAATGTTCTTAATTTTTTAGCAGCCTCTTCTAATCTATTTATTTCATTTTGCTGATTAATATAGTCTTGTTCTTGCTTTTGTTTTCTTATAGCATTTTCCTCTAAAAATTTCGTGTATCCACCATATGTTACATATGCTTTACCATTTTCAAGTAGTATAGTCTTATTTGCGACTTTGTCTATAAAATACCTATCATGAGATACAACTATTACTGTTTTACCACAGCTTTTTATAAATCGTTCTAGTTCAGATAATGCTTCAAAATCTAGATGGTTTGTAGGTTCATCAAGTAATAATACCTCTGGCTCTTTTGCCATTATATTGCACAAATTCACACGAGTCTTTTGTCCACCACTTAAAACATTATATTTTTTATCTAACATATCGTCTGTTATTTTTAGTTTTTGTCTTGCTGTAGATATCTTATGAATTCCATCTTTTGTTACGTTTTCTAAATTTTCTAACGCTTTTTGAAATCTTTTTTCTACCTTTGCCATATCTGCATCTGGACAAGAAAATGCAAGAGATGCATTTTCCACCTCTTTTTGAGCATTATATATCTCTGGCATAAGTACATCTTGAACTGTTACATCATCTTCTAGTCTTTCTGGTATTTGTTCAAGTTTTGCCATAACTTTCATATCCTGACTTATAGCTATAGTACCACTGTCTACACTATCTTCTGAATTTATTAACTTTAGCATAGTAGATTTTCCACATCCGTTTGCGCCAACAATTGCTACTATATCACCTTTTTTTATTTCAAAAGATACACCATCTAAGAGCTTATCTTTATATCCATGATCATATTTTACATCTATTAAACTAATCATTTTTCTCACGTCCTTTAACATAAATAATATAACATATATTACTATAAAAATAAAGAAATATATAAAAATGACCTTTAAGATAAATCTTAAAGGTCATTTAATTTAACATTATAAATTGTTAAAGTTTTCAAGTATTTTGTCTGAAAGTTCGTTAACCATGATAAGAACTACTAAGTCTCCTGAGCTTTCTATTTTTACGTCTTTTTGTTCAACTTCAACACAAATCCATTTTCTAGGGTTAACATTATTTCTAATTTTTTCTTTAACTGCATTAGCATCATCTGCAGAATTTAATCTAAGTAATACTACAGAATGTGCAATAGAACTCATTAAAGGTTCTGATGCAAGTCCCTCTTTGTATTGTATATCTGATGTCCCAAGATAATACTCAATGTTTTCTTGTGTAACTGGATTTGTTGCAAGTGCAGGCATATCATCTGGTGAAATACCATTATATAATTTAGACATTAAATCTTCTAAATTACCTTCAATATTTTTACTTGCACTAGATTTTGGAAGCATGCATACACACGCTACTATAATAGCAACAACTACTACAACTCCTAAAGCTATACCTAAAACTTTTTTATTCATCATAGCACCTCCTACAGTTTATATTTTATCATAAAAAAGTATATAGTACAATAAATTGTATAATTTTGTTGAAAAATAAAAAAAATAAGAATATAATTATAGTTGATTATATAGAGGCGATTATATGTACAAAACAAATGATAACAATACTCTTAATAAAAGAAATGGTAAATCATCTAATAATAGATTTATTCCTTTGGTTATAATTTTTGTTATAATTATTATGAGCATTTTATTATTAAATAAAAAAGAAAAATTAACTTTAAATGTTACTAATACAAATATAGCAAAGTTTTCTATTACACCTATAGATGAAAACGTAATAGCAAAGCTCAAAGGAAATAACTATGGTTTTAGTAACAATACTGCTTGGGATAGATTTTTAAATGCCAAAGCAATGGTAGTCGGAGACTCTACTGCAGAAGGACTAGAGGCATATCAAATTCTAGATAGCATTTCTGTTACATGGACACGTGGCAGAGTAATACAATATATGGAAGAAGATTTAACTGATGCTTATAGCTATAAACCTAATATATTAATACTTGCATATGGAGCAAATGACCTTTTAAGTTGGAATGGAAATGTTGATGGATATATAAATGCATATGATAGAGTTATAAGATCAATAAAAGAAAAATTTCCAAATATAAAAATTGGTATCAATGAAATACTACCTGTAAGTGACAACGCTCTATCTAAAAATCCAGAATATGGATATAGAGAAGATTTCAATAAGCATCTTAAAGAGTTTTGTAAAAAAAATGATATTACTTTTATAGAAAACTCTTCTTTATTAGATAATGCAAAAGATGGTAAAAAATTTGAAAGTGATGGTGTTCATCCAAAACCTTTTTATTATAAATTATGGGCAAATAATATGGCAGATGTAATGGGAATTTAAAAGGAGACTTAATAAGTAAGTCTCCTTTTTACTTTTACTTTAATACTCCACTATCATTAATTAATAAAGTACTATATACAAATAACACATCTTGGTTATCATTAAATTCTATATATTCTTCAATTAAATCAGCGGGCATATATCTTGTATCGATTAATATTATTTTTTTATATGCCTCTGTAAATAATGGAGCCAAACTACTGCCAAACGAATCTCTAAAGATAATTAGCTCTTTTTGTGTTGTTGCGCTTTCATTTCTAATTTCTATTAACGGAGTTGAACCAGATAAGAATAAGTCATACTTATCCATGGCTTTTTTTGCTTTTTGCTCGTCATATATTTTTGATTCTTTTTTAGTTTCATAGTTATATGTAGTCGCCTCTTCAAGTATACTATTTGTAAGGTATTCAATTTTATCTGGTTTCATTTTCTTTCCAAGTTGGCCATATAATGTTCCGTAAAACTCTCCATACTCTTTTTTTATTAAATCTGTATTTATTCTATCTTTAAAATTCATCTCTTTTGCAATTTTATCTCTTACTTCTAGTATATCTTGTTGTTTCCAATGCGTATCTGTCTTATAATAACTATTCATGCATAAGTTGTCTTTTATATCTATGTATTTTATATTTTTATCTACTTTTTCCTTCATTATCTCTTCTAATGACTTATAATCTATATTCAAATACATTGTATTTTTACCTAAAAAATAATTTTTATCTGGTACAATAGAATAATATACATTAAAATTAGAGCCTAAATACTTATTATATATTGCATTAATCTTTTCTGCTGTATTTTCTACTGACTTCTTATTTAATGGATACTGCATTTTATATATACTTCCATTTAAATAAAACAAGTCATTGTTATCTTTTTGTCTTAATAAATCAAGTTTAACAAATGTTTTTATGCTACGTATCTCATCTCTTAACACAAATTGATCCATAGCATACTCTTCTATTTCATCAGGTATCTTTCCCTCAAATAAGTTTTTAGCGCTAATTTTAGGAAATTGTTTTAGCTTTCTTCTTTCTGAATTTGATGTTTCATTATCTTTTGCAATTAAATTTGCTATAGTAAATCCAAATATTATAACAAGAAAAACTGCTATTACAAAAATATTTTTTACTTTTTCTTTCATAATATTCCTCCTAAAATCTAAAATATAAGAACGGATTAAAAGATCCATCAACTAAAAAACTTACACACACTATAAGAAGTATTCCAAGAGTTATTGGTTCAAAAAAATTAATAAGTGTAGGTACTTTTTTCTTTATCTTAACAACTATATTCTTTATAATTGGAGTTGAAAACAATATTCCAAGTATAAATATAGGTAAATAGTTTAATAAATAATATATTGTATCATGATTAATTATAGATATTGCACCTATCCCAAACATTCCTAAAATATTGTTTAGTGCACTATTTAAATCTGTAGAACTAAATATTACAAATCCTACTATAACAACAAACATTACATATGCTCTTGAGAAAAACGCTGGGATTTTTTCAAGCCTCTTTAATAATCCAAGCTTTTCAATCATAAGTAAAACTCCATATAATACTCCCCATATTATAAAATTCCATGATGCACCATGCCAAAGACCAGTTAAAAACCATACAATAAATATATTTCTAATCCATTTAATTTTACTTACCCTATTTCCACCTAAAGGAATATATACATAGTCTTTAAACCAAGTTCCAAGTGTAATATGCCATCTTCTCCAAAATTCTGTTACAGATTTAGAAATATAAGGATAATTAAAGTTTTCTGGAAAGCTAAATCCAAGCATTTTTCCAAGTCCTATTGCCATATCTGAATATCCGGAAAAATCAAAATAAATTTGAAGTGTTACAGCAATTGCATACATCCAGTAAAATACTACTGTTTTTTCACTAGTTGTTCCAAATACATTTATTAAATCTCCTAACACATTTGCTATTAGTATCTTTTTTGAAAGCCCTATAACAAATCTTCTAACACCCAAAGAAAATTTTTCAACTGTATGTTGTCTTTCATCAAGTTCTGATGCAATAGTAGTATATCTTACAATAGGTCCAGCTATAAGCTGAGGAAATAAAGCAACATAGGTTGCAAGCTTTAACAAACTCTTTTGTGCTTTAGCTTCGCCTTTATATACATCTATTATATAGCTTATCATCTGAAAGGTATAAAATGATATACCAATAGGCAAAGAAAGTCTTAAAAGGTCGATTTTTCCATTTACAACCATATTTATATTGGATATTATAAAATCTGTATATTTAAAAAAAGTTAAAAATCCCAAACTAACAAAAATAGATGATATTAGGAATTTCTTTTTTTGATTTGGATACTTTTCAATGAGTAGCCCATGTATGTATGTAGATAATATAGATATTATCATTAATATTCCATATTTTGGTTCTCCATAAAAATAAAATGCCAGAGACGCTATACATATTACAGCATTTTTTATTTTACTTGGAACTACATAGTAAATTAATAATGTTATTGGTAAAAAGTAAAATAAAAATGTTAAACTTGAAAATACCATATTCTCCTCCTTAAAATGATAAAGGAGATGAACCAAATCATCTCCTTAAATTATTCTATTCTTCTTTACTAGTAGCTTTTTTAGTTGTTGTTTTCTTTTTTGTAGTGCTCTTAGTACTAGATTTCTTTTTTGTTTCTTTTGTCTCTTCAGGTTCTTGTGATTGTTCTTGTGGGTTAATAATTTGTTCTAATTGATTAAATAAATCTGCAATTTCAGGATTTCTTGTCATTGCATAATCATTACTAAGCATAAGCTTAGCTTCTTCTAATGCTCCATTTTCAATTAAACTATTAGTTATATTTCTATGTGCTTTTATAATATTTGGATTTGGTCCAAGTGTAATCTCATTATCTTCTGCAATACTTAAAATATTATCTACACTCATCTCCTTTAATGAAGGATCTTTTTGCTCATATTCATTAATAATGTTTGAGATATTATCATTATTTGCATAACTTAAGCTAATTCTATACAAAGCATAAGAGCTCTTAAGGTCTTTTAAAGTACTAAAAATCTCACCATATTTTGCATAACACTCAGCAATGTCTACAGATGTATATGATATATTTAACAAATTTTTTAATACATCTAATGCTTTAACTACTTCTTGTCTTGAAAGAAGTATATCTATTTTTTTAACTCTTGCTTCCCTATTTAGATAATTCCAATATATTGCTCTATCTAAAGCATCAAGAGCTGCTTTCTTTCTTTTCTTTTTAAGTAATAAATCTGCATAGATAATATATATAATATCATTTGCATATGGAGTTACTACAACTTCTTTTTCACCAGCAAAAATATCTGTAAATATTAGTTTTTCAAAATCTGTAGAAAAACTACAATACAAAGTATTTTCGTCAGTTGTTTTAGATAAGGCCTCAACTTTTGGAATAATTTGCTCTGCATCTTTTAAAGCCTCTTCTGTACTCTCACTATCTATATTTTCAATTAAGTTATCTATCATAGAATCGATTTCGTTCTTTTCTTCATCACTTATTTGATCATTATCTTCTTGAGATAGCTCCTCTTCTTGTTCTTGCGTATCTTCTAAAACTTCTTCTTTTGACTCTATTTCTTCATTTTCGTTTACTTCTTCTTTTGTTAATTCGTTATATACTATATTTATTGCTTCGATTGTTGCTTGGGTATCTTCTAAAATTAAATTTTGGGCATTATACATAGAATTTAAAAAATGTATATCTACATTAATGTCTCCTGTTAGTTTATTTCTTATTAAATTAATTTTCTCTTCCATATTCTTTCAACACTCTTTCACAATATAATTTTTATATCTAAATTTTAACATACTAACAAAAAAAAAGAAATATTTTCATATAAATATCTCTTTTTTTCTTCTTTTTGTAACATATATGTAAACTTTAGCTTTCTGCACCCAGTTCAATTAATTTTGCTGCATATTTTACAAGCTCAATATCTTTTTCTGTTACACTTAAGCTTTCTTTATTTGAGTATGCAATTAAAGCTCCTGCAATATCTGAATCACATATAATAGGTATCATTATTTTATAATATTCTTTTTCTTTGGTGCTATCTATTATATTAAAAGTTGGGACTGTTTTTATACTAATGTTTTTTCTTTGGTATATAAACTTTTCTGCTGTTTTAGATATATTCATATCTTTATATTTTTCATTGTCTTTTCTATCTGTGCAAAATACAATCTTATTTCCATCTGTTAATAAAATCTTACTATCTGATATTAATTTTGCAAGTGTTGTAGTATATTTTATATATTCTTTTTGTATTTTATTTAATTTAGAATGCTTTCTAAGTATTATCTCGTTATTATCTGTAATAATTAACTCAACTTCATCGTTTTCTTTTAACTCTAAATTCTTTCTTATATTTTTAGGCAAAACAATTCTTCCCAAACTATCTACTCTTTTAATAACATTTATAGTATTCATATTATCACCTCTAACTTTATATATTTTTAGTTAGAATTTAACAATTTATACCATTTTTTAATTTAAATAAAGCATTTTTTCAAGCTTTTCTTTAAGCCCTGTTTTTCTGTTTTTAGATTCTAAATTATCTACCATATAATTTACTACATTCCTATTTCCAACAATTATTAACATCTTTTTAGCTCTTGTCATTGCGGTATATAACAAATTTCTTGTTAAAAGCTTTTTATATCCAGTAAATATTGGTAAAATAACATAATCAAATTCAGAGCCTTGAGATTTATGAATAGTAATAGCATATGAGTGCTCTAATTGATCAAGCTCATCAAAATCATACTCTACAAGTCTATCTTCATCAAATTTAACATATAGTTTTTCTTCATCATTATCTATAAGCTCAATATATCCTATATCACCATTATATATTCCTTCAAAGAACTTTCCTTCAATAGAATACTTTTTATCATAATTATTTACAATCTGCATAACTTTATCTTTTTCTCTAAATATTCTTGATTGATATTCAACCTGTTTTTTAGATTCAGACTTTGGATTTAATATTTCTTGTATTTTTTCATTAAGCTGTATTGTCCCAAGCTCAGTTTTTTTAACTGGTGTTAAAACTTGTAAATCTTTTAAAACATCAAGTGGGGCATATGTTTCTAGTCTATATGATATTAAAGATGAAATCTCTGAGACTGTCTGTTCTATTGTAGATGTAGATATAAAAAACATATCTGTATCTTTAGATTTAAATATTGGATATTCTCCCTCATTTACTTTATGCGCATTTACTATAATGTCACTTTTAGCACTTTGCCTATAAATCTGTTTTAGCTCTACAGTAGGCACAATATCTGATGAAATTGTATCTTTTAATACACTACCAGGTCCTACAGATGGTAATTGATTTACATCTCCTACTATTATTACTTGCGTATCAGGCTTTATACCTTTAACAAGGTTATTCATCATCATTAAATCTATCATTGAAGCTTCATCTATAATTATTACCTCATCTTCTACTTGCTTTACTTGATACTCATAAAACATATCTATATCATTATCATCAATCTTACTAATTTCAAGAAGTCTATGTAAAGTTTTGGCCTCTTTACCAGTTGTTTGAGTGATTCTTTTAGCTGCACGTCCTGTAGGAGCACATAAAACATAGTTTTTCTTCTCTTCTTCAAGTATATCTATTATACATTTAATAATAGTTGTTTTTCCTGTACCTGGGCCGCCAGTAACAATCGATATCATATTGTTAAGACAAGTAGATATTGCACTTATTTGTTCCTCAGATAGGTCTATATCATTTTTATTACTTACTTTGCTAATTAATTTAGATAAATCCTTCTCCTTCATTTGAAATCTAGTATGTTCAATTATACAATTTGCTATGTTTTCTTCTGCAAGATACATACTTTGTCTAAAGACATATTCTTGAGAATCTATTTTATCTATATATAATTTACTATTTAAAACAAGTCTTGTTATTGTATCACAAATTGATATTTCATCTACGCCTAATAGTTCCATACAATAATTTACAAGATTTGCCTTTTCTACACATGTATGTCCAAATTCAGTAATCTTATCTATTGCATATATTAGCCCATTATCTAACCTATCTATATTAGTTAGTGGTACACCGAGTCTTTGTCCAATATTGTCTACGCTTTTAAAATCAAGAGATTTAACAAATCCAAGTAAACTATATGGATTTTCCTTTACTATAGATATTGTGTCTTTTCCAACTGCAGTATAAATTCTATTTGATACCACTGTTGATAGTCCAAATTCACTTAAAAATTCTATAGTATTCCATTTTTCCCATTCAGTGTTAAAAAAATCATTTAATCTCTCGATTTTTTCAGTATTTAAGCCTTTAACTTCATATAGTTTATCCATAGAAAATCTAATTACATTAACAGTTTCATCTCCAAACATATCTGTAATATTTTTAGCTGTCTTTTTTCCAACTCCTGAAATATTATCTGCTATATATGCTATTAAGGCTGATGTAGTTTTTGGTAAAACTTTTTTATATGAGGTAAATTTAAGCTGTTCTCCATATACCTTATGAGATACCATCTCGCCTTCAAATTCTAACTCGTCATCTACTTCTATTTCTTCTGTTTCTCCTACACATGTTATATATTCATTTTTTACTTTAACTAATAATACAGTCCAGTTATTTGTTTCATTTTTAAATATTATTGTTGCAATTTTACCTTCTATTTTCATACTGAATTTACCTTTCGAACATGATAATTATATTATATTAAATTAATTTTTTCAAGCACAATATATTTATGTAATCTGTGTTTGACTTTTGCATTTATCTTTGATATAATCTTGACCTGGAGGTAAAAAATGACAAGATTTTTTGAAGAAATTACAGACATTGATAAAGAAAAATATATTAAAGATATACAAAAAAATATTGATTTAGAAAAATACACTAAAATTAAAGATTTCTTCTACAATAATAATTTGTATATTACAAATATTAAAGTTGGTCCATTAAAATATTTAGACGAAAAAGTTATTACTATACTTGATAATTCAAAAAATAAATGGTTTATACAATGTAACGATGGGAAAATTGTATTAATGGCTAAAAAAAATACTATTATTCATACAAAGGATATTAAATATACAAAAAGGGATGCTTCTTTTAGTAAAAAATACAAAATAAAAAAAGCAGATTATCTAATTGAGTATGTTGATAGCATTGGAGCAAATCTATCACTTTGTATTAATAACTACAATGATATGATTGGAAAAAATAAATGGAGTGATGATAGTAATTTTGAAATAAAGAGAATGACTCTTCACTCTCAAACAAACAGCTCAATTAATGGTTACACATACAATGGTGATGACTTTTCATTATGTTCTGTGGGGAAAAACTATAATAAAGAAAATGATATATTATTATAAAAAGGTGCAATTAATTAGATAAATGCACCTTTTTTGTTTTTTAATTTAAAGCTGTATATACAAAATCTATAATGAACAATATAGAAAAAATATAAATTATAGGCGACACGTTCTTTGCCCTTTTATTTATTACATTACTTAATACATAAAATAAAAATCCAATTTCAATTCCTGCTGTAATAGAATATGCAAATGGCATTATTATAATTGTAAAAAATGCTGGTACTGCTACACTTATATCATCCCAGTTGATACTTTTTACTGATCCTATCATTGATACTCCTATTAAAATTAATACTGGTGCAATAGCCTCCATCGGAACACATGCAACAATAGGTGCAATAAATAGCGATAATGCAAAACATATTGCTGCAAACACAGCTGTTAGCCCTGTTCTTCCTCCAGCTTCAATTCCTGCACTACTTTCAACATATGTTGTGACATTACTTGTTCCAAGTAATGCTCCTACGCTTGTTGCAATTGAGTCAGCAAACAATGCTTTTTCTAATTTTTTAGGCATATTGCCTTTTTCATCTATTTTAAATATTCCTGACTTTTTACCTGTTCCTATAAAGGTTCCCACAGTATCGAATATATCTGAAATACAAAGTGTAAATATTGTCATAAAGATTGTAACAAGACCTGCTTTAGCACTAAATAGTCCTGCAATATCTAGTTTTAAAAATGTTGGCTCTATAGATGGCAAAATACTATAATTTGAAAAATCTGGAAGTGATGTAACTCCCATTGGTATTCCTATTAATGTTGTTATAATAATACCTATTAGGTATGCACCTTTTACTTTTTTTAATACTAATATGCTTGTTATAAATAGTCCTATTAAAGATAAAACTACAGCTGAATTATTAAATGTTACAAGGCTTGGTATTGCAGAACTTCCTGAGGCAAATCCATCTACTATTTCTCCTACCGAAAAATGTATTAAATTTGCATTTCTAAATCCTGTGTATGCAATAAAAAGTCCTATTCCTACAGTAATTGCATCCTGAAGAAATACCGGTATTGCTTTAATAAGTTTTTTTCTTATGCTTGTTGCTGTAACCAAAATATTAATTATACCACAAATAAATACCATAGCTAATGCTTGTTGCCATGTAAATCCTAAACTACCGCATATTGTATAAGTAAATAAGGCATTAAGTCCAAGCCCTGCACTTTGTACATATGGTACGTTTGCTACAAGCCCCATTATTAATGTTCCAATTATTGATGCAATAATTGTTGCTGAATATATTGCATTATAATCCATGCCTGTTTGAGACAAAATTTTAGGATTAATAAATATTATGTATGAAATTGATATAAATATAGTAAGCCCTGCAATAAGTTCAGTTATAACTTTTGTTCCATTTTCTTTTAGTTTAAAAATTTTCTCTAACATATCATTTCTCCTCTTATTAACAAATAAGTCACTTATATAATATCACAAACACCAATATTAAACAAATTTTTAATTAAAAATAGTACCCTATTTTTTTAAATAGAGTACATTTTCATATAATTTTATTTACTTTAATTTTTCTATTTCTTCTTTCTCTAAATTAGTTGCTCTAATAATTATATCCATATCTATACCTTCTTTTAATAGGTTCTTAGCTATTTCAATTTTTTTTTCTTTTTTGCCTTCAGCTTTCCCTTTATTATATCCACTAGCGATCGATGCGTTTTGATCTCGTA
>CANCXL010000014.1 GCA_947381905.1 uncultured Clostridiaceae bacterium | reverse complement strand
TTCTTTTATTCAATGTGAATTAATATTTTCTTTTAGTTTTCCTAAAAGTAAACAAAAAGAAATTCACAATGAGATAATAGAACAAATAGAATATGTTCTAAATAAAGAAGATGCGTATCAGGCATCTTCTAAAATAGTAGATTTACTTAATACACTTAAAAAGTCTTTTAAAGACTAAACAAATTTAAGTAATTCCTACTGATATAAGTATATCACAATAAGGCGGATGTGTCAAAAATAGGAAATAATTTTATCTAGAGAAGTAGTTACTAAAAAACTACTTCTTAAATTTTTGCATTTTTTCACTATTTTTACATCACATCTTTATATACTACTATCTCCTTTATCTAAATTGAATTTTTAGCCCAAAAATAGTATAATTAAGTTAGGCAAACTTTTATTTTTTGGGTTTGAAGTAATTACTTCGACTGTAGTTATTTTAAATTCAAATTCAAATTAAGTTTTAGCAAAGACACTTTAAACCTTTATATAATCTTAATTATAGATTAGCACCTATTTAACATTTAGTTAATTACAAAAAGGAGGCTAGTTTTGAACATTTTTTTATTATAGATCTTTAAAATAGATAGATTATAGAAAGGAGAATGCATTATGGATAAATACTATTTACTAGAAGTTTTAAACTGTGTCTTTGCTACAAACAGAGACGCATTTATTTCTTTTATTCAATGTGAATTAATTTTTTCTTTTAGTTTTCCTAAAAGTAAACAAAAAGAAATTCATAATGAGATAATAGAACAATTAGAATATGTTCTAAACAAAGAAGATGCGTACGAGGCATCTTCTAAAATAGTAGATTTACTTAATACACTTAAAAAGTCTTTAAAAGACTAACAAAATTTAAGTACATTCTACTGATATAAGTATATCACAATAAGGTGGATGTGTCAAAAATAGGAAATAATTTTACCTAAAGAAGCAGTTACTAAAAAACTGCTTCTTAAATTTTAACTTTTTTCTATAAAATATATAAAAATCTTTTACATTTATGTAATCTTATGATATAATATAGTTAATCAGATATGTTTTTGACATGTCTTATAAATTTTGTTATAGGAAGTTTAATAATAACCTGGGTTATTTAATTCATTGTTATTAAGCTTCCTTTTTTATATATATTAGTTTTCAAAAAAGAAAAAAATTATTAAAAAAGGAGAGATTAAAAATGGAAAACAAAAGAATTAGAAGGGGTAAAAAAAGTAAGGTAAGAAAGGATAGACTTTTATTTGTAGCTTTATACATCGGTTGGATGTTACTTGCAGGTATGTTTATTACTAAGGTCACAGGACCTGCTGTAAATTTATTCATACTTGGTGATAACCACCAATATGCACAAGAAACCTATTCTGATGCAGCATGGGAAAAGAAAGATCAAGCTTATCTTGAATACAATTCATACTCAAACGAGTTAATCAATAATGATGATGATATTGTAAGATTTTTCTTTAACCAAAATACTTTAGTTAAGCTTGTTGTTTATGCAAGCGCATTTGCACCTTATATCATATTGATTAAATTCATATATGATTGCCACGAAGAAGACAAAAGAATAAAATCCAAAAAAGCAAGAGCTTAACAGCTCTTGTTTTTTTATAAAAACTATTTATATTTTTTTATTTATTATAACTTTTAATCTAACAATTTGAATAATTATATATATTATGATATAATATAGTATTATATAGGGATTGCGTTTTTATAGACCTATATATTAGAAGTTTTTTCATGGAGTAGATACTATATCTACTCCAATTTGTATTTTATCTAAAAAAGTGATATAATTTAAGTATAATATATTATCTTTTATTTTAAGGTATAATTACATTAAAAAGTGATTATACCTTATTTTCGTATATATTATACCATTGCACTAGTATCTTACCTTCTTCAAGGAGGTGAATAATATGAAAGAACTTCTAAACAAAAATACTAGTGCAAACGCAAGCATTAGTATTGATGATTTAAATAAGATTTTACAAAATATATATGCTTTAATTCATTTAGTAGAAAGTAAAAATTTAAATATAAATAATATTGAAAATGACGCTTTACTATATGCAATTGAAGATTTAATTTTAAACTTTAAAAACATATTAAATATTTAGTAAATCTATATAAAGATGACCTCTTTATACTTTAGCTATTTTTACATATTTTATAAGGAGAATTTTGATATTGTGCAACAAGGTGAATAGTTATTCACCTTGTATTTTTTCTCTAGGTTATATTGCATTTGAAATTCACATATGTAATTTGAATAATTATATATATAATAATATAATCAGATTGTGGTTTTATAGACCTATATATTGTTATTTTTTTTCGTAGAGTAGATACTATATCTACTCCACTTTTATTCCAAAAAAAAACTAATAAGTATTATAAGTTCTCAAAATTGACATTTTATGTAAATTATGATATAATATAATTGTATTAAAGTTTGTAAGAGATCGTTTAATAACGTGCTCGATAGCCGTTGAATCATCTCTTTATGCCAGCAAACTGTGTTCGTTCTACACTAAAGATAAAATTTCTGCATAACACAACTAATACAAAAAAATAAAGAATAGAAAGAAAAGAGGTTGATTATTTATGGCAAATCAAAGAAACAAAGGTGAAAACAAAAAGAAAGGTTTTTTAGGAAGATTAGGTAAAAGTATTATTTCTACACTTTTTAGTGTTGAAGAAGAATCAAAGCTTAAAAAAATTAGTTTACAATTATTAACATCATTGTTAATAATTACAGCTGTTGGAAGTGCAATAGTATTTGGGATTATTCATAATCCAGCTAAAGAAATATCTGTTGCATATAATAACTTAGCACAAGAAACTGCTATTTATAGTAGACTAAGTGAAGGCGAAGAAAAAACAGCACAACAAGAAAAAATTAATGAAGCTGGAGCTCTATACAATACCATAATGGAAAGATATGAATCTTCAGACATGTGGTTCTATAGACAATATGCAAAAATATCTACAGACCAAGCACAAATTAATAGCACATTTTTATACTTATTAATCCCTTTTGCTGGACTAATAGTAATGTTATTAATTTCTGGAATTCAAAAATTTGTTGCAAGAGTTAATGTTACAATTTTAGCTGTAATATTAATTGCACTATCTCCATTAATGCTTTTATTCTATATGGCATCTACTGCTTTTGCAGATTGGAACAGAAACAGAAAAGCAAAAAAATCTTCTAAAAGAAAATCTTCAAGAAGAACTTCACCTGAACAAATCGAAGCTGTGTAATTACAGCTTCTTCTTTTTATGATAAAAAAAACACCAGACTATTATATAATCTGATGTTTTTATTAATATTAAAATTATTTTTAACTATTCTTCATCTTCATCATAGAATTCATCGTCTATGTCATCCTCATCTATATCAACATTTATTTCTTTGGTTTTAGTCACTTCTTTTTGAGTACCATTTTTATCTATTTTTTTATTAATTAATGAATCAATTTTATTTACTATATCTGGTATTATATCTACAGCTCTGTCTACTACATTGATTCCATTAACATTTAAAACTTTTGCTACTCCGTCTTTTATAACTAAAAATCCAACTGGTGTAATATTTACTCCGGCACCAGATCCACCACCAAATGGTAATTTAGAGCTTTCGGAATATTTATTAAGTCTATTTGTGTTAAATTCGCTTCCACCAGCTGCAAATCCAAAGCACACTTTAGATAAAGGAATTATAGTTGTTCCATCGGGAGTTGTAATGCTCTCACCTATTATTGTGTTAACATCTACCATACTTTCTATTGAGGTCATTGATGTTATCATTAGAGATTCTATTGGATGTTTTGTTTCCATTTTTTATTCCACCTTTCATTACTAAAAATATAATTTTTATTATACTAACAATATTCTTTACAATTGAAACATGAATTATACTATCAATATGCAAATCTATTACTTTTTGAGATATATAAGTTTCATATTTTATATGTTTTAAGTCTAAATTTTTATTATTTAATCTTAATACTATTGGCAATATAGCATTAATTAATGCTATGCTATAAACATTTAATAGTATATTTTCTAGATTAATTCCAAGTTTTAAATCTAGTCTTTTTACTTTTATACTTTTTAATATATCTCCAATAATATTTACTATATCTTGTCTTTCAAGAGACCTTAATATTTGCCTTATAATAGTAAATATAGTATTAATTACTTTATTATCTTTTTTTTGAGCCTTATTTGGAATTTTTTTATCTAGACTTATTTTTTTTATCTTTATTCCAAACAAATATAATGCTATATGATTATTTAACTCAATGTTATTTGCATTATCATTTTTCTCAACATAATGAATTTTTATCTTCAAACTTGCTCACCATAAATATTATGTGTATTATATTGCTTTTTATATAATATTCTTTTGACAAATAACATAAATTTTAGTATAATTTTGATGGATTGGAGGTATGGTAATATGACTCTCATATTTGGAGACAGTTTATATTACAATCTAATATTTTTTATTACAGTTGCTATAATATTTACATGGCTAGTTACACAAACTTTTAAAGTAATTTTAAAATGTTGGATTGGTAAGAGATTTTCGATTAAGATGTTTTTTTCAGATGGAGATTTTCCATCTACGCACACTGCAATAGTTACTTGTAGTGTAATCCTTATTCTTTTCTTAAATGCTTGCACATTCAACATACAGGACATGTCCATTGTAGCACAATATGATAGTGCCAAAGACTTTCTAATTATATTAACTCTTGCGGCTATTGTAGTTAGAGACGCATTTGGTCAAAGACATAGACAAGATAACACTAATAAAAACTTAAAAAATCTAAAAGACTATGTTCAAGATTTAGGTGTCGAGAAAAATGTTATACAACATATTGATGCTACATTTGATTCTATAGATAATGAAGCTATAAAACGTGTTGGACATTTAAAGCATGAGGTTTTTGGTGGATTATTTATGGGAGCAATTTGTGCATTATATCCGATTATATTTTTCTTTGATAGATACGATTGGTTAATAATTGCTATTGCTTCATCAGTAATATATATTATTGGTATAATGATTTTCCTAAAATTAAAACCTGTTGTAATGAAAAAAGTTACATATAGAAGAGTAAAGAAGAAAAAAAATATACAAAATAATAAATAGAAGAAATAATATTTCTTCTATTTTGGTTTATACCATGTTAAAAAGCACTATACTTTTATATAGTGCTTTTTTTTAGTTTGTTGTAGAAATTATTTCTACAAGTTATAGGGAAATATATGAATAAATATAATATGCATTATATACTTACAACATATAAATATGCTGCTATAAACAATATTGCAAGTTGAGCAATATCTTCAAATACTTCAAATGTTGTCTTTAATATCCTTTTCATAATATCTTCTCCTTTATATGAAAAATATTAGAATTCAACTTTTATATTTTCTTTTTCTTTAATATCGATTTCAAACATTTTCTCTTCTTTAAAGTTAAATATTTTAGCAAATATTAATGCTGGAAATTTCATTATTTCAATATTATACACTTTAACTGCTCCATTATAATATTTTCTGGCATTTTCTATATCATTTTCAACAGTTACAAGCTGTTTGCTTAAATCTATGAAATTCTCATTTGCCTTAAGTTCTGGATAAGCTTCAGAAAGCATAACTAATTTAGATAATCCTTCTTTTACTTTATCTCCTTTTTCAATCTTTTCGGCATCATTCATTGTATTATAATTTGTATTTCTAAGCGAAATTATACTTTCTAAAGTTTCTTGTTCATGTTTTGCATAGCCTTTTACACACTCTACTATATTTGGTATTAAATCCCATCTCTTTTTTAGATATACATCCATTGTTGAAAAAGCCTCTTTAACTGCATTTTTTAAAGATACAAACTTATTGTACATTACAATAGTTAAAACCACTAACATTGTAATAATTGCAATTGCTATATATAAATATGTCATAAAATCTATCTCTCCTTTACTTGTAATATACTATTACATTTCTACTATATGAGTTACTCCATCATTTGTTATAATTCCTAATCTACTATATATTCTTCCATTTGAATCTGTAACTTTTAGTGAAACTATTCTAACTGCATTAGTTATTTCTGATTTTTTAAATTTTAAATCACTTTCTTCTATGGCATATTCAACAGAACCATCTTCTAATAATACAGCATAATAATATGAACTTCCATCATTATTTGCTCCATATATTGCATCTATTATTACTGGTCCACCATTTTCACCAAAAGTATAATTATTGTCTTTATATCTAAAAACTTGTTTGCTCTTATTTCCTAATGTCTCTCTATCTCCAATTGAAACTTGTGCTTGACCTACATTTATAATTCTTGCTTGTTCTTTGACAGATGAAACTGACCCATCTATTTTATTTTCATCTATTCTTGCAATTATTATTTTTTCTTTAACTGTATTAGATGATTCTGGCAACTCAACTGTAGGCATTTTGTCACTATTTTTATCGTCTAATTTTTGATTTTCATAACTTTGAACCTTATCCCTTAAAGATTCAATCTCATTAGTATTCTCTTTATAATGATATCCAAAGAAGAACGCTAAAGCACCTAAAAATATAATTACAACTAATAAAATTCCTAATGTTATTTTACTTTTCATACAATACCTCCATTTTCTCTAGTTACAGCATAGTATATATTACTAAATTTGTAAATATAGTTATATGTTAACCAATCACATGTTTTTACCTTTATTTTAATAAAAATTAATCCTTATTATTTTTTTGTAATTATTTTATGTCATGATAATGTCATATAACGTAAAAAGCTTAACAAATATATATTTGCTAAGCTTTTTTTATATTTTACTCTGTGTATTCTAATTGATATCCATCAATCTCAATTATATCTCCATCTTCAATACCCATCTCTCTTAATCTATCCATTACTCCAAGTTGTTTAAGTATTCTTTGTAGATATTGTCTTGATTCAACATCAAAAATATTTACTTTAGACATAAGTCTCTCAATTGGTGCTCCAGAAACAATATAATATATTCCATCTTTTCTTTGTTCTGTTTCAACAAACCATTCTTGATCTACGACTTCATCTTCTACGCCATACATCTCATCCACTTCAACAATATCTTCTTTTGGTATGTTTTTAAGTTCTTGTGCAACATATTCTATAAGTTCATCTACACCTTCTTTTGTTGCAGCAGATATCTTAAATAATTTTAGGCCTTCTTTTTGGCATAATTTTTCTATTTGCTCTAATAAATCCTCATCATTTGCAATATCCATTTTGTTTGCAACTACAATTTGTTTTTTATTAGATAATACTTTACTATATTTTTTTAATTCATCATTTATCTTATTAAAGTCATCGACTGGATTTCTTCCCTCAGAACCTGCAGCATCTAAAACATGAAGAAGTAATCTTGTTCTTTCAACATGTTTTAAAAATTGTATTCCAAGACCAACACCATCGCTTGCACCTTCAATAATACCTGGTATATCTGCCATAACATATGGATCACCAGTTTTAGGACTTACTACACCAAGAGCTGGATCTAAAGTTGTAAAATGATAGTTTGCAATTTTTGGTCTTGCAGAAGAAACCATAGAAATTAATGTTGATTTACCTACATTTGGAAAGCCTACAAGCCCAACATCTGCAAGCATCTTAAGTTCAAGTTCGATATTTTTTTCTGCACCTTTTCTTCCTTGTTCTGCAAAATTTGGTACTTGTCTTGTAGGAGTTGCAAAGTGCATATTACCTCTTCCACCTTTTCCACCTTTTGCAATAAGAAACTCCTGACCTTCCTCAGATAAATCTGCAACAATAACATCTTTATCTACATCTCTTACAATTGTTCCTTTAGGAACAGGTATATATAAAGGCTGTCCAGATTTTCCTATTCTTCTTGCGCCTTCTCCTCTTTTTCCATTTTCTGCTTTAAATTTTTTCTTATATTTAAAATCTAATAGTGTACTTGTGTTATTATCTACTCTAAAATAGATATCTCCACCTTTTCCACCGTCTCCACCATCTGGTCCACCAGCTGCAACATATTTTTCTCTTCTAAAACTTACAGCTCCATCTCCGCCATCTCCTGCTTTAACAGAGATTTTTACATAGTCTATAACCATCTTTTTTCTCCTATTCTTTAAAATAATTTATATTTATTGCCTCTTTAACTTTATACATTGTATCCTCAGCCTTATCTTTGGCAATTTTTGTACCTTTTAATAATATTTTATCTACCTCCTTTGGATTTTCTTCATAATATCTTCTTTTTTCCTTAATAGGCTTTAAGAAATTTATCATATTAGATGCAAGCTCTCTTTTACATGCAACACATCCTCTAGCTCCTGCTTTACATTCTTTTGTTATTGTATCTAAATTATCCTTACTTACTAGTTTGTGATAATAATGTACCATACAAACATCTGGGTTTGCAGGATCATCTTTACGTATTTTATCTGGATCAGTTTTAGCATCCATTACCTTTTTAGTAATAACTTCTTCTGAGTCTACTAAAAATATTGCATTACCCAAACTTTTTCCCATTTTTTCATTTCCGTCTAAACCTTTAAGTCTTGGTATGCTAGATAATAAATGTTCTGGTTCTTGTAATGTTTCACCATAAATAGAATTAAATTTTCTAACTATTTCTCTTGCTTGCTCAATTAAAGGTAATTGATCTTCACCAACAGGTACGAGTGTTCCTCCAAGGGCAGTTATATCTGCCGCTTGACTTACTGGATATCCTAAAAATCCATAAGTAACACTTTCCCCATCATTTCCAAACAAAGCTTTCTTTTGTGCTATTTCTGTTTTTATAGTAGGATTTCTTTCAAGTCTTGCAACAGTTACAAGATTTGAATAATATATAGTAAGCTCTGCTATTTCAGGAATCATTGATTGTATAAAAAGCGTAGCTTTATTAGGATCTATTCCACACGCAAGTAAATCTAAAGTTAATTCTCTTACATTTTTTCTAACTTTTTCTGGATTGTTGAAATTATCTGTTAATGCTTGAACATCAGCTATCTCAATAAATTCGTTATATTTTTCTTGAGATTTTACCCAGTTACCTACGGCTCCAAAATAATGTCCTAAGTGTAAATTACCAGTAGGTCTAATACCGGTTAAAATTGTTTTTTTCTCTTCCATAATTTCTTCACCTCACGTTACCAAACTATTATACAATAAAACTTAAAAAAAATCTATACAAAGTATACATTTTATTATAATTTATGTATACTTTTACTATATATTTATCTTAATTTTGTCATTTTTCTTGACGAACAATAAATCGCAAGATATAATAAAAGTGTAAGCAAATATTTGTAAAATAATAACTATTATTTTAGGAACTATGTAAACGATTATTTTGCATATTTGTATTATTAAAAAGGAGGAGTTTTTATGAGTAAAAAGAATAAGGCGGATATGTATTTAGACATGGTAGCGCTTCACAAGGAGGTTACTGGTTCGTGTATACTTTGTACTGTAAGATTTCCAAGTAGGGAAAAGGTCAAGTTTATAGTAGATTGTGGATTATTTCAAGAGGAAAAATATCAAACATCAAACTATTCGTTTCCATTTAATCCTGGAGAACTATCTTTTGCATTAGTTACACATACACACATTGACCATATAGGTAGAATTCCAAAGTTATGCAAAGAAGGATTTAATGGTAAAACCTACACTACAAAAGTTGCATCAGAACTTATGCCAATTGCTCTAAATAATACTGCTGAAATCCTAAGTTCTAATATTCAAAAAAATTCAAAGAAAAAATCTATAGTTGAATCATCAATTCCTGTTTTTGATAGTTCTAAACCACTTTTTGAAAAAGATGATGTAGAATCAGCAATGGAAAATGTTATTGGTATGGAATATAACAAACCTTTTAGAGTAACAGAAAACATCGAAGTCACACTATTTAAAAACGGACACACTTTAGGGTCATGTTATATTTTAGTAAAGATATTTTATCATGGTCAAGAGCCAATCTATGCTTTATTTACTGGAGATTATTCACCAGAGAATAAGTTTTTTGATGTAGACTCAATGCCTAAGTATCTAAAAGATTTACCAATTAACCTAGTTACAGAATCCACTTATGGAACAACTAGCAAAAAAATTATTGCACCTATCTTTAAAGAAACAGTGCTAAACTCTATAAAGAACAAGGAAACTTTGATTTTAACTGTATTTGCCTTTGGAAGAATGCAAGAAATTGCATACGAACTAAGAAAACTTCAAGATGAAGGACTACTAGATAAATCTGTCAAGATTTACTCCGATGGAAAACTAGCACACGAATATAATGACTTTTATAATTCGCACAAAAATGGGCTTATAGTTAAAGATTTTCTTCCTAAAAATCTTATACCAGTATTAGGTTACGAACAAAGAAACGAATTGCTTAGCAATAGAGACTGCAAAATTATTCTTACCACCTCTGGTATGGGAAGCTATGGACCTGCACAAGTATATTTACCATATTATATTTCAAAACCTAAATGCAGCATAGTATTTGGCGGATATACAGCAGAAAATACACTTGGAAGAAAGCTACAAGATGTAGAAAGTGGCGAAATATTCAATCTTAACGGAATTATGACGACAAAAAAGGCAAAAGTATATTCAACTACTGAATTTTCAAGCCATGCAAAGCAGGAAGATTTAATTGATTTTATGAGGAATTTTAAAAATCTAAAATCTGTACTAATAAATCATGGCGATAGTTTAGTAAAAGAAGCTTTTGCAAAAAAGATTATCGAAGAATTAAATCCTAAAAAGGTTGCAATACTCAGCCCAGAAAATTATATCAGAGTTGGTGCATATGGTGTAATTAAGTCATATCCAGCTGTTGATATAAATTTCAATATAACAACTTAAGAAAAACAAAGAGAAGATGGAAGTAATTCCATCTTCTCTATTTTTCTATATGATAAATGCTAATATCATAATCCTCATATACTTTAGTATAATCTGCAAATTCCATATCATTTACACATAGTGCCTGTCTTAAAACCTCTTCACTTTTGCATTCATCGTCTTCATACATATCATTTTTTAAAATGTATATATATTCTTGACTTTTAGTAGAAAGTTCAAATCTTAATTTACCATCTTTATAAAAAGACTCTATTTTTTTAACAGGAAATAAATAAACATCTGTATCAAGATTTAATTCTGTAAGTATTAAATCGTCAAAGCTTTTTATTCTTAACTCTAGCTCATCATCAAAATTTAAGTATAAATTATATATTTCGCCTTCTTCTCTTAAATCAATATATTCACTTTCTATAATTCCTCTAAACTTTGACATTATTAAATCTTTAATAATACAATTAAAATCTATACTTGTAAGTCTTTTTTCAGGATTTATTCTTAACTTGTACAGCATTTTGAATATGTCTAAATAATTATTTTTTTCTATAAACATATACTTGTTATCTACTTTAGACATTTCCACATTTTTAAATAGAGTATAACTGCTTTTAACTTCATCAAAACTAATACAAAAAGGATATTTAAGCATATTGTATAATACATTTAAGTTATTTGGTAATTCAGTATAATTATAATATTTTTTTACTCTTTTAGATATTTCCTCTGCTATAGTCTTATTTAAGCTTTCAAGTTTTATTTCTATAGCCTTACCATTTTTATAGTAAAATACCTTATGCTCATGCTGAATACATCCGTGAACTATTTGAATCTGATAAATAATACGAAATAACAAAATTTTCTTCTTTATATGTATTAATCTCTCTAATACATATAAAATGATTTAAATAATTGATATACATATATATCATCCTTTCTTTTATATATTTATATTTAAGACTAATTTTTTTAAGCGATTATAATTATACCATTTTTATGTAAAATTGTAAACAAAAAGCTAGTTAAATTAACTAGCTTAATATGGTAAAATTTCAAGTTTCTTCTCTTTATGCCAAAATTTGTTATTAGTAATCATCCTAAAACGTTTACCTTTAGATTTTAAGTATGAGGAAAACAATCTAGTAAAGTTTATATACTCGACTATTCCATTAACAATCTTATTATTAAGTAAATAAATTATTACATTTTTCTTACCTAATTCTTCTTCATACTTATTATAAAAATGCCTAATTTTTAATCTCAAATCTAAAATTTCTTGATTTTCTCCTTCAGTCTGTAAAGTATCAATAAACTCCTCAATTATACATTTATATCTTACTCTTGGCTCTTTGAATGTACCATCTGTTAAGTATCCATTAATAAGCAAAGTATATTGGGTAATATCTCCTATATATGCTGCATTAGACCTTTCTGAAAAAGGAAATAACCATAATGATTCTAATATAGAATATAATATCTCTACTTTTTCATATTCTTTTAGCTCTCTTTTTATTGGGAAATTATATATTCTTATTTCTCTTTGATCGTGATTTATATACACATTTCCACAAATTGTATGTAATTCATCTCTATTACCATCCACATACATAATAATTTTTTCTTCAGATTCAAAAAATTCTACATTTTTCTTAATCCTTTTTAACATCTTTTTCTCCCCTTTATATTAATATTTTTTATTTAATGTAATTATACATTTAGTCATATGTTTGCTTTACATATAGTATTTTATCATAATTATGTAAATAAATCAAATTAATATTACTAATATACTCGTTTTTTAATATTTTTATTCATTTTGTTGATATTAAATGATATTTAATGTATAATTGTTTATGAGATAAATAATACTTAATCTTTTGGAGGAACAAATATGCAAGAAATCAATTTAGGTTCATTTGGAATAGAACATAAAAATTACCAAGAAACAGTAGCTCTTATTAAGCAATTTCGTTTAAATGAGATTGTTTCTGTTACACAAAATGTTGGCGACTGGACATATAATTATAGAAGGGCTAAAGTATTTGTACGTGTAATATCATATACAATGCCAAAACCAGGATTTTTTAAAAGTACTCCTGGTGAAGTTGTCGCAGAGCTTCCAAATGGTACAAGATGTCCATTTTTAACTTTGAAATATTCTGGAGATAATATTTCTATTTCTCTATCTAGTGAAATAAGAAATGAATTAAACAAGGTAGCATCTAAAATTGACTCATATTCAAAAAGAGAATATCTTCCAGACTATAATTTTAAAATTTTAATATATGAAGATAATATTTCTTTAAAAAATGATATGGAAGAATATAACCGTTCAATGGCTAGACTACCAGAATTAAAGGCTCAACTTGAAAAAGAAGCTATGGAACGTGCAGCAGAAGAAAAAAGAAAGCAAGATGAGTATAATGCACAAAATGCAAATGCCAGTCAAGCAGTAAATGATATGTTTGGTAGAATGTAACAGTAAAGAACCATATAAATTATATATGGTTCTTTATTCTACGAATTTTTAATTAAATTTTTTATAAAAAATCAATTTTTCCTAGTATATAAAAAAGTAACCAGATTTCTCTGGTTACTTAATTTACTATTCTTCTACAGGATATACGCTAACTTTTTTGTCGCTTCTTCCTTTTCTTTCGAATTTAACGACACCGTCAACTTTTGAATATAAAGTATCATCGCTTCCGATACCAACATTTGTACCTGGATGAACTTTAGTTCCTCTTTGTCTATATAAAATATTTCCTGCTAATACGAATTGACCATCAGCTCTTTTTGCTCCAAGTCTTTTAGCTTCACTATCTCTACCATTTTTAGTAGATCCGCCGCCTTTTTTATGTGCCATTTATCTCACTCCTTTTATTTCACATTACGTTTTAAATTAAATTATTCAGCTGCTTCTTCAGTAGCTTTTTTTGCTCTTGTTCCAGTTGTAATTTTTTCAATTTGGATTTTAGTATATGGTTGTCTGTGACCTCTGATTTTTCTTTCATTTTTCTTTGGTTTGTATTTAAATACAACAACCTTTTTAGCTTTTCCATGTCCTACAACTGTAGCTTTTACTTTAGCTCCTTTTACAGTATCAGTTCCAACTGTAACTTTTTCTCCGTCAGCAACTAATAGAACTTTATCAAAAGTAGTTGATTTACCTTCTTCTAATTCTTCTAGTCTGTCTACGAAAACAATGTCTCCTTCTTGAACTTTGTACTGTTTTCCACTAATTTCAACTATTGCGTACATAATGTTCCTCCTTAACTCTAACTTGCTCTCGCCATTGAGGTAGCAAATGCTTTATAACCTTTTCTGTGCGGAATACGTGTATAATTTTAACATAGATAACAATAAATGTCAACTTTTTTCATTTATTTTACTAAACTTATTTTAAAAACTCATCTACTTTTTTGCTAACATCAAAAAATATATCTTCGAGCTTTTGTAATTCATCTTTTTTAAATCTTTGTAAAACAAAATCTGCCATATCTTGCTTTTCGTGTTTTAATCCTCCAAGACCAATTCTTATACGTGGTATGTCTTCAGTTGAAAGCATTTGAACTATATTTTTCATACCATTATGAGATCCACCACTTCCTTTTTCTCTATATCTAAAAGTTTCAAAAGGAATATCTATATCATCAAAAATAATAAGAATGTCTTTATTTTGCACTTTATACCAATTTTTTAATTTTACAACAGAATTTCCACTTAAATTCATAAAAGTAGTAGGTTTTGCAAAAATAACTTTCTCCCCATTTATTTTTGTTTCACCTACTAGTGCATCGTTACTATTTTTAGATACATCAACATTGTACATTTTTGATAAATAATCTATAAAAAGCCATCCTATATTATGTCTAGTTTGACTATATTTTTCTCCCGGATTTCCAAGTCCAACTATTATTTTCATCTTCAATTTCCCATCCTTTTTTTAATTTTTAAAAATATGTCTCGTTTTTCACTTTAGTTTTCCAAAAACTCTTGAAAAAATAAGTATTTTATAGTATCATTATATATGAATTAAGTTAATATGTCAATTAGACATAGTTTAACTATTTATATTACTGAAAGTGGTGATTTCGTTTGATAAATGATCTTTTTAAGAAATTGCATATTAAAGCTAAGCCTGAAAAAGTTTTGACATATATATTTTATGCTATAAGTATAGTTATAGCAATATTTTCAATAACAAGGATGTTAGCTTTAGCTATTGGTTCAGCAAGAATAAGTGATTGGGTTCAAATAGATTCTTTACTACCATATATAGTATCACTTGCATATCTTGCACCAGTACTTGCATATTCATTTTTTGTAAATTCAGGACTTGCAAAAAGTGATAATCATAAGATAAACATGTTTATGTTTACATGTACAATTTTAGCATTAATGGTTATGTTCTCATTTGTAACAACAGTAAACTTTATTGCATGGCATGCACTTGAAGCGTTGCCTCAATACCAAGCTTTGCTTAGAGCATACCCTGAGCTTATAGCTCCAGCAATAAGAGCAATATGTTTAGTTGTACCTTTTATATTCACAGTTAAGATGATTGATTTCTTCTTAGGAATATACAATGTTGAAGATATGACTAAATCTATAGCAGGCTTTGTTGGACTAACTGCAAGCTTTGGTAAAAAGAAAAGTACAGAGTTTGATTGTAATACAGTTATTTGTTCTGCAAAAGGAACATCTATTCCTGTAGTGGTTCCAGAGAAAAAACGTTATGAAGCTACACTTGTTCAAGGTGCTACTGGTACTGGTAAAACAGCTACTGTTTTATTACCAATGAGTGCCCTAGACCTTGAGAAGAAATTCTTCTTTAGAGAATATGCTAAAAAAATAGGTTATTCTATGCTAAAAAGAGGCGTAGCTTATATGAATGGTCCATATGATAACAGATATGTTAATAGAAACTTTAGTTTAAGCTTATTAAAGCCAAAAACTGGTATGGAAGACCAATTTGAAAGTGAAGTAGCTCCTCTAGTTCAATACAGAGATAACTCAACAGGAGTTACAACATATAGAGATATTGGTATAACAATAGTTGAAAACGATGGTAACTTTATATCTCAATTTATTGGTGTAGCTAAAAACTTTGATATTGATGTATTATCTATTGATCCTGCAAATCCAGAAACAACATTAAGTATAAACCCATTTGCTATTCCAGATCCTGCAAAAGCAGCCTCAATAGTAGCAGATGTTTTAATGGCAATGTATGGTAGTGAATCAAAAGGAAGCAGTGATCCATTCTTTACGCAAGTAACAATTGATGCATTCCAAAACTTAACAATATTACTTAAAGAAATGTATCCTTTACTACATGGTGGAGAATTAGCATCACTAGAAGATATGCTAGAACTATTATATAACTTTGACGCTGTTGAAGCTATGACTGAAGAAATGAAGAAAATACCAGAGCTTGAACAAAAGTATAAACTATTAATTAGATATTTTGAAAAGAATTTCTATAAACCAAGTTTAAATATAAATGGATATGAAATACCTGGTACTAAAGGTAGTGGTAGAAAAGATACAGAAAAATTCTTATATGGTGCTATCACACAACTTAATAATTTAGTACGTCACCCTGGACTTAAAGCTGCATTATGTGGTAAGAAAAATGTAATTGATTTTGACAAAGCTTTAGCAAATGGTAGTGTTATTACCGCATGTTCAAGAAAAGGTGAACTTGGTATAATTCAAGCAAAGGCATTTGGTATGTTCTTTATACTTCAATTCCAAGATGCTGTATTAAGAAGAAAAGGTAATGAAGATTCAAGAACTCCTCATTTCTTATACATAGATGAGTTCCCTGAATACATTACAAAAGACATGGAAGTAATGTTTACATTATTTAGAAAATATAGATGTGGTGTTACTGTAGCAATTCAAAACTTATCTCAACTTGAAAAATCTGGACATACATACTATAGACAAACAGTACTTGCAAATACAAAAACACAAATCGTATTTGGTGATACTGTTCCAGAAGATAGCGCATATTGGAATAAAGCATTTGGTATGGAGAAAAAAGCAGATAAAACAACATCATATGATTTAACAACTGGTGAAATGAAAGGTAAAACTGGAATTCAAATTAAAGATAAAGATAGAATTAAAGTTCACAAAATTGCAGAAATGGGATTTGGAGCTGTATTCTATAAAACTAAAAATGCTAGTGGTAAAACAATATTTGGTGAAGGTAAAACTTCGTTCCTTGCACAAAAATATAAAGAAAAACACAATACTCTTATGTTTAACTTTGAAAAGTATATGATGTCTAAACCAGATACTCCAACTATTACAATGAATGATAGTGATACATCAACAAATGATGATAAACTATTTGGAGTAAATACATCTAGTAGATTAAAAAATGAATTAAAGAAAGAATCATATCACTCAAATGTAAATAACAATCCAAACTTCATTAGAGTTGGTAACTCACTAGAAGAAGAGGATAACAGAGATTTTGAAATAGTATTTGAAGAACGTGAAGTAACTCTAGATAAACAAGGTAATGGTAATGCAATAACAGAACATTATGAATCACCTATTATTAAGAGAAATAAAAAATAAAATAATAAAAAATACTCTACAATTTGTAGAGTATTTTTTTATTTTTTAAAATATTTTATTGTAAATTTTGTTCCTTCACCAAGCTTAGATTCAACTGTAATATATCCATTATTTTTATCTATTATAGATTTAGCAAGTGCAAGTCCTATTCCAACACTATCATTAGAAGAATTTTTACCTTTATAAAACCTTTCAAATATATGTGGTAAATCTTTTTTATCTATTCCTACTCCATAATCTTTTATCTCTATTTTAGAATACATTTTATTTTCTTCAAAACTTATATCAATACTAGAATTATATTTTGAATGTTCAATACAATTTTTTATTATATTTGTAAGTGCTTCAATTTGCCACTTCATATCACAATTAATAATAGCACTATTATCTCCTGTTACATTTATTTTTATATTTTTTAAATCACAAATCACTGACACATTTTTTAAGCTTTCTTCAACAATATCAATGATATGTTCATCTTTATCAGTAAAACTTACACTACTTGCATCTAATTTAGATAGTTTAAGTAATGATATAACTAAAAAGTTTATATTAATTATTTCTCTTTTAATATCTTTTAAAAACTCATTTCTCATATCTTTATCCATACTTTGATTATCTAAAATATTATCAAGCATTATTACAATGGATGTAAGAGGCGTTTTAAGTTGATGTGATATATCAGATAACGAATCCTTTAAATTGATCTTATCTTGTTTAGAATTCTCTGCTATTTCTTTTAGCATTACAGTAGTCTTATATATCTCATTTTTTAAAATAGATAATTCATCCTCTGTATTATCTTCTATATATAATTTATAATTTCTATTATTTATTTCTTCTATATACCTTGTTATTTCCTCTATTTTCTTATCTTTAGATTTATTATATTTTAAGAATATAAAAGCAATTAAAATACCAAGTATAAGTAAAATAAATAAGTCTATAGCCATAAAACTACTAAAGTCAAGATCATTTTTTAATAATAACGAATCCTTTTTAAAGTCAATACCATATGCATAAAACATGTTTTCTTTGTTTTGATCTATATTATTAAACAATTCTATTAATTCATTTTTCTCAATATTAGGATTTTCTTCTATAACTTTTGCTACAATTGAATTAACTACAATATTGAAATTATAATTATAACATCTATATTCAAAATAATTTATAACACCAAAAATAATTAAAAATACAAGCAAGACTATAACACTACATATAATTGCTTTTTTTAGTTCAATCTTATTCTTTATTTTCATCTATCCTATATCCTATTCCCTTAATAGTTACTATAATATCGCTATTAAGTTTTTCTCTTATTCTTTTTAAATATACAGTAACAGTATTATCATTTACATCATTTCCTGTCCATTCCCATATTTTTTCTATTATATAGTTACGTGTTACTACTTTATTTATATTAGAAAATAACAAACTTAATATTTTAAGTTCTAGACTCGTAAGTTGAATCTGTTCTTTATTTTTATATACCGCCATCTTATCAATATCAAACTCTATATCTTTTACTTTTAGAATCAAATTTTGCTTACTACGAGCTACAATCTTATTTATTCTTGCAATAAGCTCCTTTGTTGAAAAAGGTTTAGTAATATAATCCTCTGCTCCAAGTTCTAGCCCTTTTACAATATCATCCTCATCGTCTCTTGCTGTTAAAAAAATTGTTGGTATTTTCTTATTTTTAATATATTTTTCATATAATGTAAATCCATTTCCATCTGGAAGTGATATATCTAATACTATTAAATCTACAGTATTATCTTCTAGAAATAACCTTGTATCATTAACATTTAAAGTATGAGTAATTTCATATTTTTGTTGCTCTAAAGAGTATATCAATCCTTTAGCAACCATAACATTATCTTCTACAAGTAAAATATGCATAATTTCTCCTCCATGTAATAACTATTATATAACAATATAAGGGACTTTTCTAGTCCCTTTATATTGTTTGTACAGTTATATATTTTCTTTTCTGATTGTCTCTATTATATTTTGTTTATTTATTCTCTTAATTGAATATTTCATTATTACATATACTAGTATAAATACAAATATTATAGAAATTAAAATTGGTATTACTGGTATATACATACCACTATTAAACTTAACATCAAAAGCTTTATATATTGCAAATGTACCTAAAAGTCCAAGGATAATTCCATATAATAACGCTTTAGTTGAATAAAATATTGTTTCTAAATTAATCATCCTATTAAATTCTTTTTTAGTCATACCTATACTTTTTAAAGTAGCGAATTCTCTTTGTCTAAGTTCCATATTTGATGTAATAGTATTGAATATATTTGTTACTCCAATTAATGTGATTACTGTTATAAATCCATATAAGAAAATGTTTATAACAAGTACCATAGATCTTTCTTCTTTAGCTTGCGCATCAAAATTTATTATATTAACATTATTGTTTATATTTTTGATTTCTTCTTCTGCTTTTTCTGCATTTTTGGCTTGAATACATATACGGTTTAAATCAAAATCTATATTTTTATAATAATCTTTATTTACTATTATAAATCCTCCACCATAATATGTATTTTCTAATGAATATGGTTTCTCATTTGAAATCTTACCAATTTTTATATTTATTGCCTCTTTATTATATTCTCCACTAATTATGTCATTTTCTTTATAGTTATATCTTCTAACTATCTTCAAGCGACCTTCTTCGTCATAGTACCTAGCCTCATCACATAAAATAGCATCTGCTTTAATATCGTTATAATTTACACCTATTTTTTCGCAATACTTTTTAAACGAATAATCATCAAGAGCGATAAGCTCTGCTATTAAATATTGTCTTCCAGTTGGTTTAACATTATTTTCTTCATCATATTCCATTTCATCTATTGGTTCTTCATCTATAGTACTATTAATTTTTTCAGTGTCAAATATTTGAACTCCAGAATAATAAGTATCATATTTTGCATAAACTTCATCAACTGTATCTAATTTTCTAATGCTTTCTACAAACTCATCATCTGATATAGCACCAGATTCTGAACTATATATTTCAATATTATAATCATAATCTGTATAATATGCTCTAGCCATTCCAAACGCATTTGTTAAAAAGCTATTCATTGTTATAAATATAAATATACTTACTGTAATAGATATTACTGTTGTTCTATATTTTTTTCTACTTCTTTTTAAGTTTTTATATGCAAGCACACCTCCTGTTTTAAATAAATTAGATATTATTTTAGGAGTTTTAAGCTTTTTACTTTTTATTTTTATTTCTTTTGAATTTCTTAAGCTTTCTATAGGGCTAACTCTACTTGCCTTTTTTGCAGACGAAATTGCAGAAAAATATATTACAACAAGTCCTAAAATACTAGATATAATTATTGGAATAATTGATACTGAAAATATCATACCATCTAATTCTCCAAAAAGTGATCTTCCAAGTATTGCATTAACTACTTGTAATAAAATATATATTGCAAATATTCCAGACACTATTCCAAGTGGAATTCCTATGATTCCAAGTATTAATGCTTCTGTTATTACATTTTTTCTGATTTGTTTTTTAGTTGTACCAACACTTGCAAGCATTCCATACATTTTTATTTTCTCTGTTGTAGCAATAGCAAATGAATTTCTAATACAAAATATACTTGTAAAGATTATAATAAACATTACTACACATGCAACAGAATAAAGCATTGATATAGTAGTATCACTAAATGAAAATGCTTCCCATCTTAAAAGCTCATCATTTAAGCTAAAATTTGGATATTTTAAATTATTATTTAGAAGTTCTCTATGTATATCACTATATTCTTTTACTTCGAAAATCTTTGCAAGAGATTCTTTATAATTAAATACATCTTTAAATGCAATATATACGCTTTTTGTGCCAACAATATCATCTTTAGTAATTATTGTATACCCAGCATCTGAATATGGTTCAAATCCGGTATTTGGTCTTTCTATTATACCTACAATAGTAAATTCCATTTCCTTTGTATCAACTAATTTTTCCTCTTCTTTAGTATATATATTTCCAAATCTTAATTCATAATCTTCATCTATTGTCATTCTCTTTCCAACATTTATTTTAATTTTATCTCCAATGTTGTATTTAACTCCACCATTGCTTAAAATGTGATTACTAATTATAACTTCATTGCTATTTTTAGGAAATTGTCCTTCAATTAATTTAAACTTTAAGTCTTTAAAAACTTTCTCACTCATTGAACAAAGTTTTAAATATGGTTTATATTCATTAGTAGATCCTTCTAAAACAGAATAACCTATCTCATTTACATATTTTATATCTAATATATCTCTATTGTTTTCTAGTTCTTTTATATTTTCGTCTGTTACTTCAGATATTTTTATATGATAATATCCTTTGTTTTCTATTGCGCTTTGAACAAGTGTCTCTTGAAAACTTGTAACTAAAGTTGCAACTCCACAAATTAATGCTACAGATAATATAATACCAATTATTGTACTAATTGTTCTTTTCTTATTTAATTTTAAATTTTTAATAGATAATTTGTTAAGAATAGTCATACTTATACCTCCTTAACAATTTTTCCATCTTCAATTTTTATTATTCTGTCAGCAACATTTGCAATATCCATATTATGTGTAATCATAACAATTGTTTGATTATAGTCTCTATTTGATTTTTTTAGTAATTCAACAATTTCATCACTAGATTTAGAATCCAGATTTCCAGTAGGCTCATCTGCAAGTATAATTGCTGGATTTGTTATCATTGCACGTCCAATAGACGTTCTTTGTTGTTGTCCTCCCGAAAGTTCATTTGGAAGATGTGTTCTTCTTGATTCAAGTCCTAATAACTTGATTAATTCATCTAATCTTTTTTTATTTATTTCTCTATTATCTAGGCTTAAAGGTAATGTAATATTCTCTTCTACATTTAAAATTGGAATCAAGTTATAAAACTGATAAATAAGTCCTACTTGTCTTCTTCTAAATATTGCAAGTTCATCATCATTAAATTTATATATATCTTTTCCATCAATATATACTTTTCCAGAAGTTGGTCTATCTACTCCACCAATTAAATGTAATAATGTAGATTTACCACTTCCTGATGCTCCAACAATTGCTACAAATTCTCCTTTATTAACTGAAAAAGAAACATTGTCTAATGCTGTAACTTGTGTTGTCCCTTTTCCATATACTTTAGTTAAATTTTCAACTTTTAAAATCTCCATAAAAACTACTCCTCTCGTTTTATAGTTTTATTATATTATACTTTGTGTGACAAGTAAGTGACTAATAACAAATTATTAAGAAAATAAAAAATAGACAATATAATGAATTTACATTAATATTATCTATTTTTATATTACTAATTATCTAATAAATAGTTCTTTCTATTAAATCTATATACAGGAACGACTGATCTTTTATGTTTAGAACTATTAAATCTTCTTAATATTTCTTTTTTTGCATATTCATCTGTATTTCCATTTTCAATCATTTGAGCTATTTGACTGTATTTAATACCCATTTTCTCCTCATCAGTTTTTCCACCCAAACCATCATTTGGTGCTTTTTTTAATACTCTTTGTGGTACATTTAAATATGTGCCTATAGCAAGTACTTCATCTACTGTAAAATTTCCTATTGGATTAAAATCCGAACTATTATCTCCCCATTTTGTTGTGTAACCTACCATAGCCTCACATAAATTTCCTGTACCTATTACAAGATAATTCATAGTTTGTGCAATAGAATAAAGTGTAGTCATTCTAAGTCTTGGCTTTACATTTATAGTTGATTCTTTAGACAAGTCATCTGATATTACACTCTTTATTTTATTATTTACCTCATTTTCAAATTTTAGATAGCATTCTGTTAAGTCTACTTTAATAAATGGTACTTCAAAAGCATCTGCTACTGCTTTTGCATCATCATAATCTGATTCTATAGATTGACAAGGCATAGATACTGTAAGCACTCTTTCTTTTCCAAGTGCTTTTGTTGCCATTGCAATTACTACAGCAGAATCTTTTCCACCACTATTTCCAACAACAACGCCTTTTGCACCTGAATTATTCACATATTCCCTAATCCATTCTATAGCATTTTCTGCCTCTTTAATTAATTCCTTTTTTTCTAACATATATCTCACTACTCCTTGAATAAACTATTTTCTTCCATATAAAATATAACTTCATCTGGTGTTAAATATCTTATACTTTTTCCCTCTCTTATTTTCTTTCTTACAAATGTAGAACTTAAATTGCTTCTAACATTATTTTTTACTTTAATGAATGAATTAATATTGTCTGTTAAAAATTTATCTTTCTTTATTATTTCATCCATATTATCTTCATCTCTTTCAAGAACAAGAATTTTAAACTTATTAACTAATTCTTCTGCTTTTTCCCATGTAGATAATTGCTTTAGATTATCGCTTCCCATAGTAAATACTATTTTTTTATCTGGATATTCTTCTTGCAATAAAGTTAAAGTCTCAATAGTATATAATGGTCTACTGCTATCTAGTTCTACTCTTGATACCTCAAAGAAAGGATTCTTACTACATACTAAATTTAACATATTATATCTATGCTCGTTTGTTAATAAATCTGCCTTTTCATACAGATTATTTACAGGAACAAATATTACCTTTTCTACATTTTCATATTCATTTACAATTTGTTCTGCAAGTGAAAAATGTGAGTTTAGAGGTGGATTGAATGATCCACCAAAAATAACTATTTGATTTTTTTCCATATATATCCCCTTAAAATTTTATTTTATTAATATTACCATATAATCTTAATTAATTCAATTTTTTATTAAAAAAAAGAAGCGATTAATATAACCACTTCTAAAAAAATTAGTTAGAAAAAAAATCAAAAATATTCATTGCAGCAGACGTTGTTCCTTTATATAGTTCTGTATATCCACATTTTTTACAGCTAATTGTGTAAAACTTTTTATTTTGGATATCAAACAACTTAGCAAAGTTTCCACCTGTTGCTTGTAATTGATCCTTTTCACATTCTTTACATCCACATTTTGGACATACCCATTCTTTCATGGATTCATTCCTCCTTTATATAATTTTTTTCTATATTATACCTTATTTCATCATATTTAGTATTTCTCTATAAATATCTCCCCAGTTATTTACTTCTTTTATATAATCGTTTTCAGGCATTTTCTTTAAATTAGTATCTCTAAAATATAATGTTTTTATTCCATTTTCAGATAATCTCTTAATTATTCTCCAGTCATCATCAATCATTATATCTACTTTTTCTTTTTGACATAACTCTAATTTATCATTTATATGCCAGTAGAATTTATCAAAATGAATATCATTATCATTAATTACTCTTAAAGCATCATCTTTCATTTCCTTAAAATATCCGCCTCTTGCTGTGATAACTACAAACTCATGTCCTTGTGCCTTTAATCTTTCATATACAGCTTTAAACCCAGACATAAGATTACTTTCACTTGCGGCTTTTAAAAGATACTTATTTACAAACTCATCTTCTTGCTCTTTTGTCCAATTATATCTTGATTGAAACTTAGGTTCTTCTCTATCTACTATTTTATCTCCGTTTAGATTTTCTATAGCAAAAATCTCTTCATATGTTCTAAAGCTTGTTTCACTATCAATTACAACTCCATCTAAATCTATTCCTATTCTCATAAATATATTCCTCCTTCCATATAATTAGATTACTATATCTAATTTTCAATACTTGCAATTAAACTAGTATTCTAAATATATTACACGAGTAATATATTAACATAATACTTGTAAATTTTCAATTACATTATGCCTATTTTAAATATTTCATACCTTTTTTAGCTTGTGAATGTTCATCACTATGTTTTATTTTATATTTTTTTCCATTCATAAGAAAATTAGATCCAGTTTGATGAAAATCAAATAAAACATTATATTTGTCACATGTATGTTTTATCTTTTTTACCCATTCAAAATCACATACTCTGGCATTCTCATATGATTCTCCTCCAACACTAACCATGTCTATTTTCCCTGATTTTAAATAATAACTTAAATCTACATATTCAAGTATTGGAGAGACAAAAACATATTTATGCTTAGCATTAATATCTAATAGTATAGGAAGTCTTTCATCTGCTTTTTGCTGATTTTCACATGTCACTGCAATTATAACATTATCATAGCCATCATTCCAATCTTTTGGTATACATTCATTAAATCTCTCTATTCTTTTAGTACAAATTAGAAAATTAACATCCTTCCTTTGCCTTATTATATCCCAAGCGTCTTCTCGCCACAAATCTGCCTCTTTAATAAAGAAATCTGATGTAAAGCATGTTGCTATCTCTACTCCAGAATCAATTTTATATTTTCCACTTCTATCTTTTTTTATTGGTAAATTAAAATTGGTTTTAGACTTAGTAACTACGCTGCTATCTATATTTCTTATATTATCTAAATAATACACATAACAATTCATGCATCCAGGACTACATTTATGACAGCCATGCCATGGATTCCAAAATAACCCTTTCATTTTTTTATCCCTCATTTATCTAAATATTTCATGTTTAAAAAATCTCTCTTGAAACTCAGTCAAAGCATTTATTTGATCATCATTATAATATTTATCTTTAGGTACAATTATAAGCTTATCATCATTATCGTTTGTTCTATGTATTATAGCTATACACATTCCTTCAAATTCTTCTACAGGCTCAAATAAGCCAAGAATATAGCAATCTAGTTCTTCTCCATCACCACTAACTGTATTAGGAACAAATCCATAATTAAGAGGATATATAAAGCCATGTTTTGGATGTTTACTTCCAAGAGGTCTATCTATTTTTACTTTAACTATTTTATTTATATATTTTTTATTATCCATCTTTAAATCCTCCATTAGTAACTTGTTATTTTATTTTTCTTCTAAAAGGTATACATTAGATGGATTAATTGCATATTTAGGTGTATATATAATCCAGTCAGTTACATTTTCCACAGTAAACCAAGCTTCATCATCTTTATGAATATTGTTAACATTATATGGTTCTTGTGTAAGTTTTGCTTTAAACTTATCTCCATTAAATTCAAGAAGCTCAAACCAAATATGTTCAAAATTATTCTTATCATCTACAGGTAATCCTATTTTTATTATAATATGGTTGTCTTTATCTTTGAAATATTTTTCTACATATCCAAATCTTTCCATTGCAAGAGCTTTCATTCTTGCAGTTTCCTCATTACTTATGAAAAATATTGGATTATCTCCCCATAGTTTATCATAAATCGATACTTTACTAAGTATTCCTTTGTTTTGATCTTCTTCACTTTTATAAATAAAAATTACACTTGTCTTTGCATTATGACCATTTTTTCTATCATCAAGGTTTCCTATTTTTAAGTTTTTAAACTCATATATAGCTTCAGTCCATGATCTACATGTAACTACAACCGGCTGATTATTTACAAGGACACCAATATATGCACCATTATTTCTTGGATCAAATTCTTCTTTTTTATCTATTAAATACATTCCATAAGTATTTATTAAATTATAATGATTATTGTAATTTTCTTGATCTGATTGTAAAATCTCAAGCTCAGTTATACCACATCGACAAAGTCCATGAGTGTGTAGCCATACCTCGCCTTTTCCATCAGATACAACTTGAATAGTATATAAATCTTTTGAGCTTGGCTCTATTTTAGATTTTACAGTCATATTTACCCAATTAAACGGTAACATCTTCTCTGCGCTCTCATCCATTATCCCAATATAATCTGGTACCATTGCAACCATAAGCTTTAACTGTAAATGATATGATTTTTTAACATCTTTATGAAAATCCATAAAAGTAGTTAATGCTCTTTTTGAACTTAAAATACTTTGTTTTTCCACCTCAGAAAAAACAGCTGGATTATTTAAATAAAACTCTGGTACGGAAAAATCATTTGGATAAAATCCAATTTCATATTCTTCCCCTTCATACTTAACCTTAATACTACCAGGATTATTCTCTGTAATAGACTTTTTCTCAAGTACTTCGATATCTTCCATCATTGATACCCTATCAAAAATTCCTGATATGAAATCTTGTGTATAATCTCTTGGAATAATTTGCATATACGATTTTTCTTCCCAATACCCAAGAGGTTCTTCCTTTAACTTCTTCTTTCCAAAAAACATTTTATTTCTCCTTTCAACATATAATTGTTATTTTATATTTTCTAATTTACCTTTTAGAGGTATTACGCCCCAACCAATAAGTTCATCCTTATATGGTTCATATATATCATTAAGTACATATACTCTTTTATTATAATAAAAGCCAAATGAAATTTCAGCAAAACTATTAGGTCCAATATAATTTTCTATACCATTTTTTGTTTCATTTACTATCAATATTATTTCATTTTCTTTATCAATAACTCTATTTAAATGTGCCCTCGATGCGATAACTTTTTGAACTCCTTGCATACATTCGACTGGTAATAATACATTATATCCCATAGCCTCTAATTTATTTGCTATTTCAATTATTCTATCTTTAACCTTCATACTTCCACATAAAACAATATTTCTCATAATTTATCTCCTCTTTTATTTAATAACTTTATATTTTAGTTGTATATACGAATCTTTAAGTTTATTACATTCAATTAATTCTAAAGCCTTAAGTCTATTAAGCTCTTGTGTATTAGTTATACTTTCTCCATCAATTAAAGTCGTAGTATCTTTTCCTCCAACAAGAAGTGGAGCAATAACAATATTTACGTAGTCAATTAAATTTTCTCTTAAGAAAAGCCCATTAAGTGTACCACCAGATTGTATTGTTATTTTCTCTACATTATATTTATTTTTTAAATCTAGCATTAATTTCTTTAAGTCTAAATTTTCATAATACATTATATCTAAATTATCATATTTTCCTTGAATTTTATATGCAATGTGATTACTATTTGTTGTTACTAAAATTAATTTATCTACCCAATTACATAAATAATCTATTCCGTTTTCATTTAAGTGAGGCTTGTTGTCTATAATTATAAATCTACAATCTATTTTCTCATGATATTCCTTTTTATCATTAACTCCAATTTTTGCCATTACTCGTCCTGTATTTAAAGAATAGAAATCTGTAGTTGCTTCTATCTCATAGTATTGATGTAATCCTTCTTTTACACCATTAATCTTACACCAATCTTTATCTGCATCTAAATTATCACTATTTCCACTAGTAATCTTTCCATCTAAAGATTCAAGCATAAATAAAGTTGTAACTGGTCTATCCATAATCTCACCTCTATATATTATTTTTTGACACAAGCTCAAAATATTTTATTAGATATTCCCAACATCCTATTTTGTCTGTAATTCCATCATAGTTATTTCTTATTTTAGATATAACTTCGTCTTTATCTATCCATTTAATATCTTGTACCTCTTCAGTTTGTAGTTTTAATTCTTTTTCATCTATATCCATATGAACAACATAATACTCATTAAAATGTCTATTAATAATATCTCCTTTTATATTCTCTGAAATAGTAGCCCCTATAAATTCTAAATCTTGTTTTTGAATATCTATACCTATTTCTTCTTTTGTTTCTCTAATTATCGCTTGATATCCTAGTTCTCCTGTAAGAACATGTCCACCTGCTGTTACATCCCATAAGTTTGGCCATAATCTTTTGGTTGCACTCCTTTTTTGTAATAACACCTTACTATTATCTTTGTTTATAATAAAAACTACTGCAGCTTTATGCCATAGTCCCTTTTTATGACATTCTTCCCTACTTGCAACTTCATTACTATATTCTCCTGTCTCTTTTAAAACATCAAAAAATTCTGTCATATCATGCTCTCCTTTTAATATAAAATATACTCATATAATATCACAAAAATATGCTTTCTTCAACATATACACTACTATATACTTTAATATAATATTAGTAATTTATGTTAATGTTATATTGTCTAACCAAGTACTAAAATACATTATTTTAACTATAAATTTCAAGCAAATCACTATACATAATATTGACATTGTAATTCGACTATGATATAATCAATCTCCATTATACAAATCATGGTTACAATATAATTATATGTAATGGGAAATATAATTTTTAGGAGGTAGCAAAATGCTATTTGGTAAAGACAAAAACAAAACTGCAAGCGGAAATAGTAAACCTTATTCGCTCACGCCATGTATTATTTGTAGGTCCACAGGTAAAGTAAATTGTAATTCCTGTGATGGTGATGGAAAAATATTCTGGCCTGGAGTAAGTGGAAAGAACTATCCATGTCCAGAATGTAAAGGAACAGGACAAGTAGATTGTCCTGTATGTAAAGGTCGGGGATATAATTAAAAAAATAAGCTGTGTTTATACACAGCTTATTTTTATTATACGATTTTACTTCCAAATGGTGCAAGTGATAGTTTTGCAATTTTGAAAAATTGTATTCCAAATGGTATACCAACAATTGTTACACACCATATGCATCCAAACAATATATTTTCTAAAAACATTGGGATTCCAAAGAATATAATCCATATAACATTAGCTATAAAAGATACTGCTCCACCACCATATTCAATATTCTTCCCGAATGGAGCAAAAGCCATACTTGCAAACTTAAAGCATTGTCTTCCATATGGTATTCCTATAATTGTAATACACCAAAGTAGTCCAGAAAAAAGCCAGGATAACCCACTTAAAAAGCCACCAAAAATAAACCATAAAACATTTCCTAATAAACTCATAATTATTCTCCTTTTTAACATATAATATTACATTATTTATTATAACCCATTATATAATTTTATTCAACTACACTTTTTATTTCTTGTAATTCAAATCTATATTTTTGCTTTACATCTGGATATTTTTCATGATCTACTTCACTCAAAAACATATCTAGTGGTCTAACCCAAAGTATATTTTCTCCATATAATGCTCTATATACAACGCAGTCTTCTTTTGTCTCTGTATTTTTTGCTATATCTAACACTATATATAAATCTCCTTTAAAATGTTTATATACACCATTTTTCTTAATTTCTCTCATACTCTTTTCCTCCTTTACGCCTTTATTTATTTTCTAATAAAGATAAATTCTTAGATTTACTAATTGTTTCTTTTGAGATTTCTATTAATTTATCTTTAACAGCAACATAATGAACTATATCCATATCGTCTATGTTCATCGCTTTTCTAATTTCACCTTCAATATAATGCATTTGCACACAATGTGGAGATTTGTCTACTGTTGCAAATATTATTTTATCTACTTTTACTCTACAAAGCATGCCTATTATCTTTGTAATAACCATATTTAAATGCGTTTCTTCTAAACATACTTCATAAATATTAGCTGAAATTTTCTCTAAATTAGCATATGCTTTAGGACACATATTTTTTAAGCATGTCCCAACTATAATCATTGTATTGTCTACATCATAACAATTAGTTTTCATTAAATCTTTAATCATAAAACTTAAGTTCTCCTTACTTTTTTAAATTATAATACTCTGTTGCTCCGCTTTCATCTTTTACTTTACTATTTCTATATTTTATATGATTTACATCACAATATAACTTTTTAAATTCTTGCTCATTTTTTAATAATTGTCTCATATCTTTTAAGAATATTCTATATATTTCATCCTCATAAAAAATATTTTCTGGATTTTCTTCACTATATCTTTTAGACAGTCTTTTAATAGTATAATCTAGATATTCTTCAATATTATACTCTGGCATTTTAGCTTTAGCAACAAAGAAGCTTCTAATAAATACTATCTCAATTCTAGTATTCCTATCTGCAGATGATATAAGCATTCCATACTTACTCCTTGGTGTATCTTCTTTAGATGAGCGATGGTCTTCAATAGCCTCTTTAATTACATTTCTTTTTTCATCATCGAAAAAAGCTTTCATATTTTCATCTTTAATAAATTCTTCTGCTGCAATTTTTTCATGAATATCACTATTTATATATTTTCCAATATCATGACATGCTGCAATTGTATACACCATATTTTTATCTAAATTTAGTTTTAAAGTATCATTTAAAGCAAAAGATCTTCTTATTACTTCTAAAATATGAATAATCCCATGAGCTTTATCATTAGGTTCATACTTAGGAAATACATTTTTTTCAATATATTCCTTTAACTCTTTTTTTACATCTTTTGTATAGTATTCATATTCGTTTATATTGTTATATTTTAAAATTATTGTTCTAATATTTTCAAAACTATCTTCTGTGTTAAGTCTTTTATATGTCTCATATAATAGTTCATCTAAAGATAAATTATTATTTTCTTTTTTTATTTCTTGAAATAGATTTACTATATCACTTTCATTATACATATTTTTTCTCTCCTATTATTATATTTATTTATACTATTGCTTTATATATTCATCTTCTATATACATTTCATACTTGTCTAAATTGCTTTTTAAAGATTTTTCCACATCAAATTCATAATCTTTTACAATGGTATTGGAATGTTTAGTATCTAAGAAAACCTTAGTATTTATACCACCTAAAGATTCCATTGTTTTCCATGAAGCTATATTATCTTTATCTGCATCCATTATTACTTTTTTAATTTCATATTGCTTACATACTTTTAAAGCTAAATATAAGTTAATTTTATTGTATCCCTTTCCTCTTTCAGTAGGTCTTATACTATAACCAATATTTCCGCCATATTTTTTTAATTTAGAATTAAGTGCAAGTCTTATATTTACCATTCCAACAATTTTATTATCATTTACCCTTATTAAAAAATATGTTCTTGCTGGTACTTTTTCTTCATTTGGAATTCTAACATAATCTTCTTGAAGTTTATCTAACCAAGAATCATAGTTGTCCAAAAATCTCTGCAAGCCTCCAGTTCCATTTATATTTGAATTGAACTTATAAAATTCATTTATATATTCAATTGCATCTTCTTTTCTATCAATATTTGGCACTTCTAAATAAAATTTTTCCATATTTTTTACTCCTTATTGCACATTATCTACATATTCTTTTAAATTATTAACATCATAATCTTTACGATTACCTACAAAATTCCATTCATAAATAGTTCCATCATTAAAAATAGCCATACCACTATAATTAAATCCCCAAGCAAAATTAATATAGGACTTTTCTGCAAGTATAACCTTTTTGTCAATGCTTAATTCATTGCGATACGTTTTATTCATATTTATAAATACTATAATAATACTTACAACTATTAATACAAATATTGTAAAAATAAATATAACACTTTTATTTTTCATGCAAACACCCCTTTTTTATATTTGTTTAACTAATGTATTTATAATCTTACACCTATTCTAAAACTATCAAGGATGTCAACAAAATTATTTTGCTGACATCCTTATTTAGCTCATATTTTATTTGTTATTTTTTAACTTTATTTAGTTTATCTTACTTTCCACAACATTGTTTATACTTCTTACCACTTCCACAAGGACAAGGGTCATTTCTACCTATTTTCTTTTCTACTTTTACTGGTTTTCTTTTTGGAGTATCTTCACCTGAACTATTTGTATACATATTAGTAACAGAATTTGCTACTCTTACATTCATTACTTCTTCTTTTTTTCTTGGTTTTAGAGAAAATACTGCTTTTACAGCTTCTGTTCTTATTGAATTATTAAGTTCTTCAAACATATTATATGATTCAATTTTATATGCCTGTATAGGATTTGTTTGAGCATATGCACGTAATCCTATACCCTCTTTTAGAGCTGTATTTGCATCTATGTGATCCATCCATTTTTGATTAACAGTGTTAAGTACTAAATATTTTGCAATTTTATTAAATTGATCTTCAATATTTAATTTTTTAGCTTCCTCAACTCTATCATCATATATTTTAGATATTTTGTTTTGTAGTAATTCAAGCATATCTTCTTCATTAAGGCTTTTTATATCATCTTTATTAACTATATCATCTTCACCAAAAATGTTCTTTAAATATGCGTTTACTGCTGTATAATCTACTGTATCAACATTATCTGCATCAACAAAATAATCATTTACAACATTTTGCAATATTCCATCATATAGTTTCTTAACTATTACAGAAATATCATCTGCTGCAATTACTTCTCTTCTTTGTCTATATATAATTTCCCTTTGTTGATTCATTACATCATCATATTCAAGTACATTCTTTCTTATAGAATAGTTTCTTCCTTCAACCTTCTTTTGTGCACCTTCAATTGTATTTGTTAACATTTTCATTTGTATTGGTACATCATCTGGAAGTCCTAATGTTTCTACTACACTCATCATTCTATCTGAGCCGAATAGTTTCATTAAGTCATCATCCAAAGCTATGTAAAAACGAGAAGCACCTGGATCCCCTTGACGTCCAGCACGACCTCTTAACTGATTATCTATACGACGAGACTCATGTCTTTCACTACCAATAATTCTTAATCCACCAGCTTCAATTACTTTTTCTTTTTCTTTTTGAATTTCTGGTCTATATTTTTCTTCAATAGCTTTCATATCTTTTTTGGCTTGAATTACTCTTTCGTTTGTATTGTCTATTGGAGTTATTGCAAGTTCTATTTCCTCTGGCTCATATCCCTTTTTAGCAAGTTCAGATCTTACCATATATTCAAGGTTACCACCAAGCATAATATCTGTACCACGTCCAGCCATATTAGTTGCAATAGTTACAGCTTTATATTTACCAGCTTGTGCAATAATTTCTGCCTCTTTATCATGAAATTTTGCATTTAATACTTGATGAGGTATTTTCTTTCTTTTAAGTAAATTGCTAATCGCTTCTGATTTATCTATTGATACAGTACCAACTAAAACTGGTTGACCTTTTTCATAGCACTCTGCTACCTCTTCAACAATTGCATTAAATTTTGCATTTTGATTTTTATACACTACATCATTATAATCTACTCTTTGTACCGGTCTATTAGTTGGAATTTCAACTATATCTAGTTTATATATACCCTTGAATTCTTCCTCTTCTGTTTTAGCAGTACCAGTCATACCTGCAAGTTTTTCATATAGTCTAAAATAGTTTTGGAAAGTAATTGTAGCAAGAGTTTGTGACTCATTTGCAATAGTAACGCCTTCTTTTGCTTCAATTGCTTGATGAAGACCATCACTATATCTTCTTCCATCCATAATACGTCCAGTAAATTCATCAACTATTAATACTTGCCCATCTCTTACAATATAATCTTGATCTTTATGCATAATCCCATATGCACGTAATGCTTGATTTACGTGATGTGAAATTGTTAAATTAGACACGTCAGACAAAGATTCTATACCAAAGAATTTTTCTGCTTTTTTAGTACCTGTATTAGTTAAAGCTACAGTTTTTGCTTTTAAATCTATAATATAATCATAATCGTCATCTGTTTCATCTATAGTTTTATCGTCACTTTCAACAATTTTTCTAGGTTTAAGTGTTTTTGCAAAAGCATCTGCTCTTTTATATAAATCACTTTGTTTATTTACATTACCAGAAATTATAAGGGGAGTTCTTGCCTCATCAATTAAAATACTATCAATTTCATCGACGATTGCAAAATTTAACTCTCTTTGAACCATAGACTCTTTATCCATAGTCATATTATCTCTTAAATAATCAAATCCTAGTTCATTATTAGTTCCATAAGTTATGTCTGCATTATATGCTGCTCTTTTCTCATCAGGACTCATATTAGGTACAATAAGCCCTACTGTAAGACCCAAGAAATTATATAATTTTCCCATCCATCTACTATCTCTTGTTGCAAGGTAATCGTTTACTGTTACAACGTGTACACCTTTTCCAGAAATAGCATTTAAATATACTGGTAATGTAGCAACTAATGTTTTACCTTCACCAGTCTTCATTTCTGCAATTCTTCCTTGGTGTATGATAATACCACCTATAAGTTGTACTCTAAAATGTCTCATTCCAAGTACCCTACTAGAAGCTTCTGCAACTGTTGCAAATGCTTCTGGTAAAAGCTCATCTAATGTTTCTCCTTCTTTATATCTCTTTTTAAATTCTTCTGTTTTAGCTTTTAACTCATCATCTGATAGCTTTTTTAAATCTTCTTCAATAGATTCTATTTTATCTACTAGTGGTTCAATTTTTTTAATTTCTCTTCCACTATATGTTCCAAATATTTTTTCTATAAGTTTCATACTTCTTGCCCCCATTTTGGTGTAATTATATCATATATAAATTAAAATTAAAACAGAATTATGCTTTTTTTTCACATATTTACCAGTAATATTTTCATTAAAAATGAATATATAATTAGTAAGTATACTGGAGGCATATATGTTCATTTTAAATGTTAAATTAAATTATAAAAAAATTCTAATTGGATGTATTATTTGTGGTGCAATTATTGCATCTATTGTAGAGTTTGGAATAAAAGATAATATGGTAGAAACAAATTCTAATATAGATAAGTTTGATTATGAAATTACAGATAAAAACTTTGTAGATTGTATTGAAAAAATACATAACAATATAGATGAAAATGTAAATAAGACAATTAAATTATCTGGTTTTGTGTATACTCTTGCAGATTTTAAAGACGAGTTTTTTATTTGCGGTAGATATATGACAGTAGATAATGATACACAAGTTGCAGGTTATATGTGCTCATATAAAGGAGACTTAAAACTTGTAGAAAATGAATGGATTGAAATTACTGGATCTATAATAAAAGGTGAATATAACGGAGAAATACCAGTAATAAAGGTTAATACCATAACTAAAATTCCTGCTCCTGCTAATATGTATGTTAAGAAGAAATAAAAATACATACAATTAATAAAAGCAAGTAAACTAAAAATATTTTGTTTACTTGCTTTATTTGTATAATTGTTTTTACTATTTTCTCATAGATTTTTTTAGATCTTCAAGAATTGCAACATCTATATCTGATTCTTTTATTTCTGGCTCTGCATCTGTATCACTAAAGCACATTCTTATTTCTTTAGAATTTTTTATTTTCTCTATATGAGCCATAATTGTTGTATATAAAGTTATATATACCTCTATATCATATCCTTCTTTTGCAATTAATTTTCTTACATACTCCACCATTTCTGTATCTTGAGGATTTGCAAATGCTACACATATTGTATTTCCAACCTTTTCAAATGGCAATGCTCTATATGTAATAATAATATCTGACGGTAAGAAATTTAATGGATTTATTGAAAGCTTTCTCTCAATTATTGCTGATTTAACTTCAAGATTTGAAGATAAAACTTCAAGTAGTGCTTCTTTATCACACATATCTAAGACATCAACAATTTCCCCAAACTTAAGGTCTGGATGCTCTTCTTGATAATTAAGTACAATGTTTACTTCTTTTTTAGTAAGTATTTTTCTTTTTATAAACTCTTCGCCTATAGGTAATTTTTCTTGAACTTCCATATCATTTTCCTCCTATATAGTCATATTTACATAGATAATTATACCATAATGCGACTAATTTTTTAAGAGTTTTTTAAAAAAAGATGAAATCCCTTATAGATTTCATCTTTTATTATTACATTTTTGTATATGTTATATTACCATCTTTGTCTATACTATAGTCTTTAAGTTCAGTATAAACAAAAACATCTATTCCAATTTTATTAATTGGAACAATATACCTTGCATCATTTTCAGTATCTTGTGCTATTTCAAATTTTTCGTTTTCATTTTCTTTTATTTTTGTAATATATTTATATGTGTTTCCATCTTTTACAACAAAATAAATATCTATAGCATCTAGACTTCCAGTGTCTGCAATCTCTACTTTCTTTCCAATATCTTTTTCTATTTCATCTTTAATATTCTCTATATTTTTAGTTCCATTTAAGCAAATATATTCTTGCTCATTTATAACATTAATATAGTCAATATCTTTTGATTTTTCAGCGTTAAAATCTCTTGCAAGTTTTATTACAACTAAAATTGCAAGTGCAACTAAAATTATAGTTCCAAGTACTGTACAAATATTTCTAGTTATTTTATTCATAGGCACATCTCTCCAATTATTTTAGGATTAAATCATCATAGTTTTCGTTCCACCAATCAGGTTTAGAATCTAATTTGATTTTTACTAAGTCTCCTTCAACAACATAAAATGTTACCCCTTCGTATGAATCCATTTTAAGTCCTAATGTAGTTTTTATATTTTCCATATTCAATTTGTATGATTTAGTATCATCCTTATAATCTTGAGCACTCTCTGGTTCAACTAATGTTGGTAATAAGTTATCCATATTATCCTTAATTTTCTCACCATCAGTAGTAGTTCCTAACAATATTTCCTCTTTAGAATATACACCAAATGCATCTGAATATGAAGATCCTACATAATATGATAAGTTTGCTTGTAGTTTAATAACATCATTAAAAAACGCTTTACCTTTTTCTGTTGTTTTATATCCATTAGGTCCAAATAGTGCATATGCTCCTGTAAATCCTAGTAAAATTAATAACACTATTATAATTAAAATATTTTTCTTATCCTTCACTATATCTTTCACTCCTTAATATTCATAATCGATTTTATATTATCATAAAAGAAAATAAATTTCAATATTATGATATAATATATATTATACTAATTTTTAATAATTATCAACATAATGAAGAATAAATGTAGCTTAATTTATATTTTCTATTGTTATATTATTAGCAGATATATTTAATTGATCAACAACTGTTTGCATTATTTGTGCTATCATACTTTCATCTATTTCTTGTTTTTTTATTATAACGTTTGCCTTTTTCCCTGCTGTAATAACAAGTACCACATCATCTACTCCTTTAGACTTTATAATATTTTCAACCATCAGCACTTGATTTTTCTCTTCTACTAATGTGCTTAATTTCTCTTGATATTGTTCTATTAAATCATTACTAGAATTACCATTATTTATTATTTGAGAATAATTATTTGCAAGTTCTGAATACATATTGTCTCTGTCATTTCTAAATTTTGTAATTTTATCCTCTTTTTGAACTTCTTGAGAGTATATATTAACCTCATCATTGTTTGAACTTACATATACTGTTTGACCCAAATCTTTTTCTCTTTCAGGATCATATTTATAATTAATATATCCTGCAATGGCTATCATAAAGCAAAATGATACTCCAGCAAATGCATACCTTTTAATCTTCTCTTTATTTTTAAACATAATACTACCTCCTATTTATTAAAAACTTGAACTTTATATGATGCAACACCTAGTAAATTTCCTACAGCTGTTGCTATCTTTTGCTTGTTTTCACTACTTGAGAGTCCATTTCCAACTATAATAACCCCTTCAACTTGTGGCAAATACTCTATTGATGTTATGGCGACTTTATTTCCATTTTCGTTATTATATGCAATTGTTTTTTCAATACTTGTTGTATTTCCATCATCATTTATAATCTCTTTTGTGTCATATGCATATTCATTTTTCCCCGCATTGGAATAGTTAATTATTACTGAAATATCTGTAACACCACTAATTTGATTTAATATATTTGCTATTTTATTTTCTATGTCATTATTAGTACTTTCCTTGTTCTCTTCTAGTTTTTGACTTACTAAATTTTCTTTAGATTTTTTTTCATCTTTAAAAATATAATTCATACTAATTAGTAATATTACCAGTAGTACAAGAAGAAGTATTAAGTTCTCATTTTTTTTCTTCTTATCTTTTGTTATATTTTTTAGTGTTTCTAAATATCCCATATACTACCCCTCCTTTTTTATTTCAATTATTTTTTTATCTAAATCATATTCAGAACTTAAATATGTAGAAATATCAAAAGGAGTATCTTCATATATAATAATATTAATTTTCTTTATATTATATGTGTCAGTTATCTCAATATTTACATCAACATTTGAATTTATATTTTCTTGTATCTTTAATTTTATATCTTCTTCAACAGTATGTTTAAAATTTTCTTTAACATTATTTTTATTTACTTCTTCATAATTTGAGATATCTGTATAGTTTATATTTTTATTTGCAAGCTCAGTTGAATTTAAAAAAATATCTTTAATTGTTGTTATATTATTATTTCTTGCAAAAGTAATTACTGGATTAAAAATAGCAATTATAGTAACAATACCAATAAGTGAATACGTATATTTTTTTAAATTCGTATTAGGAAGTACTATTCTTATAATCGTAAATAATATTCCTATACATAAAATTGATTGTATCCAAGATTTAAATATATATATCATATAACTCCCCCCTATGCACTAATATGACTTATCAAACTCATGAGTATTCCTGTTGTCATTAAAACTAAAACCATTACTCCTACTAGTATTCCAAGCATATCTTTATATACTTTTTCAAATCCTTCTATAAATTTAATTATATTATCATCAGTATTTATAGGTTCAGAAAAAGCAATTAATATTTTATATAAAAATACTATTACTAGAATTTTTATAACTGGAATTCCTACAATTAATAATACTGATATAATAGACACTATACCTCCGACTTTTCCAATAAGTTCAGTTGCTCCAAGCACAGTATTTAAACTATCAGATAAAAACTTTCCAACTACTGGAACTGCATTAGATATTATATTTTGAGTAGTTTTAAAATACATATTATCTATAGATTTTGTAACACTTGTCTCCATAGAAAGAACTAAAACAAAAATTGCAATACATGTTGAGAATATATAAAGAGACATCTTTCTAAACATAGATGAAAAACTATCTAGCTTAATATTTTCAGAAATCCTTGATACAATATTTATAACTATAGATATTGTAAAGAAAGGAATCACTATGTACTTTGTTATCACACAAATAAAATTTGAAATAAATAGTAAAATAGGTTGTACTATTCCAATACTTGTTATTTTCCCACTTGCAACAAGTATTCCCATAAGAAACGTTGATACTGTTTGAAGAGAAAGTGACATAGTATTTACTACATTATTAAATATATTTACTATTTCTATATAATTTTTTAAAAGTATACTACTTACACAAACAAGTACTATGAGCCTAGTAATTCTAATCACATCACTATTTTTATCTAGTTCTAAACTTGATACTACAGCAAGAATTATAATTATTACAAGAAGTGTTGACACAGACTTTACACTGGTTTTTATTTGACTTACAAGATTATTTGCAATCTTATCTAAAATAAAATCATACTTTACCCCATTACCATTTATTAAATCCGAATATATTTCTTTTATTTGTACATCATCTATTTCGTTTTGTTTAAGATATTCATCAAAAGTGCTAACATATTTATCTACATTAAAGCTATTACTTATATTATCTGTAATCTCATTTGCTATTACTATATTGCTAAAAATAAAAATAGCCATAAAGCAATAGCATAAAAAAAATATTTTTTTGTTTTTCATACTAAACAAGTTCTGCAACAATATCTAATAAAGATGCAATGACTGGAATAGAAAGTGATACTATTATTACTTTGCCTGCCATTTCAATCTTATTTGCTATTGCATTTTCTCCTGCATCTTTACAAATATCTTTTCCAAATTCAACCATATATGATATTCCTATTACTTTAAGTATTATTTTTAAAAACGAACTATCTATAGCCGAATCTATAACAAGTTTATCTATTAACGAGATTACATTTTTTAAATCATCAAATATAAAAGTAAGCATTATTACTGACGAAGCAACTACACATAGTAAAGCAATTTCTTGTTTTTGTTGCTTTAAAATAATTATTAATGATACAGCGATAATTCCAAATCCAATTACTTTAAATATTGTCATTACAAATTAAAAGTATCCCTTACCAAATTAAATAATTCACTAATTTTTGAAATAACCATCATTAAAACTATTATAACTCCTGTAAGAGTTGTCATCATTGCTTGATCTTCTCTTCCAGCCTTACTTAACACTTGATTTAAAACTGCTATTAAAATACCAACACCAGCTATTTTAAATAATAAATCTATATCCATATTACCCCTCCTTATATGAATATAACTACAATTATTAATCCAGTTATAACTCCTATTGTCTTATATACTTTTGAACTTTTTATCTTTAATGTATTTGCCTCTTTTATCTGCTTTTGCATAATCTGCAAATTGTTTTCTATTATATTATTTTGAGAATCTAAATCGCTTCTTCCGAGGTTTTTTAAAGTAGATATTATTAACTCTTTATCATATGGCTTTAATGAATCCAAATTATTAATATTTTCAGTAATAGAAGCATCTATTTTGTTTGCGCCATATTCACTCATATCTATAACTATAGCACCAATTGCGTCTTTTAGCCTCGAGTTTATTTTCTGCCTTGCCATTTCAAAAGATGTAGGAAGGCTATTAGACATATATACCATTTCATTTTGCACCATTCTTAAAAAAGTAATATAGTCTGTAAGTATTTCTTCTCTTTCTTTTAAAGCAGAAGCCATTTCTATTCCTATATATGATGTGATAAGAAGTATCACTATAGAAATCATTATTTTAATAAATATCATATAGCACCTCCTAATGATTCTGTATCATATATTTTTTCAACTATCCCTGGAATTTTTCCATTAGATAATATTATAATTTTAGAAAAAATATTAAGATTAAGTAGTTCTTTAATATCATCATTTTTATTAATACTATTTAACGAATCACCATGAATTGTAAATATAACACTAACTCCAGAAAGAACAGCCTCTTTAATAGCTTGTATATCTTCCTTTTTTCCAATTTCGTCTGTAGCTATTATATCTGGAGACATAGATCTTATCATCATCTTCATACCCGATGATTTTATAGCATTACTCATAACATCGGTTCTTACTCCAACATCTAAGCTTGGTACTCCCTCATAAATTGATGCGATTTCTCCTCTTTCATCTACTAAACTTACATTCTTACCAGAAAAATTTAGTGATGGTATTCCATTACTTACTTGTCTTACTATGTCCCTTAATAACGTAGTTTTACCACAACCAGGCGGAGAAACAATAAGAGTATTTAACATTGTATTTCCTTTTATTATTTTAGGAAGTACTAAATCTGCACAACCAAATACTTGCCTTGCAATACGTATATTTAATCCACATATATTTTTTATGTTTTTTATTTTTGAATCAACATATACAACCTCTCCACAAATCCCTATCCTATGACCGCCTCTTATTACAACAAATCCGTTATTAATATCGTTTTGTATTGCATATATTGAGTTTTTAGACACATTTAAAAGTATATCAAGTATTATCTTTGGTGTAGTAATAAAATCTATTATATACTCATTTTTAGAGCATCTAACTATAATTTTACTTTTAGTTCTTATTCTTATTTCTGTTATATTGTTGGCACAATTTAGCTTTACTATTTCATTTGATATATATGAAGGTAAAACCCTTAAAACCTCCTCTATCATATAACCACCTCTTAGATAATTAAGTTATACTATTTTATTATTAAAGATTTTGTAGAAAAAAGATTATTTTATATAAAAATATAAACTAAAATTGACGAAAAAAATACACCACTAATTATTTAGTGATGTATTTTATTTAATTACTATTATCTCTTTTTAGTGTTTTAGAATCTTCATCTTTTTCTATATGTGTTAAATATGAAACAATATTAGATATTTGATAAATATGAGACCTCATTATATTTATTTGATGTGAATACTTAGAATAATTCTCTACTCCATACTGACATAAAGGATATACAAATTGATTACACTCAAAAATGTACTCATCTATATCTTCTTGATCATAAGTATTAAGAATTGTACAAGTATTGGCTCTATTAGATAACTTAATTAGTAACGCCTTATAGTTTTGAGATAGGTTAAAATAATACTCTTCTCTTGACATTTCTTCAGGTTTTGAAACCAATTTTACAAGTTCAAATACCTCTGGTGATAGCCCATATTTTTTTGTTATCATATCACCACCATCTGTTACTCCACATTTTTTAAATACTTCATGTAATAGTGCTGCTGCACAAGTTGCATCATCGTTAATCTTTAAATTAATTAAATACAATGCTACACGAAGCGGATGAATGATAAATGGATCACCAAGAGATCTTAATTGTCCTTCATGCATTTTACATGCAATAGATAGAGCTTTTAAAGTATTATCCATATTTTTACCTTTAGCATATCCTTTAATAAAGAATAGAGTACGTTGATAGCCAGTAAAGTCTATTACTGCAGGCTTTCTTCTTAAAATTGACTCTATCACCTCACAATTTGAACGCAATACATATTTAACATTTGTAAATGCTTGTGAATATTCTGGATAGTAATTTTTTTGTATAAGTAATGGATATACTCTTTCTTTAGTTTCATCTACATATGAAATCATTTTTTCTAACTTAAATACTTCAATTGTGCTTAAATTGTCTGTTCTGTCATGAAGTTTAATATTTGTTGCTCTTATATCTGAGTTTACCCCCTCATAATATTTCTCTTCAAATGGATCTGTAATCTTATAGTCTTTAGGCTTAGTAAGAAGTCTAACTATCCTTACTACCTCTAAATCTAAACCATATCTTGTAATAAGAAGCTCACCATTACAACTGTACATCTCTTCATTGTCCTCAATAACATCGTGAAGTAATGACGCAGCACAAGTAATGTCATCATCTGTTCCAGAATATATTATTTTTAATGTAATATATAGTGGATGGATTATATATGGTTGACCTCCCTTTCTTTTTTGGCCTTCATGAAGTTTAGATGCAACTTTTAAAGCAATCAAAGTATTTTTATACTCATTAAGCTTTGCATATTCTTCTATAAACTCGTAAACTTTATCCACTTGATCATATGCTAGATTTTTAGGCATAATTTTATCTTTTGTAACACCCTTTAATGGGTTAGTCTCAATTGCATGATTATACCTTTCCTCAGAACTTAGCTCGATTATTGTATCTATATTTTTTTCTGTAAGAGAATACTTTTTAGAAAACTCCTCTATGTTATCGCTTTTACTATATTCCTCTATGACATCTTGAATAATTGTATATGCACAAATATAATCATTAGCTGCCCCAGATGAAATCAAATCATATGCATCAATTAACACATAAGAAAATCTAGAACTACCCTTTGCTAAACATTTCTCATAATATTTAAAAGCTATACTTAAAGCAATTATTGTATATTTATATTCGATTGCAATAGCATACCCTTTTATATAATAATAGAAATAATCAAGAGTAGTAAATTTAGACTCCTTATTCTTAATTTCATTAGTCATATATATCTCCTCCTTTAATCAAAATAAATTATTAACTGTAATAATTTTAAACTAATTATAATTAAGTAAAACAGATTATATTACACAAATGTATTTTTATCAAGAAAAATGTCGTATTTTTAATTATATATATTAAAAGTTAACATTATTAATATTTATATACCAAATATTCTAAAATTGAATTTTATGCCAAAAAATGGTATAATTAAGTTAGGCAAACTTTTATTTTTTGAGTTTGAATTAATTACTTCAACTGTAGTTATTTTAAATTCAAATTAAGTTTTAGCAAAGACACTTTAA
>CANCXL010000013.1 GCA_947381905.1 uncultured Clostridiaceae bacterium | reverse complement strand
GATGGAGTAACAGGTTTAAATGATTTTATTCCCATTTTTTATTCCCTCCTAGTTATTTCCAAATGCTGAACTAATTTCTTCGATTTCAGTTTTGTATTTTTTGTTAACTTTAGTTTCTTTTCCACCTTTTGCAAGATATTTAACATCTGCTGGGTTAGTATCAATACTTACTATAGCTTTTTTCCAAGCTTTAGTTACCCCTTGGTGTACTCCAACTCTTTTAGCTTTTCCGTCATATCTTAAAGTATTTACTTTTAATACTTTAACTCCGAATAGTTCTTCAACTGCATTTTTTATTTCAACTTTTGAAGAATTTAAAGCAACTTCAAAAGTATATTTTCCGTTTGCAATTTCACTATAACTTTTTTCAGTCATTATAGGTTTAATTATAACGTCTTCTGCGTGTCTCATTATGCGTACACCTCCTCTAATTTCTTAACAGCATCTTTAGTTACTACTAATGAATCATATTTTAATAAATCAAATATATTCATAGTGTTTACTAAAGTAGTTTTTACATTTTCAATGTTTCTAGCTGATGCTTGAACATTTAAGTTCTTTTCATCAAGCATAACTAATGCATTGTTTACTTTTAGATTTGTAAGAACATTAACCATATTTTTTGTTTTAATTTCGTTAAGTTCTATTTTATCAACTACAACTAGTTTTCCTTCTTGTACTTTAGAAGTAAGTACAGATTTGAATGCAAGTTGTTTAACTTTCTTAGGAATTGTATATCTGTATGATCTAGGTTTTGGTCCTAAAGCAATACCACCTTTAATCCATTGTGGAGCTCTTATAGATCCTTGTCTAGCTCTACCAGTTCCTTTTTGTTTCCATGGCTTTCTTCCGCCACCACTTACTTCAGATCTTGTTTTAGTAGATTGAGTTCCTTGTCTTTGGTTAGCTTGGAAGTTTACAAGTGCAGCATGTACAGCAACTTCATTTACTTCAATACCAAATACATTTTCGTTTAACTCGATGTCTTCTACTTTTTTACCATCCATATTTAAAACGTCAACTTTTAGCATTTATTTCTCCTCCTTCCTACTACTTTACACTTTTTCTTACTCTAACAACAGCTTTTTTAGCTCCTGGAATAGAACCTTTTACTAAAATAACATTTTTGTCAGCGTCAACTTTAACAACTTCTAAGTTTAAAATTGTAGAAGTTTTACTTCCCATGTGTCCTGGTAATTTTTTACCTTTAAATACTCTACCTGGAGTTGTTGTAGATCCCATTGAACCTGGTCTTCTGTGATACATAGAACCATGTCCCATAGGTCCTCTGTGTTGTCCATGTCTCTTGATAACACCTTGGAATCCTTTACCTTTTGAAGTTCCTTGTACATCTACATTGTCTTCAGTTGTAAAAGCATCAACAGTGATTTTGCTTCCAATTTCATATTCATCTACATTTTCAACTTTAATTTCTCTTAGGTATTTTTGAATTTCAACACCTGCTTTTGCAAATATTCCTTTGTGAGGTTTGTTTGCATTTTTTTCTTTAACATCTCCAAAGCTAACTACAATTGCATTGTATCCATCTTTATCTGCAGTTTTTTTAGCAACTACTGTTAAAGGTTTAGCTTCGATAGCTGTAACTGGTATAGCTACTCCATTTTCATCAAAAATTTGAGTCATACCAACTTTTGTTCCGTAAATTTCTTTAACCATTTTTGATTTCCTCCCTTTAATTTACTCTGTTTAAACTTCAATATTAATTTTAATGTCAGGGTATGTCATTGCCTATCGTTTTAGGTTGACCCATCAAAACTTTAAGAAGTCTATTATAATTTAACTTCGATATCTACACCAGCTGGCATATCAATTGACATTAATGCGTCAACAGTTGCTTGGTTAGGTGCAAGAACATCTATAACTCTTTTGTGAGTTCTCATTTCAAATTGTTCTCTAGAATCTTTATGTTTGTGTGGAGAACGTAATATTGTAATGATTTCTTTTTCAGTAGGTAGTGGAATTGGTCCTGATACTTCAGATCCAGTTTTTCTAGCTACTTCAACAATTTTTGTTGCAGCTTGTTCAAGTACAACATGATCATAAGCTTTAAGTCTTATTCTCATTTTTTTAGTTTGTTCTTTTGACATATGTAAAACACTCCTTTTCTATAGTTTGCCGGTTTGACAAGTTTTACACCACCCCGTGTGTTTCATATTTTACATATATTAAAACCAAATTCTACACATGTAGGAATTTGGCAAATACACGTTAATCTATACTTGCCGCCCGATTTAAAATCAGACATGCTCCATAGAAGTTCCCTACCTCTCTGGGTAGCCACATTCTACTTCAACGCAAATCAACATCAATATTATACATTATGAGTAGAAAAATTGCAAGCTTTTTTAAGAAAATTATGTAAAAAGATTTCATTTTATTTACACATATTAAAATTATCCCCATTTTAGTATATTTAAGCCACACCTACTGTTACTTTTACATAAAAATATATGCCATGTCCAACCCATTATTACATTATTTTTACTTTTGCTTATATCGTTGAATATTTTAACGTTTTGATGTATTATATTGATAACTTTGGGAGGTAGAAATATGATAAAAGTAGAAAATTTAGAAGTCTTAAATTTTGAAGGTGCATTAAGGGGAATGCGTAACCCTTTAGAATCTTGGGATAAAAGTGATAGTTATTATGATAAAGAAACAGGAAAATACGTAGTAGGTGAAAAAGATCTAGCATTAGCATTAAAATTGACTAAGTCAGGATCTGATCATTCTAAATTTTTAAGACAAATATTTGTATCAATGGACATAACTGCTCCAATGTCTTGGTGGTGGGATTTTGACACATATAAAGTTGCTACAGTAAGAAATAGCACAAGCAGAATGCATAAACTTGGTACACGACTACTAACTTTTGACGATTTTAGCTTAGACGATGAACAAGGAAATATAAATATTACTCCATTTAGAAAATATGTTATTGAAGATTTAAATAAAAGAATTGCTGAATTTCAACAATTAAAAACTGATGGTAAAATGGAAGAAGCCATGTCTTTATGGAGAGAAATTGTCTTTGACTCACCACAAAGTTATAACTTTAAATCTACATGGACTGGAAATTATGAAATAATGAGAAATGTTTATAGAGCAAGAAGAAATCATAAACAAAGAGAATTTAGAGATTTTTGTAAATTTATAGAAAAAGAATTTCCATATAGTGAATTAATCACTACTCCAAGAGAAGGTTAAGGTGATAAAAATGGCAAACTCAAAATTAATTATAGTTGAAGGCCCTCAAGGTGCCGGAAAAACAACAGTAACAGATTTTATTCGTCATGGGCTAAAATACACTAACTTATATAGGCTATGTGGTACATCCGATAGCACTCCATCTGGAAAAGAAAAAGCAAAAGATATGTATGTAGATTTGCTTGATTATATAAAAAGAATGGAAAACAAAAGTATAAATTTAGTTTTTGATAGAACATTTTTCACAGAAGAAATTTATTGCAGACTAGATTTTAAGCAGTATAAATTTTCGGATGTATATGAAGACTTGCTAGAAAAATTTAGCAAACTTGATTTTGATATATATTACATTACTTTGTATCTTGAAAATACTGATTTATTTGCAAATCGTTTATCAAGAGACGGTAAAGCTGTACTAGATTATGCTAAATTTACTATTGAAAGCAGTATAAATCAACAAAATCAATATCTTAAGATGGCAGATGAAATTTCATCTAATTATCCAAATATAAAAGTGTTCAAAGTATCTAATGATTGCAATGAACAAGAGTTAAAATCTAAAATAAAGGACATACTTAACTTTTAATATTTACCCATCTTAGTTTTACACGGAGGTTAATTATGACAAATGAAGAAATTATTACTTACATATATAAAAAGAGAAACTCAATAAAAGATGTTAAAGATACTTCTCGTATGGAAAAACTAATGAAAAAATTAGAGTGTCCACAAGATAGTTTGAAATTTATCCATATTGCGGGTACTAATGGTAAAGGTTCAACAACTACTATGCTTGCCAACGTACTAAAATCCAGTGGATATAAAGTTGGAAAATATATTTCACCATACATAATATCTTTTAATGAAAGAATACAAATTAACAACGAATTTATATCTAACGCAGATTTAGAAAAATATATAAAAAAATTAGATCCAATAATAAATGAAATGGAAAAAGATGGTGATGCACCAATTGGATTTGAAATAATAACCGCAATAGCATTTTTATATTTTAAAGAAAACAATTGCGATATAGTTTGCTTAGAAGTAGGAATGGGAGGAAGACTTGATCCGACTAACATTATTACAAACACTATTATTTCTATAATAACTTTAATTGACTATGATCATTGTAATTTTTTAGGCAATACATTAAAAGAAATAGCTAGTGAAAAATGTGGAATAATTAAAAAAAATAAAATAACAATTACATATCCAAAACAAACCAAAGAAGTATTAGAAACAATCAGACAATATTGTTTAAAAAATAATAATAAGCTATATGTTCCTAGTTTAAAATTATTAGACATAGTAAAAAGCAATCATAGCATCAATTACTTTAGTTATAAAGGAACATATTATAAACTTAATTTAATTGGCGAATACCAAATATATAATGCGCTAATGGTAATACTCGCATCAAATGTACTTATAAATCTAGGATATAAAATACCATTTTCTGCTATAAACACTGGAATATTTGAAACAAACTTTCCTGCAAGGCTTGAAAAATTAAACGACTCTCCAGCTGTATTTTTAGATGGATCTCACAATATTGCTGGTGCAAAAGCACTAAAAGAATTTTTACATGAATATAAAGGTAAGAAAAACTATGCAATAATGTCTTTTACACAAGGTAAAGATTACGAAAGTTTTATAAACGAAATCTCTTCATATTTTCAGGAAATCTTATTTGTAGAATATAATAATACATATAAGGATTCAGTTGATAATAAAAAACTAATATCAATGTCTAAAAAGTTAAATATTAATGCCACATCTTTTTCTTCTTTAAAAGATGCATATGATTACTTAATAAAAAAAGAAAATACAGATTTAATACTTATAACTGGTTCTCTTTATTTAGCTTCTGAATATAGAAATATGTTAACAGAAGAATAGTTTTTCATTATTTTTAGACAAATGTCTTGATTTTTATTCTTATTTATGTTAGAATGTTTAAGTAAATTGTTAACGTACACATAAGGAGGTGCAATTTAATGCCAAATATTAAATCAGCTAAAAAAAGAGTAAAAGTTATCGAAGCAAAAACTCTTCAAAACAGAGCTACTAAAAAAGCTTATAAAGAAGCTGTTAAAGCATTCGAAGCTGCTGTTAAAGAAAATGCAAGCAACAAAGAAGAATTATTTAATGAAGCTGTTAGCAAAATAGACAAAGCTTGGACTAAAGGTGTTCTTGCAAAAAACACTGCATCTAGAAAAAAAGCTAGCTTAGCTAAAATGCTTAACAAATAATTAATTTAGATAAATAAGAAGCCTTTTTTAAGGCTTCTTTTTTTACATTCCTGGAATACTATATCTAAGTTGGCCTCTAGTTTGTATGCCACCAATTCCTTGTATTCCCTCTCTTGTGTTTGATATTATATTTTCTAATGACACATATTCATTTACTGGAGTAAATGCAACATTTTCTGCCACAATCATAGGATCTGTCATATCTATGAGTACCCTTTTAGGTGCACTAGCAAAATTTGCCCCCGCAGATATTATTGCCTCATAATAGCTCTGACACGCCCCAGCAAATATTACTAAATCGTCTAAATTATGTTCATATTTTCTTGCTTCTAGCACCGCTTGAATAAAATACTTTGAATTTTTATAATTGTCAACATTATATATATCATTCCTTCTTTTTATAAACGCATCATGTCCTGTTAAAACCAGCAACTGTGGTCGATATTTTTGCAAAAGAGGTAGTACTTGTCTATACTGTTCTTTTTCTTCTATATTAAATATATATGAGTTTACTCCCATTTTTTTATATAAGTTTTTGCTTTGTATACAGTAATCTGGGTCTCCGTCTATATGTATTATTCTAGCTGGCATATTCATTATTTTATCTTTTTGATAAACATTATAAGGATTAGGTTCCCTATAATACTTAAACTTATAGCTTTTATTTTTTAAATTATTATACGACCTATCCATCTTCATTTTCCTAGAATTTTCTATATTTTTTAATCTTGCATCCAATTCTTGTTTTGTAATGAGCTTTAAATCATATTCTTCTGCGTCTGCTATTATTCTTACAGTAATTCCAACCAAATCTACCATTCCATTTGGATGAATATACTTAATTCTAAATAACACATCATAATTATATGACTTTCTTGCTACTATATCTCCTATTTTAAAATTAGACAAAAAAATCACCTCAAAATATTATATGTAAATAATATTTATTAGTGATTTATAGTTTATAAAATATCGTTTTCTATTATCTCACTTGATAATAATTTCTTTAAAGTTTTTCTTTTTCTTCTTTCACAAGCATCATCAAATAATTCTAAATCCATCGCTTCCCATATTCCTACCCAGCCAGCAATTAAAAATAATTCTCCCCAGATTATTTCATCTTTTGTTATAGAATATAAAATAAGAGCAATAATACCAAGCAACACTAAGAAAGTTTGCTTTATGTCAATGCTGTGATGCAACTTCATACTATTATTATACTCTTCATTTAATGCATCCTTTATCATTTGAATGCAATTTTGCTCGATTCTACATTTCTTATTTATAATTATTTTTACTTTATCTGTTTTTGTAACATACATTGATTGCCTAATAATATAGTCTACAATTTCATTTGTAACTTTCTTTTTATTATATTTATCCAAAAAATCCTCTTTATCTGTCAAAGTAATTTCTATTATTTTTTCCATATATTACACCTCTAATTTTACATGATAGTATCACATAAAGACAAAATAATCAAGAAGTAAAAAGCAACCAGATTTTTATCTGGTTGCTTTGTTATTATTTTACTGTATATGGTAATAAAGCTATTGTTCTAGCTCTTTTAACGGCTACAGTTACTTTTCTTTGGTGTTTAGCGCAACATCCAGTTACTCTTCTTGGTAGAATTTTACCTTTATCGCTAACATATTTTCTTAATTTTTCTGCATCTTTATAATCGATGTCTTCTACTTTATCTGCACAAAATACGCAAACTTTTTTTCTAGGTCTTCTATATGGTTTGTCGTTTCTTGCGCCTCTTTTTTTATTATCAGCCATTTTAAATTTTCCTCCTATCAACTAATTTAAATTAAAATGGTAAATCATCTGTATCATCAACAGTAATAAATTCACCATCCATACTAGATGAAGGTACTCCAGCAGACATATCTTGATCTCTTCTTGAATCTGCAAAATATGCATTTTCAACTATAAAGTCTGTTGCATATCTTTTTTGACCATTTTGATCGTCCCATGATCTGTTTTGGATTCTTCCTTCGACTAACACTTGTTGTCCTTTTCTGTAATACTTAGCACAAAAATCTGCAAGTTTACCGAAAGCTGTTAGATTAAAGAAATCTGTTTTTCTTTCTCCATTTGCATCAGCAAATCTTCTGTTTACTGCAAGAGAAAAGGTTGTTACTTGTGTACTACTATTTGGTAATACTCTGGCTTCAGGATCTCTTGTTAATCTTCCCATAAATTGAAATTTATTCATTTCGCATACCTCCTATATTAGTCTTCTAAGCTAACTACCATGTGTTTTAAAACGATTTCATCTAGTCTTAGAACTCTATCAAGTTCAGCAATAAATTCTGGTTTTGCACTAAATGTAAATAATGTGTAGAAACCTTCTTTTTGCTTTTTAATTTCATAAGCAAAAGTTTTCTTACCCCATTCCTCTACATTAGTAAGCTCGCCATTAGCTGAAATTAATTCTTTCATTTTTTCACCAAAAGCAGCCATAGCTTCTTCAGATGCATTAGCTGAAAGTATTATAACTGATTCATATCTATTCATGACTTTACTCACCTCCTCGTGGACATCAGACTATGTATATACATAGTAAGGAATTTTACATGTAGCATTATAACACATTTTTATGTAATTTGCAACATTTATTTACTGATTACCTCAAAGTTTGAGTATAGAATTTATATTGACATTGTAACTCATTGATTATATAATACATATTATTAAAATATAGCCATCTTATTTGGAGGACTGATAATATGAAAGTAGAAAAAATTAATGAAAATAAAGTAAAGATAATTTTATCTTTTGAAGAGTTAGAAATGAGAAATATAACTTTATATGATATAGAAAAAAATAACAGTGCAGCTAAAAAATTATTTACGAGTTTAATTGAAGAGTCTAATCTTGATGAGGAATTTGAATTAGAAGACTCTCAACTTTTTATTGAAGCAAGTTCAGATAACACTAATACTTTTATTTTGACTATCACTAGAACAGATGATTTACCAGACTTAAACAATTACACAAAAAAGGAAACTCCCCAGCTTTATAAGATAGACTCACGACTATATGAGTTTTCTTCTATTGATGTAATATTAGATTTCTGCCAAAAAGCTAAAAATGAAAATCTTTTCTTTGGTCAAAATACATTATATAAATACGAAAATAAATATTTCATATTATTTAGTGAAACAGCAATTAAAAATAAAAAATTTATCAAAACATATGTTATGCTAAGTGAATATTGTTCTAGATACTTTAGTTATGATCTTTTTTACAATACAATCATAGAAAAAAGTATAGTTGTTGTTTCAAATAGAGCTTTACAAAAGCTAATTAAAATATAATTCAGGTTATCCTGAATTTTTTTTATATTTAATACGAATAATAATAATGTTTTATATTTATATGAAGTTAGATATTCTCAGATTAAATAGACTAAAAATATAATTTGATTTGGTTTGGTTTTATTTATATCTAACAGAACAAATAATAAGATAAAATTCGACATTTAAAAATAAAAATCTGATTGAAAAAATATATACAAATATATTTTTTGGAATAAGTTTAAATATATTCACTTAACATAAGCTTAATAAAAAGCATATCTAGTATAATGTTATTTTACTGCTTTGTCAATAGATTTTATACAATTTATAAAAAAATGTGTATAAATTGTACCATAAGACAGTTTTTCTTGATTATTTTATTATATTTTGATATACTATTGCAAAGGTGAATATATATGAATAACGATAAATTAGTTAACGCCAGAATACTAGTTATCGATGATGATGTAAATATGATGGATGTCCTTTCTGTTGTACTTAGACGATATGGACATTTTGTCAAAACATATACTGAACCTCTATCTGCTATAGAGGAACTAAAAAATAATACTTATGATATTTTAATCGTAAATTATTTGATGACACCAGTAAAAGGCGATAAAATTGTAGAAACAGTCAGAGAATTTAATAAAGAAATATATATTATTCTAATGTCTATTCATAAAGATCTAGCACCTTCAATTGAAGTTATGCAAAAATTAGATATTCAAGCATACTATGAAAAAAGTAACAGATTTGATAATTTAATTATGCTTATACAAAGTGGTATAAAATATATTGAACAAATCAATAAAATAAAAGCTATGAATTCTACTTTAGAACATTATTTAGTAGATTTTGCAAAAATCTTATTACAAACTGTTGGAGCAAAAGATCATTATACTGAAGAACATTCAAGAAGAGTAACACTTCTTGCAGATGTGTTTTCTAAATACTTAAAATTAGATAAAAATCAAATATCAGATTTACAGATAGCTGCGGCATTTCACGACATTGGAAAAATAGGAATACCAGATAATATTCTTCTAAAAACTACTAGACTTACTGATGACGAATATACTGTAATTAAAACTCATCCGGTAATTGCTGCAAATATCTTCTCTGTATCTGATATATACAAAGATATATATCCAATAATGTACTATCATCATGAAAGATATGATGGTAAAGGATATCCTACAGGAATTGCTGGTAGACAAATTCCTTTTCTTGCAAGAATCTTATCAATATGTGATTGTTTTGATGCAATAGTATCCAAAAGAACATATAAGGAAGGTGCTTCTATCGAATTTGCCCTATCAGAAATACAAAAAGGCGCTGGAACTCAATTTGATCCAGATCTTGCCCCTAAATTTATTTCAATGGTAGAAAATAACATTGGATATATAGAAAAAATTTATACAGAATTTTAGTTCTAAATGGCGACGCTATTTAGAACTTTTTATTCTATAAATACAGCTATAGTTTTAAACACATCATTTGTAGAATTTAAGCAATTTATTTTGTATCCAAGACATGCTATACTGCACGAATTGTTATATAGTTCTATAAGTCTTTCTTGACCTTCAGATGCTATTAAAAACTTATTATCTCCTATCAAAAAACTACCATCATTAATTTGAGATATCATTCCATTTATATTTTTAATTCTTTTATCCGTTTTTATGTTTTCAACAATATTATAATAAAAATTATTGTTTTTAATACTAGAAACATCTTCTATATTAATATATCTTTTTACTATTTCCGTATTACAAAGAACCCCTAAATCTTCACTTACACCTAATCTTTTCCTATAATTTCCACAACCTTCTTTTTTCCCTTCCTTTTCAATATCTGGTCTTATACACGTTGTATTATTAGTTGTATAACCTCTTTTTTCAGAATATTCAAAAAAATCTATATCAAAGGAAATATTAGATATTTTAGGAGCTAAACATTTTATTATGTCTTTGTCTATATAAATATACATTCTCATATTATTATATTTATTTTATTTTACACATATATATTCTTTTATATTGTTATATTTCGATTCACCTATTCCATTTACATTTAAAATGTCCTCTATCGAATTAAATTTATTATTCTTTCTATACTCAATAATATTGTTTGCTAATGTATCTCCTATTCCATTTAGCCCCTTTAGTTCATCCTTTGTAGCAATATTTATGTTTAACAATTCATTGTCTTTTGAAACGACTTCGTTTTCATATTCAATTTCCGTAATTATTTTTGGAACATCTATTTTATCTGTATCGTTTAATATTTCAGCCAAATTTAAATCTGAAATATCTGCCTCTTTAGTAAAGCCACCACATAGTTCAATTAAATCATTTAGTCTTTGATTTTCTTCTAAATAATACACTCCAGGATTTTTAACTTCTCCTGATATATATACAGCAATTTTACCGCTAACTTTATTTTTTTCAAGTTCATTTCCATTTATTACTATTTTTGATTTGTTATTAATATTATCTATGACAATCGATGCTATAGATAATACTAAAACTATTACTATTATTATATATGTTTTATATTTATTCAAAAAAATTTTCATGCATCCTCCTTTACCAATTTTTTTATAAATAATTGTTAGAAAATGTTTTTTTGCCTATAACGCAAATTAGAAGTTATGAAATCATAACTTCTAATTTAGTGTAAAAATTACCAATTATATTTTTAATCCTAGTTTTATTATAGTAACAAGTAAATTATTATTATACAATAATTTAACTAATATTGTTCTATCAATATAATTTCCTATACCTTCAAACATTGGTAATGGAACAATAAATGATATAATTGCAAGCAATATCCATACTTTTATTAATACAGAAATAATTCCTACAGCAGTTCCTCCCATGCTATTTATAGAACTTAAAATTGGCAAATTAAATACAAGGTTTAATACCATCTGTAGTATATAGCAAATAATTCTTACTATTATAAATATTGCCACAAAACTTAAGCCCTTCATTACAAATCTAGATACGGCCTCAGCTGCTGCTGAAACATTTTCATCTGTTATAGTGGTTGATATTATAGTACTATATAAACTATTTTCAACATTTTCACCATTATCTAACATTTTTTGAATATTTGTTTGAGCCATATCTTTGACTGTAGAACCAAGACCCAAATCATATAATGCGTCTGCAACTATAGATTGAAACGCAAAAGCTAATATAATTGATAGTAACAGTGCAGCAAATCCAACAACTACTCCAACTAAGCCTTTTTTGTGTCCTCTAAAGGCTCCTAAGGCTATCAATAATATTAATACTATATCTACTATTAACATATTTATTTCCTCCTATAAATTAATTATATATATTTTATTTGTGTATATTAATGCTAAACTTTTACTGTTATTGAAAGTTACACATTTTTTAGGAGTAAAATTAATTTTTCTTTCTCCTAAATCTACTCCCCATTTATTTAATATTTTAACATTATCTTGATAAATATAGTAATTTACTATATCTGTGCTTATCATATTTTTTGGTAAAGCCTCTAGCTTTGAAGTAGATACTATATTACCAGAATATCCAATATTTTGAACATTATATACCTCTTGAGTTGCATCTCTTTCTACCACTGTATAATAATCATCATTTAATGCTACAAATATTAATTGTGTACTATCAAACTTTTTAAGTTCAGTGGTATTTCCCGTATTAATATTTATCTTTACTATTTTGTTATCTAGTAAAGCATATATATCTCTACCTTGAATCATAAAATTATATACAAACTGATTATCAAGTGATATTACATCTTTTATTCTTTCATTCTCATTTTTAGATATATCTATCTCTTTAAACTTTATTCCTATTGTAGATGAATTAGTAACAGCTTCGCAAACAACAATTCTTTGTGCACTGTCTAAAAGTTTTAAGTCAATTATAGTATCCTGATTTAAAAATATATTATATGTATTATCTCCCTTTTTATTAAATACAGAAATTATATTATTATATCCTGAATTAGCAGAGTACTCAATGGCAATATTACCATATTTATCTAAAAATGCTTTTTTTATCTTTCCATCAATCTTTTCATTTAAGATTTCATTATGACCTTCAAATAAATATGTCATACCAGTCGAATCATTTGTAACTAGTAAATACCTTCCAGAAACATATATGCTTGGAGTAAAACTTTCTGAAAATGTATAACTCCATGTAACTTTAGAACTTTCGTTATACGTAGTTATACAATTATTAGAATATACAAATAGTTCGTTATTATATTCTCCATAAACATCACTTTCTTTACTTACAAGCTCTATCTTACTTGAATTTATATCTGTATCTATAGGTTTAATATGAATACCATAGTATGGTCCAAAATCATATAATATCCATACAAGTATAATTACAATTATACATATTGTAACTATAACTTTAAAATTAACATTGTATCTATGCTTAGGTCTTTCAATAAGTTGTCCACCTGCTGTTCTTTCAAACTTGTTAATCCTATTTTTTCTTTGACTTTCTAATTCTTCTCTATTTCTATTTACTATGTTTATGCTTTGTGATATATCTCTTTCAAGACTATTCTCTTCGATATTTTCCTCTTCTAAAAATATAGACGAATTTTTATTTTTGTTCCTCTTCTTCATAAAAATTCTCCCATTCCCTTGGCTCATAATATTTTTCATTAATTAGTTTATCTGGCAAATATTGTTGTTCAACCTTTCCATGATCATAATCATGTGGATATTTATACCCTTGACCATAACCAAAATCTTCCATTCCACTTGCTGTAGCATTTCTAATATGCATCGGAACTTGTCCAACATCTTTCGTTCTAACATCTTCCATAGCTTTATTAATTCCTCTATATGATGTGTTAGATTTTGGGCTTAAGGCTACGGTAAGCGCTGCTTGTGCAAGGATTATTTTAGCTTCAGGCATGCCTATCTGATGAACTGCATTCATTGCTGCAACAGCAACTTTAAGTGCATCGCTATTTGCCAAACCGACATCTTCAGAAGACTGTATTACAATTCTTCTTGCAATAAACATTGGATCTTCACCAGCATCCAACATTCTTGCCAAATAATGTAATGTCGCATCCGGATCAGAACCTCTCATAGATTTAATAAAAGCAGATATAACATCATAATGTGAATCGTTTGTTTTATCATATACAGCTTTCTTTTGTTGTACGCAGTTTATTGCTATATCTTTATTAATAGTTATTTTTCCATTTTCATCCATTTGAGTTGTAAGGACTGCAAGTTCTAATGCATTAAGTGCTGTTCTTACATCTCCGTTAGAACACATAGCAATATATTGTAATGCATCATCACTTATATTTAAATTGTAGCTTCCTAGTCCATTTTCAGTATCTTTAACACAATTTTTAAGAATATTTATTACATCCTCATCTTGTAATTCTTTAAATTTAAATATAGTAGATCTAGATATTAAAGCCTTATTTACAGAAAAATATGGATTTTCTGTTGTTGCTCCAATTAATATAACTGTTCCTTTTTCTACATGAGGTAATAATGCATCCTGCTGTAATTTATTAAACCTATGTATTTCATCAATAAATAAAATCACTTTACCTGTAGGATTTGTAAAAATATTTTGTGCTTCGTCAACTACAGCTTTAATATCTGCAACCCCTGATGTTGTGGCATTTAAAGTAACAAATTTATTTTTTGTACTACTTGCAATAACTCTTGCAAGAGATGTTTTTCCACATCCTGGTGGTCCCCAAAATATTGCTGACGTTAATTTGTCTGCCTTTATTAATCTATACAATAATTTATCTTTACCCACAATATCTTCTTGTCCAAAAAAATCTTCGAGTTTTGTAGGTTTCATTCTATATGCAAGTGGTTCCATATTTCACCTCAATAAGTATACATTTTCTCATTATGATTATATAATAAAAGCTGTTAATTATCAAGAAAAAGTTATTATATATACTTACAACAAAATCATCAGATGATATTTCGTATTCTCCATTACTATTTTAAATAATATGTTTAATAATATAGCTTCAAATATATAAAGGTAGTTGCCACAAAAATAGCAACTACCTTTTCCCTTTTAAAATTTACTTATTATATTATCCTCTGTAAGTCCAAAATATTTGTATACATCTTTCCAATTTCCAGATTTTCCAAAAGTATCATTTATTCCAATTTTTTCTAGTTTTTTAGGATATTCTTCACATAGTACATTTGAAACTATGCTACCGATACCTCCAATGATACTATGATCCTCCATAGATACTAGTTTTTCTGTCTCTTTAGCACATTTTATTATAACACTTCTGTCTACTGGTTTTATACTATACAAATCTACCACTCTTACATCAATCCCATTTGCTTTTAACATTTCTTTAGCCTTTAAAGCAATTTGTAAAGTTGAACCATATGTATATATAGTGCCATCTATTCCATTTCCAAAAACATTAGATCCACCAATTTCAAATTTTGAGTCAGAGTTATACACATCTTCAACATCGCTTCTACCAAGTCTAATATATTTTGGTCCATCTTCTTTTGTACAAAGCTCTAATATCTTTTTTGTGCTAACATCATCTGCTGGAGCTAATACTTTCATTGTAGGAATAACGTTCATAAGCGCAATATCTTCTATGCATTGATGTGTTGGTCCATCTTCACCAACCATCACTCCTGCATGAGTTGCACATAAATTTACATTTACATGCGAATATGCCGCAGTATTTCTGATTTGATCATATGCTCTTCCTGCCATAAACATTGCAAACGTTGAAGCAAAAACAATCTTACCACTTAATGCCAAGCCACAAGCTGTTCCTACTAAATCCTGCTCTGCTATTCCAACATCAATGTGTCTTATAGGAAACTTCTTCATAAACATGTCAGTTTTTGTTGCACCTGCTAAATCCGCATCAAGAACAACTACATTTTCATTATTACCATATTCACTTAAAAACTCTCCATACGCTTTTCTAGTTGAATTCATCATACCACCTCTTCTTCAAAATCTAAAAGTTCTAATGTGTTAACATCATTAACTAGCATATCATTATACATCTTAAATTCTGATATCTTTTCTTTACTTTCTTTTTTATTATTTATTCTATCTAACATCTGTGAATTTTCAGAATTAATTCTACTAAATATATCTTTATTAAAAAATAAAGGAATTTTTGATTTATTATCTATTAATGCTAATGAATTATTTTCTAAACCGTCTAAAGAGAACTCCTCAACAATGCTTTTTATAAAGCTATCAATCTGACTAGATTTGTATCCACAATTATTCGTAATACTTACTATTTCATATAAGCTTTTATTATCTGGTATATACCTTTTATTCATAGTTTCAACTCTTTTTAACGAATAATTTTCAAGCATAGCTCTTTTTATCTTGGCTCTTCCTGTTATTTTTTCTATAAAATTTATTTTTGCTATTTTAGATATCATATTATCTATACTATTTATTTCTTCTTCCCTTATTAAGTCATTAGCTTTATTTGAAATTAATTTTAGATATTCTTTAGTTTTTAGCTCATCATTTTCATTTGCAAGTTCATTTATATTTTTTAATTTTATATCATCTAAATATAACATATTATTTAAAAGTTTATATTTTTCTTCATCATCCTCATCTACTAAGCTAAATGCAGAAATTAAATTATCTGCTTTCTTTATATATTTATTTAACTCTTCTAATACAATATCTGTACATGAATTCAAGTCCTCAACTTTTATACCAATATTTTTAGCAAAGCTATATTTACTTTCAAACTCCTTATTATTCTTTTCTATCTTTTCAGTAATTTTAATAGCTTTAGTTTTAATATTTTCTAATCTATATGTAATATCTTTTTTAGAAAGATTTTCCATATCATTCCTCCTATTATCAATTATGACAGCTCTTTGATTGCAATATTATATTCTTCTTCATTTGGTGCCTTGCCATGCCAACCTGCTTTATTTTCCATAAAAGATACTCCCTTTCCTTTTATAGTTTTCGCAATAATGACATTAGGTCTTTTTGATTTCTTTGTATTATCTATTGCAGATATAATCTCATGAAAATCGTGTCCATTAATCTCTTGAGCATACCATCCAAATGCTTCAAACTTTTCTTTAATTTTATCTAAGCCTTTTACATCCTCTATGTTTCCATCAATTTGTAATCCATTATAATCCACAATAGCCACTAAATTATCTAACTTATACTTATTTGCGGTCATACATGCTTCCCATATTTGTCCTTCTTCAATTTCTCCATCTCCAAGAACACAATATACTCTTCCTTGAGAGTTATCTAGCTTTTTAGCTATTGCCATACCATTTGCAACAGATAATCCTTGACCTAAAGATCCGCTTGATACATCTACCCCATTTATCTTATTTGTAGGATGTCCTTCTAAATAACTATCTATTTTTCTTAAAGAATCTAAATCTTCATGTGGTATGAAACCAACACTAGATAAAACAGCATAATATGCTGGTGCGCAATGTCCTTTAGAAAGTATAAATTTGTCTATACGATTACCATTTTCATCTAGCCCTAAATTCATTTCTTTATGAAATAACGCAACTAATATATCTGTACATGATAATGAGCCCCCTGGATGACCGGATTTTGCATTATATATCATATTAATAATATCTTTTCTAATCTCTTTTGATTTTTGTTGTAACTGCTCTGTATTCATTATATCCCTCCTATATTTCTTTTCTTAATTTATCAATATAGTTATTATCTGAATCATATTTTTTAAATTCTGTTTTATTAATTTTCCTTATTAAATCATCTAATGTATCAATACCATCTTTATAATATAGTATGTATCCTTCTTGTTCTAACGCCTCACATATTTCAATTTGATGATCGTTAATATGTTCACCATACTTTTGAAGTCTAGGAACAGCAATAACTTTTTTCCCTTTCTTTATAGCAGAAAAAATGGTTCCTACGCCTCCGTGAGATATAATTAAATCTGCATCAGATATATATTTTTCCATATCATCTAAGGATATAAAATCAAAAGTATGTATTCTTTTACTATTATTACATTCTGTATAACCTTTTTGTACAATAATTTCCTCTTCTTTTTTTAACTCTTTACTCTTTTTTACTAGTTCAAATAATCTATTAAAAGATTGCTTTTGTGTTCCAACTGTTACCAATATCATTTATATCAACCTTCCTATGTACTCTGCTTTATCATATTTTTCTTCAAGATTTTTCCACTGGACATAGAATTTATCTGCTATTTTATATACATTATTTCCAGTTCCAGATAGTTCTTTTATTTTTGCCATTGTTTCTATATAAATTACTTTTGCTCCAAAGAATTTCCCTACATAGCAAAAAAATCCTCCTATTTGAGCACCAGTTGAAACAATAGTATCTGGTCTAAATCGTGCAACTATATATATTGTTCTAAAGATATTTGTAATAATTGTCCAAATATACTTGAACTTATTTTTACATGGTCCATATTTAACATATTTCATATTGTATTTACTATCCAACTCTTTAGTAACATCTGTTTTTTCTGTTACTAGTATATAATTGTACTCTTTAAATAATTCTTGTACCTTTAGAAGCTCTGTTAAATGTCCACCTGAACTTGCTGCAAAAATAACTTTCTTCATTAAATTTCCCCTTTTACTTTAAATTTTATATTATATTTATTTTCAAAATAAATCTTATTTATTTTCTTTGGTCCAATAGTTGTAGAAATATATTTAGGTAAAACATGAATTATCAATTCTTTGCCCTCTATATTTATTTCATCCAATATTTTATCTATCTTCTCTCTTATAATTCCTGCTATTACATATTCGGCTAAGTTGTCACTAATTGGTCCAACAATTTTAGAATTATTGCATGTAATTTCATCTGTAGATTGTAATCCTAGTCTAATTATTGACACATCTTCTTTTTGGCATTCATGTATAACTGCAATACACCTTTTAACAGCATCTTTTATTGTTAATGGAACATATATATTTTTTTCATACATATTATATAGCTCACTCTCATCTATTACATATACAGGGTATATTCTAAGTTGTTTTGGTTTGAGCTTTAAGCATTCTTTTATTGTATATACTTCTTTTTGTAAATTACTTTCTGGTAAACCAATCATAACTTGATGTCCAAGTCTAATATTATACTTATTTATTAGGTTAGATGCATATATTACGTCTTTATCACTGTGACCTCTTTTAGAGGCATTTAAGACATCTTTATCCATTGACTGAACTCCAAGTTCTATAGTTTCTACTCTATATTTAGATAAAAGCTTAAGTATTTCGTCATTTATATAATCTGGTCTTGTTGAAATCCTTATACTATCTATATGTTTTGACTCAATATATTTATATGCAACTTTTAAATATGCTTCTTGTAACTTTTTATCTATTCCTGTAAAACTTCCACCAAAAAATGCAACTTCAATCTTTTTGTCTGTTTTATCATAATAATTTAAATATTCTTTTATTATATTATCTACATCTTCTACTGTTACATCTTTTGTTTGTCCGCTTATTTTCTTTTGATTACAAAAAACACAGCTATTAGGACAGCCTTTATGTGGGATAAATATTGGTATTGTATATTGCTTTTCTTTATTTTCAAAATTAACTAATTCTCTACTTAAATCTAAATTAAGCTCCAAATAATTCTCCCCCATTTAATATTGCTTGATGCGCTGCCTCTTGCTCTGCTTGCTTTTTACTTCTTCCTTGTCCTTGACCAATTTTATCTCCATTAAAATACAAATCTATAGTAAAAAGCTTATCATGTTCTGGTCCTTCTTCTTTTTGCAATCTGTATTCTATTTTTACAGTACCATTTTTTTGTAATATTTCTTGTAGTTGTGTTTTATAATCTGTATTTAATGTACCACCAGATAAAACAGTCTTAATTTCTTTGTCTAATAACTCTAAGCATATATCTCTTGCTATATCATAACCACCATCTAGATATATTGCGCCTAGCACTGCTTCAAATGCATCTGCTACAATCGCATCCTTTAATTTACCGTTTGAATTCTGTTCACATTTACCAAGATATATATACTCATGTCCCCCAATTCTTTTTAATGCACTACTTAGTGATGCTTCACAAACTATTGCTGCTCTCTTTTTTGTCATCTCACCTTCTGCAAGTTCTGGCACTTGAGAAAATAATAAATCTGAAATAATATGTTCAAGTATTGCATCTCCTAAAAACTCAATTCTTTCATTATACATATCATAATTAGGATTTACTTGCTCATAAGCATATGACTTATGTGTTAATGCCATTTTTAATAACTTAATATCATTAAAAATATAATTTAGCTTTGCTTCAAATCTTAATATTTTATCTTCATCCATTTTTCTACCTCCATACTAATTATATATTAGTATTTGCAAAATTTCAATAAAAAAAGCACCTTAGTTACTCTAAGGTACAATTTATTTTAATTATTGATTGTTTTCAATGTATGTAACGACATCTCCAACTGAAGTTATTTTTTCAGCTTCTTCTTCTGGAATTTCCATATCAAATTCTTCTTCTAAAGCCATAATTAATTCAACAATATCAAGTGAATCAGCTCCTAAGTCATCAATAAAAGTAGTTTCAGTAGTAATTGAATCTGTATCGTCTACTCCTAGTTGCTCGCTAATAACTTCTTTTACTTTTTCTAAAACTGTATCCATTTTATACACCTCCTCAAGATTTCTTTTACACTTTATATGATTGCTCACACAAAAATATTCTAAACATAACTTAATTATCTAATAAATATGCAATAATGTCAAGGAAAAATTATGCATTTTAGCTAAATTTATATAATATTATATTAGAATGTTACAGTATACAATAATATAGTATGTATCATCTAGATAAAATATAAAAAAAACTACGTGCATTGCACGTAGTTTTCTATATACAAAGAATAAAATTATTCTTTAATATCTGATACTGATCCAGCACCAACTGTTTTACCACCTTCACGAATAGCGAATTTTAATCCTTTTTCTATAGCGATTGGAGTGATAAGTTTAATTTCCATAGTTACGTTATCACCAGGCATTACCATTTCTGTTCCTGCAGGTAATTCAATAACTCCTGTAACGTCAGTTGTTCTGAAGTAGAATTGTGGTCTGTATCCGTTAAAGAATGGAGTATGTCTTCCACCTTCTTCTTTAGTTAGGATATAAACTTCTGCTGAGAATTCAGTGTGTGGGTGAATTGAACCAGGTTTAGCAATAACTTGACCTCTTTCAATTTCACTTCTTTGAATTCCTCTTAGAAGTACACCAGCGTTGTCTCCAGCTTCACAAGAATCTAGAGATTTTCTGAACATTTCGATACCAGTTACAACTGTTTTCTTAATTTCATCAGAAAGTCCAACGATTTCAACTTCTTCACCAGTTTTTAAAACACCTCTTTCAATTCTTCCTGTTGCAACTGTACCTCTACCTGTGATAGTGAATACATCTTCAACTGGCATTAAGAAAGGTTTTTCTGTTTCTCTTTGTGGATTTGGAATATAAGAATCAACTGTATCTAATAATTCTTTAATGCAAGCATATTCTTCTGCATTTGGATCTGTAGATGTAGATTCTAATACTTTAAGAGCAGATCCTTTGATTATTGGAGTATCGTCTCCTGGGAAATCATATTTAGATAATAAATCTCTGATATCCATTTCAACTAATTCTAATAATTCTGGATCGTCTACCATATCGCATTTATTCATAAATACAACGATGTAAGGAACACCAACTTGTCTTGCAAGTAGGATGTGTTCTCTAGTTTGTGGCATAGGGCCATCAGCTGCAGAAACAACTAGGATAGCACCATCCATTTGTGCAGCACCAGTGATCATGTTTTTAACATAGTCAGCGTGTCCTGGACAGTCAACGTGTGCATAGTGTCTGTTTGCAGTTTCATATTCAACGTGAGCTGTAGAGATAGTGATACCTCTTTGTCTTTCTTCAGGAGCTCCATCGATTTGATCGTATGCTCTGAATTCAGCTCCGCCAGTTAAGCTACAATATTTAGTGATTGCAGCTGTTAAAGTAGTTTTACCATGGTCAACATGTCCGATTGTACCAATGTTAACGTGTGGTTTAGTTCTTTCAAACTTAGCTTTTGCCATTTTAAAATTCCTCCTTAAATTTTTCAACTAATGTGCACGCATAGTGCATCAATTATAGTTATTTTACTACACTTTTTCTATTTTTGCAATAGAAAAAGTGTAATTAACTTATTTTACAAATTACTATTAGTCCTCTTTTTTATTTCTTTGAGCAACTATAGTTTCAAGTACTGATTTTGGTACTTCTTCATATCTACAAGGTTCCATTGAATATGTTCCTCTACCTTGAGTTTTAGATCTTAAATCTGTAGCATATCCGAACATTTCAGATAATGGTATAAATGAGTGAATAGTAGTTGTACCTTGTTCAGTATCCATACCTTCCATTTTACCACGTCTTGAGTTAACGTCACCAATAACGTCTCCCATGTATTCTTCTGGAACAACAATATCTACTTTCATTATAGGCTCAAGTAGAACTGCTTTACCTTGTTTACATGCTTCTTTAAATGCCATAGAACCAGCGATATGGAAAGCTGCTTCAGATGAGTCTACTTCGTGGTAAGAACCATCTACTAATGCAACTTTAACATCTACTACTGGGTAACCAGCAAGTATACCAGCTTTCATAGCATCTTGAACACCTTCATCAACTGGTTTAACGTATTCTTTAGGAACAACACCACCAACGATTTTAGATTCAAATGAATATCCTTTTCCTGATTCATTTGGTTCAACTTCTAGCCATACATGACCATATTGTCCTTTACCACCAGATTGTCTGATGAACTTACCTTCAACCTTAACGGCATTTTTAATTGTTTCTTTATATGCAACTTGTGGTTTACCAACATTTGCATCAACATTAAATTCTCTTCTTAATCTATCTACGATGATATCTAAGTGTAATTCACCCATACCAGCGATGATAGTTTGACCAGTTTCTTGGTTTGTATAAGTTTTAAATGATGGATCTTCTTCAGCAAGTTTTTGAAGAGCGATAGCCATTTTTTCTTGGTCAGCTTTTGTTTTTGGTTCGATAGAAATGTCTATAACTGGTTCTGGGAATTCTATAGATTCTAGAACTATTGGGTGTTGTTCATCTGTTAATGAATCACCTGTTGAAACATCTTTTAAACCAACTGCACAAGCAATATCTCCAGAATATACTTTGTCTATATCTTGTCTATTGTTTGAGTGCATTTGAATAAGTCTACCAATTCTTTCTTTTTTACCTTTAGTAGCATTTAAAACATAAGAACCTTTTTCAAGAGTTCCTGAATATACTCTAAAGAAAGTTAATTTACCAACATATGGGTCAGTCATGATTTTGAAAGCAAGAGCTGCAAATGGTTCTTCATCAGAAGATTTTCTTTCAGCTTCTGTTCCATCTTCAAGAACACCTTTAATATGTGGTATATCTATTGGAGAAGGCATATATTCTACTATATCATCTAGTAATTCTTGTACACCTTTATTTTTATAAGAACTTCCACAAGTTACAGGAACTAAAGTATTAGCTATAGTAGATTTTCTAATAGCAGCTTTAATTTCTTCTTCTGTGAATTCTTCTCCACCTAAATATTTTTCCATTAATTCATCATCAATTTCAGCTAAATGCTCAAGTAATTCTGTTCTGTATTTTTCTGCATCAGCTTTCATATCTTCTGGAATTTCTTCTACTCTAACATCTTGACCTAACTCATCATAATGAACATAAGCTTTCATTTTTACTAGGTCAACAATTCCTCTAAAGTAGTCTTCTTTACCTATTGGTAAAGCAATTGGAATTGCGTTAGCTTTTAATCTATTTCTTAATTGGTCTACACAAAGCATAAAATCTGCTCCTGTAACATCCATTTTATTTACATATACCATTCTTGGTACCATGTATTTATCTGCTTGTCTCCAAACAGTTTCAGTTTGTGGTTGTACACCACCTTTTGCAGCAAGTACTGTTACTGCACCATCAAGTACTCTAAGTGATCTTTGTACTTCAATTGTAAAGTCAACGTGTCCTGGAGTATCAATAATATTTATTCTATTATTTTTCCAGAAGCAAGTTGTAGCAGCAGATGTAATTGTGATACCTCTTTCTTGTTCTTGAGCCATCCAATCCATTGTTGCTTCTCCTTCGTGAACTTCACCAATTTTATGAGTTTTACCTGTATAGAACAGGATTCTTTCTGTTGTTGTTGTTTTACCAGCATCTATGTGAGCCATGATACCGATATTTCTAGTCCTCTCAAGAGGATATTCTCTTCCAGCCATAAAAAATTAGCCTCCCTTCTATTAATTATAATATTTATACTACCATCTGTAGTGTGCGAAAGCTTTGTTTGCTTCTGCCATTTTGTGAGTGTCTTCTTTCTTTTTGAAAGCTTGACCTTGGCTATTTATAGCATCCATTATTTCTCCTGCTAGTTTTTCTTCCATGCTATGTTCATTTCTTTTTCTAGCATATTCAACTAACCATCTAATTGCAAGAGTTTGTTTTCTGTCAGCTCTAATTTCCATTGGTACTTGGTATGTTGCACCACCAACTCTTCTAGCTTTTACTTCTAAAGCTGGAGTTACATTATCTAATGCTTGTTGGAAAGCGTCTAATGCTTCTCTACCAGTTTTTTCTGCAACTATATTAAATGCACCATATACGATTTTTTGAGCTGTAACTTTTTTACCATCCCACATAACTTTGTTTATAAGTTTTGCTACAACTTTAGAATTGTATTGTGGATCTGGCATTACGTCTCTTTTAGCAATATGTCCTTTTCTTGCCACTGTTCTTCCCTCCTTATTTCGATTTTGAATTTCATAAAAATTCATAGGTACTCAAAAATTACTAATTCTTGTAAGTGCTCGGTTTAATATCTTAAACTTAAGCGCCTAACTTAAAATTTTATTTTTTCTTTGCTCTTTTTGCACCATATTTTGATTTAGCTTGTACTCTATCAGCAACACCTGCTGTATCAAGTACACCTCTTACAATGTGATAACGTACACCTGGTAGGTCTTTTACTCTTCCACCTCTAATTAAAACAACACTGTGTTCTTGTAGGTTGTGACCAATTCCTGGAATGTATGCTGTAACTTCCATTGTATTTGTTAGTCTTACTCTGGCAACTTTTCTTAAAGCAGAGTTTGGTTTTTTTGGAGTTTGAGTTTTAACAACTGTACAAACACCTCTCTTTTGTGGAGAAGATTGATTTGTTGCAGCTTTCTTTCTTGAGTTATAACCTCTTTGTAAAGCTGGAGATTTAGATTTTGTTGTTTTATTCTCTCTTCCTTTTCTAACTAATTGGTTAAATGTAGGCACTTAAATTCACCCCTTTCTTATAACGCTAATGTATAATTACATTAGTACGTTAAATATTATACTAAAAGTTAGAATAAAAGTCAATGATTTAGAGAAATGTTACATAATTTTTGACCAGAATAAATCTCATTTTATAAACTATAATTTAAATAGAAAAAGTAAACACAATATGTGTTTACTTTTTTCATTTATATATTATTAATCATTTTCCTCAACATTTGGGAAACTTAAGCATATTCCAACACTTGTTCCTTGATATTTGAATTTATATTCAAACTTATCTGTAATAACTTTAGATATTTCTGCTATATCTGAGAATTTATATCTTTCGACTTCTATGTATTTTTTTATTCCTGCATAGTTTGGATCATATACCTCTATTTTATATTTATTAGTATTTACAGAATCTACTAACATTTTTGTCGCAAGAACTGTATAATCATCATTTATTCTGATCATAACAGGACTTCCAGAATTTAATGTAGTAGTCAATTTTTCAAAAGCATTGTCATTGTTATCATAGAAATTAAATTTTTCATCTCTATATTTTGTTATATCTAATCTTGAAAGTGTTTTAAATAATTCTATATCGTCATCTTCTAATTCAATTGTAGGTTCTTCGTCTAAAACATGTTTCATTTCAAATTTTACTGATTCATATTGTTTAAATCCTGATTCTTTATTGTCATATTCTACTCCATATGTAGTAAATCCTAAAGCTTGAAGCTCTTGCTTATATTTAGAATTAATTAATAACGAACCATTTTGAACACTAGGAGACCAGAAGTTTGTTGGTAAATTAGATAATTTCTCTAGTGTAACTGGTACAAAAGGTCTTAAGGCATTTCCTTCAATTTTTATAGAATCTGGTTGTGCACTTGGTGCTTCTACTGTAGTTCCAGAATTTAAAACTATTTTTTTAGCTCCTAATTCCTTTGGTAATTTATTTTCATAGAATAATTTAGAAAATAACACCATTCCATATCCGTATCCCACTTCTGATTGTGAATTTGAGAAGTTAGAAAATGAAAATCCATCTCTTTCAACAGAAAATCCAGAATCAGCTATAATTATGCTATCATCTATTTTATCATTATTTGAATCATATAAATTATAATTTAATTCTGCATATATAAGATCAAATGCATTTTCTAAATCATTTGCTGTTGCTGCAAAATAATATTTTCCATTAGTTTGTTTAGCAATATTTTGAAGATTTTCCTCGTCAATTGTATTTCCAAGTCCTATTGTATATACTTTAACTTTTTTTTGTTTTGCTACCTCAATTTGCTCTTCAAGAAGTTTATCATTATAATTTTCATTGTCAGATGTATCTATACCATCTGATAATAGTACAACATATCTTCTATTTCCTTCTTCTCCTTCTGTAAACTGTTTAAGTCCACCTTCTAGAGCTGCACCAATATATGTTCCTGAGAAGTTTTCAGATTCTGTTTTTATTGTATTTACTCTGTTTTTAATTGTTGCTTTATCTGTTGTAAGTTTTGCTAACTCTTTATATTCGTATGTAAATTTACCTATCCCAAACCTATAATTTCCTTGTAATCTATCTACAATATCACTTACAACATCTACTCTTTTAAACTCTACATCATTTTCTTCGCTCTTTGCATATTCATCTTTAGAAAACATTGATCCAGAATTATCTAAAAGAAACACTAATTCTGTAGATAAATTAGATGTAAGTTTAGAAGAATCTGCTATGAAGTATTTACCTAATGTGTCTGTTTCAAAAGTAAGTGTTTTCTTTGATGTATCAACGTTAGTCTTTATTTTGTTAAATGTATTATTTGTATCATTTAATAAATAAACAGCCAAAGATGATTCAGACATTTTTTTACTTGAAACTTTTTCACTATCATATGATATTGTTACTTTAGCACTAGTTAAAGTGGCTTCAGTATATATAGAATATACTCCATCTAAAACCGAAGTAACATTAGATAATGTTTCTGTATCATATTTATCTACTGATGATCTAGTAAAGTTACCTTTTCCCTTCATTTCAAGTGTTATTCCGTTATTCTTATATGTATATTCTAGCACTCTTTGTCCATCTTTAACTCCATCACCTTTAGAATCTTCCTCTGTTGGATTTAGACCCATTATTATTTCGTCACCATCATTTAGACCATCACCATCTGTATCTTTTTCAGTCTGACTTGTTCTACTAATTGATGCTTCATATAAGTCTGTAAGACCATCACCATCTGTATCTTGTAGTAAAATTTTGTAGTCGCTATCTTCATATAATGATGAAAGCTCATTTCCTATCACAGTTATTTTTTTAGTAGCAGTCGCTTCTTCATTGCTTGCAGTAATAGAATATACTCCTGGGTCAGTAGGAAGTATCCATGTTGCTATTCCAGCTTCATCAATTTCAACTCTACCACCATCTACTTTCCATTCAAAAGTAGATTCAATATCTTTTCCGTTCTTATTTGCTACCGCTTTAAATTCTAATACTCTTGCTTTAGTTCCAATAATATTTCCAAGTTCTTGATCTGCACTAGAAATAACAATTTTTTCTGGTGTAAACATAATTAAAACTATCATTAGTCCAATTAAAATCAAAACTGCCAAAAAACTTGTAATTATTAGCCCTTTTCTATGATCATCTATAAAGTCTAAAGTATCATCCCTAAAATCTAGAAAAAAATCTTTTAAATTATCCATATTATCCCTTCTCCTTAGTTTATTATATACATAAATATTATATCTTATATAAAAACTTAAATCAACTAATTTTTTGGTATTATTATAGCATTTTGTATATTATAATAATACATTTTAGATCCATTTACGAAAGATTTGTCAATACCTTTTAAAGATACTAAAATATCAGAAATTTTATTACCAACAACACCTTCTAAATAAAATTCAATATAATTTACACCTTTATTTCTATCTGTAATATCACTTAATCTTTCATCTAAATTATCATTCTCTTTTATTACTAATTCATTATACACATAAAAATTATATTTATCCGAATCAGTAGTTGGTATTATTTCCTCATCATCAAGGGTCGCAATTTTTTTCATATTTTGTGTTGTTAAATTAAAATATGCATGATTTATAATTCCTGTTTCATCATATATAGAATGTGAAGATGTTAAATCCACATGATACCATCCATTATCTATTTTTACGAGATTCCATGCGTGTGGACTTCCGTCAAGTGTACCTAAAACAATTATACTATCAATCCCAATTCTATCATATAAAAGCTGTAGTGCTTTAGAAAAACTGTCACAAACTCCTATACCATCAAGTAGAGCTCCCTCGGCTGTATGATATTGTCTTGGTAATTCTTCATCCTTTGAGTATTTTACATTATTTGCTAATTTGTCATGAATTAGCAACTCTTTTTCAAACTCAGTTTTATTCTCTAATCCGTCTGTATATTCTGTTATTTTCTTATCCATCGCATCAATTTTTTCATTTATCACATCAACATCATCTGTATAATTTATTTTAACATATCCAATGTTTCCATTAAAACTTTCAACAATATATGAAGAATACTGTGATTTTAAATAAAATACCTCTGGATGGTCATTAATAAATGATTCTATAGCAATATTTACTTCACTTGCAAATTCTTCCTTATAACCAGCATTATAATCCCTTATTACAAACTCTGATTGAAAATTCTTTACTCCATTTGCAATAGATTCATATATCTTTTTTTGATCATCTGTTAATTTTGAATAATAATATGTACAAGTATTAGTAGTAAGTTTGTTTATATTAAAATTGGAAGAATACTGTTCAAATTTATATTCTCGCTCTTCTAATTTCTGCCTAATAATATTTCCTGTCTTTCTTGGTATATCAGTAAAAAAAGATACATATATCATAAGTATTACAAAAATAATTGTTACTATAAAATTACAAGCTAGTTTAAATGTAGTCTTCATCACGTTTTCTCCTTTATAATTATAATTCTATATTAAAATTCTCTTATTTGCAAGAAAAAAAGAGTACATATATACATATGCACTCTTTTTAATATTATTCATTTACATTAGAATTTTGTGGATAAACCATATCTTCACTAGAATCAGATTTTATTGCCTTTTTCATAGTTTCTTCATCTATTTCTGGTTGAGATTCTTGATTTAACTCATCCTCTGTAACTATATCAATATTTTCTACATTTACTATACCAGTACCTGCAGGAATTAAACGTCCAATAATAACATTTTCCTTTAATCCTTGTAGTTTATCTACTTTACCTTTAATAGCAGCATCTGTTAATACTCTAGCTGTCTCTTGGAATGATGCAGCAGATAAGAATGAATCTGTAAGTAATGCAACTTTTGTAATACCAAGTAATACTTTTTTACCAGTAGCAACTTTCTTTCCTTGAGCTTTAGCTTCTCTATTTGCTTTATTAAACTCTGTCATATCTACTGTTGATGCAGCAATTAAATCTGTATCTCCAGCATCTTTAACATATATTTTTCTTAACATTTGACGAGCAACAATTTCTATATGTTTATCATCAATATTAACACCTTGTGTTCTATATACTTTTTGAACTTCTTCAATTAAGTAATTTTGAACAGCAACTTCTCCTTTGATACGTATAATATCATGTGGATCAAGAGAACCTTCAGTAAGTCTGTCACCAGCTTCAATTTGTTGACCATCTGTTACTGCAAGTCTTGCACCATAAGGAATTAAATATTTTTCTGCTGTTTTTTCGTCAGTTGTAACTGTAACTTCTTTGTTATTTCCATGATCTCCTATAGATACTGTACCAGCAATTTCAGATACCATAGCAACACCCTTTGGTTTTCTGGCTTCGAATAGTTCTTCAACTCTAGGAAGACCTTGAGTAATATCAGTACCTGCAACACCACCTTGGTGGAATGTTCTCATTGTTAACTGTGTACCTGGTTCACCGATAGATTGTGCAGCAATTATACCAATTGCTTCTCCAACAGAAATTGGTTCACCAGTTGCAAGGTTTTTACCATAACATTTAGCACAAACTCCTCTGACAGACTCACATGTAAGAGCAGATCTAATTTTTACTGATTCAATTCCAGTGTCTACTATAATCTTAGCAATCTTATCTGTTACATATGTACCATTTGGAACAATAATATCTCCATTTTGATCGCAAATATCTTGTGCAAGATATCTTCCTTCCATTCTTTCTTCAAGTTTTTCAATTGCTTCTCCTGATTCTTTAATAGTTTGAACCATTAATCCATCATGAGTTCCACAATCATCTTCCATTACAATAACCTCTTGGTTAACATCAACAAGTCTTCTTGTTAAGTAACCAGAGTCAGCTGTTCTTAACGCAGTATCTGCAAGACCTTTTCTAGCACCATGAGATGAAATAAAGAATTCAAGTACATCAAGACCATCTTTAAAGCATGATTTTATAGGTATTTCAACTGTTTTACCTTCTGTATCAGCCATAAGTCCACGGATACCAGTTAATTGTCTAATCTGTGTTGGGTTACCTCTGGCACCAGTATGTGCCATCATTTGTATTGGATTTAGTTTATTTGGATTGCTCATAACTGCAGCTTGAATATCGTCTGTAGCTTTTGACCAAACTTTAATTGTTTCATTATATCTTTCTTCATCAGTTATAAGACCACGTTTAAAGTTTTTACGTATTCCTTCAACTTTTGCTTCTGCATCTGCAAGAATACCTGCTTTTGCTTCAGGAACTTCCATATCAGCAACAGAAACTGTTACAGCAGCTCTTGTTGAATATTTGTATCCATTTGCTTTAATATCATCTAGAACTACAGCAGTATCAGATATACCATGTTTTGCGATACATTTGTCTACTATAACTCCTAATTCTTTCTTTCTAACTGGGAAATCTATTTCAAGTTTTAATTCGTTTCCTGGTTGTGATCTATCAACAAATCCAAGATCTTGAGGAATATAACTATTAAATATTAATCTACCTGGTGTAGCATCAATAATTCCAGTCATATCTTCTCCATCTACTTTTCTTGTTACTCTAACTTTTATTGCAGAGTGAATTCCTACGATTCCTTGATCATATGCCATTAAAGCTTCATCTTCACTTGAGAATACTTTCCCTTCTCCTGGTTCACCTTCAACATCTACTGTTAAATAGTAGCTTCCAAGAATCATATCTTGTGATGGAACTGCTACTGGTTTACCATCTTGAAGTTTTAATAAGTTGTTTGAAGCAAGCATTAATAATTTTGCTTCTGCAACAGCTTCTGGTGATAATGGAACGTGTACTGCCATTTGGTCACCATCAAAGTCTGCATTAAACGCAGTACAAACTAATGGATGAAGTTTAATAGCTCTTCCTTCAACTAGTACTGGTTCAAATGCTTGAATTCCAAGTCTATGTAATGTAGGAGCACGGTTTAGCATTACAGGTCTATCTTTAATAACATCCTCTAATACATCCCATACATCTACGCTTGTTTTTTCAACTAAAGATTTTGCATTTTTAATATTGTTTGCAATTCCTCTTGCAACAAGTTCTTTCATAACAAAAGGTTTAAATAGCTCTAAAGCCATTTCTCTTGGTAAACCACATTGATGAATTTTAAGTTCTGGTCCAACAACAATAACTGAACGTCCAGAATAATCAACTCTTTTACCAAGTAAGTTTTGTCTAAATCTACCTTGTTTTCCTTTTAACATGTCAGATAAAGATTTTAATGCTCTTCCACCTGCACCTGTTATAGGTCTACCACGTCTACCATTGTCTATTAAAGCATCAACTGATTCTTGTAGCATTCTTTTTTCATTTCTTACAATGATATCAGGAGCTTCAAGTTCAAGTAATTTCTTTAATCTATTATTTCTGTTAATAACTCTTCTGTATAAATCATTTAAGTCAGAAGTAGCAAATCTACCACCATCAAGTTGAACCATAGGTCTTAAATCTGGTGGAATTACAGGTAATGCTTCTAAAATCATCCATTCTGGTTTATTTCCAGATGTAACGAAAGCTTCAACTGTATCTAATCTTTTAATTATTTTTTGTCTTTTTGCACCAGTAGCTTTTTCAAGTTCTTTTCTTAACTCTTTTTCAACCTTTTTTAGATCTACTTTAGCTAATAACTCTTTTACAGCTTCTGCGCCCATACCAACTCTTAAAGAATCTGGGCCATATTTTTCTATTGCTTCTCTATATTCTTTTTCATTTAAAATATCACATACTTTAAATGCTGTATCTTTTGCATCTAATACTATATATGATGCATAGTATAGAACTTTTTCTAATGCTTTTGGAGATATATCTAATAATGTACTCATTCTTCCAGGTATTCCCTTAAAGAACCAGATGTGTGATACAGGGCATGCAAGTTCAATATGCCCCATTCTTTCACGTCTAACTTTTTTCTTAGTTACTTCAACGCCACATCTATCACAAATTATTCCTTTATATCTTACTTTTTTGTACTTACCACAGTAACATTCCCAGTCCTTAGTAGGTCCAAAAATCTTTTCACAAAATAGTCCGTCTCTTTCTGGTTTAAGTGTTCTATAATTGATAGTTTCTGGTTTTTTTACTTCTCCTTTAGACCATTCTCTAATTTTTTCTGGAGAAGCAAGACCGATACTTATTCTATCAAAATTATCCATATCTTGCATTTTATAATCCCCCTTACACCTATATATTATTCATCATCAGAGTAACTTTCTTCTTCAGAAACTCCTAAATTAAGTTCTTCATTTGTTAATTCTCCATCTTCTTCAATAGACATTCCTAAATCTTCTTCAGATGATAGGCTATTCATCATTTCTTCTGATGGAGTATATGCATCATTGTCTTCCTCAATAGATTCTTTAATTTCAACTTGTTCATCTTGTTTATATAGTTTTAAGTCTAATGCTAAGCTTTGTAATTCTTTTGTTAAAACTCTAAATGATTCTGGTATTCCAGGTTTTGGTATACTTTCACCTTTAACAATTGCTTCATATGTTTTTAAACGACCTACAATATCATCAGATTTAACTGTTAAAATTTCTTGTAGTATATAAGAAGCACCATATGCTTCAAGAGCCCAAACTTCCATTTCACCAAATCTTTGTCCACCAAATTGAGCTTTACCTCCTAGAGGTTGTTGTGTTACTAATGAATAAGGTCCAATTGAACGAGCATGTATTTTGTCTTCAACCATGTGATATAGTTTAAGCATATACATAATACCTACTGTAACTTCTCTATCAAATGGTTCACCTGTTCTACCATCACGAACTAAGAATTTACCATTTGGATCTAGTCCTTTAGATTCAAATAATGCTCTTATTTCAGCTTCTTTTGCTCCATCAAATACTGGTGTAGCAATTTTCCATCCATATAATTTAGCAATATATCCTAAATGAACTTCAAGAACCTGACCAACATTCATACGAGATGGAATACCAAGTGGGTTTAATAATACTTGTAATGGAGTACCATCTGGTAAGAATGGCATATCTTCTCTTGGTAAAATACGAGAAATACAACCTTTATTACCATGACGACCAGCCATTTTATCTCCAACTGATATTTTTCTCTTTTGAGCTATATATATTCTTACAACTTTATGAACTCCTGCTGCCAACTCATCACAATTGTCTCTTGTAAATATTTTTACATCAACAACTGTACCAGCTTCACCATGTGGAACTCTTAAAGAAGTATCTCTAACTTCTCTTGCCTTTTCACCAAATATTGCTCTTAAAAGTTTTTCTTCAGCAGTAAGTTCTGTTTCACCTTTTGGTGTAACTTTACCAACTAAGATATCTCCTGGAACAACTTCGGCACCGATACGTATAATACCATTTTCATCTAAGTTTTTAAGTGCAGCCTCACCAACTTGAGGAATATCTTTAGTAATTTCTTCAGGTCCAAGTTTTGTATCTCTTGCTTCACAATCATAATCTTCGATATGAATAGAAGTTAATACATCATCTTTTACTAAATCTTCTGAAATTAAGATGGCATCCTCATAGTTATATCCTTCCCATGTCATGAAACCAATAAGTAAGTTTTTACCTAGTGCCATTTCACCATTTTGAGTAGAAGGACCATCAGCGATAACTTCTCCCTTTTTAATTTTTTCACCTTTTCTTACAATAGGTTTTTGCATGATACAAGTACCAGCATTTGATCTTTGATATTTTATTAAATTGTATTCATCTTTTCCTGCTTTTGTTTCGATAACAATTTTATCTGCGCTTACGAAAGATACAACACCATCATTTTTAGCAACAATAACAATACCAGAGTCAACTGCTGCTTTATACTCAATACCAGTACCAACTATTGGGCTATCTGTTTGAATAAGTGGAACAGCTTGACGTTGCATGTTTGCACCCATAAGTGCTCTGTGGGCATCATCACTTTCAAGGAAAGGAATCATTGCTGTAGCAACAGATACAAGTTGTTTTGGAGATACATCCATAAGATCAACATTTTCTGCTTCAACTTCTTCAATTAAATCTCTAAATCTAACTTTTATTCTCTTGTTTACAAATTTATTATCTGCATCTAATGGTTCATTTGCTTGTGCAACAATATATTTATCTTCTTCGTCTGCAGTCATATATCTAATTTCGTTTGTAACAACACCAGTAGCTTTATCTACAATTCTATATGGAGTTTCAACAAAACCATATCTATTTATTTTAGCAAATGTAGATAATGAAGAAATAAGACCAATGTTTGGACCTTCAGGAGACTCGATAGGACATAATCTTCCATAATGTGTATGATGAACGTCACGCACTTCAAATCCAGCTCTTTCTCTAGATAGACCACCTGGTCCTAATGCAGAAATTCTTCTTTTATGTGTTAATTCTGCAAGTGGATTAATTTGATCCATAAATTGAGAAAGTTGTGAACTTCCAAAGAATTCTCTTAAAGCACCAACAACTGGTTTAATGTTAATTAAAGTTTGTGGTGTAGCAACATCTAGATCTTGAGTTGCCATTCTCTCACGAACAACTCTTTCAAGTCTTGCAAGACCAATTCTAAATTGATTTTGTAATAATTCACCAACACATCTTACACGTCTATTTCCTAAATGGTCAATATCATCAGTTGAACCTAAACCAAATCTTAAATTCATAAAGTAGTTAATTGATGCCATTATATCATCTAATGTAGCGCATTTAACAACTAGTTTTTCTCTATTTAATTTGATTTGTTTTTTAAGTTCTTTTTCATCGTCTGTTCCAACTTTTTCTAGTAATTCTTTTAATGCTGGTAAATAAACTTCTTCTTTAATTACATCTTTATCTATTTCAATACCTAAATATTTAGATATATCTACTGTGTTATTTCCAATTATTTTTATTCTCTTATCATCTTTTGTAATGTATACAACATTGATTCCAGAATGTTTAATTTTTTGAGCAGCTTCTTCTGTAATAACTTCTCCAGCAGAAACTAAAATTTCTCCGTCTTCATTAATTACATTTTCAGCAGCAATTTCTCCTACTGTTCTTTCAGCAATGCTTAATTTTTTATTATATTTATATCTTCCTACTCTAGCTAAATCATATCTTCTAGGTTCGAATAGTAATCCAAATAATAAAGATTTTGCTGTATCAACGTGAAGTGGCTCATTAGGTCTAATTTTTTTATATATTTCAAGTAAAGCTTCACCTTGAGTTTTAGCCATATCTTTATATAGATTTTCAGTTATTAAATCATCTTCAAATAAATCTATTATTTGTTGATCTGTTTCAATACCTAAAGCTCTAATTAATGTAGTAATAGGAACTTTTCTTGTTCTATCTACTCTTGCAGAATAAACATCTGAAGAATCAGATTCTAATTCTATCCATGTACCACGAATTGGCATAATAGTACCAGAATATAAGAACTTACCTGTTTTATCTCTTTGTGCATCAAAATAAACACCAGGTGATCTTACAAGTTGTGAGATAACAACTCTTTCTGCACCATTAATTAAGAATGTACCACTATCTGTCATTACTGGTAAATCACATAAGAATATTTCTTGTTCTTTAATTTCTCCAGTTTCACGGTTAATTAAACGAACTTGTACTTGTAATCTTGAAGAATAACTAGTATTTCTAGCTTTAGCTTCTTCAATTGTGTACTTTGTTTCATCTTCTAGTCTATAATCAACAAATTCAAGTAATAAATTACCTGAAAAATCGCTTATAGGTGAAGCATCAGATAAAACATCTTTAAGTCCAGATTTTAAAAACCATTCATAAGATTGTTTTTGAATATCAATTAAGTCTGGTAAATCAATAACTTCCTTGATACCTGAAAAGCTCATTCTTGTTGCTTTTCCATTTTTTACTTCATGAACTTGACTCATTTCCATACCCCCAACTGCGCTTAAAAAGGCAACAAAAATTCAAACTAGTTTACATAAATTTTAAAATTCTAAACTAATTTGATTATTTTCATATACCTTTTTATTAACTATTTTTTATAACTTTTTTCAACTATTGCAACCTTCCTTTTCATTCTAGTTTACATAGTAATTTCAATTAGAAATAACATTTGTCTTATTATATCATATTAATATTTTTGTGTCAATTAAAAAAAGCCATTTTTTAAAATTTCCATAAATTATAAAAGAGCTTAAATTTTTAAATTTAAGCTCTTCATATTTCTATATATTTCCTTCTTTTAATCTATCTGCTCTGTCGGCTGCAATTAATGCTTCAACCATCTCATCTATACCACCATTTAAGAAAGTCTCTAATTGATATATAGTATAGTTAATTCTGTGATCAGTTACTCTACTTTGTGGATAATTATATGTTCTAATCTTTTCACTTCTTGCGCCACTACCAACTTGTAGTCTTCTTGTATTTATTCTTTCGCTATCACGTTCTTCTACTTGTTTTTCATATAATTTTGAACGGAGCATTTTCATAGCTGTTTCTTTGTTTTGAAGCTGTGATCTTTCATTTTGGCAAGATACAACAATTCCTGTTGGAATGTGCGTAATTCTAATTGCAGATGAAGTTTTATTTACGTGTTGTCCACCAGCTCCACTTGCTCTATATGTATCTATTCTTAAATCATTTTGATTTATTTCTACCTCTACATCTTCAACTTCAGGAAGAACTGCAACAGTTGCTGTTGATGTATGAATTCTACCACTTGCTTCAGTTTCAGGTACACGTTGAACCCTATGTACACCGCTTTCAAATTTTAATCTACTATATGCACCTTTTCCTTTTATCATAAATGAAATTTCTTTTACTCCACCAATTTCGGTTTCATTTAAATCTATAACTTCAACTTGCCATCTTTTAAGTTCTGCATACATTGTATACATTCTATATAAATTATATGCAAATAATGCTGCTTCTTCCCCACCAGCACCACCTCTGATTTCAATGATTACGTTGCTATCATCATTTTCATCCTTTGGTAAAAGTAATATTTTAAGTTCTTCTTCTAAAGATGGTAATTTTTCTTTGCATCCATAGTATTCTTCTTCTGCTATATCTTTTAAGTCTGGATCTTCAAGCATTTCTTTTGCACTTTCCATATCCTCTACAACTTTTTTATATTCTAAATATTTATCTACAACATCTTTCATGCTAGATTGTTCTTTCATATATTTTCTCCAGCTTGCTTGATCTGCTATTACTTCTGGATCAGAAATTAAATCTGTTAGTTCTAAATATTTTTTATATAATTCTTCTAGTTTTTCAAACATTTTATCTCTCCATTCTATACGATAAAAATTACTATAATATTTTAACACATTTATTTTACTTTTTCAACTCTATAAGAATAACTTTAAAGTTTTACATAAAAAAGAAGAGAAATATTATTCCTCTTCATCATTTAAAATCTTAAGTTGTGCTTCAAGCATTGAGGCAACCTTAATCTTATATATTCTCATTTGATTTTTCTTTGTTTCAATATCTACTTCTGCTTTTATTATTTGTCTTTGCAAGTCCTCTAATCTTTTTTGTGCATTCTCTTCTGCAGATGTTTTTATAGTTTCAGCTTGTTTTTGAGCTTCTAGTTTAATACTATCTGCCTCTGTCTGAGCCTTTTCAACTGTTTTATCTATTCCAGCTTCTAGTGCTGTAAAATTATCTACAGATTGTTGCAATGCTTGAACTTGTCCTCTAAGTTCATTATTTTCTCTGTATAGTTTTTCATAATCATTCATAACTAAAACAAGAAAATCTTCTACGTCCTTTATATCGTATCCGCCTATTTTAGCTTTTTTAAATACTTTATTATCTATATCTATTGGTGTTAGCATAATAATTCAACCCCCTATAATATAAAAACAGGTCCAAAGACCTGCTTATGCCACTAATTATTTAAGCCAAGAAAAAGATTGTCTTTGTTCTTGTTGTTTATTAATTTGTGCGTTTTCTAAATCATTTTGGATTTCAACAGTTCTTGGAGTCATTAAGTAAATTAAACTTGATACTTTTTGTATATTACCTTCAATCATAAATGTAGCTCCACTTAAGAAATCTAAAACACGTCTTGCATCTTCTTTGCCGACATTTTCCAAATTAATTATAACAGATTTTTTATTTTTTAAATAAGTACCTACTTCTTCAACATCATTATAACAAGTTGGTTGAGTAATAACCATTTTTGATGAACTCATACCATTGTTTACTGAAATTACTTTTGTAGATCTATTTTGAGAATCTTCTACCTCTCTTACTGAAGCTCTAGCGCGTCTTGCCCCAGCTTGTTGTGAATACATATCTTGTTCTTCATTTTCTATTTCTTCTGTATAATCTCCATCTTCTGCGTAACCTGACTCATATTCATCTGTATATTCTGGTTCTTCATTTCCACTAAATCCGATTACTTTAAGAAATTTATTAACTATTTGTGCTCCCATATTATTAACCCCCTACGATATCTTGTCTTTAACATAAAAAAGCCGTTAATATCTTCGTTTAAAACTTTATCATAAATATATCACTTTGTCTATACTTTAACACAATTGTAACATTTTTTTAATTAAAGTATGACATTGGATTGACAGCAGTACTATTTACTCTCACTTCAAAGTGTAAATGTGCACCATAAGAATTACCAGTATTACCACTGTATCCTATAACTTGCCCTTGTGATACAGTTTGTCCTTGACTTACATTTACACTAGATAAATGTCCATATAATGTATATAGCCTGTTTCCATTTCCATCAACGCCATTATCTATCATTACATAGTTTCCATACCCATATCCATTTGAAGCAGAAAATGAATGATCTTTATATCCTGCGGCAGTATATGGACCATTTGGATCACTTGTAACAGTTATAGCACGTATTACTGTACCAGATGCAGCAGCAAATACTTGGGTTCCTCTTGCTACTCCTATATCTGTACCAGAATGCCATGAACTATATCCTCCTGGACTATACCATCCAAAATGTGCTGTTATATATGAACTTGTTGTTGGCCAAACAAATACTCCTGAAAAATATTTATTGTTTGGTCCAACAGATGCTTGAGCTTTTGCTATCTCAGCTTGTAAATTTGCTTCTGCCTTTTCTTGTTCATCTAAAAGTATTTTAGATGCAGCAAGTAATTTTGTTTTTGATGAGTTAAGATTATTAACTTTTACTTGTTTTTGACTTTTTACTCCTTCAAGTTCCTTTGTGGATTTTTCAACATCATAACTTAATTGTTCTACTGCAAGTTTTCCTTCCTCAATACCACTTTTTAAATATTCTACATATTCTTTTTGTGATTTCATATTGCCAATTAAGGATTGATCATATTCTAATATACTTGTATATACACTAAGCTTTGAAAAGAAATCTCCAATTCCGTCTGACGATACAAGTATTTCAAAGACACTAGGCATACCATTTTCATATATAGTTCTAAGTCTTGTCGTATATACATCTTCTGCACTATTATATAATTGTGCTGAATTCTGTAGATTTAATTGATATTGCTCAACTTGTCCATTTATTGTATTAATTTCTGATTGTAATCCGTCAAGTTTTTCAGTATATGTTGCAATTTCAGAATCTAAAACTGCAATCTCATCTAAATACCCCTGTACTTCATTTTCAACTGCTGTAATCTGAGATTTATTTGAATCTATTTGATTTTTTATACTATTTAACTCATTCCTAGCATCAGACACTGCATCTGCAAGACAGAATGTATTAAGACTAAAACTTATAGAAATAGCACTAAAAGCAATTAAGGCTTTATGCACTTTTAGTCCTCTTTTCATTTATATCTTCCCCCTTATTAATATATTGTAAATGATATGCTTGGGAAAAACTTAAGTGGATCTACTCTTTGTCCATTTTCTCTTACCTCTAAATGTAAGTGTGGGCCAGTAGAATTTCCAGTTGTTCCAACATATCCTATTAAATCTCCTTTTTTTACTTCTTGTCCTTCTCTTGCTACAAGTGAACTACAGTGACCATATAATGATATATATGTATTTCCATTATCTGTACATTCACCATGATTAATTATTACATAATTTCCATATCCATAATTACTATATCCAGATGTAACAACAGTTCCAGATTGTATTGCATATATTGGTGAGCAGTTAATTCCTGCTCCTGCAATATCCGAACCAGTATGTGCACTACCTGCTGGATCAACCAAATTATATACCTCACCAAAACTTGTTGTTATTATAGTAAATCCCGGTGTTGGATATGCAAATTCAGTTCCAGTAAAAGTACTATTTGTACCATTCTTTTGTTGATCTGCAACTTCTTTTATTACTTTTGCCACTTCACTATCTATATCTGAAATAGCTTGCTTCCTTTTATCTACTAATAATTTTGATGCATTTTCTAAACTTGTTATTTCACTTTTTAATGCATTCATCTTATTTTCTTTTTCTTCTCTTTTTTTCTCAAGATCTTCTCTAACTTCCTCAATGCCTTCCTTAAGTGCTTCTAGCTGTTTAGCCTTTAAATCTATATCACCTTTTATATAATTCATATAATTTTGCTTATCTTGATAACTATTCATAAGAGTTTTATCATGATCTAATATCATACTATATAAATTTAATTTTACTAATAAGTCTGTAAATCCATTAGAAGTTATAATTAATTCAAATATACTAGGTATTCCATTTTCATATATTTGTCTTAATCTATTTGCATATGTACTGTTTACTATACTATAATTTTCGCTAGCTGTCTTTAGTTTCTCGTCCAACTCTTCAAGTGTGTCCTCAACTTCTTTTATATCATTTTCAATATTATTTAGATTTTTAGCATATTTTAATACTTCACTATCTATTTCTGCTACATCATATGCATATAATGCAAGTTCTTTTTCAGCACCTGAAAGTTTTGCTGCATTTTCTAATTGCTCTTGTTTTACTGCTTCTAATTGTTCTTCATATTTAGATATTGTATCTGCTGCAAATATATTTCCTGAAAGATTAGCTAAACAAATTGCACATAAACTGGCTGATATTATTTTTTTAATCTTTCTCACTTTATCCCTCCTATGCTTTTAAGTATTTTTTTAATGACACTGCACTACCAAATATTCCTATGAATATTCCAAGTACTATGTATACTCCAAGAATTTGATACCATATTGTAGAATAAGGTATAAATTTAAATACACCTAATGCATAGCTAGAATTTAAAGCTACATATATATACACATATACAATAGATATAATTATAAATGAAATAAGTGCAGAAACTATTCCCATAATAACTCCCTCAACAATAAAAGGTTTAACAATAAAGCTATTTGTTGCACCTATATATCTCATAATGAAAATTTCTCTTTTATTTGAATAAACTGCAAGCTTAATTGTATTAGATATTATAAATATACTTACTACAAGTAAAACTGCGCCAACGCCAAGTAAAAAATAATTTGCCACTTTAGAGATAGAAATAACCGCTTCGATTGTATCAGCATTATATTTTACTTTATAAATTCCGTCAATTTTTTCTACCGCAGTTTTAATAGTATCTGCTTCTTCAATATTATTAAACTTAACTATAAATGAAGCTGGAAAAATATCTAAATTTTCAAGTCCATCTAAAAAATAGTCCTGATCTTTAAATTGCTCTTTTGCATCTTCATATGCTTCAGATTTATTCATATATTGAACTTCGGATACACCTTCAACAAGTCTAACTTCATCTTCCATATACGCTATATCTTCATCTGTAGCTCTATCTTCAATAAAAGCTTGTAACCCTTGTTCTAATCTTAAAGTCTCAACATTTGAGTTTACATTTTGTAGTATTATTATAAATATTCCAACTATAAGCATTGTTGCACATATAATTAGCATTGTTGATATTGTCTTTGAACCATGCTTATTTAAATTATCATATCCTTCTTTTATTAAATAAGTATTTGTTGTCATCTTTAGTACACCCCTCTCGCTTCATCTTTTACTACTTTACCATGATCAAGAGCTATAACTCTCTTATTTAATTTATCTACTATATCTTTTGCATGTGTTACTACAAGTATTGTAGTACCTCTAGAGTTAATTTCAAGTAGAGTCTTAAATATTTCTTCAGCAGTAACGGGGTCTAGATTTCCTGTTGGTTCATCAGCAATTAATATTGGTGGCTTTGTTGCAAGAGCACGAGCTAGTGCAACTCTTTGTTGTTCTCCACCAGACAGCTGATTAGGATAAAATTTTTCTTTTCCTGTCAGACCAACCATTTGCAATACAGATTTTAATTGCATTTTAATGTCTCTTTCAGATGCCTCTACTATTCTTAATGCAAATACTATATTTTCTTCAACTGTTCTGTCATAAAGAAGTCTAAAGTCCTGAAATACAAATCCAATCTTTCTTCTTAAATATGGAATTTCTTTCTTTTTAATTCTAGTAATATCTTTACCATCAACTAAAATTTTACCAGAAGTTGGTTCTTCTTCTTTTATTAACAATCTTAAAAAAGTAGATTTACCAGATCCTGACGGTCCAACTAAAAAAGCAAATTCTCCTTTGTCTATTTTCAAATTAACATTATCTATGGCAGTAATACCATGATCGTATTTTTTAACAAGATTTACAAATTCTATCATTGGTCATTTCCTTTCATATATCTATATACTCTTCCAATTTAATATTATCATAAAAGAAAATAATTGTCTACCTTGAGTTAAAAGTTTTGCATTTCTTTGAGTACTTTACGAATTATTGTTTCAACACTATCATTTTCTAAATCTAATTTACAAATTATCTCCTTAATTTGCTTATTTGTATAGCCTAGTACTTCTAATGCAGTCATAGCTTCTTCAACATTTTTATTATTAGTTTCTTTTACTTTCATATTGTTAATCTTTTCAGTTTGTTCTTTTAGAACTTTGTCTTTTAGTTCAAATATTATTTTTTGAGCCATCTTAGGTCCAATACCTGGTACAGATTTTAAAGCTGTAACATTTTCTGTTGCAATAGATACACATAAACTTTCAGTATCCACATTAGATATTATTCCAATAGCAACTTTTGGTCCTACTCCACTTACAGTAATTAATTTTTTAAAAAATTCCAACCCTTCATTAGTTTTAAATCCAAAAAGCCTCATATCATCTTCACGAACATGAAGGTATGTATATATTTTAATATTATCTCCTACATTTAAACTTAATATATCTGATTCTGGCATGTTTATTTCATAACCAATATTATTTACATCTAATATTACTTTATCTGTACCTATACTATCTATTTTTCCATAGAAAAAAGCATACATAAATAATCACCTCAGATATATTTTACACAAAAAGATTTTTAAAGTCAATTTATTCGAATATTATCTACAATATCTAATATATCATTATAATTTCCTGTTAAAATGTCACTAATTACATCATCTCTTTTAACATTATCCACATTATAACATGTTAATACAATTTCTAATTTGTTTTCTTCTTTTTCTATACAATCACAATTAATATATTTAACATTATTTACTGTAAAGCAAATACACATTATTCCAATTATTGATATAATAAAAATAATAAAATTCATATAATCACCTATTGTATTATATGAATTTTATTAATTATAGTTAAAATAAAAAGGAGTATAAATATATACCCCTTTCTTTATTAGAAACGAATTTCTACTTCAAAACGAATAACAAAATCTTCATAATCTGTTACCAAATATACAAATCTTTCATCTTCATCTTGGTTTTCTTTTTGAACTCTAAAAGCATCTCTTATTCTTAAATAATTTTCATTACTTTCAATATATAGTGGAGTGCCTTTAAAATCTCTTGTAAGAATGTCGCGACCCATTAATGGCTTAGAATATTTCTTAACCTCTGCATCTCTTAATTGATTAATATCAATTATATTTGCGTAGTAATATTCTTCCCCTTTGAAGAAAACTTCTCTTGTATCATTTACTTCTTCGCCTACTTTATCTCTTGAGATAAAGTTTTTGATAGAAACCTTATGTTTCTTTTCCTTTTTTTCTTCAACAATCGCTTGCATGTTAAGTTTATCTTTTTTCTTATCCAAAGTTTCATCTTTGTACATAAAATCGTAATACTTAGCAGCACCTTTCTTTACAATATTTTTTCCTTTTTGAATCATACCCATGTTTGATTCCTCCTTCTATTATTTAAATTTGTCTATAAACAATGGGTAGTGACAACTACCCACCTAATTAGACGGGCAATCACAAATAATTACCTATAATAATTATAGCACTAATATACGCTTATGTCAACTAATTATGAAACAAAAAAAGAAACTAAAATCTAGTTTCTTTTAAGACTCTTTCTACTTCATTAATATGCTTAATTTCAAGAGCATGTTTTGAATTAAAACTCGTTTTTACTAAATGAGATATAACACCTGTAGTTTCATAATCCTTAAATATATCATCATCTAAAATAACGTAGTTCTCAACCTCATTTTGATACTTATCTAACCAATCTATAATTTCATGACCTCTCATATCTCCATAATTATTAGTTCTATCATAAATGTCCATACCATAACTGCTAAACACATTTTTTAATATATTATATTCAGCAATCTTCCATGAAGATGTTATAACAATATATAAATTAAATATGGTAACAATTTCTTTTAGTATTTTCATGCATTCTGGATCAAAAAATTCTTCTCGAGTTAAAGTTTTTCTTGCCTTTTCTTCATATCTTTTGCATAAATAATAATGAGAATTTAAAACTCCCTCAACATCTAGAAATAATATATTCATAGAATCACCTCACTTTATTTTGAGGTAATTATACTATTATATACATGTAAAATCAAGTTTTATTACTCTTTCTTACTCTTATTTGCAACTAGTTCATTAAAGTGATCTAGCGATTTTCTCTTATTTACAACATTAGATTGTAATCCTTTAATAAAGTCTTTTTTATTATCATTCTTTACATTTTTATTTATTTTGTTAAAAAAATCATTAAGTTCCATATTATTCTCCTCAAACATATAGTAATTATACCTAAAAAAATACAAAAAGTAAACAAAAAAGACTAGGAAAAAACCTAGTCTGTATTGGCTCCTCA
>CANCXL010000012.1 GCA_947381905.1 uncultured Clostridiaceae bacterium | reverse complement strand
TGTTACAACAGTACAACAATGTGATCAAGATACAATAAACTATTTATATAATTAATTTTTGTGATATAATATTACCAGTGATAAAAATATATAGTGTTTTTTATACAATTTAGGAGGTAATTATTATGAAAAATGAGGATTTTAATGACGATTTGGACGATGATCTAGATCAATATGGTGATGAATTTTTCGAAAAATTAAGACAAGAATATGAAAATGTTGAAGTGCCTAAAGAGATGTTTGACACAAGTAAGCTAGACCCTTCAATGATTACAAAACGCAAGATTAAAGTTGCAAGTATTGCAGCATTATATGTAATTGTATTTATATCTGTGGGAACTTTAGTGGGATTTATGCTTAAGGGAAGCATTACTGCAGGAAAACCTAATGAAAAGGATAATGTTCAAGCAGGAGTAGAAGAAAATAATAAATTAGATGAAAAGATTGTCGAGATAAAATCAAGTCTGTTATATGGAAAATATAGATGTTTTTCGATTTCTTCACTTAAAGTAGACGAGATTTTAGAAACAACATTTGTTGATGATGTTCCATACACTAAAGTAAAAGTATCTGTTCAAGAAAATTATTTAGGAGATTTAAAAGAAGAATATATATATGTTCCTGGTGGAAGATTTAAAGTTGAGGATGTAAAAGATAAATTAGAAAATTATAACTTAACTAATCTAGAAGATTTAAATGAATACAATAATGTATATCTAAATTATAACACTGGTATGTCAATTTCAAGACCTGTTGTTGGAGAAGAATATCTTGTAAGTCTTGAAGAAAAAGAAGGAAAATTATTTGCTTCTTTAAACTTAAAATATGGTTTTAAAAAATTTGACAAAGATAGTAATTGTATCATTACAGAAGAAGGAGAAAAAATTCCTGTAAATATGGAAGAATATTTAGAGAATAAATAGTATTATTATTGGGAATGATATTTTTGAGGTGAATATTGTGTCAAAAATTGATAAAAAGAAAAATATAGAGTACCAATTAGACATAGAAAGAAAAATGGCTCAAAATCCCAATATGGAAAAATACGATTTTATATTTCCATTAAGTCATCTAACTTCTCTTGATGAACAAAAAGTAAAAGTAGAGGAGTTAACAAATATTACTAATATAAAGAAAGATAAAAAGTAGAGGAGAACTTTTAAATTAAGTTCTCCTTTATTTTTTTGGCATAAAAAAATATCAACACACTGTGTTGATATTTAACCATTTATTTATGGTGGGCAGGGATGGATTCGAACCATCGTAGGCGTAAGCCAACAGATTTACAGTCTGCCCCCTTTAGCCACTCGGGCACCTACCCAAAGATAATTTAAATGGTGGGCCTTCAGGGATTCGAACCCCGGACCATTCGGTTATGAGCCGAGTGCTCTGACCAACTGAGCTAAAGGCCCACATGTCTTTGGACAGTTATTATTATAATCTACTTAGTAGTAAAAGTCAAGCGTTTTTTGTAAAAAAATACTTAAAAAATGAAATTTCTTTTTTTGTGTAAAATTAAGTAAAATCCTTATGTAAAGCGAACTTTGAGTAAGTGCATATAAAAAGATAAAGCATGAGTTTATCATGCTTTATACGTTAAATCTAAATAAAATTATATCTCCATCTTGAACTACATATTCTTTTCCTTCAAGTCTTACAAGACCTTTTTCTTTTGTAGCTGTCATACTACCATATTTTATTAAATCTTCATATGATACAACTTCAGCTTTAATAAACCCTCTTTCAAAATCAGAGTGAATTTTACCAGCAGCTTGAGGAGCTTTTGTTCCTTTTGTAATTGTCCAAGCTCTACATTCTTGTTTCCCAGCAGTAAGATAAGAGATAAGACCTAGTAAAGAATAACTTGCTTTTATTAATTTATCAAGACCAGATTCTTCAATACCATAGTCTGCCATTAACATTTCTTTATCTTCATCTTCAAGTTCAGATAATTCTTCTTCAAGTTTTGCACAAAGAGCAATAACTTCAGCACCTTCAGCTTTAGCATATTCTCTAACTTTTTGAACATTGGGATCTGTATCAAGTGTTGCAATTTGATCTTCATTTACGTTTGCAACATAGATTACTTTTTTATCTGTTAAGAAGAAGGCATCCTTTATTGTTTCTCTTTCTTCATCAGTAAGTTCCATTGTTCTTACTGGATTTCCATCTTCTAGATGATCTTTAATTCTTCTTAATAGTTCCATTTCAGCTATAGCTTTTTTATCTCCAGATTTAGTCATTTTTCCAACTCTGTCCATTCTTTTTACTATAGTTTCAACATCTGCAAAAACTAGCTCTAAAGAAATTGTTTCTATATCACTTATTGGATCTATTTTTCCATCTACATGAACTATATTATCATCTTCAAAGCATCTTACAACATGAGCGATAGCATCTGTCTCACGAATATGAGATAAAAATTTATTTCCAAGACCTTCACCTTTAGATGCGCCTTTAACTAGACCTGCAATATCTACAAATTCTATAGTTGCATAAGTAGATTTATCTGTATCATACATTTTAGATAACACATCAATTCTTTTATCTGGTACACATACCATACCAACATTTGGTTCTATTGTACAAAATGGATAATTTGCACTTTCAGCACCAGCTTTTGTGATAGCATTAAAAAGTGTAGATTTTCCAACATTTGGTAAACCAACTATTCCTATTTTCATTATTTTTACACTCCCTTTATTATACAACTTATATTATACCAAAGATAAATTTGTTGTCAAGATTAACAAAAAGAAATATGTTACATAATATATATTGGTGGTAATTATGAACATAAAAAAGTATTACTTAACAAAAAGCTTAAATACAAGAAGAATGGAAAAGATGGAATATATAGATAAAATATTAATTACATCTTCTAAATATAATGGATTTCCTGCACTAAAAAATAGAAACATAATAGAGATGGGAAAATATAAAGACGAAGAAGAATTTTCTTGTCATTACATAGTAGGATTAAAGGGAGAAATAATTAATATAATTCCAGAAGATGAAATATCTTTTCCAACTAGAGGCGTTGATGATGATAATACAATAAGCATTATGCTTTGTGTAGATAAAAATGGTGAATATACAAAAGAAGAACTGTTTTCTTTTAAAAGAATATTAAATAAATTAATTAAAAAGTACAAAATAAAAGAAGATAATATTTTATTAGAAAAAGATGTAAATAATTCTAGAAGACCTAAAACATTAGTTGATGAACCTGTACTTTTATTTGATATGATAGAAGAATAGAATTATTTATTTATTAGTGGTATGTGTTTTACATACCACTTTTTTTCTATGTTGTTTTAATTATTTTTTTGTCGAAAAATGCGATGAAAAGTGCCAGAAATTAAAGAAAAACTATATACGAACGTTTGTTTAACATATATGATATTTGTGTACAAAATAGTGATGTAGAAAGGTTATATTAGAAGATAGTATAAATAATGAAAAAAGTAATCATTTTAAATTTAATTTTTTAATGAAGATTTTAAACTATCGAAATCTCGTGAGTTTAAAAATGATTTAGAAAATCAATCGTTTACTATGATTTCTTCTAGATAGATTAGTATAGCAAATGCTACTAAATGAGGAAAATACTTTTAAGGAGGTGGTATATAAATAAAATCATAAAGTTAAATAATTAATTAGAGAAGGAGGTAGTTTTTAATGGAAGAATTAGAAAAGTATAATGAGAAAATATTTGAAGATATTAAACATATTGATGAATATGGAAATGAGTATTGGGAAGCGAGAGAATTAATGACAATTTTGGAATATAGAAAATGGCAAAAGTTTATAAATGTAATAAATGCATCCAAAATAGCTTGTGAGAAAAGCGAGAATTTGATTGATGATCATTTTACCCAAGTGGGTAAATTGATAGAAGTGGCCAAAGGAGCTAAAAGAAGAATACTAGATTATAAATTATCTCGTTATGCTTGTTATTTAATTGTACAAAATTCAGACCCAAGAAAAGAAGTAGTAGCACTAGGGCAAACTTACTTTGCTATTCAAACTAGAAGACAAGAAATAAGTCAAAAAGATTATAATATGTTAACTGAAGATGAAAAAAGATTATATCAAAGAAGCTTAACTAAAAAAGGAAATTATTCTCTAAACAAAGCTGCTAAGGATGCAGGAGTTAAAAATTTTGATAAGTTCCATAATTCTGGGTATAAAGGACTATATAACGGAGAAACTGCAGACGATATAGCAAAAAGAAAGAAATTAAGATATAGAGAAGATATTTTAGACAATATGGGAAGCGAGGAATTGATTGCTAATTTGTTTAGAATTTCGCAAACAGAACAAAAATTAAAAAGAGATAATGTAAAAACAGAAAAAGATGCAAATGATACTCATTATGAGGTTGGTAGTAAAATAAGAGAAACAATAAAAGAATTAGGTGGAACTATGCCTGAAGATTTACCAACACCAGAAAAAAGTATAAAACAACTAGAGAAAGAAAATAAAATTAATAGTGAAATTAATACTATTAGTGATATAGAAGATGAATATTAAATTAACTTATATGTAAACTAGTAAAATGATAGATGGCAAGCAGTAACTAGGAGTAGTTATTGTTTGCCAAAAATACTCCTTTTTGGTATAATGAATATATCCAAAAGGAGATGTGATTTATGATAGATTTGCATATGCATTCGGTATATTCAGATGGAGATAAAACTGTAGAAGAAATACTAAAGATGTGTGAAGATAAAAAATTAGAATATATTTCAATAACTGACCATAATACATGTGCTGCGTATGAAGATAAAAATATATTAAATAATAATATTTTTAGTGGAAAAATAATAAAAGGCGTTGAGATGAATGCAACATTTGAAAATAAAAATATAGAGATTTTGGGTTATAATATAAATAGACCTAAAATTATAGAAGATTGGTCTAAAAGATTTTTTTCAGATGAAGTGTTAAGAAAGCAACAAGAAGATTCAAAAAATAAGTTATTACGTATATGTGATAGAAAGGGACTTATTTATGATGAAAGTGCAATAAAAAAAGATATTCCTTTAACAGATTATATAACAATATATATTTATAAGGAATTAATAAGACACGAAGAAAATTATAAAATTCTTGGTGAATTTGCAAATTCATTAAATCTATTTATAAGAAAAGGTCTTATGAATCCAGAGAGCGAATATTATACAGGCAGTGATGATATTCTAAAGCCAAATTATAAAGATGTTATAAATATAATACATGAAGCTGGTGGTTTAGCATTTCTAGCTCACCCTTTTGAGTATAGATTTAATGATACAATTGATTTTATAGAGAAATTAAGAAAACAAAAAGAATTAGACGGAATAGAATGCTTTCATCCTTCTGCCAGTGAAAAAGAAATGAATATGTTGCTAGAATATGCAAGAAAAAATAATTTGTACATTAGTGGTGGAAGTGATTATCATGGAAAGAAAAAGCCTGATGTAGAGATAGCAATAGGTAAAGGAAATTTAAGTATAGGAGAAGAATATATTAGAGAATGGATAAAATAAATATTATAAACAATAAAAAATCCCCAATTAGGGGATTTTACTTGTATTATTTATTATCACTTTTCTTTTCTTTTTTTACATCTTCAAAATAGTCTGCAAGATGAGTAACGGTTCCTGCACCAATAGACAGTACAATGTCTCCTGGTTGAATAACTTTTTTTACTTCTTCAGATATTTTTTCTAAAGTAGGAATGTAGTATGCTTTAGTACCATTCTTATTTACTAAATCTGCAACATCTTTAGAAGATATTGTTCCATCATCAATTTCTCTTGCAGCATATATATCCATTAAATAAACTATATCTGCATCAACAAAAGCATGAGCAAAATCTTGTAGTAATTCTTTTGTTCTAGAGTAAGTGTGTGGTTGAAATACTGCAATTACTCTATTGTGTTCTTTTTGTTTTGCTGCAGCAAGAGTTGCTTTTATTTCAGTTGGGTGATGAGCATAGTCATCAAATAGTTCAACATCTTTTGCAATTGTCTTCTTATATTCAAATCTTCTGCTTGCACCACAGAATTTACTTAAACTTTTTTGCATATGTTTAAAATCTATTCCATATGCAAGAGAAGTAGTAATAGCAGCAAGTGCATCATATACATTGTGAATTCCAGGTACAGTTAAATAGAAATTGTATGTTTTTCCGTCTCTTGGATCTGTAACATCAAAAGAGTAGAACCCTTTCATATTACAAGAAAAGTTTTTAGCATAGATATATGCATCTGGATCACTAAGTGAAAACTTGAATATTCTAACATTTCTTCTTTGAAGTTCATCTTTTACATCATCTAGAACTTCCATACAATGAGTATCATCTTGATTTATTACAAGCATACCATTTTCTGGTAACATTAAAATAAATTTTTTAAATGATTTCTTTATATCTTCAATGTCTGAAAAATAGTCTAAATGTTCTGCCTCGATGTTTAATATTGTAGCACAGTGGTGTGGAAAGTTTAAGAAACTATCAACATATTCACATGCTTCCAATATAAAGTATTCAGAGTTACCTAGTCTATAATTTGTATTATTTAATTTTGCATATCTTGAACCTACTTGTACATTAGGATCCATTTTAGCATCAATAAATATTGAAGATACCATTGATGTAGTAGTGGTTTTTCCATGTGTACCACTTATACAAATTGGCTTTGCATAGCTAGTTAAAAGTAAACCTAAAAATTTAGCTCTTTCATATGTTGGAATTCCTAAACTTTTAGCTCTAACAAATTCAGGATCATGTTGATTGATAGCAGAAGTATAAACAACAACGTCTGCATCTTTAACAAGATCTGCATTTGAGCCTATATAAACAGGAATACCATTTTTTTCTAATGTATCGATCATATCCCCATAATTTTTATCTGAACCAGTAACTTCAAAGCCATCTTTTTTTAGTATCATTGCGATACCACTCATACTTACTCCGCCTATACCTATCATATGTATTTTGTGTATATTTTTTAAAGCGTCAAAGTCTTTAGTCATTATTGTCACATCCTTTTTTACAACTTTTATTATACATTACTAAAGTAAATTAGTCAATTAGAAAGAAAAAATTAGATATAATATGTATTATAAGCTTGAAAGTTGACAAAAAATGTTATATAATACCAATGCGGAGGGGCAGATAAAATGATAATTGATAATATAATAGTAATAACCGTAGCAATAATCTTAATAACATATTTATCAATCAATTATGTTAAAAAATATGCACCAGTAAATTTATTTCTAATTGCAATATGTGCTTTTTCGTTAGGAATATATTTACCAGTTGTTTTTTATAATGTATATTTAAGAATAAGATACCAAATTCCTTTAGGAATTGGACTTTTTGTTTTACCAAGTGTTTTTGCTATTTTACAATATAATAATATTACGTTTGGAAAGAATTTATTATTCAAAAGAGCAGAAAAATGCTATAATGACCAAAAATATACAAAATGCATCAATTATTTACAAAAATTAATGGTAAAAGAAGGCAGAAATAGTAAGGTACTTTTTTTACTTGCAAAATGTTACTATGCAATAAAAGAACATACACAAGCTAAAGAATATTTGTATGAAGTTATAGACAAAGATGAATATGATTTTAATGCATATTTCTTACTTGGAAATATACTAGAAGATGAAAAGGATATTGATTCAGCAATAGATATGTACCAAAAAGCATTAGATATGGAACCAACATGTTATGACGCATATGAGGCACTAGGAATTCTACTTGCAGATCAAGGAAAATATAGTGATGCAGAAAAATTATATAAAAAAGCTGTAGAATTCCATGCAGAATCATATGAGCTTTTGTATAATTTAGCAATGATTCAACTTGAACTTGGAAAAACAGAAGAGGCAGAAAAAAATCTTGAATTTACTTTAGTAATTAATCCAGATATACCAGAAGCAATTTATAGTTTAGGTAACATTAAGTTATTAAAAGGAAACTATAATGAAGCTTTAAGTTTATATAGTGAAATAACAAAATCTGAAACTTATGGATTAAAGGCATATTATAAAATTGCAATAATATATGTAACTAAAAATGAGTTTGATAAAGCAATTAGTGTTATTGAGTATCTAATTAATGAAGATAGAAATTATATAGATATGATAGAAAATGAATTTGTATTTAATGCTATGCGTTCAAAAATAGATGTTTTAATTAGAAATATAAAGCAAGCTGACCAACAAATAATAATAAAGCAACAAGAAGAAATAGACGCTTTAAAGAAAAATAGAAAAAATTGGTTTGGAAGAGAAAAAGAAGAAACACAAAATACACAAGAATCAGTATTATATACAGATATAGATATGACAAGAACAGGATTTAGAGCAGAAGATATAAAAAATCAATAATAATTAGTTGCAATTAAAAATTAAATATTGTATAATAGAGGAGCAAACAATATGTTTGTTCCTTATTTTTGCCGATGTGCTGGAACTGGCAGACAGGATGGTCTCAAACACCATTGTCATATGACGTGTGGGTTCGAGCCCCACCATCGGTACCAAAATAGTAATCAACTCTTTTTAGGGTTGATTTTTTCTATAGTTTGAGGAAAAGTTTATTTACGTTAAAACTAAAAAAGTTATAATTTTTAGTTAGAAAGGGAACTTTTTCTTTATATATTTTTGCATAAATGATATAATAAGTAAGTAAAAAATTATTACAAAAACGGGGGAGTTAATATGGAAAAAATAGTAGTAGAGGTAGGTTCTACATGTACAAAAGTAGATAAATATGATGGAGAAAATATAACTCACATAAATACTGTAACAATTCAATTTAAGAAAAATTATAAAGAAAATAATAGATTAAATGAAGATGATGTTAAAAAATTAATAGAACTTGTCAATTCTTTAGATAAAGAAAATATATATGTATGTGGTACTAGTGTATTTAGACAATTAGAAGGAGAGGAAAAGGAACGCTTCTTACATTTATTTAAAGATAAAACTGGTTTAGAATTTAATATAATATCTCAAGAAGATGAAAATGTATTAACAGTTAAAGGCTCAACTAAAAATGTAGATGAAGCTTTGGTATTTGTAGGTGGAGGAGGCTCTACTGAAATATCATATTGGAATAATGGTATAAAGGATATGAAAAACAATAAATTTGGTGTAATGGACATTATGAACTTATATCCAGATTTAGGAGAAGACTTGGCATCAACTTCTCTTGAAGAAGTAATGAAATATATTGAAGAGAGAATTGTTGTACCAGATGTAAAAACAGATATCTTAATTTTGTCAGGTGGCGGACATGAATATTTTGCAAGAAATTCAGGAGTAAGATATGAAACTAATACCTTATATAAAGATAAGAATGAAGAAATAATGATGGACATACAAACAAGAATTGAAGATACTAAAAAATATTATACTAAAATATCTTTAGATGAAATTAGAAACAGAGTAGATGATCCAAATTGGTGGTATGCTACACGTGCAATGTGTGCCTTTGTACTTGTAGTAGCAAAAAAAGTTGGAGCAAAATATATAGTTCCTACTAATATTTCTATGATATATGGATTAATATAGATTATAATAGGAGGTTTAAATGAAAAAGAAAAAAGGAATAGCAAATAGTATTTTATCTATTGTACTGATAGTTATAGGTTGTGCTCTAGCATCTTTTTCAATAGGTGCAATTTTGATACCAAATTTAATACTTGATGGAGGAATAAATGGTATTTCTATTATGCTTGCTCAAGTAACGAGTATTAAAACAAGTATATATATTGTATTATTAAATATTCCATTTATAGTTCTTGGATATAAGAGTTTAGGAAAAGAATTTGTATTTAAGGCATTATTTGCAATGCTTGTATTTTCTGGGATGCTTTACTATACAGAAACAATTGATATACATATCCAAGATAAATTACTTGCAACAATATATGGTGGTCTTGTATTAGGATTTGGTGTTGGAATAATAATTAGATATGGTGGATGTTTAGATGGAACAGAAATTGCCGCATTAATTGTTAGTAAAAAAACTAATTTTTCTGTTGGACAGATAGTTCTAATATGCAATGTATTTATATATGGTACAGCAGGATTTATATTTGGATTTGATAGAGCACTATATTCATTGCTTACATATTTTATTACCTTTAAAGTAATAGACTTTGTATCTGAAGGATTAGAACAGGGAAAAGCAGTTTTAATTATAACAAATCAAAGTGCAAAGGTTGCACAAGACATTTACGAAAAACTTGGAAGAACTGTTACATCTTTTGAAGGAAAAGGTATGATTAATGGAGAAACAATGATACTATATTCTGTAATAACAAGACTTGAACTTACAGAACTTAGAAATATAGTAAATGCAGATGACGTTCAAGCGTTTGTAACAGTAATAGATGTCTCAGAGATAATAGGAGCACATATAAAAAAGAAACCAGAAATAGGGTAGTGATAAACTACCTTATTTTTTTATAAAAATATATATTTTGAAATTTCTACTTAAATAGATGAATAAAAGTTAAAAAGAAAACATAATATATAATAAGAATAAAAAAAGTTTAAAAAAATATTAAAAAAGTGTTGACAAAATGGGTACAAGTGAGTATAATAATTAATGTAAGTTGATTGCGGGTGTAGTTCAATGGTAGAACGTCAGCCTTCCAAGCTGAATACGTGAGTCCGATTCTCATCACCCGCTCCAACATGTACTCCCATATGGGAGTATTTATTTTTGTATATAATAAGATACATGAAAAAACTAAAATATGTGATAAGGATTACCCAAATAACTGAAATAGAATTTACTATTTCAGTTATTTTCGTATAAACTAAATAAAATCGCACAAAATATATTTACAAATATGCCACAGAATGGTAAAATAGTGGCATGAATGTAAAAGCGAGGAATGGATATGATAGAGAAAGTTTTGAGTATTATGAAAGAAAATAACAATATAATAACACCATCTGTACTAGAGAGTTATGGGATATCTAGAATATATTTATCAAAAATTGAGAAGAAAGGAATAATAGAGAAAATAGCTAGGGGAATCTATGTTACTAAAGACTATAAATATGATGAATACTATGTATTCCAATTAAGATATCCTAAAACAATATTTTCATATAATACAGCATTGTATCTATATGAAATGACTGAAAGAACACCAATAAATATGGATGTATCAATTCCTAAAAACTATAATCCATATTTGTTTAAAGATTTTGTTAATGTATATAGAATAAAGGAAGAGGTATTTGAACTAGGAGTAAGTTATAAAGAAACACCATTAGGAACCAAAGTAAGAGTATATAATTTAGAAAGAACAGTGTGCGACCTTATAAAAAATAAAGATAGTATGGATATAGAAATTAGAAATAAAGTAATTAAAAACTGTATAAAAAGTAAAGAATTTAATGCTAGTGTAATGTTTGAATATGCTAAAAAGATGAAGATATATGATAAAGTAAAAAATTATATGGAGGCGATTATATGATAAAAAGTGCTAAAGGATTGATAGATAAATCAAAGAATTTAGCTAAAGAAAATAATATAAATGTAAATGAAGTACTACAAAATTATATGTTTGAAAGGATATTAGAAAGATTATCTGTTTCAAAATATAAATATAATTTTATATTAAAAGGTGGCTTGTTGTTATCATCAATTATGGGTATAGACACAAGAACAACAATGGATATGGATACATGTATTAGAGGAATTACGCTAACAGATCAAGAGTTGTATTCTGTGTTAAAAGAAATATTAGATATAAATTTAGAAGATGGAGTAGAATTTAGCATTAAGAACTCAAAGCCGATAAAAGAAGAGGATGAATATAGCGGCTTAAGATATAATATATTAGCTATGTTTGACCATTTGAAAGTTAATCTAAGTATAGATATAGCGACTGGAGACTTAATTACACCAAGAGAAATAGAATACAATTATAAAATGTTATTTGAAGATAGAAATTTGAAAATTATGGCATATAACATAGAGAGTATAATTGCAGAAAAGTTTCAAACATTAATATCAAGAGGTGTATTAAATAGTAGAATGAAAGATTATTATGATTTATATTATTTAATTAAAAATAAAGAGTTTTCAGAAGAAATATTAAAAACAGCTATAAATAAAACATTTGAAAAGAGAAAAACAGATATTAGTAATGTTAATAGTGTGTTAAATGATATAAAGAACGCAGACTTTATTAAAGAAATGTGGATAAACTATTCTAATCATTATCCATATGCAAATGAAGTAAAATTTGAAGAAGTAATAAGTGCTATGGAAAAATTAAGTTGCATAATTGGTTTAGAAGAATAAAAATATTGAATTATTGTAGAAGATTTATTCTAATTAATATAGAAAGAGAACAAAGTTCGTAACTTGTATGTGACCCGCTCCAATTTTTTTTATCAGTCTTTTAAGGCTGATTTTTTTAATTTCTGTAAATGATATAAAAATATCTAATATAATAAAAAATAAACCACCCTAAAGTATTTTTGTTTAGAGCAGTATGTATTTTAATCTTTTATTATATAGGTCCAACCAGGTTGCCAAGATTTTGTTTTTCTCCAGTCTTCCTGTATTGCTTGTTCCCAAGTTTTTCCTTCAGTAATAACTTGAAGTGCAAGTTGAGGAGCTTTATGAGCAACAATTGCTACATGTTGATTGTTACAATTCTTTAAAAGATAATCACAGAATTCTTTTATTCTTTTTTCGATATCTAACATATTCTCGCCATTTGGGAATTTTTCTGTAATATGATTTTCGTATTTTACAAGACTACTATCTTTTCCGTTTAGTTCTCCATAGTTACATTCTCTTAATCTTTGATCTTGAATAATTTTTTTAGAATTTTCAAAAATGTTTTTGGCAGAGTCAACAGCTCTTTTTAAATCTGAACAAAATACAATATCAAAATCATCTATATTTATTAAATTTTTTAACTCAGTACTTTGCAAAATTCCTTTAGGAGATAATTCACCAGGCAACCAACCTGTAGCTTTATGTTCTATGTTATCTGTTGTTGTTCCATGAACAAAATAAGTTATTTTTACTGACATTATAGTTACTCCTTAATTGTAGTTATATAAATTTAAGTAATTCTTTAAATTCTGTATATCCAGATTCAGAGTTTAGATGTCCACCATTTGGTATAAGAATTTGTTTATTTGTTATTGTATCTGCAAATTCTTTTTCTGCTTCATATTTTACATATGGATCATTGTCTGAATAGAAGCAAGTAATATCGTTACAATAATTTTTGATGTCTTCTAGGTTATCAAAATACATGCTACCATTTACAGTATCATAGTCTTTATCTATTCCAAAATAATTGTTAAAACCACATACAAGTACTAATCTTTTTACTTTGATTTTATTTTCTACTAAAAATTTGCAGATAAATACTGGTGCAATAGAGTGTGCAAAAATTATTGTGTTTTCATTTATTATGTTTAAATCTAAATATACTTTTAATAGTTTAGACCAACTTTCATAATTTTGGTATCCAACACCTGTAGGAAAGTCTGGCGTATAAACTATATTGTTATCTTTTTCTAAAGTGTTTCTTAAATATGGTAACCAGTTAGAAAATGGACTACCAAAGCTTCCATGTAATAATAAATAATTGTTATTCATAATGTCCTCCTAATTCATTTTACTAAAGTTATACTACAAATTTGTTTAATAATCTATATTAAATATTAAATTAACATATATTTTATCTATATACATTATTACTTATATTGTTATATTAAATCTTGTGTGCTATAATTATTAAAGTTGTTAAGGAGAGAGAAAATGGAAGATATATCTATATTAATTAATGATGTAAAATTTAATTTTAGAGTAGGAGCTATATTTGAGTATAACAATTCGGTTATAATTGAAAAAGGATATAAACCTACACATGGAGTTTTGCCAGGAGGTAGAATAAAAACATTAGAAGATATTAAAAGTGCATTAATACGTGAGATACAAGAAGAAATGCATTTTGATATATCTAAAAAGGAGATTGTGCTTCAAGATATAATAGAAAACTTTTTTACAAATAATAATGCTAAATTTCATGAATTATACTTTGTATATAGAATAAAACTAGATGAAAATGATGAGCTTGTTCATAGAAAAAAAGAAGAATTTATAAATTATGATTCAAAAGATAGATACTATGAGTTTATAGATTTAGATAAAATAGATGATGAAGCAATAAAGCCATATGTGATAAAAGATATAGTAAAAAGTACAAAATTTGAAACTTTTGTTGTAAGAGACTAAAATAATAAGGGAATGAGTATATCATTCCCTTTGACTTTTTTTATTCATTATTATTTTGATGTTTTGGTTTTAATTTTAATTTTCTAATAGGTCTGCTTTCAAATTTTGTTGCCATATCTTGTAGTTTAAATACTTCTTGTTGCCACTGAGCTCTATATTTTTCTAATACTTTTTTATCTACTTTCCCATCTACAACTGCACCTTCCATATAAATAGGTGAGCCGTATACAACTCTTGTCTTTTTAAATGGTCTAGGTTGTTCTAAAAATACTGGAACAATTGGTACATTTGCTTTAGCAGAAATAAAGAATGCACCAGACTTTATTCTAGATAATTTGTTTTTATTCAAATCAGATATTGTCCCTTGTGGAAATAGCATAAATAATTTGTTTTTTCCATCTTTGAAATAGTCTATGGCTTCTAAAAGTTCAACACCATTGTGTCTGTCTCTATCTATTTTTACAACATCAATCATATTAAGAAATACTGCCATAAATTTGTGCTGAAAACATTCTTTTTTTGCAAGTATTCTTATATTATTGTTATGAGTCCACATTACTGGACCATCAGCATCACTTACATGATTTGGACAAAGAATATATGAACCATTAGACAAATCTGGTTTGTTATATTCTTTAACTCTATATAAATTTCCTATTATAAACTTACCTATTACTTTTAAAGCTTTACCCATAATATCCCCCTTGAGTTTTATAGCTCTTATAAAAATCATTATACAATAAAAATGTAATTCTGTAAAGCTATATATTATTTAATTATAATACATATATATTGTCTTAATTTGTAAATAATGATATAATTTACAAGAAATTTAGAGGTAGAACATGGATAAGATAATGGGAATAGGCATAGGAGTAATTTTACTAAATGACAAGAAACAAATACTTTTACTCTTACGAAATAGTGATAGTGAAGTTGCAGATAGCAATATGAGATATGAAGGGCAATATACTTTGCCAGCAGGTAAGGTGAAATTTGGAGAAGAGTTTGAAAGTGCTGCAATAAGAAAAGTAAAGCAAGAAACTAATTTAGACATAAAGAATGCAAAAGTTATATGTCTTATAAATGATTATAATGAATATGCACATTATGCAACTATAGGTTTAGTCTGTGATAATTTTAGTGGCAATATAGATCTTGGTAAAACACAAGAACATGTGTCATATATGTGGACAGATATAAATAATTTACCTCAAAATACATGTAATTCTAGTCTTGAAATAATAAATAGATATAAAGAGAACATTTTCTATAAAGAAGGGGAGATATAAATTGAAAGAATTAGCAATTGATACTAAGTATTTTAATCTAAAATATACATTAGAATGTGGACAATGTTTTAGATGGAAATTAATAGATGACTATTATGTTGGTATAATTAGAGATAGAGCAATAAAAATTAGACAAGATGGAAATACAATATATGTAAGAAGTAATAATGAAGAAAATTTAGAAAATATTGTAAAAGAATATTTTGAATTAAATAAAGATTATAAAGAAATAGAGGAAAGAATTTCAAAAGTAGATAAGTATGTTAAAGAAGCTGTAAAAAACACAACAGGTCTTAGACATATAAAACAAGATTTTTTTGAAACAATTATTTCATATATAATATCTGCAAATAATAATATTCCAAGAATATCTAAATCTGTAAATGAAATATCTAGAAGATTTGGGAAAGAAATTGAGTTTGATGGAGAAAAATACTATTTATTTCCAAGACCAGAAGAGCTTGCAAATGTAACAGTAGATGAGTATAGACAATGTGGAGTTGGATTTAGAGATAAATATATATATAATACTGTAAAGAAAATAAATAGTGGAGAAATAAATTTAGATGATATGCAAAAAATGTCTACTAAAGAATTAAGAACACTACTATTAACTTTAATGGGAATAGGTCCAAAAGTTGCAGATTGTATATTGCTTTTTTCATGTTCTAGACAAGAAGTATTTCCAATAGACGTATGGGTAGAAAGAGTTATGAAAAAACTTTATTTTGAAGATAAAGAGGCAAGTAAAAAAGAAATATTAAACTATGCAGATGAAAATTTCGGAAAAGATGCAGGAATAATACAGCAACATTTATTTTACAATATAAGAGAAAATATGATTTAATATTAAGCTTGCTAAAATGATAGAATTAAGTTATAATATATTTCATGTGATTAATTTGAGGAGGAAATAATGTCAAGTTTACCAATTTTTGTTAAATATATAATAATAGGAATAATAAGTATGGTACCTATTGTAGAATTAAGAGGAGCAATTCCTATAGCAGAAGGATTAGGACTTAATATACTATTATATTATCCAATTGCTATAATATGTAATATGATACCAGTTCCATTTATATATTTATTTGCAAGAAAATTTTTAGAATGGGGAAAAGACAAAAAAATAATAGGAAAGTTTTTCACTTGGTGTTTACAAAAAGGTGAAAAAGGCGGACAAAAATTAAAAGAAACTGCTGGAAATAGAGGATTGTTTTGGGCATTACTTATATTTGTAGGAATTCCACTTCCTGGCACTGGTGCTTGGACTGGAACCCTTGCAGCAAGCTTTTTGAAGATAGATTTTAAAACAAGTGTTACAGCAATAATGCTTGGAGTAATACTTGCAGGAATTATAATGTCACTTGGAAGTAAGGTAGTATCAATACTTGGTTGGCCAGGACTTATAGCTATAATTGCAGTAATAGTAGTAGCAATAATAGTATCTATTATATTAAATAAGAAAAAAAGTAAAAAATAGAAATAGTTTAAAAATAAAAGGTTATTTGTTTAACCTTTTATTTATTGTGACAAAGTTAATTTTATTACATAAAAGGAAACATAATGTTTTTTTAGAAAAAAAGTAGATTTGTGTTGACTTTAAAAACTAAATATGATAAAATAGTCAAGCATACATGAGTTAAAGAAGCGTGGAGGTGTATTTATAAATGAGAGAAAATATAACAATGGCGTGTACAGATTGTAAACAAAGAAACTACGAAACACAAAAAAATAAAAGAAACAATCCTGATAGAATTGAAGAAAGAAAATTCTGTAAATTCTGTGGAAAACATACAGTACACAAAGAAACAAAATAGTTTATTGAGGAGTGAATTGTTATGGCAAAGGGATTTGTTAAAGGCGTAAAAGGCGAATTAAAAAAAGTAGTATGGCCAACAAAAGAACAACTTATTAAAAGCACAACTATGGTAGTATTACTAGTAGTTGTATTTGCTGCAATAATATTAGGCTTTGATATGATACTTGAATTTGCAGATACAAACATCTGGAATTTCATACAAACTAAAATAGGCTAATATTGATATAGTTCTTTTATTTATAAAGATAATTTTAAGAGAAGGAGTTGAATGTTGTGGAGAATGATTTAGGTACAGATTCATCAGCACGTTGGTATGTTGTATACACTTATTCTGGTTATGAGAATAAAGTAAAAGCAACTCTAGAGAAAATTGTTGAAAATAAAGGCATACAAGAAAAAATACAAGAAATAATAATTCCTATGGAAGAAGAAATTGAGATAAAAGATGGTAAACAAAAATCTTCTATTAAAAAAGTATTTCCAGGATATGTTCTTGTAAAAATGATAATGACTGATGAAACATGGTATGTTGTTAAAAACATAAAAGGAGTTTTCAACTTTGTAGGTGTTGGAGATAAACCTTTACCACTTACAGAAAAAGATATGCAATCTCTTGGAATAGAAGATATAATAAACTTAGATTTCGAAGTTGGGGACAGTGTTAGAATAACAACAGAACCTTTCTACAATTATCCAGCTGTTATCGAAGAAATCTTCAAAGAAAAGAAGAGAGTAAAAGTAAAAGTCTCTATGTTTGGTAGAGAAACAACAGTAGATTTGGAATTTAACCAAATCCAAAAAATATAATAAAAATTGTTAGTAAGTATATTTTACAATATATTTATATAAAAATAACCTATGCTTAAGGGGGTGAAAATGATGGCAGACAAGAAAGTTACACATGTTGTAAAACTACAAATTCAAGCTGGTAAAGCTAATCCAGCACCACCAGTAGGACCAGCATTAGGACCAACTGGAATAAACATAATGCAATTTTGTAAAGATTTCAACGAGAAAACTGCAAAAGACGCTGGAATGATATTCCCAGTAATATTAACAGTTTATGCAGATAAAACATTTGATTATGTTTTAAAAACTCCACCAGCAGCAGTTCTACTAAAACAAGCAGCTAAAATCGAAAAAGGTTCAGCAAAACCTCATAAAGATAAAGTTGCAAAAATTACTAGAGCACAAGCTGAAGAAATCGCAAATATTAAAATGAAAGATCTTAACGCATCATCACTAGATTCTGCAGTATCTATGGTTAAAGGTACAGCCAGATCAATGGGGATCGTCGTTGAAGACTAAAAATGGGAGAACATTATTTGTTCGCTAAGACCAAAGGAGGGAAAAAGAAATGAGTAAAAGAATGGACGAAGCTAGTAAATTAGTTGAAGCAGGAAAACTATATGACGCTAAAGAAGCTATGGATCTTGCTTTAAAAATGCCTAAAGCTAAATTCGATGAAACTGTTGAAATGCACATTAAATTAGGAGTAGATTCTAAACAAGCAGATCAACAAGTTAGAGGAGTTATCGTACTACCAAATGGTACTGGTAAATCTAAAAAAGTTTTAGTTATAGCTAAAGGTGAAAAAGCTGATGCTGCTAGAGAAGCCGGAGCTGATTTCGTTGGAGATGACGACATGATCGAAAAAATCCAAAGAGAAAACTGGTTTGACTTTGACGTAGTTGTAGCTACACCTGATATGATGGGTTCTTTAGGAAAAATCGCTAGATTACTTGGACCAAAAGGTTTAATGCCAAACCCTAAATCTGGTACAGTAACTATGGATGTAACTAAAGCAGTAGCTGAAATTAAAGCTGGTAAAATCGAATATAGATTAGATAAAACTAATATAATTCACTGCCCAATTGGTAAAGTTTCATTTGGTGCCGAAAAATTAATGGAAAACTATGAAACATTACTAAACGCTATTGTTAAAGCAAAACCTGCTGCAGCAAAAGGAACTTATTTAAGATCTATTGCTATATCAACAACAATGGGCGTAGGTATTAAAATTAACCCAAGACAGTAAGTGGTAAAATAAACCATAAATCTTACCGAGGTTTTTAAATAGGATAACGGAACTAAAGTTTTTGTTAGACACTTAAAAATCTCGTAGGTGTCTGGCAAAAACTTTTTTTGAATTTAAGGAGGTGTCAAAAAAGTGCCAAGCGAAAAAATATTAAATCAAAAGAAAGCAAAAGTTGAAGAACTTTCTGAAAAATTTAAAAAAGCTAAAATGATCGTTTTAACTGAATACAGAGGTATTACAGTTGAAGATGATACAAAATTACGTGCTCAAGTTAGAGCTGATGGCAACGAATATGTTGTTGTTAAAAATTCAACTATTTCATATGCAGCTAAAGAAGCTGGAATTGAAGGACTTGAAACTCTAGAAGGACCAACAGCTGTTGTAATTGGATATGAAGATTACGTAGCTCCTGCTAAAGTAGTAAATGATTTTGCAAAAGATCATGATTTCTATAGCATCAAGGCTGGTGTTATGGACGGTAAAATGATAGATGTTGCTGAAGTTAAAAAACTTGCAAATCTACCATCAAAAGAAACATTATACTCTATGCTTGCTTCTGCATTACTTGGAAATATCCGTAATCTTGCAGTTGTTCTTGATCAAGCAAGAGAAAAACAAGCTGAAAATGCTTAATTAATTTCTATTAGATAAAAATAAATTTAAATATATTTAGGGAGGAATTTAAAATGGAAAAAATAGAAAAATTAGTAGAAGAAATTGAAAAATTAACAGTTATCGAATTAGCTGACTTAGTTAAAGCTATCGAAGAAAAATTTGGAGTAAGTGCTGCTGCTGCTGTTGTAGCTGCTGGACCTGCTGCTGGAGCTGCTGCTGCAGAAGAAAAAACAGAATTCAACGTTGTATTAAAAGACGCTGGTGCAACTAAAATTGCAGTAATCAAAGTAGTTAAAGAAGCTACTGGACTAGGACTTAAAGAAGCTAAAGAATTAGTTGACGGAGCTCCTAAAACAGTTAAAGAAAACATGCCAAAAGCTGATGCTGAAAAACTTGCTGAAGATTTAAAAGCTGCTGGTGCTGTTGTTGAATTACAATAATTTAGCATTGTAAAATAAGAGACGACTTTTTTAAGTCGTCTTTTTTTAACTATTTTCAACTAAAAATCTAAATAATGCAGTTTTTATAGCCATAGTAGTATGTTTAGAAGCACTAAAGAAAGTAACATATTTGTCTGAATTTCTTAAAGAGCTTCTAATCTTTGGAATATAAGTATTAAATAAATGCTTAGTTTTATTTATATTATTGCTTGTAATAAAGCTTGAAAGATTAAGCATAGCAATAATAATAAAGCGTTCATCCTCAGATTCTGTATCAGTGTATAGGGCAGGATCTAAATATCTTGCTATATTGTCACTAGATTCTAGTGCTTCTCTAAAAGCTTCAACATATAGCATATTATATTCTTTAAGTGCCATTTCACATTTGGTATAATTTTTATACATGTTATAATAGTTATAGTATGCTTTAAGAGATATAGCAATATAATATTCAGTATAGTTTTTTAGTCTATCTGGATCTTTGCATCCCTTTTCAATTGAAATAGATACATTTGCAATGGCTTTTTTTAAAGCTTCAATTAAAACTTCTTTTCTAAAATGCATATCATTCATAATATTACCTCCTTTTAAATATTAATTTAGCAAGTAAAATATATATTGTTTTCTAGATTATATAATAATATAGAAAGAAAAACAAGTACTAAAAAGTACTTGTTAAAATTGATTCTACATGATTAATAAGCTCAGTTCTATCTTTATGAGATAACTCATATTTTAAGAATTTAAAATTAAATAAGATTAGTTCAGTTTTTTTAGATACTTTCTTATCTAATTTTATAGGCTCATAATGCTCAAGTTTAATATTTTCTTTAAAAGTATTAATTATTACTTCTGAAGATATTGCAGGTGGAAGAGTCTTTTCTTTATATTCAAGGAATTCATCAATTGTATTTATTGCACAATTATATAAAAAAGTTCTCTTTTCTTTGTCACTATAGCAGTTATGCATCCTACGTAATACACCTTCATACTTGTTTAAAATATAAGTTAAAAATTTCCATAGACATAAATCTATGCTTTCTTGTTTTTCTAATAGTTCTTTTTCAACCATAAAAACCTCCTAAATATTAATTTTGGTATATAATGTTTACATAATACATAAATATTATATATCACAGATAACATTTTGTCAATAATTCCTTTATATTTATCAATTTATATGGTATAATATTATTATGTCTGGGGATGTAAGGTTTCGACGGATTTTTTGACATATTATAAGCGAGTAGTGGATTCTCGTTGGCCACTATAAAAACGAGAAATTAAAATTAAACGCAGATAAAGAATTTGCAATGGCTGCTTAATTAAAAGCAGCAGTTTGTATAAGTTTTGCTAGAGGACATATACAGGCTTCATTTATCTAGCTAACAAATCTATCAAAAGATTGTATGATAGAGGGTAATTACAATCATATTATTTCATTTTTTTGTAAATGTTTTAGTGGGATAATATTAATTAAACATTTACTGCACTCGGAGAAATTAATATAGATGAATTTTCGGACGTGAGTTCGACTCTCACCATCTCCACCAAAATAAGAGTTTTAAAATGTTAGGTATTTATTATAATATCTAACATTTTATTATATATTATATATAACTATTACATATAATAAATATAAGTATTGACTATATCACTATATCGTGATATAATATACATAACAAGGAGAAAAAAAATATGCCAGTATTATCAAGATTTTACGGAATCATAATAAGAATGTATTTTCAGCAGAGCGAGCATAATCCACCACATATTCATACAATTTATGGTTAACATGTTGCAGCAATAGATTTTAAAGAAAAGAGAGTAATTGAAGGAGAATTACCTAAAAAAGCTTTGGAATTAGTAATGGAATGGGTTTCAATTCATGAAAAAGAATTAAAAGATATATGGGATACTCAAAGCTTTAAAAGCATAGAACCATTAGAGTAAAGGAGGGATATTTATGTTTCATAAAATAAAAAATGTAACTGCACTTCCTGATTATAAAATATCAATTCAATTTTCTGAAGGTATTACTAAAATTTATAATGTAAAAGAATTAATTAGAAGAAATCCAATGTTTAAAAAATTAGAAAATGAAGAATTATTTTATAATGTTGAAGTTGATGTTGGAGGATATGGAATAGTATGGAATGATGATATAGATATTTCTTGTGATGAGTTATTTGAAAATGGTAAAACTATAAAAACACCATTTGATGGATTAATGGCATTTAGTGATGCAACTTTAATTTGGGGATTAAATGAAAGCACACTTAGAAAAGCAATAGCATATGGAAAATTAATAAATGGAATTGATGTATGTAAATATGGAAAACAATGGGTAGTTTCAATTAAAGCAATGGAAAGAGAATATGGAATTCCAAAAAATAAATAATATATTATGATGTATATAAAGTGTGATATACTTTAATAAATTTTAGGAGAAAAATATGGCAATATATAAATGGATTGAAGAAAAAGTACCAAAAGATTTAGAGATTAAGCAGGTGTATGGCATTGCCTTTGATTTAGATGGAAGAGTATTTCTTCATATAGATGATGGAAAATATACAATGACTGGAGGAAAGCCAGAGCCTAAAGATAAGAATATGGAAGAAACATTAAAAAGAGAATTTTTAGAGGAAGTAAATATTACATTAAAAAATATTTTGTATTTAGGATATCAATATGTAGATGAAGAAAATGGTATTAAGCCATATGCACAAGTTAGAATGTGTGCATTAATAGATAAGGTGTATGAAAATAGGCCGGATTTAGATAATGGTAAAATATATAAAAGAGTACTTGTATCTCCTCAAAAAACTAAAAAATATTTAAATTGGGGAGAATGTGGTAATATGCAAATTGATGCTGCTATAAATATTGCAAAAAATAAATATAATATACAATATATAGATGCAGAAGATATAATAATATAATTCAATGGAGGATTAAAATGGAAAATGTAGATAATTTAATTGGAAATTCAAAAAGCATGAAAGATTTTATGGGAAACACATATTATTATGATTGTTTAGGCTGTGAAATTGGTAAGAAAAACATCATACCACCTGGTGGAATAGTATATGAAGATGAAAGCTTTGTACTTGCCGGAGATCCTGAAATACCTTTAAAGGGTTTCTTAATAATAAGTGCAAAACAACATAAAAACTCGCTTATTGAATTTACAGCTAATGAGCAACATAATCTAATAGATATTGTTAATAAATCTATTATGGTATTAAAAAAATTAGGGATTACTAATGAGTTAACTCTTGTCCAAGAAGAAAGATCAAAACATTTTCATATGTGGATTTTTCCAAATCAAGAATGGATGACAGAAAAATTTGGAAAAGGCGTAGCGTATGTAAGGGATATATGTGAATATGCAAGAAAAAATACAACAGAAGATGAAAAGAGAGAAATTATTAATACAATTGAAAAGATTAAAGTCGAATATAATAAGTAATAAAAATATATCAGAAAAAGTAAATTTTTCTGGTATATTTTTCTGCTATATTGTATAATTTTTTTGAGGTGTAAAAGTTGTGAAAAAAGAAGAATATGTTAATATAATTAATAATAGACTAAATGATAATGAAAAAGCAAGAAATACATTATTAAATCAAATAGAGGCATATTATAAAGCGTTAAATGAATATAAAATGAAACAAAGTAAATATAAAGTTGGAGATAGAGTATTTTTAGAAAAAGGAACTCTAATGCATGGCACATATAAAAATATTATGGGATTAAAATATATTGTTAAAAACGGTCTTATATCTAGTTGGTTTGTATCAGGTAGAAAATCTAAATATCCAAGTTCTGTTGGTGTATGGAATTTAAATAAAGACTACTATTTAGATGAATATATTGATTTTTATAGTGGTGGAACTTTTGGATATTATGAAAATAAGCTTACTAATGTATGTATATCAGAGGTAGTACCATATAGCAGGTTATCTAATTTAGCAAATATTATAAATCGTATCAAACAAAAAGAATATCATATGTGGTTATTTGAACAGACAAAGGAATCAAGATTTCTTCCAAGTCTTGTTCAAGATTCTATACAAATTGGTATTATATTTAATGGAAATAATGAATATATTGAACTATTAAAAAAGGGAGATGTATTATCTTCTGAAAATTTTAATGATGAAGATGTTAAGCCGTTTGTAAATCCTGGATATTATGAAAGATTTTTAACCGATAGAAAAAATATGAATGATTTTTTCACAGATAGAGAAAGTGCAATTCTTTTTGGAATACCATCGGTATTTATAGAAGGAATTCTTGTAGGTAGAAATTACGAAAAGGATGAAGAAAGATTAAAAGAAATAAAAAGAATTCTTCCTGACGCATATATATGCAATCTCGATGGAATTGTTATTTATGAATAAGATTAGAATACAATATGAAAAAAGTAAAATAATATCATATGTTATTATTTTAGTAGTAACTATTATTTTTTACTTTTTATATAAAACTAAACTAGGATTATATCCTAGTTTTTTTCTTTTTTCGGTTGAGAAAGCATATTAAAAATGATATAATAATTAAGCATATTTTATAGTATAGTGTGCATAAAATAGGAGGAAGATATGGCATCAAATACAGTATTTTTTTGTAAGGAATGTGGATATGAATCTGCTAAATGGCTTGGAAAATGTCCAGGGTGTAATAGTTGGAATAGCTTTGTAGAAGAAAAGGTAAATAAAAAAAGCAATACAAAGTCAAGTACAGGTTATAGCGCTACATTTAGTGGAAATAGTACAGTTAAAAAATTAAAAGATATAGTAGTTACAAAAGAGGTAAGACTAGACACTGGATATGAAGAGTTAAATAGAGTATTTGGTGGTGGAATTGTAGAAGGATCTCTAAATTTAATTGGTGGAGAACCTGGTATAGGAAAATCTACTTTAATAATGCAAGTATGTTCAAATCTTTCAAAAATTGGAGAGGTTTTATATATTTCTGGAGAAGAATCTGAAACACAAGTAAAACTTAGAGCAGATAGACTAAAAGTGTCATCTGAAAATATCCTATTTTATAATGAAACAAGTATAGAAACAATTGAAAATAAGATAGATGAAATTAGTCCAAAATTTGTTATAGTAGATTCTATTCAAACAATGTATGATGAACAAATATCATCTACACCGGGAAGTATTTCGCAAGTAAAAGAGGTAACAGCAAGACTTATGTATCTTGCTAAAAGAAAAGCAATAACAACTATAGTAATTGGACATGTTACTAAAGATGGGGTCATTGCTGGACCAAGAATTCTTGAACATATGGTTGACACAGTAATATATATAGAAGGAGAAAGATTTTTATCTCATAGAATTGTAAGAGGTGTAAAAAACAGATTTGGTTCAACAAATGAAATTGGTATTTTTGATATGAATGATGTTGGAATGGTTGAGGTAAAAAATGCAGCAGATATATTTTTGTCTAAATCTGAAAAAAATCTACCAGGAACTGCAGTAGTCGCTACAGTGGAAGGAACATCTACTATTCTTATGGAGGTTCAAGCACTTACTACTCATTCATATTATAATAATCCTAGACGAGTACCAAATGGAATTGATTTAAATAGATTAAATATGTTAATAGCAGTACTTGAGAAAAGATGCAATTTAAGCTTAAGTACACAAGATATATATGTTAATGTAATAGGAGGAATGAAGGTAGATGAACCAGCTGTAGACTTAAGTGTTGCAGTTGCAATAGTATCAAGCTATAAAAATATTGTTATAGATCCAAAAACAGTTTTTTTAGGTGAGATTGGCCTTACTGGTGAAATTAGAAACATAACAAATTTTGAAAAAAGAATAAAAGAAATATCTAAACTTGGATATAACAGAATATATACAAATAAGAAGCAAATTGATAGCTTAAAAGAAAAGGTAGATGCACAGCTTATTGGAGTATCTACAATTGATGAAGTTATAAGTAAATTAGTGTAAAAAAAGCAGGAGGAAATAAATTGAAACAAGAAGAAATTCTAGAGATATTAAAAAAAATTGCACCAGGCACAACATTAAGAGCTGGATTAGATAATATTTTAAAAGCAAAAACAGGTGCTTTAATAGTATTATCTGAAAGTGATAGTGTAATGAATGTAGTTGATGGTGGCTTTAAACTAGATTTAGATTTTACGCCAGCAAATATTTATGAGCTATGTAAAATGGATGGTGCAATAGTTGTAAGTAGCGATATAAAGAAGATATTAAGAGCAAATGTGCAACTTGTACCAGATTCAAAAATTAAGACTGTGGAAACAGGAACAAGGCATAGAACTGCAGAACGTGTTGCAAAGCAAACTAACGAAATGGTTATATGTATATCTCAAAGAAGAGGAATTATTACAATTTTTAAAGGAGATTTTAGATATGTAATAAAGGAAATAAATGCTGTAAATATTGAGGCAAATCAAATGCTTGAAACTTTAGAAAAGTATAAAAAAGTATTTGACCATACTCTAAATATTTTAACAGAGCATGAATTTGACGATATAGTTTATCTTGAACTTGTTGCTAATGCTATTTATAGAAGCGAAAATGTAATGAGAATGAAGACTGAAGTTGAAAGAACAATAATTGAACTTGGAAATGAAGGTAGGTTAATTAATATCCAATTACTTGAATTAATAGATAACGTTGAACAAGAGGAAAAGCAAATAATACAAGATTATATGCTAATAAATAAAAAGAAGACTAAAAAGTCTGCTGATGCAATACTTGATGAAATAAGAAGATTAGATAGAAAAGGATTAAAGGATTCAGAAAAAATAATTAAGATATTAGGATATGAAGCAGATAATTCAGCAGAATTATTAGACTATAATGTATCTCCAAGAGGATATAGGGTATTAAATAAAATTCCTAAAATGCCACAAAGTGTAATAGATAAAATAATTGAGGCTTTTGGAAGCCTTCAAATTGTATGTAATGCAACGGTTACCCAACTTGACGATGTTGATGGCATAGGAGAAAGAAGAGCAAAGATAATTAATCAATCCTTAAAGAGATTACAAGAACAAAATATACTAAAACTATACAATATTTAATATTTTGTTTACTTAAAATTGAAAAATGTAACATATTCGTAATAAACAAAAGGCAAGGCGTACTCAAAATAATACCTTGCTTTTTTTATTTGTGCTGAAATTTAGATGTGTAATTGTATCTAAGAATACATAATATTTTATAATAGCATTACTTTACTTTTTATGACTATTATACTAGAAATACTCGAAAATAAGTAGTTTTAAGACTATATATTCACGTAAAAACTTAACATAAAGTCGAAAATGTGGTATAATATAAGTATGAAAGAGGTGAGTAAGATGAAAAGATGGACTATTATATTATCAAGCATATTAGTTACATTATTACTTGGTAATTTTGTATATGCTAAAGATAGTGTAGATATATATGAACCAGTTAACGAGGCAATGTTAGTAATTAATTTTTCTGTAGTGGACACAAGTCAAAAAAATAGTCCAGTAGAAAATGTTACTATAGATCTTTTATATGATAACAATGGTGAATGGATAAATATAAATGATTTAGAAGAAATGAAAGACACATATATAGATTTATCTAGTGACTATAATGGCACAATAGTATTAAATAACTTACCATATGGTATGTATGAGTATAAAATAGTATCAGCGCCTGAAGGATATGAATTTGATCAAGAATCTAAAATAATTATAATAGACATTTTAAATAATTATCTTACTCTAGATGAAACTTTAACTAAAAAAGTAGATATGGCAGAAGGAACAATAGAAAAAGAAGATAAAAAAGAGGATATAACTCAAGATGAAAAAGTACCTAGTACTCAAATACCACCAGAAGTATATATAGAGCCTGTAGAAAAAGAGGATAATATAGAAAATGAAATAGTACCAGATTACTCATATGAAGACAAAGAAGAAGTAACCTATGAAAAGGAAATAATTAATACTAATATCAATACTATTACTAAAGAAATCTATGAAGAAAAAGATAATAAAAAAACACTAGATGGAGTATCTGATACAATGAATGAAACTCTAAAAGAAAAGAGAGAAAGAAGAAAAATGGATATGCTAAAAAACTTTAAATCATATAAATTTGTAGATGCAATAAAAGATGCTATAGCAACAATAGATAATCCAATGGATACAATTCTTAAAGCAATAGCTAATGTACCAAGAGATGATGAAAATGATGAAGATAAGAAAAGAAAAAGATTAAATTTAACTTTTAAAGAAGTAATAGCAGATAATATAGAAAAACGATATAATGAGATTGAAGAGGGGTAGATTAAATCTACCTCTTTTTTTGACTTTTATTCTAAATTACAATATAATATATATTATTAAAGTTGGAGGTAATATGGAGTTAATAATTGGAAAAAACTCTGGTTTTTGCTTTGGAGTAAAAAGAGCCGTAGATGGGATAGAAAATGATTGTAAAACATATGGAAAGATAAAATGCTTGGGAGAAATCGTACATAATGAAACTGTAGTCGAATCTTTAGAAGGTAAAGGAGTAACATTTGTTGATAGTATAGATGATGTAAATGATAACGATATATTGGCAATTAGGGCTCATGGTGTAGAAAAAGATATATATGATATTGCAAGAAGCAAGAATTTGAAGATAAGAGACTATACTTGTCCTAAGGTGGTTAAGATACATGAACAAATTAAAGAGGCACAAGAGAGTGGGTATGATATTATTTTAATTGGAAAGAAAAGTCATCCAGAGGTTATCGGATCAAAAAGTTATGCAAAAAAAGTATATTTAATAGAGGAAATAGAAGAGATTGAGTCTTTACCAGAACTAGGTAAAGTTTTTTCTATTGTGCAGACAACATTTTCAATGAAAAAATATAAAGAGATAAAAGAAAAGCTTAAATTAAAATATAATAATATAGAGTTTGTTGATAGTATTTGCCTTAGTACTAAAAGTAGACAAGAAGAATGTGCACAGATTGCAAGCAAAGTAGAGTTTATGATAATAATTGGAGGTAAAAATAGCTCTAATACTAAAAAATTATATGAAGTTGCGTGTTTAAATTGTGAAAACTGCATAATTATACAAGATGAATATGACAAAAAAATTGAAGAATGTAAAAAATATGGTATAATAGGTATAATGTCGGGAGCATCTACACCGATAAATACTATACAAAAAGTTGCAGATAGAATCTGTAACTTGAATTAGGAGGAAGCAATGGTTTTTAAAGATGAATTAAAAAAATATCAAAATTATATAGATGATGAATTAGATAAATACTTTAAAGATGATAATACATATGAAAAAAGACTTAGAGAATCTATGAGATATAGCTTACTTGCAGGAGGAAAAAGAATAAGACCTATTTTAATGTTTGCTACATATAGATTATTTAAAGAAGATTATGAAAAATGTTTACCATATGCTATTGCTATGGAGATGGTACATAATGCAAGCTTAATTCATGATGACATGCCTTGTATAGATAATGATGATTTCAGACATGGTAAGCCAACTAATCATAAGATGTATGATGAATGTACAGCACTTCTTGCAGGAGATGCATTATTTAATTATTCTAATATTGTAATTACAGATGATTTAAGAGACGAATTAGATATAAAACAAATCAGTATGAAAATAATGGCGCTAAATGAATTTGTTAAAGCTAAAGATAGAATGATAGCTGGTGAGTATTACGATACTGTAAGTGAAGGGGAGATATTAACTCTAGATCAACTTGAATATATGCACAGAAATAAAACTGGCGAATTAATAAAAGAGTCTGTAAGAATAGGAGCTTTACTTGCTGGATGTAGTTCACAAGAGCTACAAGTACTTACTACTTTTGCTGAAAATATAGGTCTTGCTTTTCAAATTAAAGATGATATCTTGTCTGAAATTGGAGACAGTAAAAAGACAGGTAAACCAGTAGGAAATGATAGAGAAATGAATAAGGCTACATATGTTACAAAATATGGACTTGAAAGAGCTCAAGAAATGTTAGATGATGTAATAAATGAATCGATGACTGGAATACGTATATTTGGAGACAAGTCTGAATTTTTACTAGATCTTGCATTATATATTAAAGATAGAGAAAAATAAAGGAGAATATGATGATAGAAGAATTTAGAACTCTATTAAATAGTATTAATAGAGAAGGAATAGATAACTTAATTAATTTTATAGAGAAAACAGATTTTTATACAGCTCCTGCTAGTACGAGATTTCATGGAAGTTATGAGGGTGGACTACTTGAGCATAGTGTGAAAGTATATGAAATATTAAAACACAAAGTTGCAAATACAGTAATAGATATAAATGTCTCAGAAGATACTCTAAAAATTGTTGCTTTACTTCACGATATTTGTAAAGTAAATTTTTACAAAGTAGATTATAGAAATGCTAAGAATGAGCAAGGGGTATGGGAGAAAGTACCATATTATACAGTAGATGATTTAATACCGTATGGACATGGTGAAAAGTCTGTTATGATGCTAACAGAATATATTAAATTAACAAGTGAAGAAAAATATGCTATTCGTTGGCATATGGGATTTACAGAACCTAAAGAGCAATATAACACTTTAAGTATAGCTTTTAAAAAATATCCATTAGCATTATTATTACATGAAGCAGATTTAGAAGCTACATATTTTTATGATATATAAGGAGATATTTATGATTATAGATGAAAGAGGTCCAAAACATATTGGTATAATACTAGATGGTAATAGAAGATGGGCTAAAGCTCGTGGATTAAAACCTACAGAAGGGCATAAAGCAGGAGCAGAGGCAGTAAAGAATATTGTTAAATATGCATATGATTGTGGCTTAAAATATTTAACAGTATATGCGTTTTCTACTGAAAATTGGAAAAGAGATAAAGCTGAAGTTTCATTACTTATGAGACTTTTAGATAAATTTACAACAGAATTATTAGAAAGTGATGAAAAAAGAGAAGTAAAGATTAAAGTATATGGTGACATTTCTGCATTAGATAAAAAGCTTCAAGATAAGATATTAAAGCTTGAGAAAAAAACAGAAAAAAACGAAAAAATGGTATTTGGCATTTGTCTAAATTATGGTGGAAGAAATGAGCTTGTAAAAGCAGTAAAAGAAATTGCAATTAAGCTTAAAAATGGTGAAATATCTGAAGATGAAATTGATGATAAAATGATATCAAATCATCTATATACTAAAGATATACCAGATCCAGATTTTATAATTAGGACTAGTAATGAATATAGGCTTAGTAATTTTCTTACATGGCAGTCAACATATTCAGAATTATATTTTCCTAAAGACGTGATGTGGCCTGACTTTAGCCAAAATGAATTCGATAAGGCTATAGAAGAATACATAAAAAGAAACAGGAGATTTGGTGGAAATTAACCTTTTTGACATAAAAAACCATTCCATTTCCTTTACTTTTTCATGAAAATGTGGTATAATATAAGTGTATTACATGAGATTAAGAAAAGGGGGAATGTTAAGTGTTTAGTGTAGGAGATAAAGTTGTTTATCCAATGCATGGAGCAGGTACAATCGAATCAATCGAAGAAAAAGAAATGCTTGGTAACGTTGATGATTACTACATAATCAAAATGCCTATTGGAGGAATGAAATTAATGGTTCCAACAAATAAGGTTGATGATATAGGTGTTAGAGAAGTATCAGAAAGATCAGAGGCAGAAAAAGTATTTGATGTTCTAGAAAAACCTAAAGATCCTTACATTCACGATGTGAATTGGAGTAAGAGATATAATCTTAATGTTGAAAAGATTAAATCAGGTAACATATTAGAAGTTGCAGAAGTTGTAAGAGAATTATCTCATAGACATATGGAAAGAGGACTTTCTATTGGCGAGAAAAAAATGCTTGCAACATCTAAAAATATTCTTTTAAGTGAAATGGTTCTTGCAGAAAATCAAGATAAAGAATTACTTGAAAATAAAATTGATAGTATTATTAAAGAATCATATGCAGCAGGAATAATGGATGAAGCTTCTAATGCGAGTGAAGATGTAATATTATAATTTGCTCGAACAAATAATATTTTAAACATATAAAAGGACTTGAAATTTATATTTCAAGTTTTTTTATTTTATGTCAAGTTGGATGGTTGACAAATATCGACTATTATGGTAATATAACGACAAGGTTTTTAAATTTTAAGTTCACTATTTAATTAAGGAGAGTGATAAATATGGATGGTAAATTTATTGATCTACATGTTCATACGGACCATTCGGATGGTTTAGATAGTGTGTATTTAGTCATGGAAAGGGCTAAACGGAATAATGTTGGTATCATAGCACTAACAGAACATTACAATTTATCTTCATACAGAGAAGCTAAACGTTGCGCTAAAGCAGATATAGAGGTCATTCCTGGCATAGAAATCGGAGCAGATATGTCTAAATATGGAAAAGAGAAAAGACACATATGTCATATTTTGGGATATTTTGTATCTAATGGTATTTGTACAGTACTAGACGAATATGAGATGAACAGATATGAATGTGTTGTCGAAACAATCAAATGGCTACAGAAACGTAGAATTAATATAACATTAGACGATGTTATACAAAATGCAAGAGACAAGAAAAGTATTGGACGGTTTGATGTAGCAATTACGTTAGCATATTTAGGCTATGCAATGACAGCGCAAGAAGCATATGGTATGTATTTAGACCATAAGGGCAAATCTTATGTGAAGAGAAAAAAGCTATCTCCAAAGGAGTTAGTAAAAAAAATCATCGAGTTTGGTGGAGTACCCGTGCTAGCACACCCTAAAAGTATTCATTTGGATACAGAGACTACAAAGCGGTTCATTGAAGAACTTACAGAGGCTGGTTTAAAGGGAATAGAGGTATATACACCATTTAACAACGATGACCAACGCACATTTTATCTTAACCTTTGCGAAAAATTTGACTTAATACCTACTGTTGGTAGTGACTATCATAGTCTTACACGTAAGCCGCAAGTAAATATCGGTACAGGTATAAACAACAATTTATGTGTGACAGACGATAGTATTGTCAAAAAGCTTAAACTAGAAAAAGCAAAACTAGATAAGCAACAGGGCAAGGGTAAGTAGTGAAAAGGGAGGTACAAGTGTACCTCCTTTTTAAATATGTTTAATTTGAATAAAAAACAAAAATATGGTATAATATAAATGTATATAGGGATTGCGATTTTATAGACCTATATACTAGTAGAATATTTCATGGAGCGGAGAAATCTGCTCCTATTTGTATTTTTCCTTAAAAAGTGGTATAATTAAAGTATAATATATCATATTTTATTTGAGGTATAATTACTAAGAAAGTAATTATACCTTTTTTGTATATATTAAACCGTGCACTAGCATCAGTCCTCCTAAGGGGGTGAAAATATGATGTATTCTACTAATTTTGATGCTAGTGTTATCGCAAACATGAACATCAATGATTTAGAGAAAATTATGAATTGTTTAAATTCTATAGTTCACTTAGGAGAAAGAATTTCTCTTACAAGATCAAATAGAGAAAAAGAACTATTTATATATGCTATAGAAGATACAATTCTTGATATAAAAGATATTATAGATAAAAACCCTTAATGTTATATAAGAAACTACTACCTTTACATATATAACATATGGATTGATGTGATGTGCTAATAAAAACAAGACGAATTAATTTTCGTCTTGTTTCTATCTACAACCATTTTATTAAAATCTTTTATTACTATTTAAAAATTGTAGTAAAGATTTATTTACCTTATCTTTAGCCTCATAAAAGGCTCCATGACCTGCATCTTCGAAAGCATATAAAATAGAGCTTTTAATATGCTTATGCATTAATTCTGCCATACCAAAAGGGCAAATTTTGTCTTCTTTTGCATGAAATATTCCAGTTTGTGTGTTAATATACTTTAAATCATTAAAAATGTTTTCATCTCGTAAGGCAAGTAATGAATTTATTTCTCCTAATCCAGAGGCACTATTATTTAAATTTTGAAACCAATCTTTAAACGGCTTTGATTGTTCTTTATGAAAGAATATACTACCAAAATATTCATTTAGTGCGGGTCTGTCTTTAATTCCTAGTCTAATTAGTTTATTAGTATCTTCTACCGATTGTCCGTATGGATTAGAAGGTGTTTTACAATAAGAAGGAACTGCTGCGTCTAATAAGCATAGTTTTCTAACACCATATCCTTTATATAATTTCATATATTTTGTAACAATAGCTCCACCCATAAAAAAGCCCAGTAAATCGAAATTGCATAAATTTAATGAATATATAACATGGTATAAATCAGTTGCAAATTGATTATAATTGTATCCTGTATATGTTACATCTGAATTTCCAAATCCTCTTAAATCTATTGTAACAATTCTATAATTTTCGTTTAATAGGCTAGGAATCTGATATTCAAACATCTTATGAGATAGAGGCCAACCATGCACTAATATAATTGTTTTAGTTCCATTTTTATTTAATTCATATACAGCTATTTTTGTATTATCATTTGACTTAATGAAAAACATATTTTTTACCTCCTACTGTTCTGTTTTATTATAGTTTGTTCAAAAGTATTATATTGATTACACATATTTTTATATTGACATTTATTTTTCTATATGATAATATGACGTTGGATTATTAAATTTTTGTTTCACCGATTAATTAAGGAGTGTGATTAATATGGATGATAAATTTATTGATCTACACGTTCATTCTAATTATTCTGACGGCTTCGATACAATTGAAAATGTAATAAAAAAGGCAAAAAAAAATAATGTTGGTGTTATATGCCTTGCAGAGCATTACAATGTATCATCATATAAGATTGCAACAGAGATTGCAGGAGAAGATATAGAAGTTATACCAGGAATTGAAATAGGTGCAGATATGTCAGCTTATTCTAAAGATAAGAAGCATGTATGTCATATACTTGGTTACTATATATCTAAAGATATTTGCAAGTTATTAGATCTATATGAGATGGACAGATATGAATGTGTAAAGAAAACTATTAAATTACTTGGAAATCAAGGCATAAAAATTACACTTACAGATGTAATTGATAATGCAAAGGATAAGAAAAGTATTGGTAGGTTTGATATAGCAAGAACTCTTAAAAAACTAGGATACGTAAAGTCAACAAGTGAAGCATACGGAAAATACCTAGATCATGGAGGTAAGAGCTATGTCAAAAGAAATAAGCTTACTCCGACAGAACTTGTAAGAAAAATATGTGAGTATGGTGGAGTACCAGTTTTAGCTCATCCAAAAAGTTTAAGATTTACAAATGAAGAAGAAGAAAAGTTCATTAAAGAACTTGTAGATGCAGGACTATGTGGAATAGAAGTGTATAATCCTAATAATGGAGAAAAAAGAAGACAAGATTTTTTAGAATATTGTAATAAATATAATCTTATTCCTACTGTGGGTAGTGATTATCATGGTGGTAAAAGAAAACCAGTTATAGAAATTGGTAAAGGAATAGGAGAAAATCTATGTATATCGGATTACTCTATTATTGAAAGGATTAAAGAGAAAGCTGTTAAAAACAATAGTCAAAGCTAAATTAAGAAAGTAACCATTTTATTAATGGTTACTTTTGTTCTGTGTGAATTTATGTGTTTTTAATTGCGGTTTTTGTGGATTTGTGTGGACTTTTTATCTCTTGATTTTCACTAAATCATAGTATATAATTTTAGTGTAAAAAAGGAGAGATAATATAATGGAAAAATATACAGTTAAAGATTATATTGAACTATTAAAAAATGAAAATCTTTTAACACAACTAATAGATTGTGAAAATATAATGGAGAGAAAAGTAAATCTTGTATCATATAATTCAAAAGAGGTAGAAGATGATACATTATTTATTGTAAAAGGTGTTACATTTAAAAATGAATATCTTAAAGAGGCAATAGAGAGTGGAGTATTTGCATATGTAGCAGAAAGTAAATTTGATGTAGATATTCCTTGCATTTTAGTATCAGATATAAGAAAAGCATTATCTTGTATGGCAGCTATGTACTTTAATTATCCTGGAGAAAGTATAAATGTAGTAGGTGTTGGTGGAACAAAAGGTAAATCTACTACAACATACTATATTAAATCAATTCTTGATGAATATTCAAAGGCTATGAATAAAAAGGATACAGCTGTTATTTCATCTATTGATACATATGATGGAGTTGAGAATTTCGAATCACATATTACAACACCAGAATCTTATGATATACATAAACATTTCTTTAATGCACTTAATTCTGGAATGGAAAATGTTGTAATGGAAGTATCATCACAAGCTCTAAAAATAGAAAGAGTACCAGATGTATTTTTTGACATAGGAATATTTATGAATATCAGTGAAGATCATATTAGTCCAATAGAACATCCAGATTTTCAAGATTACTACGAGTCTAAATTAAAGATGTTTAAAAATACTAAAAATGCTATTGTTAATATGGATGCAGACCTTGCATTAAATACTTTAGCTGTAGCAAGAAGAGATAGTGCAAGAGTATTTACATTTTCAATGAAAACTAAAGATACAGATTTTTATGCATATGATATAAGAAAAGATGGGTTTAATACATTATTTAAAGTTCATACTCCTTCATATGAAGAAGAATTTATATTAACAATGCCAGGGCTATTTAACGTAGAAAATGCACTTGCTTCAATTGCAACAGCATATATTATGGATATACCTGTAAAATATATTAAACATGGATTAGAAATTGCAAGATCTAGTGGTAGAATGGAAGTCTTTCACACTAAAGACATGAAGATAATAATTCTTGTAGATTATGCACATAACAAGTTAAGCTTTGAAAAATTATTTTCTTCTGTAAAAGAAGAGTATCCAGATAGAAGAATTGTTTCTATATTTGGATGCCCTGGTAAAAAAGCTCTACTAAGAAGAAAAGATTTAGGTACAGTTGCAGGAATGTACTCAGACTATGTATATTTAGTAGCAGAAGACCCTGGGGCAGAACCAGTAATAGATATATCTAATGATATTGCTCAATATGTAAAAAAATATACACAAAATTATGCTTTAATAGAAGAAAGAGGAGAAGCTATTCTTGATGCTGTTTTAAAAGCAGAAAAAGAGACTAAACCTACAATTATTCTTTTAACTGGTAAGGGAAGAGAAACAAGACAAAAATATGGAACAGAATATTTACCTTGTATATCAGATGTTGAGTATACAGAAAAATATCTTGCAGAATACGATAGTAGACATTCAAATGATTAGAAAGGATTGTACAAATGAGAGAGATAGACATAATTAATGCAAATACTGATTTAGGAGTGGCAGTAGATGGTACTTGTTTAGGACCAGATGAACTTACTAAATATTTACGTGCAGAAAATGTTAAAGAAATATACAAATTATACGCAAATAAAGAAAATAAAGAGAAAGAAAAAGACAATAAAATGAAAAATTTAGATAATCTAAATATTTTCAATGAAAAATTATATGAGATTGTCCAAGAAGTTATAGATAATAAGCATTTTCCTCTAACACTAGGGGGAGATCATAGTTTAGTTATAGCATCAGCACTTGCATCAATTAGCAAAAATGGAAATATAGGAATAATATGGATTGATGCACATGGAGATTATAATACATTTGAAACAACAATAACAGGAAATATTCATGGACTTCCTCTTGCCGTAATTGATGGATATGAAAAGAAATATTTAAGTGAGTTTCATAGTGGTAAAACATATAATCCTAAAAATACAGTAATAGTTGGAGGGAGAGATATTGATCCATTAGAGCTTGAAAACTTAAAGGATGCAGGAGTTACTATATTTACTACTGAGGATGTTCATAATATGGGTATGAATGAAATAATGGAACAAGCAATAAAAATTGCTTGTGATGGAACAAATGGTGTTCATATAAGTTATGATTTAGATGTGATTGATCCTATATTGTGCCCAGGGGTTTCTGTTCCTGCAAAGGATGGAATTAATATTAAAGAGGCATATGATGCAGTAGATACTATAATAAAGAATAAATCAAAAGTAAAATCTTTGGATTTAGTAGAATATAATCCGCTAAGAGACATAGATAATAAAACTAAAAATATAGCTAAGACTATTTTAAAAAGTTTGATAAATAATATATAAAATAAAAGGGACTTTTATAGTCCCTTTTTAGTTTTTTATTTTTCAATAAGTGTTTGAGTACCAAACAAAATTTTATCACCATCATATGTACCTATCATATGAGTAGTACCATTTTTTTCGTTTTCTTCAATTGTTGGCTTAAATGACATTATTAAAAGAGAGCTGGTATTGTGATTAAGTATATCAAATTTTATTTTACCATCTTGCTCGTAATAAAAACCAGTATCCACTGCAAATAAGCCATCTCTTTCTCGATAGATAAAAATGTAGTTGTGATCGACATTTCCAGTTTTTGCATTAGCCACTTTTTGAACATCTGTATTTTCTAGTAAATATAATGTAATAGTGTTACTATCATTATAATAAGCTTTAACATTTATGTTACTTGTTTTTTCATTATTTATTTCTTCTTCTAATTTTGAAAGTGATTCAATTTTATTATTAAGTTCTATATTTTCTTCACTTAACTTAGTAATTTGAGCATTTAATTCTTCAGTTTGTGATGTCATATTTGATAGAGCATTTTTATTGTTCAAAAATTTACAACCTAAAAATATAGTTAAGATAGTTAATACTATAACTAAAACTAAAAGTAAAATCAATGCAATTTTATTTTTCATAATTTTTCTCCTTATTATCTATTATATTTAGCACTGTTTTGTGCATATTTTTTTAGTTTTTCAGAAACTAGATAGTTTATAGTTCCTTCTGGATAATTTCCATCTTGATCAGCGTCTCCAGCTTCAACTCCTGTTAGTATTTCTATTCCTTCATCAACTGATGAAACAGGGTATACATGGAATTTACCTTCATTTACTGCTTCTAATATTTCATTACTTAATGTCAAGTTTTTAACATTTTGATATGGAATCAAAACACCGTTTTGTCCATTTAGTCCTTTTTCTTTACATACTTTGAAAAATCCTTCAATTTTATCTGTAACACCACCTATAGGTTGTATTTCACCTTTTTGGTTAACAGATCCAGTTACAGCTAAACTTTGATTAATTGGTACACCAGATAGAGAAGATAGTATCGCATAAAGTTCTGTTGATGAAGCACTATCACCATCTACAGGATTGTACAATTGCTCAAAACATATACTTGCTGTAAGAGATAAAGGAACTTCTTGTGCAAACTTTTCACCAATATAAGCAGAAAGAATAAATACACCTTTTGAATGAGAAGATCCACTCATTGCAATTTCTCTTTCAATATTTACAACTCCAGATTTTCCTATATATGTATTTGCAGTAATTCTTACTGGTTGACCAAAAGAACAATCTCCAGCAACAGCAATTGTTAAACCATTAATTTGTCCAACTTTTGAACCATTAGTAGATATTATCATATCACCTTGTTTTATCATTTTGTTATATGCATCATTATATTTTGAGAATCTTTTAGATTTTGATTCTAATGCTTTTTTTACTTCAACATCTGATACAACTTTTTTTCTATTACTTGATGCTATAAAGCTAGATTCAACTAAAAGGTCAGAGATATCTTGCATTATTGCTGTAAGTTTATTTTGATTTCCAGCACATTTAGAGCTATATTCTATAACTTCTTTTACACCTTCACGATTAAAAGGTAGAAGAGAATGCTTTTTAACAACGTATGAGATAAATTGTACAAATTTTTTAATATTTTCTTTATTTCTTTCATAGTTATCATCAAAGTCTGCTTTTATTTTAAATAGTTTCTTAAAATCTGCATCCATTTGACATAGTTGTTGGTAATGTAGTTCTGAACCAATTAAAACTACTTGCATATTAATAGGAATAGGCTCTGGTTTTAAAGATACTATTGTAATTGGTTGATTTATATCACGAGAACTATCAATAGCTAATTCTTGGTTTCTTAATACTCTTTTAAAAGCTTCCCATGTTGGAGCATTTACAAGTAAGTCACGTACATTTATTATTAAATAACCACCATTTGCTTTATGAACAAGACCAGGCTTTAACATGTTGTAATTTGTTTTTGTACCTTGTGGTGTAGTCTCAAATTCAAGTTTACCAAATAAATCAAAATAATTTGGATTTTTACATAGTATTACAGGAGCGTGTTGTAATCTATCATTATTTATAACTAGATTTACCCTATAATTTTCCCATGGCTTTTGCGCTCTTTTTGCCATCATTTGTTGCATCATAATTGGATTAGATATAGATTTCATATCTTTTTCTAATGTATCTCTTTTAAAATATTCTACATTTTTTACAACATCACTTTGAATAGAGTATAAGAAGTTTTGTATTTTTAGATTTTTCTTATATTTTATTTTTAAATCACTCATGCACTGAGTAACAGCAAATGTTGCTAGGTTATTTTCCCATTCTTTTAGAACTTGTTCACATTTTTTATCTAAAGCGTCAATTTCTTTTAAAACTTGTAATGTTTGTTCTTGTATTTCTGGACTTTTTTCTTCAAAGTATTTTTTAGTTTTTTCATCTAATACTTTAAAAGATTTTTCATCTAGTACCACACCATTATGAACAGGAGAGAAGTATATACCATTTTCTGTATTTCTAACTTTAAATCCTTTTTCATAAGTAGATTTATCAAATTCGCGCATTAAATTTTCTTTAGCTCTTTTATATCTATCAACAATTGTTTTCTTTTCTTTTTCATACATATCGCCAGTTAGCTCTTTATTTATTCTAGTAGTAATGGAATTAATAAATCTATTCATATCTTGTTTAAATTCCATTCCTTCACCAGGAGCAAGTGCAACAGCGACAGGTTCTAATGGATTCTCAAAATTATTAATATAGCAATAATCTTGAGGTACTGGCATTTTTTCACTTAAAGAATTAACAACAGATAGTGCGTATGCAGTTTTTCCTATACCAAGAGTACCAGAAATATATAAGTTAAATCCTTTTTGTGGTATTTGCATTGCAGATTTTATTGCATTAAGCGCTCTTTCTTGACCGATAATACCATTAAATGGTTCAACCTCATCTGTTGTATTAAATTTTAAAGAATCAACATTAAATGAGTTCTTTAAATTGCTAGATTTTAGCTCTTTTACCTTCTTCATATATATAATTACCTCCATGATTTGTCTTTTGTCTAAACTATACTTTCATTGTATAGTATATGCAAAAAATATTCAATAAAATAGCTGAAAAAATTGTAATTATGTAGAGTTAATTCTAAATTTGTAAAAAATATGAAAAGTATTTACTTTAAATTTGTTTAGTTGTATAATTTATATAGATTAAATTAGGAGGAAAAGTATGAAGAAAAGATGGTTAGTATTAATACTTGCACTTGTTGCAATAGCTGTAGTTGCAGTTGTTGCTGTTATGGTATTTAAAGATAAATCTCAAAATGATTTATTAATTAGTGAAATTAATGCATTATCTGAGAGTAATGTTAATACAGATGTTAAAGCAGAGGGGCAATATGGAGTAGTTGAAAAACTTGTAAAAGAGGACTATAAACTATATATTGAATCTGTAAATAAATTAAGAGAAAACTATGAGAAATTAACACAAATTAAAGTTATAAATTTAGAAAATTACCAAAATGATGGACCAGAATTTACAGAATCTCTAGGAACTTTAAATGGTATAAAAGAAGAAAATAAGCAGATATTTGACACTTTAAATTCACTTGTAAATGAAAGTAAAATAGAAGAGAGAATATCTTCTAATGGACTTGAGTCAAGATATGCAAATATGTATAAAAATATATTAAAAGATATAAAAGTAGAAGAAGGAATAAATGCACTAAAAGAAATGGATGCAAAATATGATGCATATAACGATTCTCTAATTGCAGTGCTTAATTATATGAAAGAGAATGGTAATGAGTGGTTTATTGAAAATAATACGCTAAAATCTAAATCTCAAACTTTTATTGATACATATAATGATATGGTTCAAAAAACTAATATAGAGTTATAAAGTAAAAATTATGTAATTAAATCTCCTTTAAACTATTTATTTTTAGCTATAAATATGTTATAATGTTTTAGCATAATAAATTTTTAAAGGAGGTTTTTCTATGAATAAGAAGGATATTATCTGGAAAGATAGAAAAAGAACATTATTAGGCCTACCATTGTCATTTACAGTATATACTTTAAATGGAGAGAAATTGCTTATTGATACAGGATTTCTAAATAAACATGAAGAGGAAATTATGCTATTTAGAATTACTGATATTACACTTGAAAGAAGATTTACACAAAGAATATTTGGACTTGGAACTATACACATTTGCTCATCAGATAAAACAACACCAGAATTTGATATTAAGAACATAAAAAATTCAAAAGAAGTAAAAGAATTGTTATCTAGTGAGGTTTTCAGAGAAAGAAAAGAAAATAGGGTAAGTTCAAGAGAAATATTTGCAGATGATGATCACATAGAAGAATAGTAAAAGGAACTATAATTTATAGTTCCTTTTTGTATATATAAGCATCTTCAATTCCATCATAATAGTTCTTTCTTATTGAAATATTGGAAAATCCAAATTTTTCGTATAATTTTTGAGCAGGAATATTAGATTTTCTAACTTCTAGAATAATATTTGTAATGTTTTTCTCTTTACAAACTTTAAAAACGTTTTCAAGAAGTAAAGAGGCTATTCCTTTATTTGTGTGTTCTTTTGATACTACCACGGAAATAATATCTGCACTATCTAGCACAAAAGATATACCAATGTATCCCAAAATATTTCCATTATTTTTGGCAACTAAATATATGTAATTTTCTTTTTTTAAGTCTTCTTTTAAAATGTTTTCATTTAATATATGGATATTATGAGTTTTTTCTGTTAATATAGATAACTCAACATCTTTTTCATTCATTTTTTCAATAACTATGTTCTCCATATTATTTACTCATTCTTTCTGCTTGAGAAGGTCTTGCGTAAAGCGCATCTAATGAATATGCGTTATATATGTAGTCTTTAGGGTTATTAATATTTAAATAACAATCAATTAGTTCTTCTGTTGTTGGATATAAATCGTATAATGTGTTAGAAATAGAAGAAAGTTTATCTTTAAATATATCAACACAGTTACCTGCAATAGTGATATTTTCTAAATTGTTAGTAGATATAACATCATCTATTAAATCATTTCCAACTTCTGTTTCTTTTTCTATTATGATTTTACCTTCTTCATTTTTATATACAGTATTTATTGAATAATATACTCTATTATTTCTGGCATCAATTAAAGACAATATTCTTGCTTTATCTACATTTAACTTTTTAAATGCAACATAACTAATTAAGTCAATAGAAGAAATAGAGAATATGTCTATGTCTTTTACTTGCGCAAACGCTTTTATAGTAGCAAGTCCAATTCTAATACCAGTAAAAGAGCCTGGACCATTTATTGCAGCCATAATATTTATATCATCTAAAGTTAATTTATTTTCTTTTAAAGTCTCATGGATTATTGGCAATAGTTTTTCAGAATGAGTAATCTCATTTGTTATATTTTTTGTATAGTATTTGTCATCATTTAATATAGTACAACTAGCAGATTTTGTAGTTGTATCTATTCCTAATATTTTCATTTTATTTCCTCCAAATTTTAAATTTACGTACATTTAAATTATTATCATCTTTTTGTATGTCAATATGAATTGTGTTTTTTGGTAGTATATCTAATATTACAGCGTCGCCCCATTCAATAAGGCAGACACCGTTATAAAAATAGTCAGTTCCTACACCCTCTAAAAACTCATCACTATCTTCAAGACGATAAACATCAAAATGGTAGATAGGATAGTCCATATTTGTAGTATACTCATTTACTATAGTAAAAGTTGGGCTACAAACATCATTTTCTATTCCAAAGTGACTTGCAATACCCATAAGAAATACAGTTTTTCCTGAACCTAGTTCGCCATTTAATGTTATAACATCACCTTTTTTTATATATTTTGCAAATTCATTTCCTAATTTTTTTGTATCACTTTCTGAGTTTGAGTTATATTCATATTCAAAAGAATCATTATTGTCAAATATATTTTTTACATTTTCTAATGTTAATTTATTCAAAAAAATCACCTATACAATTATACCAAATTAACTAGAAAATAGCAAACTTTAAATATTAAATTACATAAATAATATTTGCATAAAATTAATCCTTGCAAAATTTAGATATAGAATATAAAATATATAAAAAAGGAGAATATAAATGGCAACAAATAACTGGACTAAAGATCAATTAAAAGCTATTGAAAGAAGAGACAAAAATATTCTAGTAAGTGCATCAGCAGGAAGTGGTAAAACTGCAGTACTTGTAGAGCGAATAATACAAAAGATACTAAATGAATATTTAGATGTAGATAAAATAATGGTTGTTACATTCACTAATGCTGCAGCGCAAGAACTTAAAGAAAAAATTCTAACAGCAATATATAATGCTTTAGAAAAAGAAAAAGACCCTAAAAAAGTAAATCATCTAAGAAATCAACTTATATATATAAATAGAGCTAGTATAACTACTATTGATGCTTTCTGTTTTAAATTAGTAAAGGAGAACTTTAACATTTTAAATGTTGATCCTAATATTAGAATTTGTGAAGAATCACAAAGCATATTAATTAAAACAAAAGTATTAGAAGACTTGCTTGAAGAAAAATATGAGTCATATGTAGATGAGAAGAATGTTTTTGGACTATATAATATATTAGAATTATTTAATGGAAAAGAAGACGATTTTTTAGATGGAATACTAAAAATATACAATTTTATACAAGCTTTTCCTCATCCACTTTCATGGCTAAAAGAACAAATTGAAAAGTATAATATAGATGATAATTTAGATTTATATGAAACAGACTTTGGTCGAGATATTTATAACGATATAATATCAGAGCTTGAGTTATGTGTATCTAAATACGATGAAAAACTTTCTAAAATACTAGGTATAGATGAGTTTGATAAATGCGCAATGCTTTTAGAAAAAGATAGAGATATGATAAGGCAATGTATAAATATAGATAGTCCATCTTGGGATAGGCTATTTTCTAATTTAGGTGAAATTGAATTTGCAAGATTTAGTATTGGTAAAGTATCAGATGAACAGCTAAAAGAAGAAATTGCAAACTTTAGAGATAAGGAAGTAAAAGATGTTATAAAGAAGATAAATAAAAAAATATATGCAACAAGTAAAGAAATATTGAGTGATAATAAGATTGCGTATAAATATATTACTTATTTATATGATTTTATAGTTTCTTTTGATAATGCATTTAAGGAAGAAAAAAAGAGAGTAGGAGTTGCAGAATTTAATGACATAATGCATTATGCACTAAGTCTATTAATAGATGAGGAAGATAATTTAACAGATATAGCATATGCATTAAAGAGTAAATATAAAGAAGTATATACAGATGAATATCAAGATACAAGCTATGTACAAGAAAGAATACTTGATGCAGTATCAAATAAAAATAATAGATTTATGGTAGGAGATATCAAGCAAAGCATATATGGATTTAGACAAGCAAGACCAGATATCTTTAATGATAAATATATTAATTATAAAATAGATGAAGAGAGTACTGAAGATGAAGAATCTTGTAAGATAATTCTTTCTAAAAACTTTAGAAGTAGACACGAGGTTATAGATTCAATTAACTATATTTTTGAGAAAATAATGACTATGAAAAATGGTCAATGTGAATATGGAACTGATGAGTCTTTAAAATGTGGAAATACATCTTATCTAGAAGATAATAATGTAGATTATACAACACAGATAAATATAATAGATTTAAAAGATCAAAAAATAGATATGTTTAATGTTAAAGACGAAGAAGATTACGAAATAGATGAAGATTTATCTTCAATACAAATAGAGGCAAAGTGTATTGCTTTTAAGATTAAAGAAATAGTAAATAATATGAAAGTATCACAAAAAGATGGTACTTTAAGAAAAGCAACATACAAAGATATTGTAATTCTTTTAAGAAGTGTAAAGAATAAAGCAGATATTATAGAAAAAGCACTAAAAAAAAATGATATTCCTGTATTTTGCGATACATCAAGTAGCATATTTGAAGGAGACGAGGTAAAACTTGTTCTTTCATTTTTAAAAATACTAGATAATCCATACCAAGATATATTTTTAATTAGTATAATGTATAGTATAATTGGAAACTTTACTTTAGATGAGATAACTAAAATTAGACTGTATGATAGTTCTTCATATGTATATGATACTCTAAATTATATTTTAGAAGACAAAAAATTTAAAGAAGAAAATAGTATAATATATGAAAAGATAGAGGACTTTTTAGCTTTAATTAAAAACTATATTACATATTCTAAAATTTATAGCATATCAGATCTTTTAATTAGATTATATAAAGATACAAATATATACTATCAATTTGCATTGGAGGAGAATGCAGAATCTAAAAAGGCTAATCTAAATTATTTAATAGAACTTGCAACAACATTCTATTCAAATATTGGTAATACATTAAATGCATATATTAGATATATAGACAATTTAAAAGATAAACAGGATAGTTCAACATCAGGAGCAAAAATAATTGGAGAAAATGAAAATGTAGTAAGAATTATGAGCATTCATAAATCTAAAGGCTTAGAATTTCCAATAGTAATTATTGCAGACACGGCAAAAAAATACAATTTGAAGGATGCTCAAAGCAAAAAGTTAATATCACATTATAGTTATGGTATGGGTATTGATATAGTAAATTCAGATTTAGGAGTTACATATCCATCATTAATAAAACAAGCCATTAGCTCTGTTATAACTAAAGAAACTAAATCCGAAGAAATAAGGCTTCTTTATGTTGCACTTACTCGTGCTAAAGAAAAATTATACATTTTTGCAACTACAAAAGATTATGAAAAAGACCTAACTACACAACTTTTAAATATAAAAAATGGGAAGTTTAATGAGACATTAATAGCAAACGCAACAAGTTATTATAAATTGATTCTTCCTGTAATTAAATATTATAATGAATATGAAGGAGATAAAAAAGAATTAGATATAAAGAGAATAGAGATAAAATCTACTACTACAGACGATGAACTTAAAAAGATGATGATTCAAGAAGATGATGAAAAGATAAGAAAGAGTGCAAATGAGTTAATAGAAGAATTAATTTGTGACAAAAAAGCTAAAGAAAGTTATGATATAATAAATGCGTTAAATGAAAACTTAAATGGTACATATTTATATAATGAAGATGCTATATCTCCATCTAGAATAAGTGTTAGCAATTTAAAGAAAAGTAAAGCTCAAGAAGATAGTATGATTGTAAGTAAAAAAATAGAGGATGAAGAAAATTATATTTTAGATGATAAAATAGAAAAAGAGTCAGAAGAAAAGTTTAAAGCTCCATCATTTATGTGCAATGAAGAAAATAATTATACAGCAGTAAGAAAAGGATTATTGATTCATTTTATATTGCAAAATTTAGACTTTAAAAATATTAATACTAAAAACGAACTTAAAGATTATATTCAAAAACTAGAAGAAAATGAGGTTATTAGTTCTAAAGATAAAAAATATATAAGTGCAAATCGAATATATAGTTTCTTAAATTCCAAAATTGGAAAAGAATTAAAAAACGCACAAAAAATTTACAGAGAATATGAATTTATACTAGAAGATAAAAATATATCCAATAGTCTAATTCAAGGAATAATTGACCTTTTTTATGTTACAGATGATGGAAGAGTTGTACTTGTAGATTTTAAAACAGATAAATTAGATATTGATGAAGAGTATATTAAAAGGTATAAAATACAACTGGATATATATAAAGAGGCGATAAATAAACTTACAGATTATACAGTAGACAATGTATATATATATTCATTTAACTTAAATAAAGAAATAGAGATTGTGGAGGAACAATATGAAAAATAAATTTGATAGTGATGAAATAGTTCATATAAAACATAGTGATGGAGTAGAGTATATTCAGTTTAAAGTACTAAATAAATATAATGTAAAGCATTGTATAACTTTAAGGCATGGTGGAAAAAGCACAGAAGAATATTCAAGTTTAAATTTTAGAACTTTAGGAAATGATAACATAAAAAACGTACTTGAAAATTTAAACATAATTAAAGAAAAGCTAAATTTTGGAACAATATGCAAAGCAAGACAAGATCATACAGATAAAGTAATAGAGATAAATGAAGAAAACTATAAAGAATATGAATTTTCATTACAAAATCAAGAATTAGTTGACGGATATATAGTATCACAAAAAGATATTGCAACACTAATTACAACAGCAGATTGTAACCCAATAATAATTTATGATACTAAAAATAATGTTGTAGCAAATGTTCATGCTGGATGGAAGGGCGTAATTAATAAAATTTATATAAATGCTTTAGATATAATGATAAAAAAATATAATTCAAATGTTAATGATATAGTTGTATGTATTGGACCATCTATTAGAAAATGTTGCTTTACAAGTAAAGAAGACTCTTTTAAAGAGAAATTTACATCTGTTTTTGAAAATGAAGAAAAATATTTGACATATGATGAAGATAAAGAAACCTTTCATATTGATTTAATTTATATTTTAAAGCAAGAGCTAAAAAAAGCTGGAATAAATCCAGAAAATATACATGTAGCAGATATTTGTACAAGATGTAATACTAAAGATTTTTATTCGTATAGATATGCTGTTCAAAATGGAAAGAAAGATTATGCTACAATGGCAACAATTGTAGAGCTAAACTCTTAAGTGAAATTGTGGTGAAATAACTACAAGTTATTGACTATAATATTTTACAATGCTATAATTTACAATTGAATAGGAGGTATAATTAATGCTAAAAAAAATGAACTTACCAAATAAACTAACTATGTTAAGAATAATACTTGTACCTGTATTTGTATTATTCCTATGTATACCAAAAGAATTTTTTGAATTAATAAAATGTCCAGATGTTCATAACTATATGGGATATGTTGCATTAGTGATATTTATTATTGCAGCAATTACGGATACATTAGATGGAAGAATATCTAGAAAAAATAACATTGTAACAAAATTTGGAAAAATCATGGATCCACTTGCAGATAAATTACTTGTATCAACAGGATTTATCATGTTAACAGGACTGGGAGTTATTCCGGCATATGTTACAGCTATTGTTGTATTTAGAGATTTCTTTGTAAATGCATTAAGAATGTTTGGATCAGATAATTCTAAAGATGTTGCAGCAGGAATTAGTGGAAAAATAAAAACAGTATTTCAAATGCTTGCAATTACAATAGGATTATTTAGCTTTGCATATGCTCCAACTGATGGGTTATTTACATTTATAGAAAATTCAGTAAAAATGAATATGCTTGAACTAATAACAAATATCTCATTAAGTGTAGTTGTACTTGGAGTAATAGTTGCAACATTATGGTCTTTTGTAGATTATTTCTTAAGATTTAAGGAAGATATAGATGTTGAACATTAATTAAAAATAGTAGAAGAAATTCTACTATTTTTTTATAATAAAATATATTTAAATTGTAAAATTTAGTATTAAATATAACACTCTAAATTTTTGTCGTCTTTGTAATTTAAATGTAATATTAAAGAGACTTTAATCGAATAATAATATATAAAAGAGTCAATAAAATTCTATATGATTTAAATTATTTCAATTTTGTTATAAAATAAAAACATAAGAAAGTTTAGAGGAAGATATATGAGAAGACAAAAAATAACAAAAATAATAGTTGCACTTGTTTTATTTACGATAATTCTAATAAGTGCAAACAGCGTAAATGCAGCAGAGGAATTACCAGATAATGGTGCAAGAATATCCTCTGCTCAAATTATTCAAACCAAAACAGGAACAGGTCCATTTGATGATAATGATGAACCAGGTAATGATTCAAGTGAAGACAATAATATTGTTCGTTCTTTTGATCAAGTTACATGGACTGTTGAAAATACAATGGTGTTAAATGGAGATACATCAACAAGTTATACTGGAGGTAGAATATATTTTGAAGCGACTTTACCAGATGTATTTACATCAGAAACAGCAAAATGGGATTTAGATTCTATGGGATGGATTGAAAATGCAAAAGTATCTACTGATGGATTAACTATAACTGGTTACTATTCAATGGCAAAAGATGAAGTTACAGTACCAGGAAAACAAAGTTTAATTTTTGTAACTAAAATTTTAGGTGAAAAAAATGGTACAGAATTTCAACCAAATCTAAAGTTTTGGCTAAATGGAAATACAGAAGAAAAAATAGAGATAATACCAGAAAAGGTAATTGTAAGTGCTGCACCAAATTACAATATTAGGCTTATTAGAAACACTAATTGTGCTCAAAGAACTACTGTAAAAATTGATGAAAAAGATGTAACGGGAAGAATGTATGGATATGCATTAGTATATCAATTATATAATCAAGCTGTATCGAAAGGGTTAAAAGGTGTAGAGTATCCTACAGGAGATATAACTTTTGACTTGGAAATGATATTAAAAAAGAAAAACGCACAAGGTGGAGGATATACAAACATAACAGATGAGGTTACACCTATATTATGGAACTATCAATTAGCATGTACTGGAACAAAGGGTGAAATAATCAATAGAAATATGTTCACAGGTAGTAGCAGTTTTTCATATTATGGAGATCAATGTTTTCCACAAGGAATAAAAGGTGATAGAAAATCAAGTGTACTAAATTCAGGAAAAATAGTTATAACCCAAAATGGAAACATTCTTAAAACTAAATTATCAGAATATGAATTTGATGGTGTGTTTCCTATATATAATAGGGGATATACTGCTACAAGTGCTAGAGTGTATACAGACAATATAGGATGTTTTGGTTCTATATATCTTCAAATTTTAGTTCCAGATTGGGATGAATATGACACTGATACAGATTATTATCTTGATGTTATTGATAAAAATTTCAAAGCCACTTCAATAAGTGGTAATACTACAGAAACACAACAAAACAAAAATGATGACAGTACTAGCGTTCAATATACAAAATTAATGCCTGGATCATATAATAGTTTAATATATCTTTATCAAAGAAGTGGAAATACATTATCTTACATGTTACATAGTTCTTGGAATGCAGGTGATGCTAGATTAGTAAGAGGACAACAAATATATATTAGAACATGTTTTAATCAAAATTCTAATAATGATTACGAAAGTCATCCTAGAACAATTAATGCTTTAGTAAAATTTGACGCGGATTGTTTTCAAGTTGTAAAATTACCAAATGGGGATAAGTTTTTTAATGCAAATCCTACCATAATGACATACAAAATGTGGTATGTAGTAAAAAAAGATGGCACTAATTGGAGCTCTCAAGAAGAAATGAATCTTACTACTATAGATGAACTTGATATTTATGAAGATTTAAATGATATACCAGCAGATAGATTATGTGTTGGAACATATTATGAATCTCAAGGAGGAGTTCATACATTAAGAGATATTTCTGTAAATACACCAGTTATAATAAAAGACACAGCTAATATTGGTCAAACATATAGTATGACTCAAAAAATTCAATACTATACATATGAGTTAGATAGAAATAATTATACTGCAATTAATACAAATGTAGAATGGCCATCCGATTATGTGTATTTAACTAATAGAAATTATGTTAAAACAGAATATGATAATCAAGGCGTGCAAATTAATGGAACACATGCGGGTGGTACATATTATGGAAATACTGCTCAAGTTATAGGTGCAACTCAAAGAATACAAATTACGACTATAGATGAAAATGGTGAGACAAAGAAGAATTATGATTTTAGCAAAAATGAATATAATGCAAAATATAAAATAACTCCTACATTGACTAGTAGTTCTAAAATAAAAATAGAAAATATTAATGTAAAAAGTACAATAACTTTACCAAAAGGATTAACATATGTGGCTAATTCTAGTAATTATGGTGAGCCAGAAATAATAAACAATTCAGACAATACAACAACATTAATTTTTAATATAGAAAACTGTTCGGTAAATAGGGCAATAGATAGTATTATTTTTGATGCACATATAGATGAAGAGGCAAGTAATGGAACTCAATATAATGTTTTGGCTAGTATATATGCAGATCCTGAAAAAGTAGGTACAGAGAGAGAAAAAAATAGAACTAGTGAGTATACAATTCAGGTAATAAATCTATCATCACATAGATTATACA
>CANCXL010000011.1 GCA_947381905.1 uncultured Clostridiaceae bacterium | reverse complement strand
TGAGGAGCCAATACAGACTAGGTTTTTTCCTAGTCTTTTTTGTTTACTTTTTGTAACTTTTTAAAAAAATACCAATAATATATATAGATTAATTTATAATGATATGTTATACTTATTTCTGTTAGAAATATCTGTAGTAAAAGGGAGGATTTAGATGAAAGAATATTTAAGAAAAACTAAAATAGTTGGTACAATTGGTCCTGCAAGTGAAAAAAGATTAGAAGAGTTATTTGATGCGGGGCTAAATGTATGTAGAATTAATTATTCTCATGGAAGTTATGAAGAACAAAAATGGAAGACAGAAGAAATTATTAGAATTAGAAATGAAAAAGAGTTACCAATTCCAATGATTTTAGATATGAAAGGTCCAGAAATTAGAACAGGAATGTTATATACTGGGATTAAGGAAAAAATTAAATTGGTTGATGGACAACAATTTACTTTAGTTGCTGAAGAGATTGTCGGAAATGAAAAACAAGTATCAATAAGTTATAGCGAACTATATAAAGATGTTAAAGAAGGCACTAAAATTTTAATAGATGATGGTGCTATTGAATTAAGAGTAGATAAGATTGTAGGTACAGATATAGTAACTACAGTTGTTCATGGAAATGAACTTGGAAGTAGAAAAACATGTAATTTACCAGGTACAAAGGTTAATTTACCAGGTTTATCTCAAAAGGATATAGATGATTTAAAGACTGCATGTGAGCATGAATATGATTTTGTTGCTATTTCCTTTACAAGAAATGCTAATGACATAAATCAAGTAAGAAAAATTTTGGACGAAAATGGCGGAAAAGATATTCAAATTATTACTAAGGTAGAGAACGTTGAAGGTCTTGAAAATCTTGAAACAATTGTTAAAATTGCCGATGGACAAATGATTGCTCGTGGTGACATGGCTACTGAAACAGATTTTACAGAACCTCCTGTTGTTCAAAAAAGATTAATTAGATTATCTAATGAGTCATATAAACCAGTAATTACTGCAACTCAAATGTTGGAGTCTATGCAGGAAAATCCTTTACCTACAAGAGCAGAAGCATCAGATGTAGCAAATGCTGTATATGATAGAACAAGTAGCATGATGCTTTCAGGAGAATGTGCTATGGGAAAATATCCTGTTGAATGCGTTAAGACAATGGTAAAAATTGCAAATAGAGTTGAACATGAAATACATTACTGGCAAAGATTTGAAGATAAATTTAAAATTGTATTAAACAATCTAGAAGATAATATAGCATATTCAACATGTGTAATTGCCAAAAATACAAAAGCTGATGCAATTGTTGCATATACTCATACAGGAGATTCTCCAAGAATTCTTGCTGGAATGGGAGCTGGTTGTCCAATACTTGCAGTTACAGATAGTAAAAGAACATTTAGACAATTAGCACTTGCTTGGAATGTTCATCCAATATATGTCGAACCTCAAAAGACAATAGATTTAACTGTTGAGGCTGGAATTGAAAAATTAAAAACAAAAGGAATATTAGAATCAGGAGATAAGGTTGTTATTGCTGGAGGAAATAGTTATGTTAATGGAGTAAAATCTAGTAAAATTATTGGTGGATATATAGAAATATAGTAAAATAAGGACTGGAATAATATATTCTAGTCCTTGTTATTAAAAAAAATGTAATTTTTTAATAATAGTATTTACAAATTTATTTTTTAGTGATAATATATTAGTGTAATAAGAATTCCTCAATAGCTCAGTGGTAGAGCATTCGGCTGTTAACCGAAGGGTCGTAGGTTCGAGCCCTACTTGAGGAGCCACAATAGCTAGGATCTCCCTAGCTTTTTCTTTTTATAGATAGAAGAAATTTCTATCTATTTTTAGCACATATGTATATATTTATGTAAAGTGAAAATAGTGAAAGTATTGTGAAAAAGCTAGATTATGAGCATAAATGGTGTTATACTTAAAAATATAAAATATAATATAGAAAGGAGTAATACCATGTTAAAGACATTTTGTAACTATGTAGAAAACATAACAACAATTAAAAGTGAATATATTTATTCAATAATTATATCTATAATAATAATAGCAATAGTTAGACTATGTAGATATATAGTTTTAAAATTATCATATAAGAAAAAATTAAATTCTAAAGAAAAATATATGTATAATAAAAAGGGTAGTGCTATATCTTCTTGTGTAATATTTGTATTACTCTTTTTTGTATGGGCTGAATATTTAAAAAGCTTTTTAACAATAATAACATTTATCTCTACAGCAATTACTCTATCACTTAAAGATATAATTTTTAATTTCTTTTCTGGAATATATATTAAGACTAGTAAATTATTTTCTCTTGAAGATAGAATAGAAATAAATGGGTTAAAAGGTGATGTGGTTAATTTTAATAAAACAGGATTTGATCTATTAGAAATAGGTGACAGGGTAAATGGTGAACAAAGTACGGGTAGAATTGTTCATGTACCAAATTCAATTGTTTTTACATATCCAGTAAAAAACTATGTTAAGGCATTTAAATATATTTGGGATGAAATAAAGATTAATATACCACTCGATTCAGATGTATATAAAATAAAAAAAGAGCTATATAGAATAGTTAAAAAGAATAGCACAGTGCGAAATATTCCAAATAAGATGGAGGACGAAGTAAATGATGCGTCATCCGAATATAGATTATACTTTAACAATTTAGAACCAATTATATATGTTCAAGTTGTAGATGCTCATATAGAATTATATTTGAGATTTTTAGTTCATCCAAAAAAACAAAGAAATGTAGAAAATTCTATTTGGCTAGATATTTTAAAAAGTAATAAAGAAGGAATAATAGAATTATATAAAAAAGAGTAGATTTTTTTAAGCTATTTTGGTATAATTTCAGTAGGTGAGATTTATGAAAAAAACATTGAAAATAAATAGAAAAAGATTAAGTATATTCATAGCAATAATAGTAGTAATAATAGCTGTTATAATCGTATCTGTAGTACTATCTAAAAAGGAAAATTTAACATTAGATGGCTCTAAAACTAAAGTAGATGGTGCGTCTATTACAAACAATCAAGAGATTGAATATGATGGAAATCCATATAATGTACCACAAGCATATGTAGAAACTATTAATCAATATGTAGATGAAAAAGGTGAAGCATTAGATGGTGCAAATTTAAGTACTGTAAAAAATAATATAATAGATAAATTTAAAAGTTACCCTAACGAAAAGCTAGGATTTGAAGCTAGCATGGATAATATAAAAATTGTATTTAATCAAGGAACAACAACAATTGCAGAAAATAAATGCATAGTCTTTGCTGTATATGAAATTGCAGATGATTCTTTAGACTATATATCTAAATATGCAATGTCAATTGATACAAATGTTATATATAAATTTGATTCCGAGGCATTTGTATTTAGAATGATTCAATAATAAAAAGAAGCTAATGTATATTAGCTTCTTTTATTTTGTTTCTTTTAAATATATTGTTTGACTTTTATATGCAAGTGAAACTTTATGTTTATTTAATATAGACATTAATTTAAAGTTTAATGTATCCATATAAGACATATAATCTGTATAGTTAATTATTGATGTATAACATACTATTTTTAAGTTATAACCATCATCTTTAATATCACTAAACTTAACAAATAAGCCATCATTTAGTATTTTTTCTTCATTTTCAAGATATATTAAAATATCGTTTTGTACATCTGCTACTTTTTTTAATTTAGTATCAAATTCTAATACCATATCTATTGAAATTCTTCTTTTTTCTAATTTACTCCAGTTTGTAATTGAAGAATTAACAATAACAGAATTTGGAATGGATACTACTGAATTTTTTGCTTCTCTAATACGAGTACTTCTGAAAGTGAATTCTTCGACACATCCCTCTTTTCCTTCAACGTTTATCCAATCTCCAACTTCAAAGGGCTTATCTAGAATTATCATTATAGCTCCTATTATATTAGAAGCAGTGTCTTGAGCCGCAAGAGCAATAGCCACTCCTCCAACACCTAGTCCTGCAATTAAACCACTTATATTATATCCTAGTTCGCTAATTAGTATGACTGCACCAATAATATATACAATAAACTTAAGGAGTTTGCATATCATTCTAATCATTTTGTCGTTTGCTTTAGTTATTTTTCTCTTTAGTCTATCTTCGAATTTAGATTTAGGTCCTACAATGCTACCAATAGAAAAAGTTATAAGAAGAATAATAGCTATTCTAAATATTTTATTTATGGTAGAACTAAACCATACAGTAGGTCCTAAAATTAGTAGAGCAAGGTATATTCCAAGACTACTAAAAAATAGCTTTAATGGGGCATAAAAGGAATTATTTTTTATATTGCTACTACCTTTAACTTTAAATATTTTAATTATGATAGTAGAAAATAGCCCTTTTAATATATAAAATGTAATAAGTACGAGTACAGCTATTATTATTCGTTTTAAAGAGAATGTATTTTCATTAAAGAAAGTATAAATAAATTTCATTACTTTTTCCATAATGATCCTCCTTATATATTAAAATTATATATGAATAAAAATATTTTTTCAATAATATAAATATAATATTTTAGTATGAGCAAGTATTAAGTATTATTTGTGACATATAATTGAAAAATATAGTCAAATAGTATATAATATATTAAGCTAGAAAGGGTGGTTATAGTATGTTGAAGCTATATAACACATTAACAAAAGAAAAAGAGGAATTTGAACCAATAGACAAAGAAAATAATATAGTTAGAATGTATTCGTGTGGGCTAACAGTATATAATTATGCACATATAGGAAATATGAGAACATATATTTTTATGGATACATTAAGAAAAGTATTAAAATATAATGGATATAAGTTAATGCATGTAATGAATATAACAGATGTTGGACATTTAACATCTGATGCAGATGAAGGCGAAGATAAAATGGCCAAATCTGCAAGAGAGCAAAATAAGTCTGTATATGAGATTGCAAAAATGTATACAGAAGCATATCAAAATGATTTTAAAAAATTAAATATAGAGGATACAGAAGTTCTTGCAAAAGCAACAGATCATATAAAAGAAATGGAAGAGTATGTAAAAGAAATAATAAAAAATGGATATGCATATGAAACATCAAAAGGTGTATATTTTGATACTTCTAAATTAGAAAAATATGGAAGAATGTTATCAAATAATAATATGGATGATTTAAAAGCAGGAGCTAGAGTAGAAGTTGATACAGAAAAGAGAAATCCACAAGATTTTGCAATTTGGATTAAAGCGCCACAAGAGCACATAATGAAATGGGATAGTTTTATGGGATTATGCTATCCAGGATGGCATATAGAATGTTCTGCTATGTCTAGAAAATATCTAGGTGATGTTTTTGATATTCATACTGGTGGAGTAGATCACATCCCGATACATCATGAAAATGAGATTGCTCAATCAATAGGTGCAACTGGATGTATACCAGCAAAAAGATGGATGCATGTTGAGTTCTTACAAATCAATGGCGGAAAAATGTCTAAAAGCTTAAAAAATGTATATACTATTTCAGATTTAGAAGAAAAAGGAATGGAAGCATTAGCTTATAGATATTTTAGCTATTCAGCACATTATAGAACAAAACTTAATTTTACATGGGATGCAATTAAATCCGCACAAATTGCTTTAAATAGACTAAGAGAGGCAACAAAACAACATCAAAATGGTAATGGCATTGCAGATGAAAATAAAATAAATGAATATACAAGAAGATTTGAAAATGCAATAAATGATGATATTAATATGCCTCTTGCAATAGCAGTAGTATGGGATGTAGCAAGAGAACAAGAAAAGGCTAGAGAATATTACGATTTAATTATGAAATTTGATAGTATATTATCTTTAAATTTAGATAAAGAAAGTAGTATAGATACAGATTATCCAGAAGAAGTAAAGACTCTTTTAGAGGAGAGAAAAAAATCAAGAGAAGACAAAGACTATGCAAAATCTGATGAACTTAGAGATAAAATTAAAGAGTATGGATATGAAGTAAAAGATACAAGAGAAGGACAGATACTAAAGAAAATATAGGGGGAAAAGATGCCAATATTAGATTTTAACAATAAGGAAGAAGTTAAAGAATATGAAGATTTTATACTAAATTATGATGGAACAAGTTTTATGCAAGACTTAAACTGGGGCAAAGTTAAATACAATTGGAAACAAGAAGCTGTTTATATAAAAGAAAACGGAAAAATAGTTGCAGCAATGATGCTTCTTGTTCAAAATATACCATTTAAATCTACCATAATTTATGCTCCTAGAGGTCCTGTATGTGATGTATATGATATAGGACTTGTAAATAGATTAATAGCAGAAATTAAGCCATTAGCAAAAAAGTATAAAGCATGTATGTTAAAATTTGACCCACAAGTATTATATACAGATAAATTAGATAAACTTTATAGAAAGAATGGATATAAAACAAGTGGTAAAAATCCTGATCCAGATAATTTGATTCAGCCAAGTCACAATATGGTTTTAAAAATTGATGGAAAAACAGAAGAAGAACTAATGAAGGGATTTGCGGAAAAAACTAGATATAATATTAGATTATCTAGAAGAAAGGGTGTAACAGTAAGATTTTCAAGAGATATAGAGGATCTTAAGAAATTTTATGAAATATATAAAATTACTACTCTAAGAGATAAAATTGGCTGTAGGGATTATGATTATTTTGAAAGAATGCTTAATGCCTATGATGAAAATAAACTTAGAATATATATTGCTGAACATGAAGGGGACGTTTTAGCAGGAGCCATAGCTACTAATGTTGGTAAAGAGTTATTCTATGTATATGGAGCAAGTTCAAATGAAAAAAGAAATTTAATGCCAAATTATGCGATGCAAATGGAAATGATTAAATGGGGAATTGATACAAATTGTAAAATATATAACTTTGGTGGAGTATTAAATTTAGATCCAAATAATGGTTTAGTCAAATTTAAAACTGGATTTTGTAGAGAAGAGGGATTAGAAGAGTATATTGGCGAGATAAATAAAGTATATAATCCAATTGTATATTTAATGTATAATATTGGAATGCCTCTTAAAAGAAAACTTGGTAGAAAAAAACAAAAATTAAATACACATTAAAACATATATTTTAACTCTTTGCATATTAATATAATATGAGAATATGTAAAGAGTTTTTTTTAGATATAGTTGTTATTAGTATACTTGGAACACTTTTACATTTTGCATATGAATTTTCTGGTGGAAATTTATTTGTAGCTATTTTTAGTGCAGTAAATGAAAGTGTATGGGAGCATATAAAGATTGCTGTTATTCCTATATATGTTGTAGCTATTGCTAAAATGTGGATTCAAGAAGATAGAAAAAGAAATTTATGGACATCTTTGTTTTTTAAAGCGTTAACTACAATTATAATGATACCACTACTATTTTATGGCTATCAAGCAATCTTTAATATTGAAAGTGTTATAATAGATATTATTATTTTTTATGTAAGTATAATAATTTCAGAGATAATAGAATGTTTAATTCAAAATAAATTAAATATTTCAGCAATGGTAGAAGATGTATTTAAATATTTAAATTTATTTTTATTTACTATTTTTGTAATATTTACATTTTTACCACCAAAATTTGAAATGTTTAAGGATAAGATAAGTAATAAATATGGAATATAGGGAGGAAAATTGATGTCAAGACAAACTTGGAAACCAGGAACTTTAGTATATCCGTTACCTGCAGTAATGGTAACTTGTAAAAATAATGAAGAAGAAAATGTATTAACTGTTGCTTGGACTGGAACTATATGTACAGATCCTGCAATGACATATATATCTGTAAGAAAAGAGAGACACTCTTATGATATTATAAAAAAAAGCGGAGTGTTTTGTATTAATTTAACAACAGAAGATCTTGCATATGCAACAGATTATGTTGGAGTTAAATCTGGAAAAAATGAAAATAAATTTGAAAAATTAAATTTAGAAAAAGAACCATGTACGCAAATTAATTGTTCAATGATAAAAAATAGCCCAGTAACAATCGAATGTGAAGTAACAGAAATAAAAGAGCTTGGATCTCATGATATGTTTATGGCCAAAGTAGTAGCCGTAAATGTAGATGAAAAGTATATAGATGAAACAGGTAGATTTGATATGCAAAGATGTAATTTAATGGCATATTCACATGGACACTATTACAAGCTTGGAGACCAAATTGGAAAGTTTGGATTTTCTGTTCAAAAGAAAAAATAATATATAATTAATGAAAATGGCTTAACATAATGTTAAGCCATTTTTTGTAATGTTATAGAAATAATAAAGATACAAATAAAATATATAAGTATTAGTATTTGTAAATACTCTGTATATCTTAATAATTATAGAAAATATCACTATTTACAAAATTAAAATAAATAATTTAAAATATAGGTAATAATATATAAAAAATAAAGGAGGTTATATATGAGAAGAAGCAGTATAATAACTATAATTCTACTTATATTAGTTATTATTGGATTAATAGTCGCGTTAGTTATTACTAATCTGCCAGATAAAAAACAAGTAGAAGATAATAGTGCAATTGAAAAAAATGATAGTGAAGAAGATAATAAAGTTAAATCAGAAGAACCAAAACAAATAGAGTTAGAAGGAGAAGTGACAGAAAAAATTTATAAAATATTAAGTATGTCACAAAGCTATTGTAAAGTGAAAAATGGTGAGGCTACTAAAAAAGATTTAGACAATAACGAAGTTCAAAGAATAGCATATGATTTATATATAAAAGATAACTATGAAAAGATTGATACAACGTATGCAAATGATTATATGGTTGCTGGTAAGTTTTCAAAAAAAGAAATGGATGAAGCTATAAAAAAAGTATATGGAAATTTAGAATATGTTCCTAATACATTTGGAAATAATATAATACCATTAGCTACATATGTTGAATCAGAGCAAACATACTATGTGACAGCAGGATATGGAGGAGGTGGATACTTTTCATATCCTATAAAAGGAATTATTAAAATTGAAGAATATTCAGATAGATATGAGGCATATGAAGAATATTTATATGCACAATCAAGTAGTTCTATGAACACTACAAATTATATTTTAAAAGGCTGGCATTCGGACTTTAATAAATCTTTATTTGTTTTTGAGGCAAATAGAGTAAGTGACTTATATGATTCTGTTGCTGATGTTGAACCACAAAATATATATGTGGGAAAGGTAGAAACACCAGATGAAAGTAATGTCGAGTATATAAAAGCTAATTTACTAAGTACACAAAAAGTTTTAACCAAGTATCAAGATGAGGCTACTATATATAAACACACATTTATGAAAAACGAAGATGGAACTTTTTATTGGTACAAATCTGAAATAGTTAAATAATGTAAAATTAACTTTTTGACATATTAAAACACTAATGAAAGATACTTTAGTTTGTGGTATCTTTCATTATTTTTTTGCAAATAATACTATTGGTGAGTTAAATGACAGAAGAGATAGAAGCAATAAAATATATTATGACTAATGTTGAAATTCAAAAAAGGATGTTAAGAGATATAAAAAATAAACGTGATGCAAAAGATAATATATATGATTATATTAGGCATTTATTAAGGGAGTATACCAAATTTAGTGTATCATTAAAATTAATGTTAAACTCTAGAGTAAAGAATAATTCTGGAACTAAAAATGCAATATTAAGTCTTGCTAGTAGTATATCAAATAACAATAAAAAGTATGATAAAGTGTCAGAGATTTTGTTGTTTTTTAAAGAGGCATGTAAGATAAATATAATAGATTTAGAAAGAGTAAAAAGAACATATAAAATTAAGAGCAAAAATGTAATAAAACTAATAGATAGAATGATTAGTTTTGAGGAGAAAAATCTAGAAATGATTAGCTCATATATGGCTCAAAAGTAAATATTCAAGTTTACTATAAAAAAATTGCATAAATTGTTGATTTTTTTAAAATAATATAGTATAATATAATTACTGTAAACTAAAGTGAGAGGGTGGCTAAAATCCTCTCACTTATGTTTAGAAGCGAGGTATTAAATGAAAGTCGAAATTAAAGTAGAAGAAATTATTGAACCAATCGTTAATAATATGGGATTTGACTTAGAATATGTTGAGTTTGTTAAAGAAGGTTCTAATAATGTATTAAGAGTGGTTATAGATAAGCCAAACGAAAATATGTGGGTAGATGATTGTGAAAATGTTAGTCGTGCAATTGAAGATGTTGTAGACAAAAATATTAATCAAGAATATGTTCTTGAAGTTTCATCACCAGGACTTGAAAGGCAACTTAAAAATACTAAATTATATGAAAAATATACAGGAAAAGAAATTCATATAAAACTATTTAAAAAACAAAATGATGTTAAAGAGTTTGAAGCAATATTAAAGTCAGTAGATAAAGAAAATGAAAGTATTTGTGTACAAATGTATGACCAAAAAGAAATGACTATATTACTAAAGGATATTGCAACAGCATATACTACTTATAATTTTAATGAGGCACTTAGGGGAAATACAGATAATGTTAATTTGAACAAATTAAATAAGTTTAATAAAAATAATAGATAAGTAAATGGGGGAGTTAAAAAAATGAAGAGTGAAAAAATTAGTTCAAAAGAATTGTTTAACGCAATTGATCAAATTTATGAAGAAAAGGGGATAACAAGAGAGTATTTAATTGATTCTTTAAAGACTGCATTAAAAAAAGCATATAAAAGAGATTTTATTAATACATATTGTTTAGAAGAAAGAGAAGAAAGAAAGAAAACTAAAGAAGATGAATTAGTAAAAGATGACGGAAATGAAGAGAAGAAAGAGACAAAGAATGGATACTTAATTCCACAAGATATAGACGTTGAAATTACAGATAAAGATATTAAAGTATTTTGTGTAAAAGAAGTTGTTGAATCTTTCAAAGAAAAAGAATTAGGTGTTAAAATATCATTAGAAGAAGCTAAAACTATTTCTAAAAAAGCTAAATTAGGAGATTTTGTAAAAGTAGAAGTTACTCCTAAAAATTTTGGTAGAATTGCAGCTTCTACTGGTAAACAAGTATTAATTCAAAAAATAAATGAAGCAGAAAAAAATCTAGTATATACATTATATGCAGATAAAGTTGGACAAATAATTGTTGGAACTGTTCAAAAAACAGAAAAGTATGGAATTATAGTAGATCTTGGTAAAGGTGTTGAAGCTTTAATACCAACTAATGAACAAATTAAGACTGAAAAATTACAACAACATCAAAAAGTAAAAGCGTTAGTACTTGATGTTCAAAATGAGACAAAGATTGCTTCACCAAAAATTACTTTATCTAGAACAAATGAAAATTTTGTAAGAAAATTATTTGAAAATGAAGTACCTGAAATTATGGAAGGTATTGTTGAAATAAAAGATATAGCTCGTGAAGCTGGTAGCAGAACTAAATTATCTGTATGGTCAAATGATGAAAATGTTGATCCAGTAGGAAGTTTAGTTGGTAAAAAAGGTATGAGAATACAACCTATAATTGATGAATTAAATGGTGAAAAAATAGATGTTATACCTTATAGTGAGGATATTCCAAGTTATATAATTAATGCTATATCACCTGCACCAATACTTGCAATAGATATTAACGATGAGGAAAAAATAGCAACAGTTGTTGTTCCAGATGATGCACTAGTATTTGCAATAGGTGCTGCAGGTCAAAATGTTAGACTTGCTGCAAGACTTACAGGATGGAAAATAGATATTAAAACTGAAACACAAATTAAAGAAACAGTAGTTGAATAATAGAAAAAAGGTGATGTAATGACTCCTATTAGATGCTGTATAGCGTGTAAGACAAGGAAACAAAAACAAGATTTTTTTAGAATTGTAGCAGATAATGAAAAAAAAGCTATAATAGACAAAAAACAGAATATTAATAATAGAGGGGTATACGTTTGTAAGGATAAAAAGTGTATATCCAATTTAGAAAAAGCGATACTAAAAAACAGAGTTAATTTAAAAATAGATGTCGAAAGTAATAGTATTTTAGAAGTATTAAAAGAATTGGGGGAAGAAGTTTGGGAAAATTAAAAGTATATGAATTAGCAAAAGAAATGAATTTATCTAATACAGAAATGTTAGATAAACTTAACAAGATGGGTATAAGTGTAAAATCTCACTTATCTACACTTGAAGAAAGTGAAGTAAATAAAATTAAGGGAAATGGAAAAAAAGCTGTCAAAGAAGATAAAAAACAAGAGCAAGTACATATTATAAGAAGAAATGTTAGAGTAATTAATACAGATAATGAAGGAAAAGAAATAAAAGAAATTACTACTAATATAGCTGGAGATATAAAAAGAAGTACTCAGCAAACTAGAACAAATAATAGAGTAGATAATAGGAATAATAATTCAAATAATACTCAAAATAGAAATAAAAATAATTCTTTTGACAGAAGAAATAGATTCCAAAATAATAGAAATAATATTGTTATAACTAGAAATGGTAAACCTGTTGAGAAAACAGAACCAAAACCTGAAGTAAAAGAAGAAGTTATTGAAACTAAAATTGAACCAAAGATTGAGACTAAATTAGAAACTAAAGTAGAAGTAAAAGAAGTAGTAACAAACAATGTAAAAGAAAGCGGTAATAATATGGATAGAAACGCTACAGTAAATAATAAAAATAATAACATGAATAACAATAGAAATAATACTAATAATAGAAATAACAGAGATAATAACTTTAGTAGAGATAATAATTTTAGAAAGAATAATAATTATAATTCCCAAAGTAACCCAAATTATAATAGAAATTCAAATAATAGAGATAACAGAGACAATAAGGATAATAAAGATTTTAGAAGAAATAACAATAATAATGGAAACAATAATTTTAGAAGAAATGATCAAAACGGTGATAGACCACAAAGAAATAACTTTAGAAGAGATCAAAGACAAAATTCAGATAATACTTCATATCAAGTTAATAAATTTATTAAACAAGCAGAAAAATCTCCTCTTGAACTAAAGGAATCAAGAGATTATAGTTCTTCAAATAATGAGAGAGATAAGAAAAAATACAATGATAAAAATGTAGCAAGTTTAGAAAATAGAAAAGAAAAAATAGACAAAAATAAATTAAGAGAAGAAAACTCTAGAGTTTCTACAGGAAAACTTAGAGGAATGGAAATTAATCATGACGGCTTAATGGAACTTTATGAAAGAGAAAGTGATTTATCTAGAAAAGGATCTAATAAAAAGAAAAATAAAGTTCAAAAAGTTGAGATGAAACAAACTAAAATAATTCCTATGACTGAAGTTAAATTACCTGAAACTATGACAGTAAAAGAATTTGCTGAGGCAATAAAAAAACAAGCATCAGAAATAATAAAGAAATTGTTCTCTATGGGAATAATGGCAACTGTAAACCAAGATATAGATTTTGATACTGCATATTTAATTGCTGGTGAATTTGGTATTACTGCTGAAAAAGAAGTTGTAGTTACAGAAGAAGATATATTATTTGATGATAGTGAGGATAAAGAAGAAGATTTAGCTCCAAGACCACCAATAGTTGTTGTTATGGGACACGTTGACCATGGTAAAACATCACTTCTAGATAGATTAAGAAAAACAAATGTTGTTGAAGGCGAAGCTGGTGGTATTACACAACATATAGGTGCATATAAAGTTAAAGTTAAAGACAGAGAAGTATGTTTCTTAGATACTCCAGGACATGAAGCATTTACTGCAATGAGAGCAAGAGGAGCTCAAATTACAGATATAGCTATAATAATTGTTGCAGCAGACGACGGTATAAAACCTCAAACTGTAGAAGCTATAGACCATGCTAAAGCTGCTGGTGTAAGTATCTTAGTTGCAATAAATAAAATAGATAAGCCTGGTGCAAATATCGAAAGAGTTAAACAAGAATTACTAGAACATGACCTAGTACCAGAAGAATGGGGTGGAGATACAATTTGTGTTCCTATATCTGCTAAAACTGGTGAAGGAATAGATAATCTACTTGAAATGTTATTATTAATAGCAGACATGAAAGATTTAAAAGCAAATCCAAATAAACAATCTAAAGGTACAGTAATAGAGGCAAGACTAGACAAAACTAAAGGTACAATAGTATCAATGCTTGTACAAAGAGGACAATTAAATGTAGGGGACACTATTGTTGTTGGAGATATGGTATCTAAAATTCGTGCTATGAAGGATGATAAGGGAAGATCTGTTAAGATGGCAGGGCCTTCAACACCTGTTGAAGTTTTAGGTTTATCTCACGTTCCTCAAACAGGAGATGTATTCTATGAAGTAGAAAATGAGAAAGTTGCAAAACAATTAATTGAAAAGAGAATTGCAAAACAAAGAATGGATCTTATTAAGCAAGGAAGTAAAATTACACTTGATGATTTATTTGGTCAAATCAAACAAGGTAAGATTAAAGAACTTAATGTAATTATAAAAGCAGATGTTCAAGGATCTGTTGAAGCTATGAAGGATTCGTTAATTAAACTATCTAATGATGAAGTAAGAGTAAGAGTTTTACATGCATCAACTGGTGGTATTAAAGAATCAGATGTTACACTTGCTTCTGTATCAAATGCTATTATAATAGGATTTAATGTTAGACCAGAATCTGCAGCAGAACAACAAGCTAAAAAAGAAAAAGTAGATATGAGACTTTATAGTGTTATCTATGATGCAATAAATGATGTTGAAACTGCCCTTAAAGGTATGATGCCTAAAAAATATAAGGAAGTTAAATATGGTACAGCTGAAGTTAGAAAAATATTTAAAATTACAGGTGTTGGTATTGTTGCAGGATGCTATGTAAAATCTGGTAAGATTATTAAAGGAGCAATGGTAAGACTTGTAAGAGATAATATTGTACTTCTTGAAATAAAAATAGATTCATTAAAAAGAGAAAAAGATGATGTAAAAGAAGTTAATGAAAACTACGAATGTGGTATTAAACTTGAAAATCATAGTGATATTAAAGAAGGAGATATATTCGAATGCTTCGTAATGGAAGAAGTAAAATAGGAGGATATTAATGCAAAGACACGAAAGACTAGAACAAGATGTTAAAATAGCACTAAGTGATATTATAATGCATGAAGTTAAAGAAAAATCAGTTACAGGGTTAATCTCTGTAACTGATGTTAAAATAACTCCAGATCAAAAATATGCAACTGTATACGTTAGCATCTTTGGTAAATGTAATAAAGATAAAGTTGTTGAAGCTTTAACAAAGGCAAAAGGATTCATAAAAAAAGAACTTGGAAGAAGAGTTAGAATGAGAAATATGCCAGAAATTACATTTAAACTAGATAACTCAATGGAATATGGAGAACATATGGATAGAGTTATCAAGGAAGTTATAGAAAAAGATAATATGAATAAATAAAGTAAGTTTTGGGGGGATTGTATTGTTTAAAGAGGCAAAAGAAATAGTAGAAAAATCAAATAAAATATATATTGTAGCACATATAAATCCAGATGGAGATGCAATAGGCTCTACATTTGCAGTATATTTTGCTCTAAAGAAAATGAATAAAGATGTACATGTTGTTATGCCATCTTATTCAACTGTTTTTGAGTTTTTACCTGGTGTTCAAACTAGTATAAATTCAATTGAGGATGAAGAATATGATTTGCTAATAGCTTTAGACTCTAGCGATGTTACAAGACTTGCAATATCTGAAGATGAATATAAAAGGGCAAAAAAAGTTATTATGCTTGATCATCATCAGATATCAGCCCCATATGGAGATTTTAGATATATAAACGATAACAAATCTTCAGCAAGTGAAATAGCATATTTATTTATTAAATACTTAGGTGCAAAAATAGATAAAGATATTGCTACATTATTATATACTGGAATTATGACTGATACAGGAAGCTTTAACTATTCTAATGCAAACGCTGATACTTTTAGGGCTGTTGCAGAACTTTTAGAATGTGGTGCTGAGGCTGTCAGTGTATGTAAGAAACTTAACGATACTATGAAAGAATCAAAATTAAAATTAATTGCTAAAACAGTGGATAATATGGAAGTATATTTTGATGGAAAGTTAAGATTTTCATATGTAAGTTATAAAGAGATAAGTGAACTAGGAATAAATGATGAAGATTCAGAAGGTATGACAAATTATTTAAGAGCTGTTGAAGGAACAGAAGTCGCTGTATATGTTAGAGGAAAAAGCGATGGTTCATTGAAAGTTAGTATGCGTTCTGGTGGAAGAATTGACACATCAAAAATTGCCATAGCATTTGGAGGTGGCGGACATCCTAGGGCTTCGGGTTATACAATGAAAGAAGATATAGAAACAGAAAAAGAGAAACTAATTAGAGCAGTAGGAGAGATGATATAATGATAATACCACAGACAAAAAATGGAATACTTAATATAGATAAACCACAATGTATTACATCTCATGATGTTGTAGATGCTATAAGAAAAATTTTTCCAGATCAAAAAGTTGGACATACTGGTACGTTAGATCCTCTTGCAACAGGAGTATTACCAATATGTATTGGAGAAGCTACAAAGCTAAGTGATAAGCTCGTAGCAGAAACAAAAAAGTATAGTGTAAAGATGCTTCTTGGCGTAGAAACAGATACATATGATATTACAGGTAGAATTGTATTTGCTAGTGTTTTTAATAAAGATGAAATATATATTAAAGAAAGAATAAAAAGATTTATAGGCAAACAACAGCAAGTTCCGCCAAAGTATTCAGCTATAAAAGTTGAAGGTAAAAAACTATATCAATATGCAAGAGAAGATAAGGATGTTGAAATAAAACCAAGAGAAATTGAAATTTATAGTATAGATAATATAAAAATAGACTTAGAATCTAAAGAAGTTGCTTTTGATGTTGTATGTTCTAAAGGAACATATATAAGAAGCCTTGTAAATGATATAGGTAAAAAAATAGGGTGTGGAGCAACAATGACAGAGCTTAGAAGAACACAAACTGGAACCTTTAATATAGAAGATAGTATTCCACTTTATGATTATTTAAAAATGGATTATTTAGATATGTTAGATAAAATAATATCTATTGAAGAATATTATGAAGAGAATAAGAAAATAACACTATCTGATGAGGAATTAAATAAGTTTATAAATGGAGTAAAACTTGAAGTTCAATCTTCTGATCAAATTGTACGTGTATACAATAAAGGAAAATATATTGGACTTGGAACAGTTGAAAATAAAAATCTAAAAAGATTTATAGTTGAATAAAGAGCAGAAATGCTCTTTATTTTTTCTGCATAAAAATAAAATTATTGACATATTATTTATTATATGTTAATATATGAATGTATGAACATATATTCATATAAGGAGGAAATATGGAAAATCATAAAGATATTTATAACGATTTAGCTGATTTATTCAAACTAATGGGCGATCCAACTAGAATAAAAATACTTTTTTGTTTATCTAAAAAAGAGATGTGTGTATTAGATATAGCAGAACTTATTGGTATGACACATTCTGCAGTATCGCATCAACTTGCAAATTTAAAATCATCAAGGATGGTTAAGGCGATAAAAAGGGGTAAAGAGGTATATTATTCTTTAGATGATGACCATATTGAGAAACTTTTTGATTTAGCAATAGAACATGTTAAGGAGGGAAGATAATTATGAGTAGTAATCATAACCATGGACATGATCATTGTCATGAATGTGAACACGAGCATCATCATGAAGATGAAGAACTTACAACTAAGGATAAGATATTAACGTGTATTGGTGTAATACTTACGATTATAGCGTATATGTTGATGAATAAATTACAAGTAATATCTATTGTATTATATATAATAGCATATATGGCTATTGGTTATAAGATAATTTTAAAGGCTTTCAAACATTTATTTAGTAAAGATATGTTTGATGAGAATTTAATTATGACTGTTGCAACACTTGGAGCTATGGCTATTGGAGAATATACAGAGGCAATAGCTGTTTTAGTATTATATATGATAGGAGAAATGTTACAGGATAAGGCTGTGGATTCTTCAAAAGAAAAAATATCTAAAGTGTTAGACTTAAAAATTAGTGAAGTTATGTTAAAAGAAGGAAAAGCTAAAAGGACTGAAGATGTTAAGGTAGGAGAAGAAATTATCATAAAGACAGGAGATAGAATACCTTTAGATTGTTCCTTAATAAGTGAGAGTGCACAGCTAGACATGTCAGCCTTAAATGGTGAAAGTGGATATGTTAATATTAAAAAGGGGAACGAAGTCTTATCTGGAAGTATTAATGTAGGTAATGCTATAGACTTGAGAGTAATTAGAGAAGAAAAAGATAGCACTATATCTAAAATAGTTGAACTTGTTGAAAATGCTAGTAGAAATAAATCCAAAACAGAAAAATATATTTCTAAGTTTTGTAAATACTATACTCCAATTGTAATTTTTCTTGCAGTTTTAGTTTTAATTTGCTTGCCTTTAATATTTAAAGTTAGCATAAATGATACAGTATATAGAGCACTAAACTTTTTAGTAATTTCTTGTCCTTGTGCACTTGTTATATCTATTCCTTTAGGCTTTTTTGTTGGAATGGGGGCCGCAAGCAAAAAAGGAATTCTTGCTAAAGGTACAATATATCTTGACGAGCTAACAAATATTGATGAAATCTATATGGATAAAACAGGTACCTTAACAGATGGAAAATTTTCGGTTAGTTCTATTAATTCTACATCTGATTATACAGAAGATGAGATATTAGAATATATAGCGTTAGCAGAATACAAATCTAACCATGTTATAGCAAGGTCTATAATTGAAAAATATCAAAAACATATAGATGAATCAAGAATTACTGAACATGAAGAAATGTCTGGATATGGAATAAAAGCTATAATTGACTCGAAACAAGTTATTTGTGGAAATAATAAAATAATTGAGCAAAATAATATAAAATATGAAAAAAATACAAGTATAGGTACAATAGTTCATTTAGCTGTAGATGGAGAATATAAAGGATTTGTTATTCTTTCTGATACTGTAAAATCAGGTTCTAAAAAGTTAGTTCAATGTTTGCATAAAAATGGAATATCACAAGTAATAATGCTTACAGGAGATAGAGAAAATGCTGCCAAACAAGTTGGAAAAGAAATAGGAATGGATAAGGTATATTATGAATTATTACCACAAGACAAGGTTCGTATTATTGATGAAGCAAAACAAAAAGGAAAAAATGTAGCATTTATTGGAGATGGAATAAATGATAGTCCTGTAATCGCATCAGCAAATGTTGGTATTGCAATGGGAAAAGGATCAGATATTGCTGTAGAAACTGCTGATGTAGTATTTATGACTGATGAACCAGATAAGATAATAGAAGCTATAAATATATCTAAAAAAACTAAGATGATTGTAAATGAGAATATAATAATTATAATACTTGCTAAAATATTATTCTTAACATTAAGTGTATTTGGTATGACAAATATGTGGATTGCAGTATTTGCAGATGTTGGAGTCGCAATAATTGCAATATTCAATTCTCTTAGAATTTTTAAATATAATGAAAAGATAAAGAAGTAACAATTGTTACTTCTTTTATCGTAAAACTAGATTTAAAAAAACTTTAAATAGCCCGAAAAATAGGGCTATTTTTTTATAAGAAATATTGTTGAAATTTATTTGTAATATTTAGGAACAATTTGTCTATAAAACCAGATTTTTAAATTTATCTAGTTGAAAATAAGATTTCTTAATGGTATTATTAAAATATCAAGTAATAAAAATATTATTTTTGATAGAAAAGCTAAGAAAGGGAGAGGATATATGAAAATTAGTAAACTAAAATTTGTATTTGCCTTTGTACTATTAAGTGCACTATTAGTAGTTGGAACTAATGTACAAGCGGCAAGACCCGTTAATGGACAAATTCAGGTTAGCACTATTCTTACATCTTTACAATCAATAGTTTCAGGTGACGAAGGAAACACTAAACCTGCTGTTGTTAATGTATTAGACGTAAGTAATACACATGCTGACGGTATTACATATGGTGGGGTAACTATGAACCCAGTTCAATCATATAACTTATTGAATAAACTATATAACAATACAACTAAAGCATACAGCATGACACCTGGAAATGTTGTAGGCGATGAAAATGAGTTTACATGGGGTGGTGTAGCATCTGACGATTTAGGTATTGCATTAATATATGGTAATACTATACCAAACGGAGATGAAGCCGCTACACTTGCAACTCAAGCTTACATTTGGTTATACCAAAATGGATTTGCTGGAGAAAATGATTTAGTTTCTGCTTTAGAAGCTAAAGTTCCTGGTGTTCAATATGCATACACTTACATTAAAAACTCAGCAAATCAATCAAAACTTGCTCCATCATTTGCTAAAAGTAATGAAGCAGAAGCAAGAGCAATTCCATTTGAAATGAGATGGAATGAAGCAAATCAAAGATATGAATATACAGTAGAAGATGTAAATGCATTAAATACTATGGCATATGTAAATTTAACAGTTGATGCTGGAAATATTAGCTATAGTAAAAATGGAAATAGCATTACATTCTTTACTACTGAACAAGTAGGTTCTGCAAGCAACCCAGCTACAGTAACTATCCGTAAATCAATAAACGGTGGTAGATATGGTGCTGCTACTGCATCAGCTGCTGGTAAAGAATTTGTATATTATACTGGTGCTCAAAGAGATAGCCAAGTATACTATGTAAGTTTCTATACTAATGCATTAAGAGTTAAAGTTCACAAAACTCTACAAGCTGGAACAAATCCTAATACAGGAGATGCAACAGTTGCGGGTGCTAGATATGGAATTTACTCAGATGAAGCATGTACTAAATTAGTACAAGAAGTTGTAACTGATGCACAAGGTTATGCAACATCTGATCCAGTAGAATTTGCAGATTACTGGGTAAAAGAATTAGCAGTATCTGAAGGATGTAAAATAGATTCTGCAGTTAAAAAAGCTGCTAAAAATGCTGCAACAGACGTTAATGGTCAAAAAGTTGTAACAGTTGAATCTGAAGAACCAGTTATATATGGTGGATTTAGAATGGTTGTATCTAACAGTGATTTAAGTGGAAACACTACAAAATTCCCATCTGTTGGATCTGAAATAACTGTAACATTAGACAGCAATTCAAATAAAAACTATGTTGGTGTAGTAAATGATATTGGTGTAGTTGAATTTACAAACTTACCATATGGTCATTATACAGTAACAGAAACAAAAAGAGTAAATGATAAATTAAACTTCATGGATCCATTAAGCATATTCATTGATAGAGAAGAAACATACATTTATTCTAAAATAATAAATACAGACATAGCTGAAAGATACATTAAATTAATAAAATTAGATGCTGAAAGTAAAGATAAAGTTACTATGAGCAAAACTCTTTATAGTGTAAGAGACGATAAAGGAAATATAATTTCACAAAAAGTAATGTATCCAAATGAAATGGTACTAAATCAATATAGTACAGAAAACTTAGGATACTTAGTAATGCCTGCTAAATTACCAGCTGGTACTTACAAAGTATACGAAGATGTTGCTCCAGAAGGATATTATAATGCAACAAAAGATCCAAGTAGTAGCCAATACAATCAACCAGTATCTACATTTACAGTAGAACATGTTGAAGGTGAACCAAAGGATAAAATAATTGAAGTTCCTAACGAAAACATTCCTCAAAAAGGTATTGTAACAGTAACTACAAGAGGTAATGTATTAACTGGAACTAACTCAGTTAATAAATATGGTGAAACAGTAAATCAACCAGCATACACTTCTCAAGCATTAAGTGGTGCTAAATTCCAAATAATTGCTAAAGAAGATATTGTAACTGGTGATGGATTTGTTCATTATAGAGCAGGACAAGTTGTTGATGAATTTACATCAGATGCAACAGGTGAACACAAAACAAAACTATATATTGGATCTTATACATTAAAAATGGTAGAAGCTCCAGCAGGATATGCTATAGATGCTACTGAAAGAATACTTGAAGTAACAGCTCAAGCACAATCTGTAAAAGAATATAACTTACCAAAACAAGCTTATACTCTAGAAAGACAAACATATGAACTAGATGTAACTAAAGTATTAGAAGGATTAAAATACTATAGAAGCACAGAAGGTGGTATTAGAGATCCACATGAACCAATGACTAACGCAGAAGCTGTTGAACCAATCAACGTAGCTGCATTTGGTGATGTTTTAGTTGGAATATACGCTGCTGAAGATATCGCAGATGTTAACGGAGTTAAGAGAATAAATGCAAATACTCTTGTTGACGTTGTAACATTTGATGATAATGGTAAAGGTACATTCTTATCTGAATACCCAATGGGTAAATTCTATGCAAAAGAAATTAGAACAAATATCAATTATGAATTAAGTGATACTAAATACAATTTTGAAACTAAACCAGCAAATAACACTGATAAAGTATTCAATATTTCTGTAGGTACAATTGTAAATGAAGCAATTAAATCTACTAAATTCACTTTACAAAAAATTGAAGAATTATATCCAGCAGAAGTAAATAACGAACAATCATTATTTGATAAAGTTGCAAGTGTTATAGATAAAATTTTATCTGCATTTGCAGGTGCTGATGATGATGCAAATACAGATGTTATACTTCTTCCAGATGCAGAAGTTCAATTATACTTCCTAGCAGAAGATGGTAAATATTATCCATTACTTGAAAAAGTAGGAGAAGATTATGTAGAAGTTGTTTGCACAACTAATGAAAAAGGAGAATTTACAATTGAAGGACTTCCATATGGAACTTATGCTGTAAAAGAAACTAAAGCTCCAAGATATTATGAATTAAATGAAGCATTAGTAAGCTTTACATTATCTCCAGAAAACAAAACTGAGAAAAGAGTACTAATGGATGAAAGAATACTTGTAGCTTTTGATATTGCAGTTGAAGATGAAACTGAAACTCCACTTGAAGAAGTTAAAGTTCAATTAGTAGATCCTGAAACTAAAAAAGTTGCATATGAAGTAGTAACTGATGAAAATGGTGTAGCTCACTTTGAAGATGTAAGAGCTGGAAGATATATCAGACAAGTTGCTGGACTTGAAAAATGGTATGTAACACCTGCAACTAAAGAATATTATCTTGAAAAAGATACAGAATTACTAGAAACTGTAAAAGTTAACTATGTAAGAGGAAATATCTTAATCAATAAAACAGATGATGAAACTGGTGAACCAGTTCCTGGATGTAAATTCCAAATTGTTGATGAAGATGATGTAGTTGTAGTTGAAGAAACTACAGATGATAATGGTCAATTATATGTAACTGGACTTTTATATGGTAAATATACTGTAAAAGAAGTTGAAGCTCCGGAAGGATATGAGAAATCAGATCTTGAAATGGAAGTTAAAGTTACAGAAAACGACTTTACTTATGTTGTAGACTTTACAAATGTTCCAACAGGAGATATAGCTGTAGCATTATATGCTATCGTAGCTCTAGTTTCTGTAAGTGCAATTGTTGTTGCAACAAAAAAATTAAGAAGAAACTAAATTAGTTAGTTAAATAAAGAACCTAAGTATAACTTAGGTTCTTTTATTTATATTGTGAAAAAACTTTTTTGTCAGCAAGTTTTTGGGCTTGACGATTAAAATCTTTTTTGCTTTTGTGAGCTCCTGCGCCAGTCATTTTAACTGTTGAAAAGGGAGATCTAACTTTTTTTAATACATCGTAAGTATTTATTGTTATTTTTTCACATTTTTTCTTTTTTGCCATAATAGCACCTCCTAAAAAATTATTTTTTGAAATATAATATAAAGTATATAAGATATTATAACACAAAGTATACATAAAAACAATATTATATAACTTAAGCTTATCTTTGTTAAAATTTAAGTTTTAAAAGCCTTTTAATACTATACAGTAAAATATTACCAGATTCATATAAAAACCGATTAGAACACTGATTTCAATTCAATACGTATAACTATTATATCACATTAATAATTATATAATCATAGTATAATATAGGTGATATTGTATGACAAAAAAAGAAAATATATTTGTAGCATTATATAGAGATGCTCAGAATATAAAATGTAAAGATCCAGCAACAAGAAATATATTAGAAGTAATTTTTCTTTATCCTGGTTTTCACGCCATAATAAATCATAGAATTGCTCACTTTTTTTATAAGATAAGGTTTAAATTTATAGCAAGATTGATTTCACAGATATCTAGATTTTTTACTGGAATTGAAATTCATCCAGGCGCAAAGATAGGAAAGAGATTATTTATTGATCATGGAATGGGAATAGTAATAGGGGAAACTGCAGAAATTGGAGACTATTGCACTATATATCATGGAGCAACTCTAGGTGGAACAGGAAAAGATATACATAAAAGACACCCTACAATAGGCAATAATGTTATGGTAGGAGCGGGTGCAAAGATACTTGGACCTATAATAATTGGAGATAATGTTAAAATTGGTGCAGGAGCGATTGTATTAAAGGGAGATGTTTCAAATTGTACATTAGTAGGAATACCTGCAATAGCAATAAAAAAATAAGAGCACTTCAAATGAAGTGCCCTATATTATCTAATATTTACTACAATTTTTACATCTAAATTAGTTGCAAGTGTTGTAAAATATGCTTCTAAGTTTTTGCTTGCTTGTAATAAATTTGTTTCAGTATTTACTTTTTCAATAACACTATTACGTGCTATCTGTTCAAAAGCAGCCACTTGGTCTGGCTTGTAAGAGCTTCCAAATATGCTCTTGTTTGTAGAAACTTTATAGTCTGTAATGTCTACTAAAGATAATTTTATATCATCTTCATCATAAGATATTGAAACAGTACCATCTTCTAAAATTTTAGTGTCTATTTGAGACGTTTCAATAGTAAAAGCGGTAGTAAAATCTGCATATACTTTGATGTCTGAGTTAAATAACCATTCTGTCCAACCATTATTTTCTGGCGTCTTATCATGAGTGAGTTTAACATTTCCTTTTGTTCTTAATAGTGTAAGTGCTATATCATTATTAATTGCATCTATTAATGTTTCAGATTTCTCCATTTCTCTTCTTAATAATTCCTCTTGTAATTTTGCATCGTTTTCTGCTTGTACTTCTCTTTTTAAGTTGTCTACCTCTTGATTTTTGTACTGAACATAGTTGTATCCCAAAAATACAACAATTCCTAACACTATAAGTGTTAGAACTCCTTTAAATAATTTTTTAATCATATAAATCCTCCTTTTTATTCTAAAAGAAACAATTTATATACAAGCACATATATATTATAACATAATTTACATAAAAAGTAAACCTTTAAAAATATATAAATTATTTATTGATAATTGTTTTGCTTATTGATACAATAATAACAAGCTAAGCAAACAATTTAATTATTAATATACAAAGTTACAAGGAGGTAGTAATACCTCCATTTTGTTTGGATTTGACATTATATGACATAAGTATTATAATTATTCGGGTAGAAGGAGAAATAAAAAATGAAAAAGAGTATTAAAGAACGCCTAATAGACTTATGGAATTATTTTAGTACTTATGAGAAAGTATGGTTTTTTAGTATACTAATACTTGCAGTAGTATTTGCTTTTATATTTCCAGAAGAGGATGTAAATGGCGTTAATGGAAAACTTATTATGGGACTTTACCTTGCTGATATATTTTTTAACATTCTATGTGAATTACTTATATCAAAACAGAGTAAATGGAACTTTATTGTATCTTTATTTGTTGAAGTAACAGAAATAATAACATTAATTGTACTTGCTTCAAGATTTGCAACTATGGCATCAACATTATTCTTTTGGATACCAATTGATATTATTTCATTTATTAACTGGCATAAACATCCAGATAAGCAAAATGAAGATGTTACAAAAGTTAGAAAACTTAGTGGCCTTGCAGAAGTACTAGTAATTGTCGGAATTGTAGTATGGACTATAGTCGTAGGATATTTCTTAACAACTTTAGATGTTGAAACAGACTTGTTTGGTGGAAATGAATTAATAGAAACAATAGTATGTTATTTAGACGCATGTGTGTCTGCAGTGGGAATTGCAAATGGTGTATTTATATTATTAAGATTAAGAGAGCAATGGATTGCATGGTATATAAATACTATTTTAGAAACAGTAATTAATATTTTATCTGGACAATATGTTTTACTTGTACTTAAAGCTGGATATTTAACTAATACAACATATGGATATATTAAATGGACAAAATATATTAAAGAACATAAAGAAGCAAAAGAAGATAAAAAATTATTATAATAAAAAAGAAAACAGCTCAACAAGAGCTGTTTTTTGCGATCAGGTATTGCTTACTTTTTTTCATTCTTCCGTCGTCCTAAACCTTTGTCTATTTTAATTACTAAAAGACTAATCGCCAAGTAGCAAGCTATAAAGATTAACATATAGCTGAGAACCCCAATTACGCCTATTTTGTCTATATCTAAGAAAAAATAAGCATATTTTTTAGAGCCACCAACTGAAAAAAATCTTCCACCAAAGTGAGAATAAGTATAGACATATATTGGATATAATGCTGGAAAAATTATCCAAAAGAATGCATAGCATTTCTTATAATATCCTTTTTCATCAAATAAAGCATAATCTAAAAATACCATTATAGGTGTAAGAAAATGCACAAAGATGTTAGAAAATCTAAATATGTTTGATGATGAAGTCTTTACATCCATAAAAAAATCATTAGGTTGCAATGATACAGTGTAAACAATAAATGTTAACATTATAATCATAACAGTTGCACCTTTTAGAATATGGTATGCATTTGTTTTCTCAACGTCTGGTTTTATTGCTCTTGAGATAAAGTACCCAATATAAAATACAAGAACAAATATATTGCTTTGCATTGTATAAAAAGATAAGATACTTGCAATTGATGTAGTTCTTAGTAAGTTAGACAAAACCCCTGTTAGGCAGCATACAGTAGTAGCTACTTTAAACGCGAAAGAAAGTTCTCTTTTGCTACTCATATTTTTCACCTCACAATAATTATATTATACTATATTTCTGCATATTTTTCAACTTAATAGTTTACAATAACAAAATTAGCGCTTGACATTATATAATTATAATGATAAAAATTAAATAAGAGGTAAAAGGTGAAATATAAATGAAGGCATTAATAACAGGAGCATCATCTGGAATTGGATATAGTATAGCTAGATGTCTTAGTCAAAAAGGTTATGACCTTATTGTAGTAGCAAGAAGAAAAGAATGCTTATTAAACTTAAAAAAAGAATGTAAAACAAATGTTGAAGTTATAGATATGGATCTATCTATTATTTCTAATATGTATAAATTATATGATATAACAAAAGATGAAAATATAGATATTTTAGTAAATAATGCAGGAATAGGACTATATGGTGAATTTTATGATATAGATTCAAGTAAAGAGATTGGAATGTTAAATCTTAATGTTATAGCCACAGATTTAATAACAAAGCTTTATCTTAAAGATATGGTAAAAAAAGATAATGGTATAATTTTAAATGTTTCCTCAATACTTGGATTTGTTCCAGGACCTTTAATGAGTTCGTACTATGCAAGTAAAGCATATATAACAAGTATGAGTAGAGCGATAAATATGGAACTAAAAATGAAGAGTATAAATGTTAGTGTATCAACACTTTGTGCAGGAGCAGTGGATACAAACTTTAATAGCGACTTAGGTGTTAGATTTTTCATACCGCCAAGTGATTCTAAAAAGGTAGCTGAATATACTGTAGATAAAATGTTAAAAAAGAGAGAAATAATTGTTCCAGGAATTGTAAATAAAATTGCATATGCATTTAATAAAATTATTCCTAATGGAATATCAAAATATATATTGTATGCTTCTCAAAATGGTAAAAGATATTACTAGTTTGAAATAAACTAGTAATAATGTTTAAAATTGAATAAACAAAATATATGAAATGTTGAAAAATGTTGTAATAATGTGTACTATTAAATTAAAGGTATTTATTTTAATAGATAAGTAGGTAGTTATATGGAGATAAAAAAGGAAAAGATACACATTATTACACTTTTAGTGGTTATATTAATATTAAGTATACCAGTTATAAGTACAGTAGCTATTGTTGAGATTATAAGAAATAAACCAGATGAGATAGTAGAGCAAACACCAACTCAAGCAATAGATTTAGTCGATGGTGAAAATTATATAATTCCAAAATTATATTTAGATGGAGATTTTCTAAATTTGAAGTCTAAAAAAGAAATCGCATCAGTAAGTTGCAAAATAGTTGTTGAAAAAAATGAACTTTTTAGATCATATGCATCAATAAAAGTTCAAGGAACATCTAGTCTTAGATATGATAAGAAGAACTATACTATAAATTTTTTTAAAGATGAACAAAATAATGAAAAAAATAAGATTGATTTAGGATTTGGCTGGGGAGAGCAAAGTAAGTATTGCTTAAAAGCAAATTGGATTGATAGTACTCAAGCAAGAAATATTGTAACAGCTAGAATAGCATCAAACATGCAAGAAGAATATAATTTATTTTCTAATACTCCAAATAATGGAGTTATTGATGGGTATCCTATTGAGATATATGCAAATGGAGAGTATTTAGGATTATATACAATTAATATACCAAAAGACGCATGGATGTTTAATATTGACAAAAATAATGAAAATCATATTGTGATGTGCGCTGAAAACAATCTTTCTAATAGTTCTTGTACTTTTGAAAAAGTTATGGAAAATGAAAAAGATTATAGAGATTGGTCTATAGAGGTTGGTCCAGATTCTACTGATGAGGAGATTAAAAGCACATATGATAAACTTAATAGAGTAATAAAATTTGTAAAAGATAGCTCTAACGAAGAATTTAGAGAACATTTTGATGAGTATTTAAATTTAGATGCGTGTTTAAACTATTTAAGTTTAACATTACTGGATAATGGTATAGACAATGTGGCAAAAAACATGTTACTTGTTACATATGATGGAGAAGTATGGTATCCAGCTTTATATGATTTGGATAGTACTTGGGGTCTATATTGGAATGGAGAAAAGTTATGCAATTCGTACTATGGCTTTTATGAGTATGAGGCAAAAAGCAAACTTTGGGATAGAATTCTTATATGCTACAAAGATGAATTTAAACAAAGATATAATGAGCTAAGAAATTCTGTACTATCAAATGATAGTATAATATATGAATTTAATAAATTTAATTCATATATAACAGAGGATGCATGGAAAAGAGAACATGAGAAATGGACTAATATACCAAGTATAGAATATGATTTAAATCAGATAATAAACTATGTAAAAGATAGAGGAGAATATATAGATAATTTTGTTAATAATTTATAATATTTACATAAAATAAAAAGGAGAAGTTATATTTATATAACTTCTTTTTTTGTATAGAAAATATATTTTTTTCACATAAATATATTAGGAGAAAAGATATGGAAGATTATATTAATTTTTTAAAAAGCAAGTTAGAAGAATTAGAAGATATATACTTTAGAGAGATAAATATTTTAAATAACAAAGTTACTCTTATATTTAATGATGCATTAGTTGATACATCAGTATCTTCAAATTTTGTAGTACGAAGTATAGTTGAAATATTAAGCCAAAGTAATGAAAAGGAATATAGCGAAAAAAGCTTAAAAGAAAAAATAGAATATAATTTAAATGGGGAATATGTAGACTTAGAAAGTAAAATTTCTATTAACAAAATAAAAGAAATAGATAAGGAAAAAGATAATGTATTTAATTATATTTTATCTGGATTTGTTGTTATTATTTTGCAAAATAAAATTTATGTAGTAGAAGCCAAAGCAGATCTTTCTAGGGGAATAAGTGAACCTACAAATGAGAATAGTGTAAGAGGTGCAAAAGATTCGTTTATAGAAAGTATAATGACAAATGTAGGACTTGTTAGAAAAAGAATAAAGAGTCCAAGCTTAGTGTATAATGAGCAAGAGCTTGGAGTACAGACAAAAACAAAAGTTGGAATAATGTATATGTCAAACATTGCCAAAAAGGAGTTAGTAGACTTAATTAAAGAGAAGATTAGTAAAATTAATATTGATGGAATATTAGATATAAATTATATTCAAGAATATGTGGAGGAAAAAAATGAGTCAGATTTTCCTGTGTCAATAAATACGGAAAGACCAGATATAGTATCGTATTATTTGTTACAAGGAAGAATTGCTGTACTAGTAGATAATAGCCCATTTGTTTTAATACTTCCTGCATTTTTTGAGGACTTTATTAATAATATTGATGATATGTACCAAAAGTCAAAAAATGTAACTTTAACTAAAATAGTAAGATATGTATGCTTAGTTTTAACCATTATGGTACCATCTCTATATCTTGCGCTAATTACTTTTGATCAGGAGAGTATACCAACAGATCTGTTAGTCTCGTTTGCAACTCAAAGAGAAGGTGTTCCATTTCCAGCATTTGTTGAGGCTGCACTTATGATCTTTGCTTTTGAAATATTAAGAGAAAGTGACTTAAGATCAAATAAAATGTCTGGAAATACGTTGTCTATTGTCGGAGCATTGATACTTGGAGATGCAGCAGTAAGTGCAGGAATTGTATCGCCAATAATGATTATTGTCGTGGCCCTTACAATGATATCAGGTCTTACGTTTTCGGATATAAATGTTGTAAATGCATTAAGAAAATGGAGAATAATATTTATGCTTCTTGCAAGTCTTTGTGGACTTATTGGAATTGCTATAGCGTCAATATTTCTTGTAACTACACTTTCTTCAACTAACAGTTATACAAAAGCCTTTACATATCCTGTTGCACCATTAAATATAGCAGAGCTTAAAAGAAATGTATTTACAAGAATTTCTATACCAGAAGATAATAAAAGACAAAGGATACTTACTAATAATTTAACTAAAAGTAGGAGATAATTATGAAAAAATATATAGTAATTTTACTTATATTAGTCATTATATTTAATGGACTTACAGGTATTAGAGAACTTACAGATTTAGCAATTGTTAAGGCTATAGGAATAGATATGTCAGATGATGGAGAGATAATATTTACTGCTATAGTAACTGATACATCAAGCAAGGAAAAGGTAAATAGTGGAGATGTATATTCTTCAAAGGGGTCATCAGTGCAAGAAGCTGCAAGAAATATGGTAGATATTTCACCCAAAAAATTATATATTGCGCATCTTGAAACTTTAGTAATATCTGAAGAAATTGCAAAAGAGCATTTGGAAAATTCATTAGACTTTTTTATTAGAGATAATGAAGGAAGTAATACATTTTATTTGTTTGTTGCAAATGAACATAGCGCAGAAGAAATAATAAATGTAATAAATGAAGAAAAAGTAGATATGGTATCATTTTTAGAATCTACACAAAAATATAAAGGGGATGCAAATTTACAAACCTTAAACGATGTAGTTAAAGGTATTTTGGAAGATGGAACTCAAATGACAGCAAACTCTATGTCAATTGAAGATAAAAAAATACTGATAGATGACATGGCATATTTTGATAATTGGAATATGAAAGGATATTTAACTAAACAAGAAAGTATTTTATATAATATGCTTTTAAATCATACACAGTTCTTCATTACTAGTATTGGAGAAGGTGATGATTTAATTGTAGCAGAGGTTACATCTTGCAAAACTAAATATTCTATTAATAAAGAAACTAAAAATTGCATAGATATAAAACTAAATATAAATGCTAATATAACTCAAACTGGAAAAAATATAAAATTAAATGATGCTGAGTCTATTGAAAGTATACAAAAAACAATAGAAGAAGATATAAATGAAAAAATAAACAATTTTTATAAAAAAATAAAAGAGGAATATAAAGTAGACATTTTAAGTCTTGGTAACTTATTATATAGGAAGAAAAACAAGCTTTTTGATAATCCTAACTATTTAGAAGAACTAGATATAAATGTGCAAACTAAAGTGAAAATATCTAATCAAGGAGGCGTAAAAAAGGTATGGTAAAAAAAGAATCAAAACAAATATGTAGTGTTGGTGTGGCCTTTGTTTTTTTATCTTCTTTTTTAGCTATGTTTTTTGGTATGGGAACATATTTTATGTTTAGCATATCTGGAAACGATTCGTATATTGCAGCAATTATAGGATCAGTACTATCTATACTACTTTTTTTAGTATTTAAATATATATATTTTAATAATACAGAGGAAAATATTTATGAGCTAACAAAGTCTTTATATGGAAAGAAAATAGGGTATATAATTAATTCTTTTTTATTTTTAGCATTTGTAATTATATCTTCTATTGTACTTTTTAATTTAACAAATTTCTTAAATGTAGAATATTTACCAGATACTAATGCCAATTTTATCAAGGCTATAATTTTAGTAACAATAATATATATAAGTTCTAAAAGCTTATCTGAAATAGTTAGAGTTAATCAGATATTTTCATATATAAATATAATATTAATATTTATAGATATATGTGGACTATTCTCTAAAGTTAATTTTAAGTACTTAGAGCCTATTAATTGTTTTGGAAAATCGTGTATGTTTAAATCTATAGGATTATATTTAGTATTAAGTATTGTACCTTATATGATGTTATTAATTACTTCTAAAAACAATATAATAGAGTCTGAAAAAGAAAAAACTAGTTCGGTAATAAATAGAACAGTTATATTAACAAATGTAATACAAATAGTAATAATATTAATGACTATTCTTATACTTGGAAAAGACTTTATCAGTGTATTTAGATTTCCAGAATATATTGCTTTAAAACAATTTACGTTATTTAATATTTTAGAAAGAGTAGAAAATGTATTAGCACTTAATTTTTACTTTAATTCAATATCATTTCTTTCGTTTTTGTTTTACTATATGATAAGTTTTCTTCCAGATTTAAAAATTAAGAAGTGGTATTCTATTATATTATCAATTGTAATAGTAATTATAACTTCTTTATTGTTTCATGAAGGAATTTCATTTGCATCGATTGCTTCAAAATATTTGATTTATGTAATATTGATTGGCATTTTACTACCTATATTACTGATATTTGTTAAATTGCGTATAAGCAATAAAAAACAAAAAATATCATAAAATTTTAGCAAATCTCTTGCAAAAATCTTTTAAAAATGGTATAATAAAAAATGTACTTTTTATAAGAAAAAACTAGATTTTTATAATAAATATTTGGAGGATGTAGTTTAAATGGAGAGAAAAAATGTAGAATTAAATGAAGCAAAATATAGGGAATATATGGCCATCCGTGAAGTAATAAAAGATACAATTGGTAATGAAGACTATACAAATGTATGCCTTAAAAATAATACGTTAAATACAATGGCTGGATATACAGATGCTTCAAGTGAAAGTAATTATAATCCGTATGTAAAGGATTTTATAGATAAGCTAAGTTATGATGAACATAACAGGAAAGTTGAATATGCTAAGGCTCAAGGTAATAAAGATGAGCTAAAAAGATTATCTGATATAGTAATGGATATGGCAGGATATAATGGGCAAAAGAATAAAAGAAGAATAAATGGGTATGCAAAAAGCTTTGTTGATAGAAAATTTGTAAGTAGAGAGTTATCAAAGCTATATAAAGCGATGGAACAAAATGATGAACAGGGTGTCGTTTCAGCATATAAAAAAATATATAATATGTCTTCATATAGTAATAGCCAACCATTTAATGTAGTAAATGATTGTGCTCAAGGATTTGTTGACTTAAGGCTAGACGAATTTATAGAAAGAGGAATTCATATTCCAGAAGTTAAAGTAAAAGAACAAAATATAGAATGTTATGCAATATAAGGATGAGATACATCCTTATATTTTTTTCTTTTTTCTTGTTAAAATAGCAATAATATGATAGAATATAGTGGAAAAAATAGAAAACTATTCTTTTAAAATCGTAGGCGGAAAATGGAGATGATAATATGTACAAGCTTGAAGATAAAATATTAGATAAATGTGGCAATAAAGCAATGTTTTTATCAATGCTAGATGCTAAAGGATATAATATTCCTTTAGGTATTGTAATCGATTTTGAAGAATTTAAGAAAATTGTTAAAGAACAAGAATTAGATTTTGAGACTATAAATAATTTACGTATACCGGATTATATTATAGATGAAATATTTAAAGTTATACCAGAAAATAAAAGATGCGTTGTAAGAACTAGTCCTAAAATTATAGATCATGGCCCTTTAGGTTTAGGAGAGTATGCTAATTTCTTAAGTGTTGCAAGAGAAAAACAAAGTTTAAAAGATAAGATAAAAGAAGTTTTTTTATCATTATATAGTGAGGATAATCTAAGACATTATAAAAGAAATAACGTGGATATAGAAAAAGTAGAAATGAACATAATTGTTCAAGAAATGATAGAAAGTAATGTAAGTGGTGTATTATTTACTGTAAATCCTACTAATGGGAAAGATACAGAAATTGTAATTGAGTTTTCAAAAGGTGCAGGAGACACTGTATCCGGAAAAATTATTCCAGAAAGAATTGTATATGATTGGGAAAAACAAATATATATTGAGGAACCTAAAATTAACTTGCTTGGAGAATCTTCAATTAAAAAGATAATAAATATAGCTTTATCACTTCAGCAAGAACTGGGATTTCCAATTGACTTGGAGTTTGGTGTTTATGACTCTAAACTATACATATTTAAGTTAAATCCAATAACTAAAATAGAGTTTAGTGATATATATTATAGATATAGTAATTCTAATTTAGAAAATATAAATAATTTATCACCTTTGATGTTATCTTTAGATTTAGATGTGTTTGACAGTACACAGAAAAGATTTTCTAAAATTATAACAAACATATCCGATGAAAATATTTTAGAGCCAGTTATATTTACTAGATTTTCAAGATTATATTGGAATTTAACATTCTTAAAGAAAATTTTGGAAAATGTACCTGGATATGTTGAAAGATATTTAGACGAAAAACTAAAAGTAAGAATAGATTATTTAGATAATGGTAATGAAAATCTACAGGAAAACAAGAAAATTAAGCTCTTTAATAGAAAAGATGTATTAAGCATATTAAAGAGGCAAGTGGTTAATACTCAAGAATATAGAAATACTAAAATAGTTGCACTTGAAAAAGAAAATGAAAATCTAACTGATAAAATAAGAGAAAATGTAAAAATATATATGGATTGTAAATCTATGTTTGTATGGCAACAATTAAAAAATGCAGTATTTAAGATAAATTTAAATCAGAAGTTCAATAATATTTTAACTAGAAATGAAATACAAAATTTACTAGTTGGTATTGACAATAAATATGTAAATGCTCCATTTTTATATATGTGGGATATGTCAAGAAAAATTAGAGTAAGCAAAGACAAACTTAAATTTTTTGAAGATAATTTAGATGCAGAAATATTTTACATGTATAGAAAAAATCCAGAAAATGAAAATATAAAAGAGATATTAACAGATTTTATTAGTCAATATGGCTATCATTCTAGTGATGAATCAGATATTATATATACTACGTATTCAGATGAAATTTTAAAAGTAATAAAAATGTATAGAGATATGATTGATTTAGAGGATATATATGATCCTTTAAGCGATTTAAAAATGCAGAATAAACTATATGAAGCATCTATACAAAAGTTAGAAAAAGAGTTAAAGCCTAATCAATTAAAAAATGCATTAAAAGAAATAGAATATGTAAGGGAATTGGATAAGGATGAATTTGCTCTTTATGACTTAAGTCTAATTGCAAGATATAAACTTAGAGAAAGTCTATTAAACCTTGCTAGAAAATATAAAGATGAATATATTATAGAAAAAGAAGAAGATATATTTTTCTTAAGATACGAAGATATATTAAATGTTGACATTGTGGATGAATTAAAGAAATTAGTAGCTAAAAATAAGATATATTATAACTCTTTTAGAAACTATACACCTGAAAGTGACATTTTCCCTTGTAGTAAACAGCAATTTAAAATAGATTATAGAAAAAAGTTAAAAGGAATAGGTGCAAGCTTTGGAAAAGTTACAGCAAGGGCATGTGTAATAAATTCTAAAGAAGATATAAAGAATTTAAAAAAAGATGATGTTATTATAGCGTCGTATTTAGATAGAGAGATATTTGAAAATATTAATTTATCACAAATATCTGGAATAATAACAGAGTTTGGAGGTATGCTTTGTCATTTCGCAGTTAAAGCAAGGGAAAATAGAGTTCCATGTGTAGTTAGTCTACAAGATGCAACAAAAATAATACGTACAGGTGAAACACTTGTAATAAATGGTGATACTGGAGAGGTAATATTATAAAAAAGTGCGCAATTTTGTTTGCGCACTTTTAAATTTAATAAATATATACTATAATTTAATAAAGGAGGCAATATATGAAAAATAAATATAAAATACTTACTGCTTTTATAGTTCTTTTTATAAGTTTAGCTATTGTAAGTTCTAACAACGTTTATGCAAGCCTTAAGATGAAAAATCTTGAGATTAATGCAATAGTAAATGACGATGCTAGTATGGAAGTAACAGAAAAATGGACTATAAGAATTAGTGAGACTAATACATTATTTAAATCGTTTAAAAAGGATTCAAAAAAGTATTCTTCTATAGAAAATGTAACAGTAAAAGACTTAACTAATGATAAAACATTAAGGAAAACTAATTCCTATGCATATCATTTAGCAAAAGATTATTATTATGCATTAGATAGAGGAAGTACAGAATTTGAAATTGCATGGGGAGTTGGACTTGACGATTCTTCTGCTACTAGAGAATATGAAATAAAATATACTGTAAATGATGCAATAGCAATACACAATGATTGTGCTGAACTTTATTGGCAATTTATTGGTTCAGATTGGGAAATTCCTATAGAAAAAATGTCAGGTAAAATTACTTTACCAGGAAACGTTTCTAAAGAAGACGTAAAAGTATGGGGACATACAATTTCTCTTAATGGAGAAATATATCCTACAGAAGATGGAAATATAGTTTTTGATTTAAATGCTATCCCAACAAATAATTATGTGGAAATTAGAAGTACATTTCCAAAGGATTTAGTAGGGTATTCTACAAGAACTGATTCAAAAAATGTAATTAATAATATAATTAAAGAAGAATCAATTTGGGCAGATGAAGCAAATCAAAGGCGAGCACAAGCAAAAGTTGTAGTAATAGGAATACTTAGTTGTGCGGGTGTGGTAGCTGTAATATTTATTCTTATTCAGTATATAGTACCGATAAATATAATGAAAAAGGCTGGTAAAAAAATTGTGCCAACTATTGATTATGAATATTTTAGAGAGCTTCCAAGAGAAGACGCTACTCCGTCAGAAGCTGCTGCAATTATGGCACCACCTTCTAATAATGTATATCTTTCTACAGGAAATATTTTTTCAGCAACTTTAATGCAACTTAACTTAAAAAAGATAGTAAGTTTTGAAGTAAATAAAGAAAATATATCAAGAAAAAAAGAAGAAATTACAATTATAATAAATGAGGATGCTCAATCAGTATCATTAAAAGAAGATGAGATGATAGTTCTAAACTTTATTAAAGGTGCAATAAATTATAAAAAATCAGATAGAATAACCATATCAGATTTACAAAAGTATTTTACAAGTCATGAATCTAAAGTTAGAACTCTTGTTAATAAACTAAATGATCAAGCAACAAATTTTGTTACAAAAGAGCAATATGTGGATAAGAAAGAAATAAATAAAGGTTATGCAATAAATTCAGCTACAATACTTCCAATAATGGCTGCAGGATTTGGATTTGCTATGCTAATGGCATATTTTGAAAACTCATTATATACATCATATGTATTTATGATTGGTGCAATTTATTTATTACTTACAATTGGAAGCTTAATTGTTGGTTCATTTGCTAGAAAAAGATTAAATAAATATACCCAAAAAGGTATTGATGAGTTAACAATGTGGAAGGGCTTAAAAAAATTCATGGAAGATTTCTCACAAATGGATGAAAAAGAACTACCATCTATTGTATTATGGGAACATTTTCTTGTATATGCCACTGCATTTGGTATTGCTGATAAGGTTATAAAGCAATTAAAACTTAGATATCCTGAAATTAATGATGATTCATATTATATTACAAATCATTATACAGCTATGTATCTTGCTACACATACAGATTTTAGTAGAAGTTTTTCTAGTGCTATAAATACATCTATTTCAAGCGCTACTTCTTCTGGATCTGGAAGTGGTGGCGGATTCTCCAGCGGAGGCGGCGGAGGAGGCGGCGGTGGCGGTGGCGGCGGAAGATAGCCACACCACTACATAAGCCTAAAAAGAGACTTGGATTTTTATTCCAAGTCTTTTTTTAATAAATTTTCAAGTATTTCTACAGCATTTGAAGCGGCGCCTTTTCTAATATTATCTGCTACACACCAAAAGTTAATTCCATTTTCTTGCGAATAATCTCTTCTGATTCTTCCAACATAGACTTCATCTGTACCATTTGCAAATGAGTTTAAAGGATAGATTAATTTTTCTGGATCATCTAAAACTATAATTCCTGGGAAATTATTTAAATATTTTTTTATATCCTCAATTTTAAATGGATACTCTAGCTCTACATTTATACTCTCTGCATGTGAGTTAAGAACAGGAACTCTAACACATGTCGCAGTAACTGGAAGTTTAGGTTTTTTTAATATCTTTCTTGTTTCTTCTATCATTTTTATCTCTTCTTTAGTATAATCATTATCTACAAACACATCTATTTGTGGTATGCAGTTATTGTTTATAGGGTAAGGAAATTTTTCTACTTTATTTTGAGTTAAATCATCTATTCCTTTTTTTCCAGCACCAGATACAGCTTGATAAGTAGAATAAATAACTCTTTTTATTTTATATTTTTCATCTAATGCTTTGAGTGGAAGAACTGCCTGTATTGTTGAACAGTTAGGATTTGCGATAATATTAAAATGTTCATAAGCATCTTCCATATTTACTTGTGGAACAATTAATGGAACAGTTTTATCCATTCTAAAAAATGAACTATTATCTATTACTATACATCCATTTTGTGCTGCAATTTTAGCATATTTTTCAGATGTTGAGCCTCCTGCAGAAAATAAAGCATAGTCAAAATGCTCATCTTTAAAACTATCCTCTGTTAACTCTTTTACTTCATATTCATTATTCATAAAATTTACTTTTTTTCCTTTGGATTTTCTTGAAGCAAAAAGAGTATATTTATCTATATTAAGATTTTTTTCTTCAAGAACTTTTAAAAACATTTCACCAACTACACCAGTAGCACCTACGATAGCAACGCTAATCATAAAATCACCTCATTTAAGTATATGATACTAATTTTAACAAATGCATAATAATATTAAACTTTACATAAAATTAAAACTATGCTATAATATGATAGAAATTTATACTTTTAGATAAAAAAATAATTTTATAGGAGGTGTATAACTATGACTAATAGTTATAAAAATGAAAGCTTTATAAAAAGGATGTGGAATAAACTATATGTAACCACAAAAAAGATTGATGCACCACTTGAATATACACAAAAGGAGGTATGTCAAAAATCTGATGAAATATTAAGTTATTTAGAAGCACGGTAATATTTTTAGTAAAAAAGAAAGAGAAAGATTAAGACTTAATTTAAAAAATCTTAATGTATATTTTTATGATAAAGATCAAAATGAGATAGAAAATGATATTGATACTTATTTTTTTACTTTAAAAAAGCAAAAAGTAAATGTAGATAATACTATAAAATCTGTTTTTAATGACCCTATTGTATTTGAAAATAACTTATATGAAGTATTTCCAAACATCAATATAACAAAAATTCCAAAAGATGAATACTTGATGCAGTTGTATTTTTGTTTGGTAAAAATAATGGCAAGAGCAACAGGAAAAAGGATAGTACTTGATAAAAAGAAAAACTACTTTTGCAAAGAGTTTTTTTATGGTATTAGTTCAAAAAAAATAATAGTAGAGGAAAATGAAATTAAAAATGTTATTTATAAAAAACATGAACTATTAGATTTTTTATTTACCATAACAATAGCTCAAATTCTTTATGAAAATATTGAAAATAAGCCATATATAGCATCAATCGATTCTACAACAGAAATGCAACTTAAAAAGTTTAAGTTTTATTTATCTAAAGCATATTACTCTCCAATTAGTTTTATAAAAGACTATATGAGCTGTGATATTAAAAGAATAACAAATCAAATACGTAACAAGCTAAATTTCAGTAGTCTTACCGAACTTGAAAGAGAATTAAAATAATAAAAAGAGAAAGGTGAAATTAAATAGCCTTTCTCTTTTATATTATAATTTTACATCATATAAATCTTTATCTAGTAAAATGGTTACATTATTTAAATATGATAATGTATTCTCTTTAGGAAAGCTAAATGTATATTTAGTTGCAAATAGTAATTGTCTATATTTTTTAAATTTCTTATTAATTTCATTCTTTCCATATTTTGAATCGCCAATTATTGGATGAGATATACTAGATAGTAATGCTCTAATTTGATGAGTTTTACCTGTATGAATTGAAACTTTAACAACTGAATAATCTAATTTTTTATTAGTGTTAATAACTTCAATATCTGTGATTATTTTTTGAGATCCATTAACTTTGTTTGGATATATTTTTGAGTATCCAGTCTTATTATCTTTTAATAAATAGTTTTCATAGTGACAATTTTTTGTATCAAAATTTACTCCATTTACATATGCAGTATATTCTTTATTTATATAACCATTTTTAAATGCATCCAATAACAAATTATATGAAATATCATTTTTAGAAAATACGAGTAAACCACCAGTATTTCTATCTAGTCTATGACATATTTTAATATTATTACCAATTTTTTGCCTAACATAGTCTTCAAATGTTGGTTCATTTTGTATTTTCTCTTCATTATTAGATAATATTCCTTGTGGTTTGTGAGTAACAACTATATTTTCATCTTCATACATTATTTGTAATTCTTTTGGAAAATTATATAATATGCTGTCTTCTATATATATTTGTAAAGTATCTTCGTTTTTAATTTCATAATTAATATCACTTATTCTTTTTCCATTTACTTTAATATCTTTATTTCTAAAAGCTTTATGTAATACTGTGGTATTTAAATTTGGAAATATATCTTTTATGTAATATAATACTTTTTCGTTCTTTTTTAAACTAGTAATTTTTAATTCTTTCATATGAGAAATTATAGTATAATTTATTAAAAAAAGCAATATAGTATAGAAAAAGTAGTAAAATAACGATATAATATACTCATATTAGAAAGTACATATATTATAAATTCTTGAAAAAATCGTACAACTATGATAAAATATAACTTAAATCTTTTTAAGGAGGAAGTTAATAATGAGAAAAAAATTAGTTAAAGTAAATTTTGAAAATGGAAAAGAAATAATGGTAGAACCAGAGACAAGAGTTATAGAAGCAATAAAACTAGCACAAATTGAAAGTAAGGAAGATATTCTTGCTGTTAGAATAAACAATAAAGAAAGGTCTATTATGTATCATCTTATAGAAGATTGTACATGTAGTTTTATTACATATAGTACTCGTGAAGGAGAGAGAATTTATAGTAGAAGCTTGAAATTCATATTCTTACTAGCATTACATAGACTTAATATAAAATTACATTTTAAGTTTTCAAACAAAACTGGTAGAGACTATTTTGCATTTGTAAGATCAGATGAAGAGGTAACAACTTCAATGGTAAAAGAAATTAAAGAAGAAATGCAAAAAATTATAGCTCAAAATATAAGAATAATGAAAGAAAAAGGCAGTACAAGAAGAATAGCTAACTATTTAGAAGATGAAGAGCAAGTTAAAAATATTGTAGATATTAGTTTAAATGAGAACTATACAGTATATTATGCGGAAGATTTTTATACATATTTATATGGAGCCGTAGTAATGTATACTGGATGCATTAAGGGCTTTGATTTAAGAAAATACAAAAATGGAGTAATTCTTATGCTTCCGGAAAAAGAAGATATAAATGAAGTTAAATATGACATTGAAACTAATAGAATGTTTGAACTTTCAAAGAAGTTTGCTGAGGTATGTAAGGTTACATCTGTTGAAACAGTTAATGATCTAAATAAGAGAATAATAGAAGAAAATGTTGCTCAAGTAATAAGAAGAGCAGAACTATATCATACAAATGAATTTTTTGAAATAGTAAGAAGAATAACTAAAACAAATAGTGTAAAAATAGTTATGCTTGCAGGTCCATCATCATCTGGTAAGACAACATCTGCTCAAAGACTTGCTGATGCATTAATGGTAAAAAAGAAAAATGCTATAGTAATTAGTATGGATAATTATTTTAAAGATGAAGGAAATATTCCAATAGGTAAAGATGGTAAAAAAGACTATGAATGCTTTGAAAATCTAGAAGTAGAGCTATTTAAAAAACAGATGTTAGATTTACTAAATGGAAAAAATGTAATACTTCCTACATATAATTTTAAGCTTCAAAAGAAGGAATTTAATTCAAATCCAATAAAACTTGGAGAAAACGATATTTTAATAATAGAGGGAATACATGCTTTAAATCCAAGATCATCTGAATTTATACCAAAGGATAAAATATATAAGTTATACGTAGCTCCTATGGTAAGTATAAGATTTGATTCATTTACAATGCTATCATCAAACGATTTAAGAATGATGAGAAGGTTTGTAAGAGATAATGCTACTCGTGGAGTAAGCGTAGAAAATACAATGGATATGTGGAATAAGATTCGTAAGGGAGATGAGGAAAATATTTTTCCTTATGTTGATGAAGCAGACTATGTTTTTAATACTAGTTTAATATACGAATGGGCTGCATTAAAACCTATAGCAGAAAAATTATTGTTAAAGATAAATGATTCTAGTAAATATTATTCAGAAGCTAGAAGACTTTTAAATACATTAAGGAATTTTATTGGAATTGATACAGAGCTTATACCAAGTACGTCAATTATTAGAGAGTTTATTGGTGGCGGATGCTACTTAAGATAAATTAAGGAGGAGAAAATTTGTGGCTATAAAAAAACAATCTTTTATGAAGGGAGTCTTTGTTATAATGGGCTCTCAGATATTAATTAAAATATTAGGATTTGTATATAGAATAATACAAACTAATATTCCACAGTTTTCAGATGTAGGAAATAGTTATTATGGTTCAGGGTATACAGTGTATACTTTTATACTAGCAATAGCCACTATGGGGATACCTAATACAATTTCTAAACTTGTATCTGAAAAAATGACTATAGGAGATAAACGAGGAGCACATAAGATATTTAAAACAGCATTTTTAGTGTTTGTAAGTATTGCAACATGTTTTGCTTTAACCTTGTTTTTTGGCTCAGGATTTATTTCTACAAAAATATTAAATAATCCTGGAGTAAAATATACACTTATGGCTTTATCACCAGCAATTATATTTGTTTCTATGTCAGCAGTACTTAGAGGATATTTTATTGGAATGGAAAATGTTAGCGAGTATAGTAAGGCACAAATTATTGAGCAAGTTATTAATTGTGTTTTTTCAGTAATATTTGTATTTATGCTTGTTGGTCATAGTCCAGAAATAATGGCAGCAGGATCAACACTTGCAACAACTGTTGCAACATCTAGTGCATTTTTCTATTTAGTAAGATATTATAGAAAAAATAGGAAAGAAATATGGGAAGATATAAATGGTTCTAAGACATTTGCTACCGAATCAAGAAAAAAGATAGCTAAAAAACTTATATCATATGCAATCCCTATCTCATTTGGAAGTGTAGTATCAGCACTTGCTGGACTTATTGATGTTGTTACAGTAGTAAATTGCCTTCAAAAATATAAAGATTATGATTTGGTAATGGCAAATGCAAAATATGGTATTCTTTCTGGAAAAGTGGATATACTACTTGCAGTACCATTATCTATTAATGTTGCCTTTTCAGTAGCACTTGTACCTTTTATATCGTCTGCTATAGCAAGACATAGAAAAGATGAAGCAATAAAAAAGATTAACTATTCATTAAAAATATCATCTTTAATAGCATTACCATGTACATTAGGATTATTTGTGCTTGCTACACCGATATTTAAAATGCTATTTCCAAATGCACCAGAAGGAGCATATCTACTTCAAATTGAATGTTGGTTATTATTCTTCTCTGTGGTGAGTCAAACAATTACAGGTGCACTTCAAGGAATTGGTAAGCTTGCTGTTCCAGGGTTTGCATTACTTGCAGGAACAGTTATAAAATATCTATTAAATGTAATATTTATCCCAATGTTTGGCGAAGTAGTACCAGCTATAACAAGTATAATTTATAGTGCTACAGCATTCTTTATTTCTTCAACAGTATTATTTAGAGCACTAAAGGAAAAAATGCCAGTAAAAGATGTTGTAATAAAACCACTTATAGCAAGTATTATCATGGGAGTTACAGTATTCTTCTCATATAAACTATTAATAATGATACATTTAGGAAATGCATTATCTACTATAGGCTCTATAGGAGTTGGAGTAGTAGTTTATGCTATTTTGGTAATGCTATTTAGAGTTTTAAATAAAGAGGAAATACAGCAATTACCTTATGGTAACAAAATATGTAAATTACTTAAAATATAGTTGAAAAATCGACTTGAATTTAAAATAAAAAGCTTGAAAAGTGTTGACATTACTAGATTTTTGTAGTATATTCTAATTATCAAAGAGATATAAAAGAAATTTAAATATGTTTCACTTTTCTTTTGTAAATCTAAATGTCAATATATAGGAGGGAAATGAAAATGAATAAAGCTGAATTAATCGCTAAAATCGCAGAAGAAAGCAAATTAACAAAAAAAGCTGCTGAAACTGCTTTAGACGCATTCGTTACTAGTGTTGAAGAAGCACTTAAAAACGGAGAAAAAGTTCAATTAGTTGGATTTGGTACTTTCGAAGTAAGACAAAGAGCTGCTAGAAAAGGTAGAAACCCACAAACTAAAGCTGAAATTAAAATACCAGCTTCTAAAGCTCCAGTATTCAAAGCTGGTAAAGCTTTAAAAGAATTAGTTAACAAAAAATAATTTGTTGAAAAAAATAAAAAGAACTCATTTTTGAGTTCTTTTTTTTCATTATTTTTGTTCTTCTAAAGCACTTGTGCAGTGTGCACATTTTGTAGCTTTAATTGGAATAGTGCTTAAACAATAAGGACAAGTTTTTGTTGTAACTTCTTCTACTACTTCGTCTTTTTTATTAGCTTTAGCAATAGTTTTTACAATTAAAAATAGTACTATAGAGATTATAATAAAATTAATTATTGCTGTTAATATTTCTCCATAATTTAATGTTATTGCTCCAGCAGCTTTTGCAGCTTCTAAGGTATCACAATGTTCCCCTTTAAGTGTTATAAATAATGTAGATAGGTCAACATTGCTTGTAAATAGACTTATTAATGGAGTAATTAGTGCTGAAACTAAAGTATTTACTATTGTAGTAAAAGCGCCTCCTAAAACAACACCTATTGCAAGGTCCATAGCATTTCCTTTTAAAGCGAATTTTTTGTAATCTTCAAAAGCAAGTTTTACTTTTTTCTTTGATTCTTCAGCTAAGTTTTTGTTATTTATTTTTTTCATATTAATCACCAATTTAATAATATAATAAAAAATCTAATCTGTCAAATTATTGACAAATATGGTGCTATGGGTTAATATATTAATGGTGATTATGTATGGAAAGTGAAAACAAAAAAGTATTATTAAAAAGATTTGGAAAAAGTAAAAGTAATTTGATTTTAACTATTGTATTTATAGCAATTGCAGTATTTTTACTTGCTATAGGAGTTATAATCGATCATAGGGCTCTTCCACAAGGAAAAGAATTAGATGATGTTACACAAGAAAATGAATATGTACAATGTAAAATAGTAGATATGACAGATTGTTTTGCAGACTATAGTGTAGATGGAAGTGTTAGAGATGAATACTATATGGCTACAGACGGAAACTATGTATTTATACTAAATTTATCTAAAAAGCAATATAAAGAGTTAGAAAAACAAGTTAATGAATTAGATGAAAATAGTGAAGGAATTATAGTTAATGGTATGTCAGAAAAGATATCAACTGACTTAAAGAAAATTGCTATAGATACATATAATGAAATGTATGATGAAAAACTATTAAATTATAGTAATTTTGATACATATTTTACACCATATTACGTAAATGCTAAGAAAACACCAAATGATAGTGGAAATATGTTCTTAATGTTTGGAGCATTATCTGGTTTTGTTGGTGAAATTTTCTTACTTTGCTTTGTAATACTATATATTAGAACTAGAATTAGCATAAAGAAATTTGCAGAAAAAAATGATTTGGCAGAATTTATGGTAGAGTTAGATGATCCTACAAATTTAACATTTGAAAAAACAAAAACTATATTTACAAAAAATTATATTGTAAACTATACTAGTGCATTAACTATAATTAAATATAAAGATATAGTATGGATATATCCAATAGATTATAGAAGAAATGGAGTAAAATATGCATCTAGAATATCTGTTACAACAAAAGATAAGAAAAATAAACTAATATCTGAAATTACTTCTTTTGGAAAAGAAAATCAAAAGCAATTTGAAGATACATATATGGAAATAATTAATCGTAAACCAACAGTTCTTGCTGGAAGCACAGCAGAAAATATTAAGGCTATGAATAAGAAAAATATTGATCAAACAATATCAGATATGGATTTAAAAGATAGTAATTTAGTAGAATAGTGTAACTAAAAGGCTTGAGACTTTATAGTCTCAAGCTTTTAATTTTAATATTTCTTGCTTTTTATGTTATTTTAGTGTAAAATATATGAGTATTTTAAAGGAGAGAAAAATGTTAGGAACAAACGGAGTTACAGTAAGATTTGGAAAAAGAGTGCTATATGAAGATGTAAATGTTAAGTTTACACCAGGAAATTGCTATGGAGTAATTGGTGCAAATGGAGCAGGTAAGTCTACATTTTTAAAAGTACTTACAGGAGAATTAGAGCCAAGTGAAGGTGAGGTCTATATGACAAAAAACGAAAGACTTGGTATTTTAAAACAAGATCATTATATGTATGATGAAGTAAAGGTTATTGATACAGTTATTCGTGGTAATGAAAGATTATATGATATAATGCAAGAAAAGGATGCATTATATGCAAAACCAGATTTTAGTGATGAAGATGGAATAAGAGCAGGAGAGCTTGAAGCAGAATTTGCTGAACTAAATGGTTGGATGGCAGATACTGATGCTGCACAACTTTTAACAGGTCTTGGAATAGATACTGAATTACATGAATGTTTGATGAAGGAATTGACTGGACCTCAAAAAGTTAAAGTATTACTTGCACAAGCTTTATTTGGTAATCCAGATGTATTAATACTAGATGAGCCTACAAACCATTTAGATATGGCGGCAATTAGTTGGCTTGAAGAATTTTTAATTAATTTTGAAAATACTGTTATTGTTGTATCTCATGATAGATATTTCTTAAATAAAGTATGTACACATATTCTAGATATTGATTATGGTAAAATTAATATATTTGTTGGAAACTATGATTTCTGGTATGAATCTTCACAACTTGCGCTAAAACAAATGAAAGACGCAAATAAAAAGAAAGAAGAAAAAATTAAAGAACTTGAAGACTTTATTAGAAGATTTAGTGCAAATGCATCAAAATCTAAACAAGCAACTTCAAGAAAGAAAACTCTTGAAAAAATTGAACTTGATGAGATAAAGCCATCTACTAGAAGATATCCATTTATAGATTTTAAACCTGAAAGAGAATCTGGAAAAGAAATATTATCTGTTGAAGATTTAAATTATACACAAGATGGAGAACAGCTATTAAAAAATGTTTCTTTTAAAATATTAAAAGGAGATAAAATTGCTTTAGTTGGTGGAAATGGACTTGCAAAAACCGCATTATTTAATATAATAATGGGAAAAATAAAGCCTGATAGTGGAAAAATTATTTTTGGTCAGACAATAAAACCTTCGTATGTACCACAAGATAATGAGGAATATTTTAAAGTAGATAAGAATATAACAGAGTGGTTAAGAGATGATTATGGTATTACAGATGAGACTGTTGTAAGAAGTTTCCTTGGTAGAATGTTATTTTCTGGAGATGAAGCTTTAAAGAAAATAGGTGTGTTATCTGGAGGAGAAAAAGCTAGATGTATGATGGCAAGAGCAATGCTTGAAGCCCCAAATTTAGTATTTTTAGACGAACCAACAAACCATTTAGACTTAGAGAGTATCACTGCATTAAATGAAGGATTAATTAGAACAAATGCTGAATTAATGTTTGTATCTCATGACCATCAATTTGTTCAAACTGTTGCAAATAGAATTATTGAGATTACTGAAGATGGTATAATAGATAAGAGATGCACTTACGATGAATATTTAGAGCAAAATGTTGCTTTAATGAAAAAGGAAACAAGCTTTTAACATCAAAGAGGACTATAAAAAATAGTCCTTTTTCTTTTTTTCTTTTTATGATATAATACCAAATAATTAATGCTGAAAGGAAGAATATTATGATAAAATATCCAGATTATGACAAAAGTATATTATCTGTAGTATCTTCAATTTTGAAGTACTATGGCTATAATAATGGACATAAAAGCTTAGAGCTTTTAGATAAAAAATTGGAAAAGAGATATAAAAATATAGTTTTAATGATATTTGATGGTATGGGTGTATCATCATTAAAAAAACATTTAAGAGATACAGATTTTTTAATGCAACATTATGAAGGTGAAATATCTTCAGTATGTCCGTCAACAACAGGTTGCGCAATACCAACTATTGAAAGTGGAAAAACACCAATAGAACATTGCTGGCTTGGCTGGGATATGTATTTTAAGGAATATGACTCAAATATAACATTATTTACTAATAAGTATCAAGATAGTAATGAGGAAGTTGCAGGTTGCAATGCTGCACAAAAATATATGAGATATGATAATATTTTTGATATTATAGAAAAGACTACAGATGGAGTTGTAGACGCTCATGATATATCGAAGTATTCAGATACAGACGAGTTTGTTTATAGTTGCGAAGAGATGCTACAAAGAGTAAGTAAAATCGCAGAAAATGATAGACAGGATTTTATATATACTTATTTAGAGGAACCAGACTCTGTTATGCATGCATTAGGTGTTGATCATGAATATGTAAAAGAAAATATTAGGTATATTAATAGTCTAATATGTGAACTATCATCAATGCTAGACAATTCTTTAATTATTGTAATGGCAGATCATGGATTAGTTGATGCTAAAGCTTTATATTTAGAAGATTACCCTAAAATTCAAGAAATGCTTGTAAGAAGACCAAGTCTAGAAACGAGAGCAGTTAATTTCTTTGTAAAGAATGGATATAAAGACGAATTTAAAAAAGAATTTAATAAACACTTTAAAGATGATTTTATATTGATGTCAAAAGAAGAAGTATTAGAAAAAGAACTTTTTGGAAAAGGCAAAAAAAACCTAAGAATTGATGAAGTTGTAGGAGATTATATAGCTTTTGCAATAGGAGACAAAGCACTAGAGTGGGAAAAAGGCGGATTCATTATGGAAGCAAGACATGCAGGCCTTACACAAGAAGAAATGGAAGTGCCACTAATTGTTATTGATACTAATGAAGTATAAGGATAGTATGCTTTATGCATTTTAATGTATTTTAATAATAATAGTTGACAAATGTTTAAAAAAGTTATAACATATTAATGTACTTATAGAGAAGTACGTTATACCATAAATAAGATTAGTAGGTTAGTATAATAAGACTAATTTACGTCGTAAAGCTCTGACTGCTTATACAGTCATCTAGAACTAGCTTCGGCTAGTTCATTTTTTTATACATTGGTTTACATAAAATTGGTTGACTTTGAAAACAAAAAAGTGTACAATAAATAATATAGGGGGAATAGTAATGAGATATAAAATAGGTTTAGACTTAGGTGTAGGATCTGTAGGATGGGCAGTTTTAAAAACTGATGAACAAGGAAATCCTATAAAAATAGAAGACTTAGGCTCTCGTATTTTTGATAAAGCTGAAAATCCAAAAGATGGTTCTTCACTCGCTTCAAAAAGAAGAGAAGCAAGGGGGATTCGTAGGAGATTAAGAAGAAGGAGACATAGAAGAGATAGAGTTCTATCTTTACTTGAAAATTACAATATCATTTCTAAAAAGCAAGTTGAAGAAATGTATAACAATAATGATTATAAATTTGAAAAAGATGTATATGAATTAAGAGTTGAGGGATTAGACACTTTACTTACCTCAAAGGAAGTAGCTAGAGTGTTAATTAATTTCGTAAAAAGAAGAGGATATAAATCTAATAGTAAATCTGATGAAGCAGAAAATAAAGATACTGGAAAACTATTAAAAGCGACTATACAAAATGATAATATTATGAAAGAGCATAATTATAGAAGTGTTGCTGAAATGTATTTGAAGGATTCAAGTTTTGTTAAAGTATTATCTAATGGTAAGAAAATAAGAAAAATTAGAAATACTACAGATGAATATAAATCTACGGTAAAAAGAGCAGATTTAGTAAGTGAAATAAAGTTAATATTAAAAAAGCAAAGTGAATTAAATCCGAAAATAACAAGTGAATTTGTAGATAAGTATTTAGAAATATTTGAATCTCAAAGGTCTTTTGAAGAGGGACCAGGTGGTAATAGCATTTATGGTGGAAATCAAATTGAAAAAATGCTTGGCAAATGCACTTTTGAAAAAAACGAATATAGAGCAATGAAAGCTACATATACATTTGAGTATTTTAAACTTTTACAAGATATAAATCATATTAGAATTGAATATGTCGAAAGCGTAGATGAAAATAGAAAAAATGTATCTAATGTATTAAACGAAGTACAAAGAAAAGCTATTATAGATATAGCCAAAAGAAAAGATACAATAAAATATAGTGATATAAGAAAAGTTATAGATATGCCAAAAGAGGCAAGGTTTAATACAGTAAGATATGATTATAGTCTATCAAAAGATTATAATGAGGCAATAAAATTGTCAGAAGAAAAATCGAATATTAAAGAATTTCAAAGCTATCATAAAATAAGAAAAGCTTTAGATAAAGTTGAAAAGAACCTGATAGAAAAATATTCAATTGAAGCACTTAATAAGATTGGATATGCTTTATCTGTATACAAGTCTGATGATAAGAGAATTAGCTATTTAAAAGCAAATATTCCTAATATAACCGATGAAATAATTGAGAAACTGTTACCTTTAAGCTTTTCTAAAACAAGTAATTTATCAATAAGAGCAATGAATAAAATTATTCCTTTTTTAGAACAAGGACTAACTTATGATAAAGCAGTAGATAAAGTTTATTCGGATTTTAGAGGTAACATAAATATTAAACGTAGAGCTAAATTATCTTTAAATAATTTACAAGAGGAAATTCCTAATCCAGTTGTTAAAAGAGCAGTTTCACAAACAATTAAAGTAGTAAATGCTATTGTAGATAAATACGGAAATCCTGAGTCTGTAAATATAGAATTAGCTAGAGAACTATCTAAAACATTCGAAGAAAGACGAAAAATTGAAAAAGATAATCAAGATAGAATGATAACTAATGAAAAGGTAAAAAGAGAAATTGAAGAATTAGGCAAAATTAATGTAACAGGACAGGACATAGTAAAATATAGATTATGGAAAGAACAAGGCGAAATATGTGTATATTCAGGTAAGCATATAAAACCAGAAGAATTGTTTAGTGAACTTGTAGATGTTGATCATATTATACCATATAGTATATCTTTTGATGATTCATATAACAATAAAGTGTTAGTACTATCTTCTGAAAATAGAATGAAAGGAGATAGAGTTCCATTACAATATCTTAGAGAAAGTAATAAAGATGATAGTGACTATATAGTAAGGTCTAGTAGTATTTATCAAGGAAGAAATAATTCCAAGAAATTAAAGAAACTATTAATAGAATCTATTTCAAGGGAAGATATTGAGGGATTTAAAGAAAGAAATTTAAAGGATACACAATATCTAAGTAAGGTTGTACATAATTTAATTAAGAACAATCTTATATTTTCAAAAAATGATAATATAAAAGTCAAAGTAAGCGTTGTAAATGGATCAATTACGTCTCATATAAGAAAAAGATTAGGAATAGAAAAAATAAGGTCAAATGGAGATGAACACCATGCTATTGATGCAACGATAATTGCTTGTGTTACTCCAAGATTAATTCAAGATATAACTAATTTTTATAAAAAACAAGAAGCATTTTATTATAAAAATGGTAAAGATTTTGTAGATAGATATACAGGAGAAATAGTAGAGTTTAATAAATTAGCACAAGAAAATGAAAGATATTTTCCAGAGCCATATAATGGTTTTAGAAAAGAACTTGAGATTAGGACTTTACGAAATGAAGAATTAATGCATGAAGAGTTAAAAAGATTAAAGTATGATACATATGAAAATATATTAAAAATAAAGCCAATATTTGTATCAAGAATGCCAAGAAGAAAAGTTACAGGCGCAGCACATAAAGATACAATAAGAGGACTTAGAAAGTATGATAATGTATATTATTCTATTAAAAAGACTGAATTAAAGGACTTAAAACTCACAAAAGATGGCAATGATATAGAAGGCTATCCAGAAAAACAAAAACGTGATGATTTATATTTATATAAAGGCTTAGTAGAACGATTAAAAAAATTTGATGGAAATGCAAAAGAAGCTTTTAAAGAAGATTTCTATAAACCAAATAAGGATGGCACAAAAGGTCAAATTGTCAGAAAGGTAAAAATAGAAAGTAAAACATCATCATTTGTTCCTTTAAATGGTGGAAAATCTATGGCAGATAATGGTTCTATGATAAGAATTGATATATTTCATGTTGAAGGCGAAGGATATTATTTTGTTCCTATATATACTGCAGGCGTATTGAATGATAAATTACCTAATAAAGGTTGTGCGGCAAATAAACCTCAATCTGAGTGGAAAGAATTAGACGATAAAGACTTTATATTTTCGCTATATCCTAATGATTTGATATATTTAGAAAAAGAAGATAATATTGAATTAACTTCAAAAAATAAAGAAAAAGTGCAAGTAAAAAATATATTTTCATATTATGTGAAAGCGGGGATAAGTACAGCTTCCATCACAATAATCAATCATGATAATTCATATATGTTACCTAGTTTAGGTATAAAGGGGTTATTGTCCATGAAAAAATATCAAGTAGGAGTACTTGGAGATATACATGAAGTTAAATTACCAGAAAAAAGATTAAAATTTAATTTGAAAAATAAGAAAGGGGGAAAAGCTTAAAACTTTATCTTAATGACTGTTGAGTAGGACAAAATGAAATAATAGATACAGTATTTAAGAAATAAGTATGGCTTTTAGAAATTTATATATTGAAAGTGATGTTCATTTATCTATAAAGAATGAACAATTAGTATTACAAAAAGATGAGGAATATACATTTCCTTTAGAAGATATAAATAGTATATGTATTGATTCACTTAAAACTAATATATCTACATATACTTTAAGAAAAATAGTTGAACATGATATAGTATTATATATTTGTGATGAAAAACATATGCCAACTGGAATTTTACTTGGTACAAGTAATTATTCTAGAAAGCTTAGAAATTTAAAGAGGCAACTTGATATGCCAAAACCTGTGCTAAAAAGAATATGGCAAGAGATAGTAAAACAGAAAATATCAAATCAGGCAAGGGTATTGAAATTATTAGATTTTGAAACTGAATATAATAGTTTAATGAATATGAGGGATGCTGTTTTATCTGGAGATTCAACTAATATTGAGGCAAGAGCAGCAGCCCTGTACTTTAAAACTATTTTTGGTAATGATTTTACAAGAAGAAAAGATGATTTTTATAATTCAGCATTAAACTACGGATATGCCATAGTAAGAGGTATGATATCTAGAAGTCTGGTAATGTATGGGTTTGAACCATCAATGGGTATTTTCCATCATAACCAGCTTAATGCCTTTAATTTATCTGATGATATTATAGAATGTTTTAGACCTTTAGTAGATTTATATATTATAAATAATATCGAATTACAAGAAAATTTAGATTCTAGTACTAAAAGAAAAATATATAATGTTATAAATACATTAATGTTAATAGATGGTAAATCATATAATATTTCTACAGCAATAGAAAATGTTGTTAAGTCGCTGGCAACAAGTTTTGAAAGTAAAGAAAATCAAATTAAGCTTCCTGTCTTAGATGGTATAAGAGAGTATAGGTATGCATAAATATATGAGAATACTTGTATTTTTTGATTTGCCAGTTAAAACAAGACAAGAAAGAAAAACAGCGACACAGTTTAGAAAATTTTTGATAAAAGATGGATACTATATGATTCAATATTCTGTATATGCTAGATTATGTAATGGCGTAGATTCTGTTAATATTCATAAACAAAGATTAAAACTTGGGATTCCCAACAACGGATCCATAAGAGTACTTACTGTTACAGAAAAACAGTATGATGCTATTGATATAATGCTTGGAGATAAATTAAAATATGAAAAACCTATTGAGTATGAAAATTTATCATTTTTTTAAAAAAATAAATTTTTATATAAATAAAATTAAAAAGTTTTTCTAAAAAAATGAAATAAAAAAGCTTAGAAATGTTGGCTTTCTAAGCTTTTTTACAATTCTATTATACCATAAACAAAATTAATAGAGAAGTATAACCTAAAATATAATAATCATTGTTATACATTTATTATACCATAAACAAAATTAATAGAGAAGTATAACTCCATGAATCAGCACTTGATCCACCGCAAAATTATACCATAAACAAAATTAATAGAGAAGTATAACTCTGCATATATCCAATTTGCATGCGTATAAATTATACCATAAACAAAATTAATAGAGAAGTATAACTCGGCTGATGTAATACCATTTTGTAAATTTATTATACCATAAACAAAATTAATAGAGAAGTATAACCAAAAACTCTCCTAAAAATAAAAAGCCTTTATTATACCATAAACAAAATTAATAGAGAAGTATAACATAGATTTGGATATAAAGTAAATAAAACTAATTATACCATAAACAAAATTAATAGAGAAGTATAACTTAATTCCTCTTATTGTAGCCGTTTCACTAATTATACCATAAACAAAATTAATAGAGAAGTATAACTGGTTGTGTTACATTTGGAATATTTGTCCAATTATACCATAAACAAAATTAATAGAGAAGTATAACTCAAATAGACTTAACACATTCATTCTTATCATTATACCATAAACAAAATTAATAGAGAAGTATAACAAGAATTTAATGGAACTGTACCAGCGGATGATTATACCATAAACAAAATTAATAGAGAAGTATAACACTTGATGAATCATCACTTTCATCAGCACCATTATACCATAAACAAAATTAATAGAGAAGTATAAC
>CANCXL010000010.1 GCA_947381905.1 uncultured Clostridiaceae bacterium | reverse complement strand
GAACGCTAGCCTGTCACGCTAGAGGTCGTGGGTTCGAGCCCCATTCAGGTCGCCACTTTTTTTTTACCTATTTTATGGTCAGATAGCTCAGTTGGTAGAGCAGGGGACTGAAAATCCCCGTGTCGGGGGTTCGATTCCCTCTCTGACCACCAAGATAGGATATGTTATGAATAGGGGGATTTAGGAAAAATATGTATACTCGTATTGCGCCTAAATTCAGCTATTCATTTTTTTATGTTTAAGGAGGAAAAGGAAATGAAAACCAATTTATCAAATTTAATGAGTATTGTAAGTGAGCTCGAAAAAGAATTCTCAGATTGTGCCTATGAGTTAAAAGGAATGGCATATAATACATCAATTCAAGAATTAGATGGAACAGTAAATGTAGTAGAAGATTGCAAGGAAGAATTCGAAAATAGTTTTAAACAATTTTTAGATATGCAAGAAAAAATAGTAAAAATAAAATCTGCTATTTATGAAAAGAATAATATATTTAAGTTACCAGATGGAAGAACTATACAAGAAGCGATAGTAGAAAATACAAATCTTAGAAAAGTAAAAAGCGTATATAGCGTATTACTTTCAAAAAGATCAAGCAAAAAAAGAATAACAGAGGTAAACAATTCATACTTTGAATGTAAAGATCTAAATTATGATAGCAAAAAGATTAAAGAGGAATATGACAAAGTAGATAAAAGAATTGTAGAAACAGATTTTGAAATTTCTAAATTAAATTCAATTGAATTTGAACTAGATATATAATTTAAAATAGGTGCTTAAGTAGATATTCTTAAGTTAAATGAGCAGATTTTAAGCTAACAGCCTATACCTAAATCCCTATTATTAAACAGGTGATAATTAAAAGCTTTTTAGAAATCAAGGAACGTATATAATTAAGTTTGATTTCTTAATTTACAAGTTATATATTTGATTTTAATTTACAAACAATAAGCTAAATATAGCATTTAAATTATAATTTATTTTTTTAATAATTTTAGGTGAAAAAATTTATTTTTAATAATTTAGGGATTAGGGAAGAAGTCATACTTTTGTATGACTTCTTTTTTTATATATTTTTTATTTTTTGATTGACAAAAAACGACTATTATTATATTATTGTATTGTAGTTATTGGGAGAAATAAAATGTTTTTTTACTTATCAAATAAAAGTTACAATAAAATACATAAAATCGATTTAAAAGGCTATTTGAGTGCAAATTAGTGCACCCTTATAGCCTTTTTTATATTATTTTTTAGGGAGGAAATTAAAATGAGAGATATTAAAATCTTTTCTTGTCCATCTGCAGAGGAATTTACAGATGAGATTTGTGAGTACCTTAATCTTTTAAAGGGAAAAATGAATGTCATGAAATTTAAAAATGACAATACTTTTGTACAAATTTTGGAAACTGTAAGAGATCAAGATGTATATGTTATTCAAACAACTAAGCCACCTGTAAATGAAAGGGTTATGGAATTACTTATAGTAATTGATGCATTAAAGAGGGCATCAGCTGGAAAAATAAATGTAGTATTACCATATTATATGTATTCAAGGTCAGATAAAAAAGATCAACCAAGAATTCCTGTTACAGCAAAGCTTATGGCACAGCTCCTAGAGGCTGCAGGAGCAACAAGAGTTATAACTTGTGATTTGCATAATCCAGCAATTCAAGCATATTTTAATATTAATTGTGATAGAATAACAGCAGAAAGATTACTAGAAAACTATTTTAAAGAGAAAAAATTAGATGATATGGTCGTAGTAGCAACTGATGCAGGAAGTTCAAAAAAAGCATATAAGTATTCTAAAGATTTAAATTGTCCTATGGCTATGATAGATAAAAGAAGAGATGGAAATAATGATCAAGCAATTGCAACAACTGTAATTGGAGAGGTAAAAAATAAAAGAGCAATAATATTTGATGATGAAATAGATACAGCAGGTTCTATTATAGAAACTGTAAAAGTATTAGAAAAATTTGGAGCTAAAGAAATTTATGCAGGATGCACACATGGAGTACTTTCAGGAGAAGCAGTACAAAGAATAAAGAAATCCTCTATAAAAGAATTAGTTATGACAAATACTGTGCCACTTCCAAAAGAAAAAGAACTTGATAAGATTAAAGTGTTGTCTATTGCACCACTTTTTGGAGAAGCAATAAGAAGAATAAATGAAGGAAGACCTCTTGGAGAAATACTTGGATAAATTTAGTAAAGACTAGAATAATTCTAGTCTTTACTTGTTATAATTAATAGTATATGATAAAATGTTTATATTAGAAAAAGGAGATGTGTTATGAAAAAAGTTTCTAATATTTTATGGGGAGCTGTATTAGTTTTAATAGGAATAGTATGGCTTGTAAATGCCACAGGAATAGCAAGTATTAATATTTTCTTTCGTGGCTGGTGGACAATGTTTATAATTATCCCAAGTATAATTGAGATAATTAAAAAGCCAAAGGATATATCTAGTTATATTTTTTTATTTGTAGGAGTACTTTTATTGCTTGGTGCAAGAAATATAATATCTTTTGCTTTAATAGGAAAAATAATAGTTCCAGTAATACTAATTTTAATTGGTATATCTATTATATTTAAGGATTCGCTAAGTGATAAAATTAATGATAAAATTAAAGAAATTGATAGGGATGGAAATGAAGTTTATACAGCAGCATTTTCAGAAAATAAGGTAAATCTTGTAGGAGACGAATTTAAAGGCGCAAAACTAGACTGCGTTTTTGGTGGTATTACTTTTGATATTTCAGATTGTGATATTACTAAAGATTTTGTTATAGAAGCAAGTGCAATGTTTGGAGGAATCAAGATAAGACTTCCAGGAAATGTTAACGTAAAGGTAAAATCAAGTGGTATGTTTGGTGGAACAGACAATAAGGTAAGCAATACTAAAGAAGAAGTGCCAACAATATATATTGAAAGCTTTGCAATGTTTGGAGGTGTAGAGATTATATGACAACTATGTACAAAATAGTTAAAGCTTGTGCTATAGCTCTTTCAGCACTTATTATCATATCAATCGCATCTGCAATTTGTAGTGCTATAGTTGCTATGGCGGGAATTGATTATATTTCTGATTTCTTCGAAAATGATGACAAAAATAGAGTATCTAAAGAAGATATTATAGATATTGAGATGGTAAGACATTTAGATGTTGACTCAGGTATAGGAGAATTTGTAATTGAATCTGCAGATGAATTTAAAGTTGTAGCTCAAAATGTGTCAGAAAAATATGAATGTAAAGTTGAGAATGAAACACTAAAAATAGTAGATAAAACGAAAGCTAAGTTTAAATTTAATGATAGCAATGCACCTAAAATTACAATATATGTACCAGAATCATTTTATTTTGATACTGTAAATTTAGATTTAGGAGTTGGAGAAACAAATATTTCTAGCTTAAAAGCAGATAGAATAGATATAGATTGTGGAGCAGGAGAATTAAATGTAGATTATCTAGAAGCAAGAGAAAAGATTTCTATAGATGGCGGTGTTGGTGAATTTACAATTAAAGACTCTGTTATGAATGATTTAGACTTCGATGCTGGAGTTGGAGAAAGCAACATTACAGCAAAGCTTACTGGAAAATGTGAAATAGATACTGGAGTAGGTCAAACTATTATTAAATTAGTAGATTTTAATGAAAGCAAAGGAAAAATAACAACTAATAAAGGTATTGGAGAAATAAGAGTAAATGGAAGAAGCGCAAGATCAGAAGATTCATTTGGAAATGGAAATGAAGACATAATAAAAATATCTGGCGGAGTAGGAGAAATAAAAGTAGAATATTAATAATTAAGACTTATACAATATTTGTATAAGTCTTTTTTTCTCAGCTTTTCTTCTTGAAAATATATTTAATAAATGATATCATTTTAATGAGGTAGAAATATGTCTAGAAAAAATAAAAAGGGAAGAAGTAGTATTATAACTATTTTTTTAGTAATAATTTTAATTGTAATAGCAGCTTTAGCAACTATAAAGATTTTAAATAAAAATCAGGAAAAAGAAAATGATGATAAGGAATACATATCTCATCTGGATGAAGAAGATTTTATGATATATGAATATGATAAAATAGATTCATCTTTAAAAGGATTATATGCTTTTGCAATAAAGGATGATTATGTTGTTGGAGTATGCTCAGACAATAATCTAGTCGATATATATAATATAGACGCTCAAAGAGAGTATGATTATTGCTATTTTAAAGAAAATTTATACTTGTTAGATAAAGAATTGGGAGAGATATCTGTTATAAGTTTAAAAAACTTAGGAGAAGTAATTGATAATATTAATCTTAATGAAAGAGCAGAATCTTTTCAGGTGATAGATAATAATACAATATATTATATATCAAATAATTCGTTTAAAAAGATGGAAAATTCTAATATATTAGAACTGTATAGTAATATAACATGCGATAAATTTGTTGTAAAAAATGGCGATGCTTTTATTGTAAAAGATAGAAAATTATTAAAGATAAAAGATGGAGAAGAAAATATAATATCTAACGATGTAGAAAATATAGAATATTTTAATTATTATGAAAGGGATAGACTTTTGTATGATACATCAAGTGATAGTGAAAATATATTTAAAAATATATACAATTACTATAATGGACAAAGCATAAGCTCAATAAAGAATAATACGTATTTTATACCATATGATGAATTTAAATATATATATATTACTAATGATAGAAAAAATATAGTTAGAATAAATGATTCTGGCTCAAACGAATACATATATAAAGTAGAAAATGATAATTCAATAGAAGATATATTATTTTATAAAGAAGGATATATAGAATTTAAAGTTGGAAATGAAATCTTAACTTTAGAATTAGATACTAAAACAATATCAGTTAGTGATAACATAACATGTTTAAATAATATTAAGTTTATAAAATAAAGCTAGAAAAATGCGGTATTTTTATAAAAAAAGTCTTGACAAACTATATATCATTGGGTATAATAGAACATGTCAAGATGAGTGGGCGCTTAGCTCAGTTGGGAGAGCATCTGCCTTACAAGCAGGGGGTCACAGGTTCGAGCCCTGTAGTGCCCACCACTAATTTTGGCCTGGTAGTTCAGTTGGTTAGAACGCTAGCCTGTCACGCTAGAGGTCGTGGGTTCGAGCCCCATTCAGGTCGCCATATTTTCTTGGTCAGATAGCTCAGTTGGTAGAGCAGGGGACTGAAAATCCCCGTGTCGGGGGTTCGATTCCCTCTCTGACCACCAAAATATATATTATGCGGGAATAGCTCAGTTGATAGAGCGCTGCCTTGCCAAGGCAGAGGTCGCGGGTTTGAGCCCCGTTTCCCGCTCCATTTTTTATATAAATTCTTGCATATTTTTGTTATGCAAGAATATAATTTACTAATGGCGACTTAGCCAAGCGGTAAGGCACGGGTCTGCAACACCCTGATGATCAGTTCGACTCTGATAGTCGCCTCCATTAGAATGAAGAGAAAACATTGAAATATCAATGTTTTCTCTTTTTAACTAAAAAATATATATGATTTGATATAATGTAATAGATAAATAGTAATTTGTCGAACAGATAGGAGTGGTAAATATGTCAAAATGGTTTAAAGAGCATAAAAAAACAATAGGATGGATAATAATCCTAATAGGTATAGTTGTTGCTTGTGCAATAAATTTATTGTGGTAAATTACAATTTATTGTTTTGATGATTAAAAACATCAGTATTTAAGTATATTAGCAGTGTTATTCTATACGACAGTTTTCTCCTTATTTTAGACTATAAATATTTTTAGTCTTTTTATTGTCAAAATTTTACACAATAAAATATATAAAAACTATTTACTAATATAAATCTTAATGATAAAATATATATAGATAGAGAAAACAGTATTATGAAAATCTACAATCATATGATAGGGAATCAGGAATATCACAACCGGTGTTGAATACTCTTGTAATTGAGGATCCTAAAAGTTGTGACAAGATGCCCACCTTTACACAAGGGTTTTATCATCATCAGTTTTGCTCTATCTTTTTTTATTAAAAATAACAAATTATGTATACTAGGAGAAAATATGATAGAATATAAAATGGAATTAAAAAAACTAGATAATAAAGAAAAAGAACTTGTTGATAGAGCTTTAAAAAAGCTTGAAAAACAGATAGATATAATAGAGAGTACAGGAACACCTTTTGAAAAAATATTTAACAATGACAGTATAAAATATGATATTTTAGGAAAAAATTTTTATACATATAAATTTGTTGCAGAAAATTCATCACAAATTAGAATATTATATAGATTTGTAAGAAAAGATAATAATCTATATACAATAGAATGTCATAAAGTTGAAGTTAAAAGAAGAAGTGGAAAAGAATATATAAAAAAATTTGAAGAATATGTAAAGACATACAATGAATAAGTTGTATGTCTTTTATTATATTATATAAAAAAGTATATATAATAAATAAAGTAGTTTTAATAAAGTACAAATTATATAATTAATCTTTACTTTTTTTATAAAATGAAATAAAATTTTAGTAAAGGAGAGTTGAGAATATGGATGATATAGGAAGAAAATATGGTAATTTTAGTTTTGATTCAGATGGAAAAATTCGTCGCTCATCAGAAAATACACAAGATAAAATAAATGAACTTATGAACGATGAAGATTTAAAAGAAGCATTAAAGAAAATGAAAGGCGAAGAGAGTGAAAAAAGCTATGTTGCACCAAGTACAAGTGCAAGAGAAGTTTCTACAGCTAAAGAAAATGGTGGATTTACAATAAATCAACTTATTGATACTTCAGCTGGAAAACAATATCCAGAAGAATTAAAAAGATTAGATCTAGAGTGTATATATATTGGATTATTATTAAATAATCCAGCAGCAATAAGTATGTACTATTTTGTTTCAAGTCTTTGTTTATTTGCAGATTCTCGTATGATTAATATATATAAGGGTATACTATTTACAGAAGGTGAAGCATATGCTCCTGCAATTGCAAAAGAAAATTTTAATTTTGCTACAGATTCAGGGGATGTGTATGCGCTAAAAAATGAGTTAAAAAAAGCCGTACTTAAAGAAAAATATAGTTTTGAAAAGATATATACAGAGCTTAGAAAGATTTTTATATTAAGAAAAGCATATAATGGAATACCTATTGCAGAGATTAAAGAACAAGTGGCAGGAATAACTAAATATGAATTATATGATCAAATGACAGCAGATGAGGTTGAGGCAGCCATAGAGCAAATTACAGCAACTGCAAAATTTAAAAGTTCAGTTTTAAACGACGGATTAACAAGTTTTCTAACTAAAGGAAATAATTCATTAACAAATGGATTATCTATTCCATTTAGAGTTTTATCTCAAGTATTTAAAGGAGTAAGACTTGGAGAGACTATGGCTTTTGCAATGCCATCTAACTCTGGTAAATCTAGGTTTACCACTGTACTTGCTGCATATATTGCATTTGTACATAAAAAGAAAGTTGTTGTAATTTCTAATGAGATGTCTGAAGAAAAGATAAAATTATGTCTTGCAACAACAATAATTAATAATTCAGATATTCAAAATTTACATGGACAAAAAATAAGAAAAACAGAAAATGAACTTCTAGATTTTAAATATAAACCAGATAATCCTAACGATGTTAGAGTAGACGAAGAGGGCTTTGTATTAAAAGAAGAAGGAGAAACTCATGAACAATTTGTAAATAGGCTTACAAGAGTATCAAGTGAATTTAATAGAGTAACAGCAGCTACCGATTGGTTAGATAAAGAAATTAAGAATTCTATTTATTTTATTAATATCACAGATCATACAAATGATGAACTTAAAAAAGTAATAACAAATTATTATTATAGATATAAAGTTGAATATATGTTTTATGATACATTAAAGACTGATACAGATAATATTGGTAATAAAGAAGAGATAAAAAAGACAGCAACAATTTTATCAAATTTAGCTCAAAATTTAGGTATATTTATTTGTTCTTCTTTGCAACTTACGGAGACCGCAACACTTCCAGTTAATTTAACTATTAATGACCTAGCTGAAAGTAGAACAGTAAAAGAAGTATTAGATACATTAATGCTAATAAAACAAATTCACAATGAAAATTTGGAAGATTATGAATATTCAGAAGAAGAGGTGGATACAAAATATTATGATTTAGAAAGGTTTAAGGATCCAAACGTTAGATACTATGCATGTGTAGTAGATAAAAATAGGGCAGGTCCTAAACCTAAAGTTGTATTTAGATTAAATTTGGCATACAATGAATGGTTTGAACTTGGGTATGTTAGATTAAAATCTGGAAAGAATGGTAACTAAATACTATTATTAATTTTAGAGGTGAAAATATGAAACGTAAAAACAATCTAATTTGGATAGCTATTTGTATAGTTATTATTGTACTTGTCTTAATTGGTGCGTGGATGATTAAAAATCGAAATAAAGATAACGATAATGAAATTATAGAAAAAACAGAAAATGAACCAATACAAAAAGGGGAAATTCCAAAGGAACCTACTTTAGAAGAAAAGATAGATAAACAAATAGAGAATATGAGTTTAAGAGATAAAATAGGCCAAATGATTGTTGTTTCATATAGAACTCTAGAGTATAATGATGATTTAGATAATATATTAAAAACTGTAAAACCAGGTGGATTTATCTTATTTGGTGAGAATATAAGTACATATGAACATGTAAGTGAATATGTAAAAAAGATTAAAGCTACAGCAGATATTCCAATGATGATAAGTATTGATCAAGAAGGTGGAAGGGTTCAAAGAATAAAGAATTTATCTGATGCAAACGCATTAGTAATTCCGAGCATGTATACTTTGGGAAAGACTAAAAATAAAGAATTGGCTAAAAATGTTGGAAAAGTAATGGCATCTGAACTTGTACCATTTGGAATAAATACAGATTATGCTCCATGTCTAGATATTTTTTCAAATCCAAACAATAAAGTTATTGGGCAAAGGGCTTTTGGAAGTGATTCACAAACTGTAATAGATATGGCTATACCTTTTTCTAGAGGAATGGAGGAAGCAGGAATAATACCTGTATATAAACATTTTCCTGGTCATGGAGATACAGATGCAGACTCACATGTAGAGTTGCCAGTAGTTAATAAAACAAAAGAAGAACTATATCAAAACGAATTACTTCCATTTAAAGCTGCCATAGAAGAAGGTGCTCAAATGATAATGGTTGCCCATATTGCTTTACCAAAAGTTACAGGAAATTATGTACCTGCCACATTATCTAAAGAGATAGTTGGTGGAATATTGCGAGAAGAACTTGGATTTAATGGTGTTGTAATAACTGATGCGGTTGAAATGAAAGCATTAGCGGATAACTATTCACAAGAAGATATTTGTAAAATGACTATTGACGCAGGTGTAGATATCATACTTATGCCACAAGATCCAATTAAAGCTGTTAGTACTATTGAAAACCTTGTAAATGAAGGTACTATAACAGAGGAAAGAATAGATGAATCAGTAAAAAGGATTTTACTTGTAAAATATAAAAATAAACTTAATGAAGAAAAAGTATTAGATAAAAATAGTATTGGATCGCAAGAGCATATAGATATAATAAATCAAATACAATAAAATCAGAAGATAATGCTATAACTATAAAGCATTATCTTTTTTTAAACTTTTTTCTGATTTATTGTATGAAACCTTTATAAAAATTGACATTTAAGTCATATTCTGGTATTATATTTATGTTAATAAAGGAGAAAATGAGTTCCATGAAAACAAGAAAGGAACTTAAAAAACTAGCAAAAAAGAATATAAAAACGCATTATGCATTATTTGTGTTAATTTGTATAGTAAGTAGTTTTTTAAGTAGTGAGTTTTTAGGTTCAAATTATATTTTTAGAGCAAGGGAGAATATCTTTCCAGAAGATAGTATATTATCTGTAAACAATGTTATAAATAAAATTGGAGAGATTATACCACAAGAATATATAGATGGATATAATAAAAATGTAAATAAGATATTTGGAAGACAAGATGGGATTTTTTCGGATATAATAAATTCAGTCCAATCAGGGAGAATTCATATAAAAATTATAGAAGGCATTGAGAGTATATGTCATTCAAGAAATGTAGGAATCTCAATTTTAATTGTTTTAAGCCTATTGTTATTTTTCTCAGTATGGTATTTTGTTGAAAATGTATATAAAGTAATTTTAAGAAGATTTTTTCTTGAAGGAAGAACTTATGAAAGATTATCTTTTCATAGATTTGGTTTTTTTATTAAGATAAAAAAATGGAATAAAGTAGCATTTTCAATGTTTTTACTTACAATATATAAGTTACTTTGGTCATTAACAATAATTGGAGGAATAATTAAGCGATATTCATATTATTTAGTTCCATATATAATAGCTGAAAATCCAGATATTGATGCTAAAGTTGCTATAAAGCTTTCAAGAACAATGATGAGAGGTTACAAGTTTAAATGCTTTGTATTAGAATTATCGTTTTTCTGGTGGAATCTATTAGGATTTCTAACATTAGGAATAACAGAAATATTTATTTCTAATGTATATAAAGTAGCTACATTTACTGAGTTTTATGCAGAAATTAGACGAATAGCTAAAAATGAAAAGCTACATAACGTAGATTTGTTAAATGATAAATATTTGTATGAAGTTGCAAGCGTTGAAACGATTAATTTATCGTATGGAGATATAATTAAAGATATAAGATTACAAGAAGAAAATAATGTAGAAGAACCAAAAGGAATAAGAGGATTTATTGCAAAAATATTTGGTGTTACTACGTTTTCAAATGAATATAATAAAAGTTATGAATCTAGTCAGTTAGTAAAGCAAAAGAAGAAAGTATATAAATCTATAATAGAAGGAAAAGAATATCCGATAAGACTATTTCCAATTAAGCCTACTGAAAAAGCAAGAAGATTTGAAAGATACAACTATTTAAGATGGTATAGCGTGGAATCTGTAGTAATGTTATTTTTTATAATATCATTTGTTGGTTGGCTATGGGAAGTGGCTATTCATCTAGTAATTGATGGAAGATTTGTAAATAGAGGTATGCTTCATGGACCATGGACACCTATATATGGATGTGGCTGTATTTTCATTTTAATGTTACTATATAGATTTAGAAAATCGCCTGTTAAACATTTTTGGCTTACTTTACTTACTTGTGGTACATTAGAATACTTTACGTCTTATGCTTTGGAAAAAGTGTTTAATGGAACACAGTGGTGGAATTATACAGGATATTTCATTAATTTAAATGGTAGAATATGTGCAGAAGGAATGCTTGTATTTGTAATAGGTGGTATGGCATTTGTATATATGATAGCACCAATAATAGATAATATGATAAGAAAAATAAAAAAGGAGATTTTAATTCCTATTTGTATATTACTTATTTTAGTATTTTCAATGGACTTTTTGTATTCTGTTAAAAATCCTAATACGGGAAAGGGAATAACAGATTATGCAAAGATACAAATTGAAGATTTAACAAATAGAGAGTAATTTAGATAAGTACATCTAAATTACTCTTTTTTCCATTTTATTTGACTTTTTTTGCTATATATTATAATATTTTTATATAATCTGTTGAAGATAATAATGGAGATATGCTATGGGTAAATATATTTTTTTAAGTGGTATGTCAAAAGTATATATAGTAGAAATAATTATATTATTAGCTGTAGTAATATTAATAGGCATTATATGTAACAAGAAAAAAATATCGAAAAAAATTCCTAAAAAAAATAGTAATGTGCTAGGAAGAACGGGTGCTGCTTTAATCGAAGTGGAGAAACAGAAAGGATTTAGACCATTACCAATTATTATCCTTTTAGTAGGAATTTTAATTATTGCTTTACAATATGCTTTTGAGAAGCCTCAAATAAGTGGTGATATAAAAATTAATGTTGGAAGTCAAATAGATGATTCTAACTTAAAAATAATGTATCATAACAAAAACATTTTTAATAGTGTTATTGGAATATCACAAATTGATACTAATATTATAGGAGAATACTATTTTAATATAGATGTTCCTTATGGCAAAAATAGAAAAATCACAAAAAGGATAAAAGTAATTGTAACAGATACAGAGGCTCCTATTATAGCTTTAGATTATAAAAATGGAGATAAGGTGTCTTATACTAAAGATTTGACTGTAGAGGGATATACTATTACAGATAATTATGATAAAGATATAGAATCTAAAGCTAAAGTAAGTATAAAACAAAAGAATGAAAAAATAGTTGTTGTATCATATTATGTTCAAGATAGCAGTGGAAATATAGCACAAGAAAGTGTAGAATTAGAGATTATTGATGATGTAAAGCCAGATTTGGTTTTAAATGGTGATGCAAATGTTACGATAGATTTGCATGGAAAATACGAAGAATTAGGTGCTATAGCAAAAGATGAAAAAGATGGAGATTTAACAGAAAAAATAAAAATAGATGGAATTGTAGATACAAATATTGTTGGTGAATATGTAATAAAATATACAGTTTCAGATAGTTCTGGAAATAGCACACAAATTACAAGAATTATAAATGTTGTTGATTCAAAAGGAGTGATTTTTCTTACTTTTGACGATGGACCAAGTGCAAATATTACACCTAAAATATTAGACATATTAAAAAGAAAAGGTGTGAAAGCTACATTTTTTATTGTAAATTATAATGATAATACAGAGTATCTAGTAAAACGAATTGTATCTGAGGGACATTCTATAGGAATACATGGATATTCACATGATTATTCTAAAATTTATGTATCAGAAGATGTGTTTATGGAAAACATAGAAACATTAAAAAATAAAATAAAAAATACGACTGGCGTTAATACAAAACTTATGCGTTTTCCAGGTGGTAGTTCAAATACAGTAAGTAAAAAATACTGTCAAGGGATAATGACAAATCTTACTAAAAGAGTAAATAATGAAGGGTATAGATATTATGATTGGAATGTGTCCTCAGAAGATGCAGGAGGGGCATATACATCAACAGCAGTGTATAATAATGTTGTAAACTACTTAAGTAAAGAAAGAATAAATGTTGTTTTAATGCATGATGCAACAGATAAAGTGTGGACTTTAAATGCACTAGAAAATATTATAGATTATGGCTTAAGTCATGGTTATAAATTCTCAAATATAACAGAGGATACGCCTTTAGTACATCATAGGATAAATAACTAGAAACATACAGGAACATTCTTGTATGTTTTTTTCTACAAAATGACTATTATTTTATTCTTGATAATATCTTTTTAATAATATATAATTGTATATAACGGAGGATTGAATATGGAAAAAAAGAATATGAATATTACAAAAGAAGAAGTAGAAATGATAGATAAATATTTCAGAGCGGCAAATTATCTATCTGCATGTCAATTATATTTACTAGATAATCCATTACTACAAGAACCTTTAAAGATTGAACATGTAAAAAGAAATATAGTAGGACATTGGGGAACAGTTCCTGGTCAAAACTTTATATATGCACATTTAAATAGAATAATAAAAAAGTATGATTTAAATATGATATATGTATCAGGTCCTGGACATGGAGGAAATGCTATTGTATCCAATGTGTATATGGAAGGGACATATAGTGAGGTATATCCAAATATTACACAAGATAAAGAAGGGCTAAAGAAGTTGTTTAAACAATTTAGTTTTCCAGGTGGAATATCATCACATGTTGCGCCAGAAACACCTGGTTCAATTAATGAAGGAGGAGAACTTGGGTATAGTCTTTCCCACTCTTTTGGGGCAGTACTAGATAATCCTAACTTGATTGTTGCATGTGTTGTAGGAGATGGAGAAGCTGAAACAGGGCCTCTTGCTACATCTTGGCAGTCTAATAAGTTTATTAATCCTAAAACAGATGGAATAGTACTTCCAATACTACATTTAAATGGATATAAAATAGCAAATCCAACAATATTATCTAGAATATCTCAAAAGGAGCTTCAAAGCTTTTTTGTTGGATGTGGATGGAAACCATATTTTGTAGAAGGGTCAGATCCAATGCAAATGCATAAAGAGATGGCGAATGTTTTAGAAAATGTAATAGAAGATATTCGTGAAATAAAAGAGAAAGCACAAAATGATGAACTTAAACAAAGACCTTTTTATCCAATGATTGTATTAAGAACACCTAAAGGATGGACAGGTCCAAAAGTTGTAGAAGGTAAAGAGTTAGAAGGAACTTTTAGAGCACATCAAGTTCCAATTACAATATCAAGAGATAATACTAAAAATTTAAAAATGTTAGAGGAATGGTTAAAAAGCTATCATCCAGAAGAATTATTTACTGAAGATGGAAAACTTATACCAGAGTTAAAAGCAATGGCACCTACTGGAAACAGAAGAATGAGTGCAAATCCTATTGCAAATGGAGGAGTACTATTAAAAGATATTATAGTTCCAGATTTTACTAAATATGGAGTTAAAGTAGAGGTTCCAGGAAAAACAGAAGCACAAGATATGATGGAACTTGGTAAATATATAAGAGACGTTATAAAAGAAAATAAAGATAATAGAAACTTTAGAATATTTGGACCAGATGAGGCACTATCTAATAGATTAAATCATGTATTTGAAGAGACTAATAGACAATGGAATACAACAACTCTAGAAAATGATGAATTTTTAGCGGGGGACGGAAGAGTTATGGATTCAATGCTTTCTGAGCATATGTGTGAAGGATGGCTTGAGGGATATCTTTTAACTGGAAGACATGGCTTTATACATAGCTACGAAGCTTTTGTACGTATTGTTGATTCTATGGCATCACAACATGCCAAATGGCTAAAAGTGACAAAGGAGCTTCCATGGAGAAAAGAGATAGCCTCACTAAATTATGTATTAAGTTCGCACATTTGGCAACAAGATCATAATGGATATACACATCAAGACCCTGGCTTTTTAAATCATTTAGTAACTAAGAAAGCAGATACAGTAAGAATGTATTTACCACCAGATGCAAACTGTTTAATTTCTTGTTTTGATCATTGTATAAAAACTAAAAATTATATCAATGTTATAGTTGCATCAAAGCATCCAAGACCACAATGGTTAACAATGGAGCAAGCAGTTAAGCACTGTACAGCTGGAATTGGTGTTTGGGACTTTGCAAGTACAAATAATAATGAAGAACCAGATATAGTTATGGCATGTTGTGGAGATACTCCAACCCTTGAAACAATAGCTGCCGTTTCAATACTAAAAAACAATTTAAAAGGTATTAAAGTAAAAGTTGTAAACGTAGTTGATTTAATGAAATTACAATCTAATGAAACTCATCCTCATGGATTAACTCATGAAGAATATGATAAGTTATTTACAAAAGATAAACCAATGATATTTGCTTTTCATGGATATCCTACATTAATACATCAATTAACATATAATAGAAATAATCAAAATATACATGTTCATGGTTACTTAGAAGAAGGAACAATAACAACTCCATTTGACATGCGTGTTCAAAATAAACTAGATAGATTCAATCTTGTAATAGATGCTTTAAAATATCTACCAGATTATAATGGCAAAAATGAAGAACTAAAAAAATGGTGTGAAAGTAAGCTTATTGAACATAAAGAATATATACATGAATATGGTCAAGATATGGACGAAGTAAGAAATTGGACATATGAGGAATCATTTAAATAAATTATAAATTCGAGGTGATTATATGGCAAAGAAAAATCCAGATGGCTCAGTACCTTTTTCAAATGTATTGTACAAGTCAGAAAATATAAAAAAATTACAGAGGATATTAAACGCCCAAACAAAGTATTTATCTATTACAGATGAGGCTCAAAGAAGAGAAAAACTTGATAGCATTAGTGAAGAAATTTTACAATATTATAAGGATATAATTATAGGAACATCTTTAGAAAGCATTGTAATTACACAAACTAATAATAAATTTAAAGAAATGAGTAAGAATAGAAATAGACAAAGAATGTTAGACTATGATGGATTTGATGGAAATAAAAGAAAGCAAGAAGAGATAGATGACATTGATGAGACAATATATAACGCACTAAAATCTAGTGAGTTTGGAAAAGAAGATAATATTGTAAGATGTGAGTTAAATAGGCAAGAAGAATATCCAGAGGTACAAACGCAAAAACTTGCACTATGGTCAAACACTGTAGCACATAATATTGAAGATAACTCTCTAAAATATGCAACAGATTTAGGTGTAAATATTCCAATAATAAATAAAAACGAAATATCAGAAAGAGATAAGGAAAAAGCAGAAGAGTCTAAAAAAAGATTTTTGTCAAGACTTAGAAAATCTTTTTATGATTATATAGAAGATGATAGGTATAAATTTGAATTTGCTAGTACGTATAATAAATTAAAAGAGCCAAATTTTGATGTATCATCATCAACAGATCAAAATATTATTAATTTAAGAAATTTAATGGAGAAGAACGGATTTGTAAATCAAAATGCAGATAAAGTTGCAATGAGAAGTTTTATATTATGTATAAGAGATCAACGTACTAAAGAACAATTTTTTAAATTAAAAGAGAATTTTACTAAAGATGTACTTCTTCAAATTAAAGAATTAGATGGAGATAGTGTTCTTGATGCATATTTTGTAAATGACTATTATGTAAAAGATAATAAAAATAGAGATACAATGCGTATTGTAATAGGTAATGGAGCAGAGTTTGCAAATACTATTGCACATAATGATTGTATTTATATGAATAGAGGATGGAAAGAAAGCTTAAAATTTGAGAAAGCAGATGAAATACTAAAAAGAACAAACGGAAGTAATGATAGATCTAAAATGTATACAGCATTTGAAGAAATTACTGATGAGTATGTTGAAAAAGGCTCAAGGATGGCTAAAACAGAACGTGATGCGATGGCTCTATTATCATCATCTTCAACATTTCATCTTCCAAGGGAAGAGATGAATAATTTTACTCTAAAAAATGGAATAGAATTAAGAGAAGGTAAAACTTTATCTGAAAAGAGTTTAGCCTTTTCAGGAAATAGTGCTGTTGATGTTGGATTTGGTTCTAAAAGTAATTCTATTGCATATGAACAGTTACCAAGATATAGAGTATTGAAAAATGAGGCAAAATATGTTATAGATAGGAACACTAAATTAGAGAAGAAAAATGCATCAAAGAAAGGTAGAGGTGAGTAAATATGGATATAAAAAATAAAATGAGTGATTATTTCAAAAAAGAAAAATATGAGGATGTAATCGAACTCATTAAGGAAGAATATGTTATTTTATTTAGAAAAATGTTAGACTTTAAAGAACAAGAATATAGCGAGAATGAAGATTTTTATTCACTTTCAGCTAAAATTCCATATGCATATCCTCAATATTCCGATTCTATAATGATACTTGGAAATACACTCATGAATACAGAGGACACATACTTTGATGTTATGAACCATATGTTAAATATTTATGATAATATGAGTAATGGATATACTAGAGAATCTGACTATTCTGAGGATATGTGGAGCTTTGAAGAATAAAAAAAGAGTGATGCTAAATATTAGCATCACTTAATTTTTTGATTATATTGCTTAGTTCTTTTTCGCTTTTTGCATTTTCAATAGCATTAAGATTTTCACCTAAAACATTAATGTATTCATGATCACATTCGTTTTCAAAGAAATCTAGTGTATCTTGCATAAGTGTATAGCCTTTACCACATTTTTTTAGGTAATATGTATTATTTTCAAAAATATATTTTCTTGTCCATTCGATTGGTGCAAGTTTTAAATATTCTTTTGAAAGCAATATTTTAATATTACTTGTGGGTACTATAGATCCTTCTATGTCATATGTATTGAAAAATTCTGCAACCATAAGTGGTCTAGAATTAATTGCATATAGTAAAGTACTATTTCCTTTAAATAATAGCTCTACAGCTTTTTTTATAGAATTTATAGCACATATAAATGCAAATACACTTTTTGAGTCCATTTCAGAAGAAGGATATGTAGTAATATCTATGCTATTTTCTTCAATATAATCAATCATCATTTGTATCTTCGTATTATTTACTGTTTGAATCTTTAGTGTTTGTAGTACAACGTTTCTTTCGGCCATTATTAAATCCCCCCTATAATAATTTCAATATTAATTGCTTCATTTTATATTCAACCAGTACTTAATATTATAGCATAAACTTTACATAAAGTCAATGTAAGAGATAATATACATTCATATAATTGTGAAAAAATTGTAAAATTTATTGTAAGGCACTTGACAATGTGTCAAGTGAAGATTAAAATATATTTTGTAAGGTGGCATACAATATATTTGGAGGTGAAATAGATGGATCAAAAAGTTTTGTATCAAATTAGAGACCTAGATAAGATGATATTTAGATGTATTTTTAATGGAAACGATATAGAAGATAATCGTTGTATAAGGAATATGAAGATACCTACTCAGACTCAAATGCAAATAATTTCATATATTATTAAACATCAAAATGAAGAAGTCTATCAAAAAGATTTAGAAGAAGTTTTAAATTTAAGAAGGGCTACGGTATCTGGAGTTTTACATACTATGGAAAAAAATAATCTAATAAAAAGAATTACAGATAGTAAAGATACAAGAGTAAAAAAAATAATTTTAGATGGTAAAACACAAGAAATTTTTAATAAAAATGAAAAAAAGATTGAAAAACTTGAAAAAATTATTACAAAAGACATATCAAAAAATGATATGGATACATTTATGAAAGTTCTACAAAAAATGAAAAATAACATTAATGAATATGTTATAGAAGATAATAATTAAAGAAAGGAAATAAATATGTTAAAACTATTAAAAAACTTAAACAAAAGAGACTGGCTACTTGCACTTTGCTGTGTTATTTTAGTTGTAGGTCAAGTTGGTTTAGAACTTAAAATGCCAGATTATATGTCAGCAATCACAAGGCTTGTTCAAACAGAAGGAAGTCAAATGATAGACATTATAAAAAATGGCGCATATATGCTTGCTTGTGCCTTAGGAAGCTTATTACTTGCTGTCTTTGCAGGATATTTTTCATCTACCGTTTCATCAAATTTTTCTATGAGAACAAGAAAAAAGCTTTTTGAAAAAGTAGAAAATTTATCTATGCAAGAGGTAAAACAATTTTCAACAAGTAGTTTAATTACAAGAACTACAAATGATATTACACAAATTCAAATGGTTGTATCTATGGGATTACAACTTATGATTAAAGCACCAGTGACTGCTGTTTGGGCAGTGCTTAAAATATTAAATAAAGGATGGCAATGGAGTTTAGCTACAGGAATTACCGTTGTTATTTTACTTTCTGCCATTTCAGTATTATTTGTAATAGTTATGCCTAGATTTAAAATTGTACAGAAGCTTATAGATAAAATAAATGGAGTTACAAGGGAGAACTTAACAGGTATTAGAGTAGTAAGAGCATTTAATGCAGAAGAATATCAAAAAGATAAATTTGAAGATGTAAATACAAAGCTTACAAATCAGCAGTTATTTAACCAAAAAGTATTTTCAATAATGAGCCCAATAATGAATACTGTTATGCATTCTTTAACACTAATTATATATGTTATAGGAGCATTTTTAATTAGCAGTGCTTTAATGACAGATAAGCTTACAATATTTAGCGATATGATTGTATTTAGCTCATATTCAATGCAAGTAATAATGTCATTTTTAATGCTTGCAATGATATTTATGATGATACCAAGAGCAGAAGTAAGTGCTACTCGTATAAACGAAGTACTTGATACTGAAATTACAGTAAAAAATGGTACTATAAATACAGATAAAACATCACAAAAAGGTACAGTAGAATTTAAAAATGTATCGTTTAAGTATCCTGATGCAGATGAGTATTTATTAAAAAATATTTCATTTAAAGCAGAGCAAGGAGATACTGTTGCATTTATTGGTTCTACAGGTTCGGGAAAATCTACATTAATAAATTTAGTGCCAAGATTTTATGATGCTACAGATGGAGAAGTTTTTGTAGATGGAGTTAATGTTAAAGATTATGACCAAGAATTTTTAAATAATAAGATTGGATATGTTCCTCAAAAGGCAGTAATGTTTGATGGAACTGTTGCAACAAATACTTCTTATGGTGATAACGGAAAAGGAGAAATTTCAATAGAAAAGGTTAAAGAGGCAATAAAAGTTGCCCAAGCTCAAGACTTTGTTGAAAAAATGGATGACAAATATAACTCACATATAGCACAAGGTGGAACAAATGTATCTGGTGGACAAAAGCAAAGACTTGCAATAGCAAGAGCAATAGCAAGAGATCCAGAAATATATATTTTTGACGATAGCTTTTCTGCTCTTGATTATAAAACAGATTCAGTGTTAAGAAGAGAATTAAAAAAATATACTAAAAATGCAACTAGTTTAATTGTTGCACAAAGAATAGGTACTATAATGAATGCAGACAAAATTATAGTTCTAGATGAAGGAAAGGTTGTAGGAATGGGTACTCATAAAGAATTGCTTAAATCTTGTGAAGTTTATCAGCAAATTGCATTATCACAATTATCTAAGGAGGAATTAGAAAATGGAAAATAAAGAAAAAAATATAGTAAGACCTCCTAGACGCGGCCCAATGAGAGGAGGCCCTGGAGGAATGTCTGCTCCTGGAGAAAAACCAAAAAATTTAAAGGTAGCATTATTAAGATTATATAAAGAGCTTAAAAAATTTAAAATACTAATGGCATTGTCTTTAGTACTTGCAATATTTAGTGCAGTACTTACTATACTTGCCCCAGATAAATTATCTGAGCTTACTGATGAGATATCAGGTGGTCTTATACCTAATACTAAAAATTTAGAATATATAATTAATGCATCAACAGAGGGATTAAGCGAAGAAAAGTTATCAGGCATTATACCAGAAATATTACAAATAGATTTGTCTCAAGAAAAAATAACCTCTATATTAATGGATCCAGAAATATTAGTAGAAGATAAAGCAAAATTTTCAGAAAGCTTAACAAAAATTTCTGTATTAACTAATCAAAATGAAATTGTAAAAGAGATATCAGGCTTACCAGATGATATATTAAAAATACTATTACCAGAATCTACATATGAGAATATAGTTGTATCAACAGAGGATAAAATTAAATTATTAAATCTATCTTTAAATATGAATGAAGAAAGCATAGATGTTTCTAATATTGAACTTCCGGAAAGTATAATTAAAATATTATTTACTAATATTGAGCTAGATGGAAAAACAATTACTCCAATAGAGCAATATGAATTCTTAAAGGAAATTAGTAATATCTCAAAAGATGCAACAACAGAACAAATTTATAAGATCATAGATAATATGCCAGAATCTATACAAGAGGTTGTAAAACCAAATATGAATCTTGATATGGTTAAAAGAATTGCTATTATACTTTTCTCAATGTATTTTGCAAGCGCAATACTTGGATTTATTCAATCTATATCTATGACAGATGTGGCAAATAAATTTGCAAAAAAATTAAGAACTAGTATATCAAATAAGATAAATAAATTACCACTTAGTTATTTTGATAAACATGCTACAGGTGACATTTTATCTCGTGTAACAAACGATGTAGATACTATAGCACAATCTATGAATCAATCTCTTGCAACTCTTGTTACAAGTTTAGTGCTATTTGTCGGATCAATTGTTATGATGTTTTATACTAATTGGATATTAGCACTTACTGCTATTATTTCAAGCTTACTTGGATTTGTTGGAATAATGTTTATTCTTGCAAAGTCTCAAAAGTACTTCATATTAAGACAAACAGAACTTGGAAATTTAAATGGACATATAGAGGAGATTTATTCAGGACTAAATGTTGTAAAAGCATATAATGGTAAAAAGCAAGCAGATAAAGAGTTTGATGAGTTAAACGCAAAAGTTAGAAATAGCAATCAAAAGTCACAGTTTTTATCTGGACTTATGCAACCTCTTATGGGATTTATTGGTAATTTTGGATACGTAATGGTATGTATTGTTGGGGCACTATTAACATTAAACGGATATATTTCTTTTGGTGTTATAGTTGCATTTATTACGTATGTAAGATTATTTACTAATCCACTTTCACAAATAGCTCAAGCTATGACATCGCTTCAATCGACTGCAGCAGCAAGTGAGAGAGTATTTGAATTTATAGACGAAAAGGAAATGTCTGACCAAAAAGAATGCAAGAAACATTTAGATAAATCAAAAGTAAAAGGTAATATAGAGTTTGAAAATGTTGTATTTAAATATGATGGTAATGATAAACCTACAATAAAAGATTTTACAGCGTCAGCAAAAGCTGGACAAAAAATCGCAATTGTTGGACCAACAGGAGCCGGAAAGACAACTATGGTAAATCTTTTAATGAAATTTTATGAAATACAATCTGGAGATATTAGAATAGATGGTGTTTCAACTAAAGAATTAACAAGAGAGAATATACATAGTCTATTTACAATGGTTCTTCAAGATACATGGTTATTTGAAGGAACAATTAAAGAAAACATTATATATAATAGAAAAAATATATCTGATGAAAGAATAAAAGAAGTTTGTAAAGAGGTTGGTATTAATCACTTTATCAAGACTTTACCTAATGGATATAATTCAAAATTAAATGAAAATGATAGTGTTTCTGCAGGACAAAGACAGTTACTTACAATTGCTAGAGGAATGCTTGAGGATGCACCATTTTTAATACTTGATGAGGCAACATCAAATGTAGATACAAGAACAGAAGAACTCGTTCAAAAAGCAATGGATAAATTAACAGAAGGTAGAACTTCATTTATTATTGCGCATAGATTATCTACAATAAAAAATGCAGATTTAATTTTAGTTATGAAAGATGGAAATATAATTGAGCAAGGAAATCATGAAGAATTAATGGCTAAAAATGGAGCATATGCTGAATTATATAATTCTCAATTTGAGTTATAATATATATAAATATAAAATGAAGTGAATAAATAAAATATTCACTTCATTTTTTCCAAAATAATATATTTTTTTCTTTTCCTAATTTATTGAAAAAACTAATGTTTTATAGTAAAATATAGCTATAAAATAAAAACATAGAATAAGGTATATTCTATGTTTTATAGTGCGTCAAGAGGTGTTAAATGGAAGATTTACAAATGAACTTATTTGGTAATGATAATAATGAAGAAATTGAAAAATTAAAGAAAGAATTAAAAAAATTAAGAGAAGAAATAGAGTATCATAATAAGTTATATTATGAGCAAGATGAACCAGAAATATCAGATTATGAATATGATAAATTGACTCAAAGATTAAGAAAAATAGAAACAGAGCATCCAGAGCTTGTAATAAAAACTTCACCTACTCAAAAAGTAGGAGGGAAAACAAAAAATATATTCACTCAAGTCACACACGATGTTCAAATGCAAAGTTTACAAGATGTATTTTCTTTAGAAGATGTTAGTGCATTTGTGCAAAAAGCAAAAGAAGAATTTGGTGAGGATATAAAGTTTAGTGTTGAAACTAAAATAGATGGATTATCAATATCATTAGAATATGAAGAGGGTATTCTTGTTAGAGGTTCTACTCGTGGAGATGGATTTGTGGGGGAAGATGTAACTCCAAATGTATTAATGATTAAAGATATTCCTCAAAAACTTAAAAATCCTGATACAATAGAAGTAAGAGGAGAAGTATATCTTCCAAGGAAAGAATTTGAAAAGATAAATGAAGAACTTATTCAAAAAGGAAAACAGCAGTTATCTAACCCAAGAAATGCTGCAGCAGGAACACTTAGACAGTTAGATAGTGAACTTGTAAAACAAAGGAATTTAAGTGTATTTATATTTAATGTTCAAAAGGGAAAAACTTTTGAAACACATACTAAAAATCTAAATTATTTAGATGAAATGGGAATGAAAACAATAGCTGTAAGATTTCTTTGTAAATCCGAAAAGGAAGTTATTAATGCAATAAATGAAATTGGAAAAATGAGAGATAATTTAGAATATGACATAGATGGTGCTGTTGTAAAAATAGACGATTTACATATTCGTCAAGAAATGGGGCAGACAGTAAAAGTTCCTAAATGGGCTGTTGCATATAAGTATCCTCCAGAACAAAAAGAAACAAAAGTATTAGATATTGTTTTACAAGTTGGAAGAACAGGTCAGGTAACACCAGTAGTAGTTCTTGAACCAGTAAGAGTGGCTGGAAGCATAATTTCTAAAACAACATTGCATAATTTTGATTTTCTAAGACAAAAAGATATAAGAATAGGAGATACTGTTGTAATACAAAAAGCAGGAGATGTAATTCCAGAAGTAGATCATGTAGTACTTTCTAAAAGAAATGGCAACGAATCAGAATATCCTATCCCAACAAAATGTCCTGTTTGTGGGGAAGAACTTGAAAAAGAAGGAGAAGAAGTTGCACTAAGGTGTACAAATAGCGAATGTCCAGCTCAAACTTATAGAAGTATTACTCATTTTGTATCAAGAGATTGTATGGATATTGTAGGTCTTGGAGATGCTATAGTTGACACTTTAATAGACAAAGGATTATTAAAAGATATAACAGATATATATATATTAAAATTTGAAGATTTTATGGAGCTTGAAGGATTTAAAGAAAAATCTTCACAAAATTTAATTGATGCAATAAATTCTAGTAAAAATAATACTCTAGATAAGCTATTGTTTGGGCTTGGAATAAGACATATAGGCAAAAAAGCATCCAAGATACTTGCAGAAAATTTTGAAGATATATATGAAATTTCAAATGCATCTGTAGAAGAGTTAAATGCAATAGAAGATTTTGGAAATATAATGGCTATATCTGTAAATGAATTTTTTGCTAAAGAGCAAACAAAGAAAATTATAAAAAAATTAGATGAATTTGGAGTTAATTTAAAAGGAAGTAAGAAGGAGAAAAAGTCTGAAATTTTTCTTGGAAAAACTATATGTATAACAGGTTCTTTTGATAATTTTTCTCGTGATGAAATAGTAAAGATGATAGAAGAAAATTCTGGTAAAGCATCTTCATCTGTATCTAAAAAAACAAGCTATTTAATTGCAGGAGAGGCTGCAGGTTCAAAATTAACAAAAGCGCAAGATTTAGGAATTCAAATAATTTCTATAGATGAATTTTTAGAAATGATTAAAGAAGGGAATAATTAATGAATCCATTAGTAGAAATGATGGCAAATAGTAGTAACTATTCGTCACTTATAAAAAAGATTAGTTTAGATAATTGTAAAATAAGTATCACTGGCCTTACTGATAGTAGTAAGGCTTGGATGGTTTATGCGATAACTGAAAATACAAAGCAAAATTCTATTGTCGTATGTAATAATATATTTCAAGCAAATAAGATAATGCAAGATTTAAAATTTCTTTCTAATGAAATTGAAATAATATATTTGCCTGCAAGACAAATACAATATTATGATATAGAAGCAGAGAGTAAAGATATATCTAATCAAAGAATGTATGCAATCGAGAAAATATTAAGCGGAAAAAGAAATATTGTAGTAACTACAATTGATTCTTTTTTGGTAAAAATGTTTCCTAATGCTAGGTATCGTGGTGAAGAATTTCAAATAAAACAAGGGGATATAACAAGTATTAATGATGTTGTACTCAAACTTTCAAAGTTTGGTTTTGAAAGAACTGAAAATGTTGAAGGAAAAGGACAATTTGCAGTTCGTGGTGGAATAATAGATTTATTCTGCATAAATAATGATTTACCATATAGAATAGAGTTTTTTGGAGATGAGGTAGACAGTATAAGAACTTTTGATCCAATTACTCAAAGAAGTATTGATACTGTAAAAAAGATAGACATGTCACAAGTATCAGAAAACTATATTACTAAAGAGAAAGTTGAAGCAGTAGTGACCGAGCTTGAAAATTATGTAAAAAATAATGGACTTAGTAAAGAGCTTGAAGCAAATATATTAGAAGATATAGAAAAGATAAAAACAGGATCACTAGACAATTTAATAGACAAGTATTTTAATGTGCTTGTAAAAAGGCCTGAAACTTTAATAGATTATTTAAAAAGCTATAACATATTTATAGATGAACCATCTAAATGTAAAGAAAAAGCGAATAATATAGGATATGAAAATGTAGAAACAATTAAGGTTTTAGCACAAAGAGAATATATTCATATACCATTTGTAAACAATTATTTAGGATATGAAGAAATAGAGACAAGACTTGAAAAAGAAATGTCTAGTATATATTTGGAGAAGATAAATATAGATAAGCTTGTTCAAAGAAATAGGCTTGTATATAATTTTAGTATAAAAGAAGCTAATTTTTATAAATCTTCTCTTGAAGTATTAAATTTAGATATTGAACGAGCAAAAAATAAAGCTGTATTATTAGTATTTCCAACAGATACTAGATATAATCAAGTAAAAAACTATCTTCAGGATTTAAAAATTAGAGTTGAAGAAATTCCTAGTATTTTTGCAACAGATAGTTTAGACGTAGGAAAAGTATATATTACTAAAGGCATAATTTCTGGAGGATTTTATTCGGATGAGTTTGAAGTTCTTGTAATAGCAGAGCCTGTTAGTGGTCTTTCTACTACTACTAAAAAAATAAAAAAGACTTCAACAGGACAAAAGATAAATACTTATGCAGACTTAAAAGAGGGCGATTATGTTGTACACGAAAATCATGGCATAGGTATATATCGTGGAGTAGAGACAATAAGAGTTGAAGATGTCCAAAAAGATTATATTAAAATAGAATATTCTGATAGAGGAATGCTATATGTTCCTATTGCCCAACTGGATTGTGTTGGTAAATACGTATGTGATGATGGTGCAAAACCTAAAATTAATACATTAGGCTCAAAAGAATGGGAAAAAACAAAAACTAAAGTAAAAGCACATGTTAAAGAGATAGCAAAAGAGTTAATGCTTTTATATGCAAAAAGAGAAAAAATGACAGGATATGCATATGAAAAAGATACACCATGGCAAAAAGAGTTTGAAGATTCCTTTGAGTATGAACTTACAAATGATCAAAAGACTTCTTTAGAAGAAATTAAGGAAGATATGGAAGATGATAAACCAATGGACAGGCTTTTATGTGGTGATGTAGGATATGGTAAAACAGAGCTTGCTCTTCGTGCAGCATTTAAGGCTGTTATGAATTCAAAACAAGTAGCATATCTTGTACCTACTACAGTACTTGCATTACAACAATATAGAACTTTTGAAAAAAGAATGAAGGATTTTGGAGTAAGAGTTGAATTTTTAAGTAGATTTAAAACTAAAAAAGAGCAAACTCAAATTTTAAAAGATTTAGTAGATGGTAAAGTAGATATTTTAGTTGGGACTCACAGAATATTATCAAAAGATGTATTTTTTAAAGATTTAGGTCTTTTAATAATAGATGAAGAACATAGATTTGGCGTTAAGGACAAAGAAGCAATTAAGATATTAAAAGAGACTGTAGATGTCTTATCTATGACAGCAACACCTATACCAAGAACATTGCACATGTCAATGATAGGCATAAGGGGTATGAGCACATTAAGTGAACCTCCTATGGAAAGATTACCAGTACATACATATGTACTAGAGTATGATAGAAATGTTGTTAAAGAGGCAATAGAAAAAGAATTATCAAGAGATGGGCAGATAATATATTTAAATAATAGGGTAAGTAAGCTTGATGAAATAGTTGCTAATTTAAGAGAGCTAGTTCCATATGCAAGAATAGGAGTAGCACATGGACAAATGTCGCCAGATATGGTTGAGACTGTTATGCTTGAATTTATGGAACATGAGATAGATATTATTGTTTGTACTACTATTTTAGAATCAGGTATAGATGTTGCAAATGCTAATACACTAATAGTAGAAGATGCAGATACATTAGGTCTTGCACAGCTTTATCAAATTAGGGGTAGAGTAGGAAGATCTAATAGACTTGCATATGCATATATAACTTATCCAGAAAATAAGTCATTATCTGAAGAATCACAAAAAAGACTTAAAGCAATAAAAGATTTTACTGAATTTGGTAGCGGATTTAAGATTGCATTAAGAGATCTTGAAATTAGGGGTGCTGGAAACTTACTTGGAAGAGAACAACATGGGCACATGGCAAAAGTAGGATATGAGTTATACCTTGCCCTTCTTGAAAAGGCAATAAGAGAAGAAAAAGAAGGAAAAGATGCAGTTGCAAAAGAAGAAGTATTTAAAGAAGTAAAAATGGATATAAATGTATCTGCATATATTAGTGATTTATATATTAAGGATCCTATTCAAAAGATAGATATGTACCAAAAAATATCAGATATTAAGAATCAAGAAGAATCTATGGAAGTAGTAGATGAGTTGCTTGATAGATTTGGCGATATCCCTAAAGAAACTGAAAACTTAATAAAAATTGTTGAAATTAGAAATAAAGCAAGAATGCTAGGAATTACAAGAATATTAGCTACAAATCGTATGATAAAATTTGAGCCAATGAATTATAAAATCACGTTGACAAATGATATAAGTAATGATATACTTATCCGTGTACAGTTAGAGATTAGTAAATTAGAAAATACTATAAAAGAAAAGGGGTAAAAATATGAATAGTAAAACAAGAAAATTAAAAGCTGGAAATGAAAGTAGCGTTATTATCGCAATACTTGCTATTCTGCTAATTTTAGTTGCCGCTATTGTTGGCGCTGTAGTACTTAAAGATAACAAAGCACTTGTTAAATTTGATGGAGGAAAAGTTACAACTAAAGAATATCAAGTATATTATGAAATGTTTTCACAATATTTACAAAGCTATGGATATGCATCAAGTCAAATTCCTGATGAAATTTTAAACAAGGCTATATCAGATAAAATGATACTTGCTGATGCTAAAAAAGCTGGTGTTAAAATATCTAAAGAAGACAAAGAAGAAGTAGATAAAATGTTTAAAGATAAAGAATATATAGAATTCTTTAAAGAAAATTATGATTTTAATATAGATACATTAAGACAAATATATTATAATGACTATATTATTTCTGCATATATTGAAAAATTAGCAACTGAAGCAGAATCTTCAAAAGTTGAAGAATATATTCGTGCAAAATATCAAGAAGGTCAAGAAGTAGATATGAATGAATATGATACATCACATATTTTATTATCATTTACAGATGCTAATGGAAATAAATTAACAGATGACCAAAAAGCAGAATTAAAGACTAAAGCAGAAGATATATTAAAAAGAGCTAAAGATGGAGAAGACTTTGGAGAGCTTGCAAAAGCAAATTCAGCAGATACTGCTACAGCTCAAAATGGCGGACAATATTTAATGTATATGGATAACAACACAGTAGATGAGTATGAAGATGCTGTAAAGAAAATGAAAGTTGGAGAAATATATCCAGAACTAGTTGAAACAACATATGGATATCATATTATAAAATTAAATGCTAAAAATGAAAATGGAAGATTAAATAGTGAGATAGAAAGACAAGAATATGCAAATTCACTTTTTAACAATATAATTGAAGAAAGAGAATATACATACGATAAAGAAAAATTTAAAGCATTTGTATTAACTCTAAATCCAGACGCATATAAAGATGATACTAATCAAAACAATCAATACTCTGTAGGTAGTGGAGACAACACTATTACAATTGGTGGAGAAGACACAGGTGCAGAACAATAGGAGATAATATGGAAGCAATATCTAGTAAATCTAATGATAATGTAAAGTTCATTAGAGGATTAAATGAAAAGAAATTTAGAAACAAAAATAAAGCTTTTTATTTAGAAGGAATTAAAATTGCAAATGAAATATTAGACAGGAATAAAGCGATAGACATTTTGTTTATCGCTTATTCTAAATCTATATTATTATCAGCAAATGGTGGACAAGAACTTTTAAATAAAATATTAAAATTAGAAAACATTAAAGTGTTAGAATTTAACGAAAATACATTTAAATATATGACAGATACAATGACTCCACAAGGAGTGCTTGTTGTTCTTAAAATGCCGGAATATAATTTAAGAGACATACTTTTAAATGAAAGCAAAAATATAGTTGTGTTAGATCAAGTACAAGATTTAGGCAATATTGGAACTATAGTAAGAAGTTCTAATGCTTTTGATGTAGATACTATAATATGTACGCAAGGAACAGCAGATGTATATTCTCCAAAAGCATTGCGTTCAACAATGGGAGGAATACTAAACTCTAATATTATATATATCGATTCAGTAGAAGAGCTAAATATATTAAAAGAATTTGGATATGAGTTAGTAACTCTTAGTTTAGATACAAATAATATGTTATCCACTTTAGATTTAAATTTAAAATATGCTTTTGTCATGGGAAATGAAGCAAATGGAGTTTCAAAAGAAATTCAAGAGATATCGGATATATTGGTAAAAATTCCTATGACTGACAAAATAGAATCGTTAAATGTTGGAGTTGCAACATCAATAGTATTATATGAACAATATAAAAATAAAAACATCTAGAATTATTTCTAGATGTTTGCTTTTTAGGAATGCGTTAGTTCTTCGTTAATTGGTTTATATAAAGCTATAGCACCAATACCACAAAGTCCAACTATAACAAATACAATTCTACTTATTACACTTGTCATTCCACCAAAAATTGAACCTATTAGATCTATTTTAAATAGACCTAATATACCCCAGTTTAAAGCACCTATTATAACTAGGGTTAGAAGTATATTATATAATGTTTTCATAAGTACCTCCTGACAAAAATAATTTGTCATAAATATTTTGTGCGAATAAATATAAAATATAACAAATTTTATTATAAATTTAAAATATTTCTTTTATTAATTCTAATAATTTAAAAGAATATTCTTTTTCTTCTTTACCGACTTGAGTTTTTTCATAATTTTTATTAATTCCAGGAATTATTGTATTTAAATGTTTTAATGATTTTGTATTATCAGTATTTGGTAGCATTGAATTAAAAATAATAAATACATAAAATAATACGAAAAATTGTTTTTTTAATTTAGACATTAATATCACCATTAATATCATGTGCAAAAATTTAATTATTACTTTAAAAATAAGTTCTAAAAATGTCAGTTCAAATAATAGTACAAATTTTTTATATTATTTGTTTTAAAATTATTGTCATGAGGTGATATTATGAAGAATATAAAGGTGTGTTCTTTTGTATCGAGTTATACACATTCTTTAATTGTAGCAAATAATTTTATTTCTAAAGAATATGACAATGCTAAAGTAATATATATTAATCAAAATAGTGAAAAAGAAAAATTAGATAAAATAGTAAATAAATATTTTAGAAGCTTAAATAAAAAGATAATATATATGGAATGGCTAAATGAAGAGGTTGTAAATGATTATATAAATGAAAATATAATTTTAGTAGTAAATGGAAGTGAGTCGTTTATATCAAGAGTTAATGAATACTTTAAGTTTGTTGAACCTAATATTGTTGTAATAAACTGTTACAATGTAATGGAAATAAAAAGCAGTATAAAAGATATAATTTCAATTCATGATTATTATTTAAACACACAGGGGATTCAGATATGTAAGAACAAAACTTGTTAATTATGATAATATGTTATATAATTTATCAAAAGGCGGTGATTAAATGAAATCATTGTTTAAGGGAATAAAAAGGATAATAATATTATTATTTTTAATTTGTATTTTTATTGCTGGATATATTATAGCAGATGGATATAAATTATATAAATCTGTAACAGATGAAGTCAGTATAAAAGAGAAAATAAATGAGATTAGAAGTAATCCAAGTTATGTAAAAATAGACGAAATTCCAAAAGACTATTTAAATGCGGTTGTATCTATTGAAGATAAAAGATTTTATGGACATTTTGGAGTAGATATTTATTCCATAGGTAGAGCCTTTCTTAGTAATTTAGAAAATAAAAAAATTATAGGAGGCGGAAGTACAATAACACAACAACTTGCTAAAAATTTGTATTTTGAACAAAAGAAAGTATTAAGTAGAAAAGTAGCAGAAGTATTTGTATCAATGGATTTAGAAGAAGAATATACTAAAGATGATATATTAGAACTATATATAAATATAATATATTACGGAGATGGGTATTACGGAATAGGCAAAGCGTCAAATGGATATTTTTCCAAAGAACCTAAAGAGCTAGATATAAATGAGATAACGTTACTTGCAGGAATTCCTAATGCTCCTAGTGTTTATCAATTAAGTAATGACTCTATTTATACTTATCAAAGACAGATCATTGTAATAAACTCAATGCTTGACACAAATAGTATAAGTCAAGATGTGGCACAAGAGTTAATTAAAAAAATTAGAGAAAGTAAGGGAATATAACCCCTTACTTTTTTTCATTATATATGATACAATATAGTTTATATTAAAGGAGAGTAAAATGAACATATATCTAGTAAGACATGGAGATGATGATGAAAGATATAGAGGTGGATGGAGTAACCTTCCATTAATTGAAGAAGGAATTAAGAAAGCACAAAAGCTTGCGGATTATCTTGAAGATAGTGAGCAAATAAAAGTAGACAAGATTATTTCTAGTGATTTAAAAAGAGCGCAGATGACAGCTGAAATAATAAATAAAAAGTTAAATTTAGAAATCGTATATGATAGTAGCATTCGTGAAAATAATAATGGTATTTTTGCTGGAATGTTAAATGAGGAAGCTATAAAAAATTATCCTAATGCATTTTTTTCTAAACTTAAATATAATGAAAAATTTCCAGAAGGTGAGTCACCAAAAGAATTCTTCCATAGAATTAGAGATGCCTTTTTTAAAATAGTAAAAGAAAATAAAGATGTAGAAAATTTAATGATAGTAACTCATGCTGGAGTAATTAGTATTATATATCATATTATAGAGAAAAAGAGATGGTCAAATAGGCAAAAATCTGTAAAAATACCAAAGACTTCTATAACAAAGATAGAAAAAGACGAAAATGGCTTTAAAATAATTTATAGTGGTCAGACACCGCATTTAAAGTAAAATAATAGATATTTTACATAATGTGTGATATAATAAATAAACTTTAAGGAGGAAAAAATGAATACAGAAGAATTATATACGTTTATACTTACTGCATTTGAAGGGAAAAGCTTTGAAAATTTAATATTAAATAAAAGAAATGTTGAGCATAAAGAGGCTTTTGATTTAAATAGGGAAAAGATTATAGAGGAACTAAATACAGATAATTATAATAAAGTATTAGAAAAACTATCTAGAAGTTTTTTAGCAAATTTGGCTAAAGGAACTAACGGGAAAAATTTTAGTAAAAAGGATTGTCAAAACATATTAGAAATATATCATAAATTGATTGAAAATATAGGAAATCCTGAAAAAGATTATGAAAGAATTGCACTTGAACACTTTACACAAGTAAGAAATTTCATAAACGATTTTACATCAAAAGAAGATAATGATAAAGCTTCTTCAAAATATTCGCCAGAATTTATTTTAGAGATTTTAGATGTAAAAGATGAAGAACTCAAAGGTAAATCTTTAGATATAGGTTGCGGAAAAAATGGGGAATTAGTTAAATACTTAAATCAAAAAGGAATAGATTCATATGGCTTAGATATGGAGTGTGAAGATACAGATAGACTAGAGCAAGAAGATTGGCTTTTAAAAGATTATCCAGAAAATACATATGATTTAATAACATCTAATTTAACCTTTACTAAACACTTTAATGAGGCAAATCAGGAAGAAGCAAATGACCAAGAATGTTTTGAATATGCTCAAAGCTATATGAAAATATTAAACTCATTAAAAGTTGGTGGAAAGTGGCATTATGTACCATCTGTTACATTTATAGAAGAACTATTACCAGAAGATAAATTTGAAGTAAATAATACATTTATAGATGATAGTATTATGCGTACCATAATTAAAAGGTTAAAGTAAGAAAAAGGCTCATGGAATAAATTTCCATAAGCCTTTTTTTATAAAACGTACAAACGTTCTTGTAAAACAAACTAGAGTATGGTATAATACAAATGATTTTGAAGGTGGATAAAAATGAATGAAAAATTAATAATACAAGGAGCAAAAGAAAATAATTTAAAAAATATAAGTTTAGAAATACCAAGAAATGAACTAGTAGTATTTACAGGACTATCAGGTTCTGGAAAATCATCTTTGGCATTTGATACTATCTATGCAGAAGGTCAAAGGAGATATGTTGAATCTCTATCTTCATATGCTAGACAATTTCTAGGAATAATGGAAAAACCAAACGTTGAATATATAGAAGGATTATCTCCTGCAATATCTATTGATCAGAAGACTACCTCTAAGAACCCTCGTTCTACTGTAGGTACAGTAACAGAGATTTATGATTATTTAAGACTATTATATGCGCGTGTTGGTATACCACATTGTCCAAATTGTGGGAAGAGAATAAAAAAACAGACAATAGATGAGATTGTTGACCAAATACTTTCTTATGAGGAAGGAACTAAAATATTAGTTGTAACACCTGTAATTCGCGGTAAGAAAGGTGAACATGTAAAGATTCTCGAAAAGGTATTAAAAGATGGATATATCAGAGCAAGAATTGACGGAGAAACTTATGATTTATCTGAGGGAATCCCACAACTAGATAAACAAAAAAAACATGATATTGAGGTTATAGTTGATAGACTTGTAGTAAGACCAGACATTAGAAAAAGACTTGCTGATTCAGTTGAACTTGCATTAAAATATGCAGAAAATCTAGTTATAATTGTAAATTTAGATAAAAATACAGATCAAGTATTTTCTCAAAATTATGCATGTGTAGATTGTGGAATAAGTATTGAGGAAATGACACCAAGAATGTTTTCATTTAATAGTCCTTTTGGAGCCTGTCCACATTGTACAGGTCTAGGTGAAATAATGAGTATAGATCCAGAAAAAATAATGCCAGATATGAATAAAAGATTATCAGATTATGGGTGCATTAAAGGTTGGACTGGTGCAGGAACATTTGTAGATTCAATTAGCAGAATGTATATTGAAGGACTTTGCAATCATTATGGTGTAAATCCTACCACTAAATTAAAGGATTTACCAAAAGATTTTATGGATGTATTATTATATGGAAGCAAAGGAGAAAAGATCAAGTTTGTACATAGAACAAAGATGTCAGACAAGGCATTTGAAGAAGAATTTGAAGGTGTAGTAAATACACTGCAAAGAAGATGTAATGATACTAAATCGCAAGGAATGAAGACATATTATGAAGGGTTCATGTCAAGTACACATTGTAATTATTGTGATGGCGCAAGACTAAAAAAAGAAGTACTTGCAGTAACTATAGGTAAATATAATATTCATGAGTTATGTTGCAAAAATATAGTAGAAATAAAGAATATAATAAATAAAGAATATGAAAAAATGGGAATGAAGGACAGAGCGATAGGTGAGCAAATTGTAAAAGAGCTTAATTCAAGATTACAATTTTTAATTGATGTTGGACTTAGTTATCTAACTTTATCTAGAAATGCTGGAAGTCTTTCAGGAGGAGAATCTCAAAGAATAAGGCTTGCAACTCAAATTGGCTCTGGACTTACAGGTGTTTTGTATATATTAGATGAACCAAGTATTGGACTTCACCAAAAAGATAATGAGAAACTTTTAAATTCTCTAAAGAAGATGAGAGATTTAGGAAATACATTAATTGTAGTAGAGCATGATGAAGATACAATGAGAGAATCAGATTTTATAGTAGATATTGGCCCTGGTGCTGGAGTTCATGGCGGAAACGTAGTATTTGCTGGTAAACCGGGAGATATCGTAAAATGTAAAGACTCAATAACTGGAAAGTATTTAAGTGGTGAACTTAAAATTCCTGTTCCTAAAGAAAGAAGAAAAACAAAAATAGGATATCTTGAGATTAAAGGTGCAAGAGAACATAATTTAAAAAATATTAGTGTTAAAATTCCAGTAGGAGTATTTAACTGTGTAACAGGAGTATCTGGTTCAGGAAAATCTACATTAGTAAATGAGATAATATGTAAAACAATGGAAAGAGACTTAAATAGAGCATATACAAGACCAGGAGAATATGACAAAATTAAAGGGTTAGAATATTTTGATAAAGTAATAAATATTGACCAATCACCAATAGGAAGAACACCACGTTCTAATCCAGCAACATATACAGGAATGTTTGATCATATTAGAGATATATTTGCAAATACAAATGAAGCTAAACTTAGAGGATATCAAAAAGGAAGATTTAGTTTTAACATACCAGGTGGAAGATGTGAAGCATGTTCTGGGGATGGTATAATAAAAATTGAAATGAATTTCTTATCAGATGTATATGTACCTTGTGAAGTATGTAAAGGTAAGAGATATTCAAGAGAAACATTAGAAGTAAAGTATAGAGGTAAAAGTATAAGCGATGTTTTAGATATGACTGTTGAAGAAGGTCTTGAGTTCTTTAAAAATCATCCTCAAATTGCAAACAAGCTTCAGACTTTAATGGATGTTGGACTTGGATATATAAAAATTGGTCAACCATCTACCACATTATCTGGTGGTGAAGCTCAAAGAATAAAACTTGCAACAGAGCTTTCAAAACGTTCTACAGGAAAGACAATGTATATTTTAGATGAGCCTACAACAGGTCTTCATATGGCAGATGTACATAAGTTAATAGATATATTACAAAGACTTGTAGATAATGGAAATACTTTGCTTGTAATAGAACATAATTTAGATGTAATAAAGAGTGCAGATCATCTTATAGATTTAGGTCCTGAAGGTGGAGACAATGGTGGTACTATTGTAGCTGTTGGTACTCCAGAACAAGTAGCTAAAGTAGAAGAAAGCTATACAGGAGAGTTTTTAAGAAGAATTTTGAACCTAAAAGTAACAAAGAAAAAATAAAGTGGAAGGAATAAATCCTTCCACTTTTATGTATTTATGTGCTTAGCAACAACAACAGCATAGTACAATTATAATTAATACTATCCAGATACAGCAACAGTTTCCGCCACCGAATAATCCGTTATTTCCGCATCCGCAACCACAGTTGTTTTGGCATCCACATCCGCAACCTCCACAGTTACCACATCCGCATCTTTCATCCATCATAAAATTCACCTCTCTTTGTTATATAAACTTTAAGTACTTTCAAAGAAAGTATCAAAGTTTAGTGGTGTAGATGAATTCTTTTCATTACAAATGAAGTATAGAATAATTAGTATTAGGACTAAGACAATTATCCAAACTAGATTATCTCGATCTATGCACATACACATTCACTCCTTTGTTTGTTAAGCTTTATGCTCAACTTAATATACTATATTCTAAAATATAATATTTTGTTACAAAGTTAAAATAAAAAAATATTTAAAATGTAAATTAGTTATTGAACATATCTTTTGCTATATGGTATAATCATTAAAGATAAAAAAGGTGGAATAAGTTTTGAAAAAGAATGATGAAATAGAATTAGAAATCATAGATAATGGAATAAACTTAGAGGGAATTGCAAGACATGAAAATAAAGTTGTTTTTATACCTGGAGCAATAAAAGGAGAAAGAATATTAACTAAAATTATTAAAGTTAATAATTCTTTTTGCATTGGAAAAATGATAGATATTGTTTCTAAAAATAATTCAAGAGTAGATCCAATATGTGGTGCATATAAAAGATGTGGTGGTTGCTCAGGACAACATATAGAGTATAATAGTCAGTTGCAAATAAAAAAGGAACTTGTAAAAAATACATTGGCAAAACAAAAATTAAAATATGCAGGACTAGATAATGTAATAGGAATGGGAGTACCATTATATTATAGAAATAAAGCACAATATCCTGTAAGAAGAACAGTAGAGGGTGAAAATAAATTAGGATTTTATGCTAAAAGAAGTCATGATATAATTGAAAATGAGGAATGTTTTATTCAAAATCAAGAAATAGATAGAATGTCTAAAGAAGTATTTAAATTACTATTATTAAAGGGATTTGTTGGATATAACGAAGAAGATAATACAGGAGATATTAGACACATTTTAATTAGAAGAGGCTATTATACTGGAGAAATGATGATAGTTATAATAGTAAACAAAGAAGATATATTTACTGATGTTAGAATGGAAGAAATAGTAAATATTTTAAAAGATAATGAAAATATAAAATCTATTATACTAAATTTAAATACATCCAAAACAAACGAAATACTAGGAAAGGAAGAAAAGATATTATATGGTAGTGGATATATAAAAGATTATATTGGAGATTATAAATACTATATAAGTTCAAAATCTTTCTTTCAAGTAAATACAGTTCAAGCAGAAGTATTATATAATGTATTAAAAGAAAAACTAGAATTAAATGGAGACGAGATATTATTTGATTTATACAGTGGAGTAGGCTCAATAGGAATATTTTTAAGTGATAGTGTAAAAAAATTATATGGAATAGAGATTGAAGAACAAGCTGTTAAAATGGCTAACATGAATATAGAATTAAACAATGTAGATAATGCTGAATATATTGCAGGCAGTGTAGAATCTAAAATTGTAGAATACCAAAAAAGAGATATTCATCCAGATGTAATAGTTGTAGATCCTCCAAGAAAGGGATTAGATTTAGAAAGTATTGAATATATTATTAATTTTAAGCCTAAAAAAGTAGGGTATGTTAGCTGTTCTCCCGCAACTTTTGCAAGAGATTTAAAAATACTTAGCCAATATTATAATGTTGGAGTGGTTACTCCAGTGGACTTATTTCCAAACAGTGAACATATAGAAAATGTTGTAGTACTAACTCTTAAGTAATATTAATATTTACATATTATTTAAATTTGCTCTTTAAAACAAAAAGTGGTATAATAGAAATGTATATAGGGATTACCACTTTATAGACCTATATACTATACGTTTATTCAAGGAGTAGATGAAAATCTACTCCAATTTGTGCTTTGAGATAAAAAGTGGTATAATAAAAGTGTATATAGGGATTGCGACTTTATAGACCTATATACTATACGTTTATTCATGGAGTAGATGAAAATCTACTCCAATTTGTATTTCAAGGTAAAAAGTGGTATAATAATAGTATAATATATTATCTTAAATTTTGAGGTATAATTACTAAAAAGAGTAATTATACCTTTTTGGTATATATTAAACCAGTGCTAGTATCATATCTCCTTATATCATATAATTAGGAGGTGACTAAAATGAGTGAACGTATAAATTTTGATACTAGCGCTGTCGCAAGCATTAGTGTTGAAGATTTGCATAAAATTAAGCAAAATGTATATGCTTTAGTGCATTTAGTAGAAAAAAGAAATTTAACTACATCAAATAAGGAAAAGGCTGTTTTACTATATGCAATTGAAGGCAGAGTTCTTAATTTGAAATACATTTTAGACATTTAGCAATTTTATAAAGGTTTCCCCCTTTTATATAATTCATTCGATTATATACATAAATAGGAGAGAAGAAAATATGATACTATGCATCAAGGTAGAGTAATATCTACCTTGTTTTTATTGACAAATTTTATGTCATATGCTAATATTAATACATATTAAGAGTGTACTTAAGCAGGTTAATGTGAGCAGTACAGAATAGAAATATCTATTTACACAGAAATAAGTAAGTCTTATGGAGGAGTCTTAAAAGATATCACCATAAGGCTTTTTTAAATAATTGGAGGAGGGAAAAGAACATGAATAAATGTATAAGTAATAGTTTAGTAAATATGCATCATAGAGCATGGAGACATTTTGTTTTGGCAAAATTTATTCATGCGCATATTCTTGATGCCTAAAATATAGTTATAATATAATTATAGATATGGGAGTGTATGTATGGGTAAATTTAATTTGCTTATATGTGCACTCTTATTTTATTTTTATTTATATTATTAAAGGAGAAAATTTATGGATATATTAAAGAAATTAGTAGAATTTAATACAATAAAAGACAAAGAAAATAGTAAAATAATAAATTATATTGAGAGTGAGTTAAAAAGCTTAAATTTCAAAACAGTGTATAAGGGTAAATACATTATTATGCAATATGGAAATAATCCTAAAATTGGATTTTTAGGACATACTGATACCGTAGAGTATGTAGATGGATGGAAAACAAATCCTTTAGAGATGGTTGTAAGTCAAAATAATATATATGGTCTTGGTGTTTGTGATATGAAATCTGGCATTGCAGCATTTATTAATGCATGCAAAAATATAGATTTAAGTAAATTAAAATATGGAATAAAAGCATATTTTACATATGATGAAGAGATAGGATTTGGAGGAATCTATGATATAGTAAATTCAAAAGAAGATTTTCCAGAATATATGATTTATGGAGAACCAACAAATAACATGGCATATACAGGAGGAAAAGGACTTCTTGAAATAGATATTAAGTTTTATGGAAAAAAAGCACATTCTAGTAATCCAGATAAAGGAGTTAGTGCAAATCTTAATGCTGTAAAAATGCTTGGTGAGCTAAATCATTATTATGAAAAAGAAATAAAATCTTTAGTAGATAGTAAATATGAAATACCATATACTACAATGAATCTTGGATTATTAAATGGTGGAAGTGCTAAAAACTCTGTTGCTTGTTCATGCATTGCAACTTTAGATTTTAGAATAACAGATAGTAAGATAATAAGAATGATAAAAGAAAAATTAAATAGTATGAAGGAAAAATATAAATTTGATTATGAAGTAATAGAACAAATTGAACCTTTTTATAATGATGTAGAATTTTTAGAAAAAAATAGAACGGTTAACTTTATGACTGAAGCAAGTTTTGGAGGAGAAAAATCTAAAAAGATAATACTTGGAGCAGGACCTATGACTGCACACGAAATAGATGAACATATAAGCATAGAAAGTTATAATAATCTTATTAAACAATACGAAGAAATAATAAAAAAAGTAAATAAGTATTAAATCATGGTAAATAATACTAATAAAGTGAGTATCAGTATTTTATAGGAAGGAATGTTTATGTATGAAATTACTTTACCATTTGTTTTTTCACAGATAGCGGGCCTTTGTAGTGTATTATTTGCTGCAGTATCTAATTTCCAGAAACAGAAAAATAGAGTTCTAGTATTGTTAATACTTTGTAATATATCATGTTTTATTGAATATTTATTTCTAGGTGGATTAAGTGGTGCATATGCATCAATACTAGGTATTATACGTGCTTATATTTTTTACTTATATAGTAAAAATAATAAAGATAAGAATATTTTTACATTAATACTTATAGTTTTGACAACTATTATTGTAGGTATACTATCATATGATGGTATTATTAGTATCCTTCCAGTTTTATCTGCAATTGTATATACTTATGGCGCTTGGCAAGATAATTTAACAATATATAGATTTTGTTCTGCAATTGGTCCTTTAATTTGGATATTTTATGACATAGGAGTGTCTGCATATTTTGGAATACTTACTTGTATGATTGAAATTTTAGGTGCTATTTTTGCAATAATTAAAATTGATATTCTAAAAACTTAAAATTTAAAATAAAATATAGATAAGAGTGGTTATCTATATTTTTTTCTTTGTTTTTTATCCTAAAAGTGGTATAATCATGCTAATGCAACCAAAAATATACAAAAAACAACTTGAAATTGGTGGAATGCAACCAGTATGCAAAGTAAAATTATTTGTAGAAAGGAGGAGGTTTAACATGAAATTACCAGATAATTTAAAAAGAATTAGAAAAGAGAATAACTTGTCACAAGAACAACTAGCAGAAAAGTTAGGAGTATCTAGACAAGCAGTTTCAAAGTGGGAATCTGGTCAAAGCTATCCAGAAATGGATAAAGTGTTAACAATATGTAAGTTATTTAATTATAATATTGATGAACTTATGAATGAAAATGTAAAAGAGGTAAAAGAGAATAAAGATTCCAAAAACAATTTAAACAAATATGTTGAAGATTTTTTTAGTTATATAACTAAAACTATAACTATGTTTGCAAATATGAAATTTACTCAAATAATAAAATGTATTATTGAGCAATGCTTTATTGGAATAATACTATTTTTAATTTTAGGAATAATAGGTGGAATAGGTTCACAAGTAGTAAGAGGTCTTTTAGGATGGTTACCATATAATGCATATTCATTGGCTTATGATATACTAGATGCAATATATATAATATTTGCTTTGGTTATTGGAGTGGTAATTATATTACATGCGTTTAAAATTAGATACTTAGATTATTTTGAAATAGCAGAGCAAAGTGAAAAAGAAGAAAAAGATACAGAAGGAAACGACAAAGAAAGTGAAAATAACAAAAAAGATTCTAAAGTATTATTTGAGAAAAGAAAAGAGAAGATTATTATAAGAGATCCAGCACATAGTGAATCTAAATTCTTATCTGGAATTACTAAGATAATTATGTTTGGAGTAAAACTTGCAGTAGGATTTTTTGCCTTTTGGTTTATTATTGGTCTTATAGCTCTTACAGTGGCACTTGTATGTAGTTTTGTCTTTATTAAAACAGGAATGCTTTTTGTAGGTGCATTAATATGTATACTTGCAGGAATTGCAGCTGATTTAGTAATAATTGAAATTGCATATAATATAATTGTAAGTAAAAAATGTAAAAAAACAAGAATGGCACTTCAATTTATTAGTGCTGTTATAGCATGTGGAATTGGAATTGGATTTATTTTAATAGGAATGTCAGGATTTAATTATTCAACTAAAGGAGATAATTCAAATATTGTTGAAACAAAATTATATATAGATTACGAAGAAGGACTTTCAGTAGATTCATATTATACAGTGTCATTTGTAGAGGAAGATAGAGATAATATAAAACTTGTTGCAGAACATTCTAAATACTTTTATATGAATACAACTAAAACAGCGTCTAATACATTATATGTTTATAGTGACTTAAAAGAAAATGAAGAATTTAACATGATAAGAGATTCAATAGATAGTATAAATAGAAAAGAGATACCAGCTTATGAAGGAATATACGAAGTTAAAGTTTATGCGTCTAAAGAGGTTATAGAAAAACTACAAGAAAATGAAAGCAGTAAAATAAAAAGACAAAAAGACTATAATAATAGAATTAATCAATTAGAGCAAGACGTATCAGATAAACAAGATACAATAGATGATCTTACAGAAAGAATAGATGAGCTTGAAGATTTAATTATACGATATGAAGAAAATCTTAATAAATATGAATTGCAAGATAATTAGTAGAGTAAAGGCCGCACTTTTAAGTGCGACCTTTTTTCATAGACCCGTGTACACACAGATCTTAGTTGATAATGTTCTCCTTAACAAATTCAATGATAGACACTGAAAGTGCATAAGTTATAAGGGCAGGGATAAGAGACCCTAAAACGGCGGCAATGATTGCTCCCACGCTTATATTGACGATTGCATAATACCAAATTGCGATGGTAACGCCGCCAAAAAGCAGTAAAGCAATACCTGCGATGGTCAAGTTGCTGATAAGGTAAAAGCTGTTCTTCTTCATAACCCATACCTCCTTTAAAGTACGCATGGGTTTAAGGGTTACTTGTTTTCCTTAGATTGCTCATAAAGCCTGCGCGCCTGTGAAGATATCTCCACTGTATCAAGTCTTCTTACTAAAGTCTTGGGCTTATCTTCAACTTTTTGCTGTTGCTGCTGTTTTTGTTGTAACAACCTTTGGAAAGTGTCTCTTTGTCGTTGTTCGCTTCCCATCATAAAGTCTGGAGTCTTGTCCTTAGAACTTTTTAATGGATGAATCCTCTCAACTGGTTCAATTCGCATAATAATGCTCCTTTCTGTATGTGTTGTATGATAATATTATAATACTTTTAGAGATAAAAAGCAATGTAAATAGACCAATTTACATAAAAATAACTATATTTAAATTTTGTTGACAAATACCCCTTGGGGGTATATAATTGATACGAGGTATACAAAATGAAAAAAGAAAAATGTGAAAATTGCAATGTGTGTGTTAAAAGCACACATAGAGCAGAAGATGAAAAAAAGAACATAACCAAAAGACTAAACATTGTTGAAGGACAAATTCGAGGCATAAAGCAAATGATAGAGGATGATAGATACTGTGATGATATTCTAACTCAAATTTCTGCAGTAAATAAGGCACTAGAAAGTGTAGAAAATACTATTCTTGAAAGTCATATAAGAAATTGTGTTGTTAGAGATATAAAAAATGGAGATACTAAAATAATAGATGAAGTTATGGATCTTTTTAAGAGAATAAGATAGAGGAGGAATTTTTATTATGAAAAAAATTGAATTAAAAATAACAGGAATGCATTGTAATGGATGCTCATCAAGACTTGAGAAAGTGTTAAATGGTATGGATTTTGTAGAGGCTCAAGTAAACTTTGAAGATAAAAAGGCTGTTATAGAATATGATAGTGAAAAGGTAGAATTAGATGATATAGTAGAATCAATTAATGATGCTGGATTTGAAGTAGAGGAATAATATTTTGAAAAAAGTTATAATAAAAGTTGGTGGAATGACATGTAGTGCATGTTCATCAGGACTAGAAAAATATTTGAATAAACAAGATGGAATAAATGCAGCATCTGTAAATCTTGTTATGAATAATGTATCAATAGAATATGATGAACAAAAGCTTACAATAGAGAATTTAAATAAGTATATAGATAAAGCTGGATTTGAAGGACTAGGAATTGACACATTTAAAAAGGAAGAGCGCAAGAAAGGCAAGCAAAAAATTAATTTAATTATTATTTCAGTATTTGCAATTTTAGCACTTTATATATCAATGGGACACATGATAGGTATGCCAAGTATTCCATATTTAAGTGCTGTAAATAATCCACTTAATTATGCATTATCATTATTTATTATTAGCATTATTGTTATGTTTTTAGGAAGAGATTTAATAAAAAATGGACTTAAAAATCTAGTTCATTTAACGCCTAACATGGATACTCTTGTAACAATTGGTGTTTTTGCAAGTTTTATATTTAGTTTATTTAGTACATTTGAGATATATAGTGGAAAAGTAGAGTATGTTCATGAACTATATTTCGAGTCTTGTGCTGTTATTATCTTTTTTATTAAAATCGGAAAATACATTGAAGGAAAAAATAAAGATAAGACAAAAGAAGCTCTACAAGATCTTATGACTATAACGCCATCTCTTGCTACAATAATTAAAAATAATAAAGAAAAGACAGTTACATTAGATGAGATAAAAAAAGGAGATATAGTTGTTTGCAGACCAGGAGAAAAAATTGCTGTTGATGGTGAGATTTTGTCTGGCTCAACACATATAGATGAATCTTTTATTACAGGTGAAAGTGTACCCGTAAAAAGAGAAAAAGGTTCAAAAGTAATAGCTGGAAGTATAAATTATGAAGGTAGAATAGAATATAAAGCGGAAAGAATAGGAAAAGAATCTGCAGTATCAGAAATTGTTAGAATGGTAGCGGAAGCAACAAATACAAAAGCTCCAATATCTAAAATTGCAGATAAAGTAAGTGGAGTATTTGTACCAGTAGTAATCGTAATATCTATACTTGCCTTCATAGTATGGTATATAATTTCAAAGGACGTAAGTATTGCATTAAATGTTTTTATATCTGTTCTAGTTGTAGCGTGTCCTTGTAGCTTAGGACTTGCAACGCCTCTTGCAATAGTTATTGCATCAGGGCTATGCAGTAAAAAGGGTATACTTGTAAAAACAAGTGAGACTCTAGAGAATTCTCACAAAGTAAAAACTATAGTATTAGATAAAACAGGAACTATTACAAACGGAAAGCTTACTGTTACTAAGATATTTAATTATTCTAATAAAAGTGATGATGAAATATTAAAAATATGTTCAAGCATTGAAAAATATTCAGAGCATCCAATTGCAAGAGCTATTATTGATTATGCTATAAAAAAGAATATTGAGCTATTATCTGTAGAAAACTTTGAGGCTTTGCCTGGATATGGGGTAAGAGCAAATGTTGGAAATTATGAATATATCATTGGAAATAGGAAATATGTAGAAAAAATGGATATAGAAATACCAACTTTAGAAGATGAAGATACTCTTGTAAAAGATGGTAATAGTATTTTGTATTTGGCAAGTAATGACAATGTATTAGCATTATTTGGTGTAAAAGATACTATAAAGGATAATGCAAAAGTTGCAATAGATAAGTTTATAAAAAGAGGAATAAATGTAGTAATGCTTACTGGAGATAATGAAAAGACAGCAATGGCAGTTGCAAAACAAGTTGGAATAACTAAAGTAATTGCTAATGTTTTACCTAAAGAGAAGGCACAAAAAATTAAAGAATTAAAACAAGATGGAATTGTGCTTATGTGTGGAGATGGAATAAATGATAGTATATCTCTTGTAAATGCAGATATTGGAGTGTCAATTTCAAGTGCTACAGATATAGCAATAGATAGTAGTTCTGTTGTAATTATGAATGATAATTTAGATAGAATAAATGATTTAATTTATATTAGTGACAAAACAATAAAAAATATTAAGCAAAACTTATTTTGGGCATTTATATATAATATATTAATGATACCAGTTGCATTAGGGTTATTTAAAGGAATTGGGGTGCAAGTAAATCCAATGATTGCATCACTTGCAATGACACTAAGTAGTTTTACAGTTGTTGTTAATGCACTAAGATTGAAACTAATAAAATAATTATAAATATTTAATTTAAGGGGGATTTTTTAATATGAGTAGAGAAGAAGCATTTGAACTATTAAAGGAATATAATAAAGAAGAGTTTCATGTAAGACATGCACTAACTGTTGAAGGTGTTATGAAATACTTTGCAAGAGAACTTGGCTACAGTAATGAAGAAGAATTTTGGGGTATTGCAGGACTTCTTCATGATTTGGATTTTGAACAATATCCAGATGAACACTGTATAAAATCTCAGGAAATAATGAGGCAAAGAAATATAGATGAGAAGTTAATACATGCTACTGCAAGTCATGGATATGGACCATGTTCAGATGTAAAACCAGAACATGAAATGGAGAAAGTATTATTTGCAACAGATGAACTAACAGGACTTATTTGGGCTGCTGCTAAAATGAGACCATCAAAAAGTACAAAGGATTTAGAATTAAGTTCTTTAAAAAAGAAATTTAAAGATAAAAAATTTGCTGCAGGATGTTCAAGAGATACAATAAAAGAGGGAGCTCAAATGCTTGAATGGGATTTAGATACTTTACTTGAAAAAACAATTTATGCTATGAGAGATTGTGAAGATTTGGTAGAAAAAGAGATTGGAGAATACAATGCATAGTCAATTTATAAGAACAGAACTAATGCTTGGAAGAGATAAAGTGCAAAAATTAAAAAATAGTAAAATTGCAATATTTGGTGTAGGAGGAGTAGGATCTTTTGTTGCAGAAGGACTTGCAAGAGCTGGCGTTTCAAATTTTGTATTAATAGATAACGATAATATAGACATTACAAATTTAAATAGGCAAATTCATGCACTTCATTCAACCATAGGAAAATATAAAGTAGATGTGATGAAAGAAAGAATATTAGATATAAATCCAGATGCAAATGTCACAACATATAAATCATTTTATATGCCAGACAATAAAGAGATAGATTTAAAAGATGTTACATACATTGTGGATGCAATAGATACAATAACAGCAAAAATTGAGCTTGTAATGGATGCAAAAGCGTTAAACATACCAATTATTTCATCAATGGGAACAGGTAATAAACTTGATCCAACAAAGTTTGAGATAGCAGATATATCTAAAACATCAGTATGTCCACTTGCAAAAGTTATAAGAAAAGAATTAAGAAACCGTGGAATAAATAATTTAAAAGTATTATATTCAAAAGAAGAGCCAATAAAACCAGATGAGGATGTTTTAAATGACTGCTTAAAAGACAGCACTAAAAGACAAGTACCAGCAAGTATATCTTTTGTACCTTCTGTTGCAGGATTAATTATTGCAGGAGAGGTTATTAAAGATATAATTAAGGAGTAATTATGAAAGAAGAAAAAGTATTACAAAAGTATGAACAAGTTGAAAAAGATTTAACAACTAAATATAGAAAAGAAATATGGCTTAAATTTGTTGAAGGAATAAATGAATTTGACATGATTCAAGATGGAGATAAAATAGCAGTTTGTATTTCTGGCGGAAAAGATTCAATGCTTCTTGCAAAGTGTATGCAGGAAATAAAAAAACATAGAAAGAAAGATTTTGAACTTGAATTTATAGTAATGGATCCAGGGTATAGTACTAAAAATAGACAGAAGATAATAGATAATGCAAAATTGCTTAATGTACCAATAAAAATATTTGAATCTAATATTTTTGAGGTGGTAACACATGTAGATGATCATCCATGCTATTTATGTGCAAGAATGAGAAGAGGACATTTATATAAATTTGCAAGGTCTCTTGGATGCAATAAAATAGCACTTGGACATCATTTTGATGATGTAGTTGAAACTATTCTTATGGGAATGATGTATGGGGCTCAAATGCAGACAATGATGCCTAAACTACATAGCACTTTTCATGAAGGAATGGAGCTTATACGACCACTTTATTATGTTAAAGAGGCAGACATAATAAGATGGAGAGATGAAAATGAATTAGAGTTTTTGCAGTGTGCATGTAAATTTACAGAGGAATATACTAGAACAAATAATGAAGAAGGAATGTCAAAAAGAAAAGAAATGAAAGATCTTCTTGTAGAACTTAGGAAAAAGTACGATAAAATAGATATGAATATATATAATAGTACAAAAAACGTAAATTTAAAAACTATAATTTCATATGTTCAAGATGGAAAAGTACATCATTTTATGGATAATTATGAAAATGATATACCCAAAGGAAAAATAGAAAATAATAATTATAAAGGAGATTAAATGGAAATAATAGAATATCAAGATAAATATATAGAAGATGTAAAAGATTTGATGGTTGAACTTGAAGAATATATTGTATCAATAGATAAAGATAATTTAGATCATGTTAGCAAAGAATATAGAGAAAAGTATGTAGATTATATGCTACAAGATGTTGCAGATAATAATGGAAAAATATATATTGCTATACAAAACAATAAGGCTATTGGGCTAGTTTGTGGAATCATAGTAAAATATAATAATTGGGACAAGCTTGATTACAAATGTCCAAAAACTGGTTGTGTGACAGAGCTCATTATTAATAAAAATAGTAGAGCAAATGGAGTTGGAAAAAAGCTTTTGGAAAAAATCGAGGAATATTTTAAGTCTTTGGGCTGTGAATATGTAAATTTAAATGTATTTGCATATAATGAAAGTGCTATAAATTTTTATACAAAAAACGATTATCACGCAAGAATGCATACTTTAATAAAAAAGTTAAATAAATATTAATATTTATTAAGTTTAATTGAGTACAATTAATATAAATGCTAAAAATAATAGAGTGGAGAAAGATATAATAGGAAAAGAAAAAATGAATTTTAAAGAAAAAATAGAAGGTATTTTAAAAAAAGTAGAGAAAGTATTTAAAAGTATGGATAAAGATCATATAAGTGAATATACTTCACAATGTTCATATTATACTATACTTTCATTTATTCCATTTGTAATTTTAATTATTACGTTAATACAGTATACTGGATTAGATAAAGATGTTATGTTTAATGCGTTTTCTAAAATAATACCAGATAATATGAATGGAATTGTAATTAAAATAATAGATGAAGTATATACCAAATCTATTGGAACAATATCAATATCAATCATATTTACTCTTTGGTCTGCTGGAAAAGGACTATATGCATTAACCAAAGGACTTCACTCTATATATAAGACAAATGAGGAAGAAAAAACTAATTATTTGAAACTTAGATTTAGAGCAATAGTTAGCACTTTGTTATTTATTGTTCTATTTGTTCTTGGACTTGCGGCGTTAGTATTTAGTAATAGCTTGATTTCTATAATAAAAAATAAATTTGATGGACTTAAGAATTTTACATTTATAAGTGGACTTGTTACAAAACTATTATTCCTTGCTGTTACTATAGTTATATTTATGCTAATTTATCGCTTTCTTCCTAAACATAAAGTTTCATTTAAAAGCCAAGTGTATGGTGCTATATTTGGGGGAATTGCATTAAACGTTATATCATATGTTTTTGCAAAATATTTAGATATATTTAAAAACTTCTCTATAACTTATGGTAGCTTAACAGCTTTAATGCTTGTTATGATGTGGACTTATTCTTGTTTTTATGCTGTATTTTTAGGTGCAGAAGTAAATAAATTAATTGCACTCAAAAAAAGAAAAAATAATAAAGCACAAAATAAAGAACTTAGAGTAGAAAATATATAGTATTTATGCTATATTAAATTAAGAAGGTGGATAAGATGTTACAGACAATAGAGACGTATACTCTAATGTTTTTTATCTATTCCTTTTTGGGATGGATAATGGAATCAGTTAGAGTTAGTATTGCACAAAAAAAGTGGGTTGACAGAGGCTTTTTAATAGGTCCAGTTCTTCCAATCTATGGATGGGGAGTTGTTCTTGTTACTATTTTATTAAAAAAATATCTAGATGATATTTTAGTTACTTTTGTAATGTCAATTGTAATATGTGGGCTTCTTGAATATATAACAAGCTTTATTATGGAGAAAATATTTAAGGCTAGATGGTGGGACTATAGCAATAGAAAATTTAATATTAATGGCAGAATATGTCTTGAAAACTTAATAATGTTTGGCATTGCTTGTTGTTTAATAGTATATATAGCTAATCCTTTAGTATATTCATTTATAGATTGGTTACCAAGTATCATTAAACATATATGTATTGTTGTATTTGTTATAGTATATATTATAGACTCAGTAGTTTCATCAATTATAATATTTGGAATAAAGAAGGTATCTAGCGAGGTTGGAGATAGTACTCGTGAAATATCTGCTAAAGTTAAAAGCATTATACATAGCAAGTCTAGATTATATAGAAGACTTGTTGATGCATTCCCTAACATAAAAGATAGAGTAGATTATACTAAATGGACAATTAAATCCAAATTAGAGGAAGTAGGCAATAAGATTAATGATAAAGTCGAAGAAGTACAAGAGATTATTAGCGAAAAAGTTGAAGATGTAAATAATAAGATAGATAAAAAGAAAAAAGAGGTTCAAGAGAAAATTGAAAAGTTTAAAAAGGAATAGCAAAGCTATTCCTTTAATTTATTATTAACAAAATATATTGAAAGAGTGATGGTATTTGTGATACAATACTTACACAAAAGGAGATTAATATATGAATAAGAAAGGATTAACAATAATTATTATAGTTATTACAATTATTTTTAGTGTTACAGCTGCTTTAGTAGTTTTAGGTAGTGCATCAAAAAAGCAAGAAGAAAAAAAAGAACTCGAAAGATTTGTCGATGTCTTTGAAGATTTTGAGAATACAGAACCATATAATTTACAAGAAATGTATAAAGGAACATATAAGAATTTATATAATGTAGATGAAAACTACACAATAGATAAAGCAATAGAAGATGAATGTTATGTTAAAGTGCATTCAGATACATACAATGAAGACATTTGTATAGAATTTATAAATAAATATAATAATAAACAAAGTGCATTCTTAAGAAAAGTTTTAGTTACTATTGAAGGAGATATTATAATTGAAGATTATGTTTATGATAGTAGTGAAGATAAAGCATATAAATTTATAGATGTAACAAGAGATAAGTTTATGGCAGATGAACAAAGAGAAATAACATATTCAGTATATGATAGTCCATATAGTAATGAAGAATGGAAAAATATAATTACAGATTTAAAGTAACAAAGGAGAAAATTATAAGATGATAGCAATACTTGCACTACCTTTATATATTTTATTTAATGTTTTAATGTATAAGAGTTTAGTAAGATGGTTAAGGGTATGCTCACAATTTTTTGATAATAAATTTTTAAAGAATACTATACTTGTTGTCCAATTTATACTATCTAGTAGTTTATTAGTAGGAATACTTCTTCCAAGTGGAGTAGTAAGAAGATGTTTTCAATTTGTAGGAAACTATTGGCTTGGTATAATGATATATTCACTTATGATAACAATATCTGCACTTATTGCATGGTATATATTAGAAAAAACTCTGTTTAAAAAAGATGAAAAAATAGCTATAGAAAGATTTCATATTGCATTTGGATTCTTTGCAATAACTTTAATTATTACTATAAGTGTATATGGTATTATTAATTCTAGGATAATTAGAACAACAAATTATGAGGTCCAAATAGATAAGGAAGCTGTAAATATAGACGAACTTAATATAGTGATGGTAGCAGATTTGCATTTAGGATATAATATTGGATATAGACATATTGAAAATATGGTAGAAAAAATTAATGCTCAAAATCCGGATATTGTTGTAATAGCAGGTGATATTTTTGATAATGAATATGATGCTATAGATAATCCTAAAAGAGTTAAAGAGGCTTTAAAAAGTATAAAGAGTAAATATGGAATATACGCTGTATATGGAAATCATGACGTGAGTGAAAAAGTTCTTGCCGGATTTACTTTTGATTATTCAAAGAAAAAAGAAAGCGATTTAAGAATGGATGAACTTTTAGAAGAATCAGGAGTACAGCTAATAAGAGATGAGTATATACTAATAGATAATAGCTTTTATTTATATGGAAGACCAGATAAAAGCAAGGTAGGCAGAGGGATAGATGTAAGGAAAAATGCAAAAGAGATAGTGTCTATGCTTGATACAAGCAAACCAATTATTGTGGTAGATCATCAGCCTTTAGAACTTAATGAACTTGCAGAAGCTGGGGTAGATTTGGATTTATCTGGACATACACATGATGGTCAAATTTTTCCTATTAATCTACTTGAACATCTAAAATTTGATAATGTTTGTGGTATGAAAAAATATGGAAACATGACATCAATAGTAACAAGTGGTGTTGGAGTGTATGGACCAAATATGAGAGTTGGTACAATTGCTGAAATTACAAATATAAAAGTACATTTTAGTAAATAATATAAAATGAAGGGAGATTGTGTTATGGAAAAATCAAAAGTATACTTTACAAGCAAAATTACACCAGAAAGTGTAGTTGAAATTTTTGAAAAATTAGGAGTAGAACTTAAAGGAAACGTAGCAGTAAAGCTTCACTCTGGAGAAAAAGGAAATCAAAATTATATAAGACCAGAGTTTGTAAAGGCAATAGTAGATAAAGTAAATGGTACTGTTGTAGAATGTAATACCGCATATGAAGGAGAAAGAAATGTAACAGAAAAACATAAAAAATTGATGGATGATCATGGTTGGACAAAATATTTTAATGTAGATATTATGGATGCTGAAGGTCCAGATTTAGAATTAGATATCCCAAATGGTAAAACAATAAATAAAAATTATGTTGGTAAAAACATAACAAACTATGATTCAATGCTTGTATTATCACATTTTAAAGGACATCCAATGGGTGGATATGGTGGTGCATTAAAGCAACTTTCTATTGGTTGTGCATCTGCATACGGGAAAGCATATATTCATGGAGCAGGAGATCCAGAAGCTTTATGGACAGCAGATCATGATAAATTTTTAGAATCAATGGCAGATGCTGCTGAGTCTGTAGTAGAGTTATTTAAAGGAAATATAGTATATATTAATGTGATGTGTAATATGTCAGTCGATTGTGACTGTTGTGCAATAGCAGAAGATCCTTGTATGAATGATATAGGTGTTCTTGCATCTGTTGATCCGATTGCTATAGACCAAGCATGTATTGATTTTGTATATAATTCAAAAGATGCTGGACGTGATCATTTAGTTGAAAGAATTCAATCAAGAAATGGTGTACATACAATTGAGGCAGCAGCAGAACTTGAATATGGTTCAAGAGATTATGAATTAATAAATATAGATTAGTAAGTTATATTAATTGAGGTGGAAAAAATGAAGAAAAACGTTTTAAGAATAATGTATATTTTAATTGTATTATTACTTATTACTTTTTGTGTAAAAAGTGTATTAGACTATATGAAATATACAGAGTTAAATTCAGCACCATTTTATGTATTTATTCTTGTTAATGCTATAGTTTACATAGCACCTGCTATAATGATTTTCGTGGTAGCAAAAATTATATCTAGAAAGAAAAATAAAGATAATAATTAAAAAATGTTGAAAAAACGCAATATATAGTGTATAATATCTAAAAATGAGGGAGTAGTTAGCACTATAATGTGTAATGAAGTCAACATAATGATATTATAAATATCTGGCTTTATTTTAAATAATGAGACTTATTTGCAATTTTTTTGCAAATAGTCTCTTTTTTTCGACCTTAAATCATATGAATAATTAAAGGAGTTTTGTTTTATGAGTTTTGTAGAATTAATTTTAATTAGTATTGGGCTTGCAATGGATGCGTTTGCAGTGTCTATTTGCAAAGGAATTTCATTAAAGAGTATGGATTGGAAAAAAGCAGGTATCATTGGACTATACTTTGGAGGATTTCAAGCTCTAATGCCACTTATTGGATATCTACTTGGAACAGGATTTGAAAGTATTGTTACAAGTATAGACTATATAATTGCATTTGTTTTGCTTGTTTATTTAGGAATAAACATGATAAAAGAAGCATATAGTGACGAAGAGGAAAAAACGGGCGATGACGTTGGATTTAAGTCTATGATTGTACTTGCTATTGCAACAAGTATTGATGCACTTGCAGTTGGAGTTACATTTGCATTTTTAAAGGTAAACATTTTAATTGCTATATCTTTAATTGGAATTATTACGTTTATAATGTCTATAATTGGAACAAAAATAGGAAATAAGTTTGGAGATAAATATGAAAAGAAAGCTATGATTATGGGAGGTATTATTTTAATACTACTTGGAACTAAAATTTTACTTGAACATATGGGGATAATTAACTTTTAAATTTAGACAAAAAGAAATAATATATTGTCTTGAATAAAGATATTCTATATGATAAAATCCTTATTATGAGGTGTTGAATATGAAAGACCATAGATGGTATTCAAAAAAGATAGATTCTGTATATAATGAACTTAATACAAGTACTAATGGTTTAAGTCAAAAAGAGGCAGAATCAAGAGTTCAAAAATATGGTAAAAATGAGTTACCAAAGAAGAAAAAAGATAGCATTTTTAAAATAATACTTGGAGAATTTATGGATCCAATAGTTATTTTAATGCTTGTCGCAATGGCAGCATCTTTAGTAGTAGGTGAAGTAGTAGATGCAATTGCTATATTATTTATTGTAATGGTAGATATTATAATGGGTGCTTATCAAGAGAATAAGGCCAATAATACTGCTGATGCATTATCAAACTTAGTAAGAGTAAAATCTAGAGTTTTAAGAGATGGAAAGCAAGTATCAATTGATTCAAGTGAGATTACTGTAGGCGATATTGTACTTTTAGAATCAGGAGATAAGATAAGCGCAGATTTAAGAGTTATAGAATCTCATAATTTTATGATAGATGAGGCGATTCTTACAGGAGAAAGCGTACAAGTAAATAAGATTCCAGATACTTTAGAAGCTAAAGAATTATCACTATCTGAACAGACAAATATGTTATTTTCTGGTACAACAGTTGTTACAGGACGTGCCAAGGCAATTGTAACATCTGTTGGACTAGATACAGAAATTGGTAAAATAGCCAATACAATTAACAATACAAAGGAAGAAAAATCTCCTCTTACAATTAGAGTAGAGAAGTTTTCAAAGCAAATAACAGTATTAATATTAATTATTGCATCAATAGTTACAGCGTTATTAATATATAAAAATACACCATTTACAGAGATATTTTTATCTGTTATAGCTCTATCTGTTTCAGCAATGCCAGAGGGGTTACCACTTGCACTTACTATGGCACTTACTATTGCATCAAATAAGATGGCAAAAAGAAATGTAATAGCTAAGAAATTACATTCAGTAGAGTCGCTTGGAAGTTGTACTGTTATTGCTTCAGACAAGACAGGAACACTTACAGTAAACGAGCAGACTGCAAAGAAAATACTTTTACCAAATGGAATAGAATATAGTATAACAGGTACTGGATACGAAATTGAAGGAGAAGTATCTGGTAATGATGGAGATATATCTTATGCAAAGCAGATTGCATGGCTTGGAGCTCTAAATAATGAAGCACAAATAGATGATGAATCAAATAAAAGAATTGGTGATTCAATAGATATAGCTTTTTTAGTACTAGGTAGAAAACTAAATGTAGATCTATCTTCAGTAAATAAAATTGAAGAAATTCCATATGAATCTGAAAATAAATATTCAGCTGTATTTTATGAAAAAGATGGAGAAACTTATTGTACAGTAAAGGGGTCTCTTGAGACTGTAGCAGGATTTTGTAAAAATATAAATTTAGTAGATGGCAATATGGATATGGAACTACTTAATCATCAAAATGAATCTTTAGCAAGAGACGGATATAGAGTAATAGCTGTTGCCAATGGTAAAGTAAATGCAAATAATACATTAGATGAAAACTCAATAAAAGATTTAAGCTTTATGGGTATGGTAGGATTTATAGATCCAATAAGAAAAGAAGTTGTTGCATCTATTGAACAATGTAGAACAGCTGGAATTAAAGTATTAATGATAACAGGAGATCATCCGCTTACAGCATTTTCAATTGCAAAAGAATTAAATCTGACAAATAAGTTTGAAGAAGTAACAACTGGAAATGAAGTGTCAGAAATATTAAAACAAGGAAAAGATGCTTTTGATAATTTTGTAAAGAGTAAGAAAGTATTTACAAGAGTAACACCACTTCAAAAGCTAGAAATAGTTGAATCTTTAAAACGTCAAGGTGAGTTTGTTGCAGTAACAGGTGATGGAGTAAATGATGCACCAGCGCTTAGAACTGCAAATATAGGTATTGCAATGGGAAGTGGTACAGATATTGCAAGGGAAACTGCTAAAATGATAATAGTAGATGATAATTTTAAATCTATTGTTGCAGGTATAGAAGAAGGAAGAGTTGCATATGCAAATATTAGAAAAATAATATTATTCTTAATATCATGTGGAATAGCAGAGGTACTATTTTTCTGTTTGTCTATATTCTTTAATTTGCCAATGCCACTTGTTGCAATTCAACTTTTATGGTTAAATTTAGTAACAGATGGTGTTCAAGATATGGCATTATCTTTTGAAAAAGCAGAAAAAGATGTTATGAAACAAAAGCCAAGAAATACTAAAGAGGCACTTTTTGATAAATCATTAATAGAACAAATTGCAGTATCAGCTATAACAATTGGTGTACTTGTATTTGGAGTATGGGCGTACTTGATTAAAAAATTACAACTACCAGAAGAAGCAGCAAGAGGAATAATTATGGCTCTTATGGTATTTATACAAAATGTACATGTATTTAATTGTAGATCTGAAAAGAAATCTATATTTAAGACAAAATTATTTAGTAACTGGTTTATACCAGCAGGCATTGCTTTTTCAATATTATTACAAGTAATTATAATGGAAGTTCCAATACTAAGTAAATTCTTAAAAACAACATCTGTGTCTGTACCAAATATGTTATTACTATTTGCATTATCGTTAGTGATAATAGTTGTAATGGAAATATACAAAGCTTTAAGATATAGTAAAAAGGAAAGAGAATAAAAGAATGCACATTTGTGCATTCTTATTTTTATTTTTGCTATTATTTTTAATTATTTTGTGATATATTTTAATAGTATATAATTTGTATTAAAATGGAGATGAAAAAAAGTGAAAGAATATATATTTGAAAGAAAAATTAACTATTATGAGACAGATAGGATGGGAGTTGTTCATCATTCAAACTATATTAGATTTTTAGAAGAAGGAAGATGTGCTTGGATGGAAAGTATTGGTATTCCATTTGACATATTAGAAGAAAATGGAATAACAGTTCCAGTTTTAGGTGTAAATGTAGAGTATAAATATCATGTGACATTTAACGATACTATTGAGATTCATATATTTATGAAAGAATATAACGGAGTTAGAATGACTATAGGATATAAAGTGGTAAATAAGGAAAATGGAAATATAGTTTTAACAGGAGAAACAAAACACTGTTTTACAAATAAAGACTTAAAGCCAATAAATTTAAAAAAGGTAAATCCAGAATTTAATGAAAAATTTAAATTGTTATGTTATTAAATTGAAGTAAAAATATTAAAATATTAATACTTTTTTGACTTTTTTATACAAAAATGGTAAAATATATTCGTTAAAATTTATTTCTTTAAAAGGAGGGATAATAATGCCAAAAAAAGTAGTAGCAATCGTTGGAAGACCAAATGTTGGAAAATCAACATTATTTAACGTTTTAGCAGGCGAGAAAATCGCTATAATTAAAGATGTTCCAGGAGTTACAAGAGATAGAATCTATGCAGATTGTCAGTGGCGTGGAACAACATTCCAAGTGATTGATACAGGAGGAATAGAGCCAGAATCTGATGATATTATATTAAAACAGATGAGAAGACAAGCAGAACTTGCTATGGATATAGCAGATGTTATTGTATTTATTACTGATGTAAAAGCAGGCGTTACTGTATCAGATGAAGAAGTTGCTCAAATGCTTAGAAAAACTAAAAAGCCAGTAATACTTGTATGTAATAAATGTGATAGAGTTGGAACTCCACCAGATGAGATGTATGAGTTTTATAATTTAGGACTTGGAGATCCATATCCAATTTCTGCTGGTAAAAAGCTAGGAATTGGAGAGCTTTTAGATGCAATATATGATGAGTTTGGAGAGATAACACCAGAGATAGAAGATGACGAAACAATTAGAGTTGCAGTTATTGGTAAACCAAACGCAGGAAAGTCTTCTTTAGTTAATAAAATACTTGGAGAAGAGAGAGTAATAGTATCAGATATAGCGGGTACTACAAGAGATGCTATAGATTCATATTTTGAAAATAAACATGGAAAATATGTATTTGTAGATACTGCAGGAATTAGAAGAAAGAACAAAGTTTATGATAAACTTGAGAAATATTCAGTATTAAAGGCTAAAAATGCAATAGAAAAAGCTAATGTATGTTTAATTATGATTGATGCAACAGAAGGTGTAACTGAACAAGATGAAAAAATTGCAGGACTTGCACATGAAGGTGGAAAAGGTGTAATTATTGTAATTAATAAATGGGATTTAGTAGAAAAAGAAACTAATACTATGGAAAAATACAAAAAACAAGTTTATGAGAAACTTGCATACTTATCTTATGCACCTATCATTTTCGTATCTACACTTACAGGACAAAGAATAGATAAAATATTTGATATGATAAATGAAGTAGATAAGCAAAATGGTCAAAGAGTACCAACAGGACTATTAAATGATGTACTTGCTGAGGCAATTCAAATAACTCAGCCACCATCAGATAAAGGAAAAAGACTTAAGGTATATTATATGACACAAGTTTCAACAAGACCACCTACATTTGTTATCTTTGTAAATTCTAAAGACTTAATGCATTTTTCATATGTTAGATATATAGAAAATCATTTAAGAAAACAATTTGGATTTAAAGGAACACCTATTCACATGATTATACGTGAGAGAAAAAAAGGTGAAGAATAGAGAGGAGAAATAATTATGGAAAAAATGTTAGTTTTCGGACATAAAAGTCCAGATACAGACACAATATGTTCTGCACTTGTAATGGCAGACTATCAAAAAAAATTAGGAAAAGATGTTAAAGCAGTAAGACTTGGTGAGCCAAATAAAGAAACAAAATATGTTTTAAATTATTTTGGATTTGAAGCACCAGAATTAATTGAAAATATTGAAGAAGGTCAAGAAGTTATTCTAGTAGATCATAATGAATTTCCACAAAGTGTTGATGGAATAGAAAAAGCTAAAATTAGAATGGTAGTAGACCATCATAGAATTGCAGATTTTGCTACTGCAGAACCATTATATTATAGAGCAGAACCAGTTGGATGTACAAATACAATATTATTTAAAATGTATAAAGAAAAAGGATTTGAAGTAGAACCTAAAATTGCTGGGCTTATGCTTAGTGCAATAATTTCAGATACATTACTTTTAAAATCTCCAACAAAAACTGCTGAAGATGAAGAAGCTGTAAAAGCACTTGCAGAAATTGCAGGAGTAAATTATGAAGAATATGGATTAGAAATGTTAAAAGCAGGAACAGACTTAAGTGATTATAGTGCTGAAGAATTAATTTCATTAGATTGTAAAAAATTCGAATTAAATGGAAAACAGGCTAAAGTTGCCCAAGTAAATACTGCGGATATTCCAGAAATGATGAAAAGAAAAGCAGAATATGAAGCAGCTATATCAAAAGATATAGAAGAAAATGGTCTTGATTTATTTGTATTTGCTATAACAGATATAATAAATAGTAATTCACAAGCAGTTGTTCTTGGTAATGCAACAAATATCTTTGAAAAAGGATTTAAAGTTACTTTAGAAGACAATACAGCATTTTTACCAGGTGTTGTATCTAGAAAGAAACAAATAATACCAGTATTACAAGAAAATGCTTAAATATTAGATTTAAATAGTAAAAATACACCTAAATAAACTTTAGGTGTATTTTTTTATATACTAGGAAAAATCGATTTTTTGTCGAAAGATGCGATGAAAAGTGCTAAAAAATAAAGAAAAGTTGTTTACAAACAAACGTTCTTAAATTATAATATTCTCACAAGGAGGTGAGAATATGAGATTAAGTTTTAAATATGTTTTAAGCAATATAAATAATGCACAAAAAGAAATAATAAATGATTTAATGTGGCATACAACAAAAGTGTATAATATT
>CANCXL010000009.1 GCA_947381905.1 uncultured Clostridiaceae bacterium | reverse complement strand
ATTTACAAAAGTAACAACAACAAATACAGAATATGGAAGATTAAATACACCAGTATATGAAGAAAAAGGACTAGAAGGAGCAACATTTAAGTTAGTAGCAGCAGAGGATGTAATAACACCAGATGGAACAGTAAGATATACAAAAGGACAAGTAGTAGATACAGTAACAACAGGAAAAAATGGAATTGCAAGAACAAAAGAAGTATATCTAGGAAAATATAGACTAGAAGAGGTAACAACAAAGAATGGATATGTACTAGACACAACTCCAATAGAAATAAATATAGAATATACAACACAAGAGGAAAAAGTACAATTAATAAAAGAAACAAAGAAAAACGAAAAACAAGAAGTTAACTTAAGTTTTGAGAAAGAATTTAAAGAATTAGAAGTATCAAAATTTAAATTCGAAAATAAAGAAGCAGTATTTGGAGTATATACAAGAAATACACTAAAAAATTATAATAACCAAAATGTACTAGGACAAGATGAACTAGTAGATATAATGGTAATGGATAAAGAAAATAAAGTAGAAAATAGCATCGAGCTACCAGAAGGAAGCTACTATGTAAAAGAACTAAAAGTATCAAGTCCATATATAAAACAAAATGATAAGTATGACTTTAGTGTAGAGTATACAAATACAACATCAAATGCAATAGAGTTAACAATAAATAATGGAAAAGTAGAAAACGAAGCAAAAACATCAGAGTTTGAGCTTATAGTATATCCAGATGTAATATATGACAATCTAGAAATAGATAAAATAAAAGATAGAGAAGAGCTAGAAGAGATCGCAAAAGAATATGGAATAGAAGGAAAGACATATGGAGTATATGAAGACAAAGAATGCACAAAACCAGTAATGACAATAGAGGATGAGGAAGCAAGATTTGTAACAGATGAGAATGGAATAATAAATATACCAGATATGCCAACAGGAACATATTACTTAAAAGAATTAGTAGCACCATTTGGATATGAGATATCAGAAGAGGTAATAAAGGTAGAAATAGGAGATGAAGCTTTAGTATTAAAGAAAGCTAAAGAGCCAACAAAGAAAGCAAAATTATTAAGAAAATATGATACATTTACAAAAGATGTAATAGAGGGAGTAGAATTTGTAATAACAGATGAAGAAGAAAAAGTAGTATATACAGGAATAACAGATGAGAATGGAATAGTAGAGATACCAATAGTATTCTTTAAAAATGGAGAAAAATATTACTATCAAGAAAAAGCAAAAGAAGGAAGCATATATGAGGTAAAGACAGAGAAATCAGAATTTACAGCAAAATATGATGAAGAGACATGTCAGTGGCAATTAAAAACAATACCAGTAGGAAATGAAAGAAAGACAATAGAATTTGTAAAGGTAGTAAAGAAAGATAGTAAAACAGGAGAGCCACTTGAAGGATGTGTATTTACAATAGTACTAACAAATAAAGAAGGAAAAGACTATGTAAATGAAAATGGAGAAACAATATACTTAGTAAAAGAAGCAGTAACAGATGAAAATGGAGAATATGTAATAGAGAATGTACCATATGGAACATATAGATTTGAAGAAATGGTAGCCCCAGAAGGATATGAGATAGACGAAGATATGACAGGACTAACATTTGAAGCAAATGATAAAACAAAAGAAGGAATAGTATTTGAAGTAACAAACACAGGAGATATTGCAGTAATGGCAATGGCATCAATACTAATTCTATCAGTAGTAGGAATAACTACAACAATACTTAAAAAGAAAAAAGTAAAGTAAAAATTTAAATAAAAAGAATTTCACTATTTTTAGTGGAATTCTTTTTTTCTAGTATTGCCAAAAATTTACTTTTAAGTGTACAAAATGTTTTTTAATTTAATATAATTTTTATGAAATAATTTTGAAATATATATGAAATTTTACTTTAAACTAGTATATTTAAAAAATACTAAAAGTGACGAGGGTTTTCAAATCAAAGTAAATATTATATAATATTAACATGAAAGGAAAAGCTTTGATATGAGGTGAATATAAAATGAAAAAAGTAAAATTTTTATTAGTTTTTGTATTAACAGCATGTTTTGTTATATTAAACCAAAATTTCGTTTCAGCTAAAGACTGGGAGCTTAAAGCACCTACTGGAAGATTACAGCAAATTGCAGCTCCTATAGTTTGGAAAGGCGGAAATGGAGCCGTTGTTTCGGATGCAGACAGACCAATAGGTATCGAATTATTTATTTTAAAAAATAAGAAAACAGGTCAAGAAAGAGAAGCATTTTGTATCGAACGTGGTGTTTATACAGATTATGGATATGAGTATGATGGCAATAGTAGTTATGACTATTGGAATAATGTCATTTCAGAAAAATCTAAAAATAACATACGTATAGCAATGGATTGGTATCTTGATGCTATAGATGGAGCAAGTGTAAGTAGACATAGCGCTTTACAAGGTGCAATGCAAGTATATATTTGGCATATGACACTAAATGATTGGAAAGGTGGCGGAAGTGGATCTATTGATTGGGCTGCATCTCAAAAAATAATAGATACAAATAATCCACCACTAACAGTTGTTTCTGGTGGTTGGAATCCAACACATCATAGCAATATGAAAAAGTTTTATGATCAAATAGTGGATTATGTTGCAAAACATCAGGTAGAAGGTAGTGAAAATCCAACTTTAGATAAAACATCTGTAACATTAAGCCCAGGAGAGTCTGTTACTATAACAGATACTAAAGGAGTTCTTTCTAAGAGTGGATGGACTATAGATACTAAAGATTTACCAGAAGGTATTGAAGTTACTAAATCTGGAAACAAGATAACTGTTACAGTAACATCAAGTTATACACAAGGAGTATGGAGTGGAAGTGTTCCTTTAAAATATACTAGTGGAGCTACAGGAAATAGAGAAGAAATTGTATTTTTCTCAGATCAAAAATATGAAGGAAAAAATATCCAAACATTAATTTACCCTGGAAGTCCAAAAGGTGACAGTGCAAGTTCTAGTTTTAATATAGAAATTGTTCCAGGAAAAATACATTTAGTAAAAAATGATAAAGAGACAACAATTAAGGTACAAGGAGACGCTAAATTTGAGGGCGCAGTATATGGAGTATATGATTCAAATGGTAAGGAAGTTCAAAGATTAACTATTAAAGCTGACGCAACAGCAGTTACAGATTATTTACCACTTGGTGTTTATACTGTAAAAGAATTAGTTCCTCCAAAAGGATATAATCTATCTAATGAAACATATAGAGTTGAAATTACATCAAGTAGTTTAGAACCAACTCTTACAGTTTATGATAATGTTATAAAGGGAAATCTTGAAATAACTAAAAGATTAGGACAAACAGATTATGATGCAGAAATAAATCTTGCGGGTGCTCAATTTAAAGTAGTATTAAAATCTGCTATAGGAACAGCAGAAGAAGCAAGTAAAACATATTATACAAATGTATCAAGTCAAGATGGGATTTGTAAAGTAGAAGGACTACCTTATGGCGTATATGTTGTTGAAGAAAATATAGTTCCAAATGAGGCATATAAAATTGCAAATTTTGAAATTAATATAGAAGAGGAAAGAACATATAGTCTAACTAAAGTAGATTCATCTAAAGAGATGAGAATTAGTATAAATAAAGTATTATTAGATAAAACTGTTGGAAAAACAGATGCAAAAGTATCAGGTGCATATTTTACAGTGTATACTAATGCTGATGCAACAGAGCCATATATAGATAAAAATGGAAGAACTGTTGTTATAGGACCAACAAATGCTGAAGGATATGCAATATCTGGAACAATGAGAACAGGAACATATTATTTAAAAGAAACAACATTCCCAGAAGGAATAAATCCAGATGCAATAGTTCCAGGAGACACTATTACATATAAAGAGAAGGTATATGAAGCATCATATAATAATGTAAATCAAGGTGAAGATATTGTTACAGTAAATTTAGAAAATCTTGTAAACATTCCAAACTTTGGTAAAGTTGAAATACTAAAATATAAAGATAGTACAGATGCATCAGATGAGTCACCAGCAAAAGGTGCAAAATTAAGACTTACTTTAATCTCATCTAATGGAAGTGTATATTATGATGCTGTAATAAATGATAATGGATACGCAGAATTTGTAAATGAAGAATTAAGAGACCCATATTATCCATATACAATACCATATGGAAAATACGAGATAACAGAATTAGACGAAGGTGGAGACGGACATAAGTATTTCTTTGTACAAGCAGAAAGAATAGATATAGTAAATGATGATCAAGAAGAAAGAAGAATACTTGCAGATAATCCGGTACCTGCTTGGCTTAAAATAGTAAAAAAAGATAATGTTTCTGGACAAGTTGTAAGACTAGAAGGAGCAAAATATAAAATATGGGATTTACAAGAAAATAAATTTGTAGAGCAAATGAGTTATAATGATGGTGGAAAAATATCTGAATTTGAAACAAATGAAGAAGGCTATTTAGTAACACCAGAAAAAGTTGAGCCAGGTGAATATGTAATATATGAAACAAAGGCACCAGCAGGATATTATTTAGATGATGAATGGAGATTACCACAAAATTCATCAGATTATGGAAAAGTTGGTGGAAAGAAGATAAAAGTAGATAAAATAACAACTGGTCTTGCAGAAGATACAACATATCCAGAAGGCGGAGTTGTAACAGGACAGATTGTTCTTGAGACCACAATACATAACACACCACTTACAGTAAATCTAGAATTATATAAAACAGCAGAAAAATTTACTGGAGCAAAAACTGAAAAAGTAACATACCCAGTAAGTGAATCAGAAGAAAAAACAGAAGATTTATATACACCAATGTATAAAGAATTACCATTACAAGGTGTAGGATATAGAATATATGCAGTAGCAGATACATATACACCAGATGGAATAAAAAGATATTCAAAAGATCAAATGGTAGCAGATATAACAACAGATGAAAATGGATATGCAGTAGCCAAAAAATTATTCCCAGGTGAGTATAGAATAGAAGAGTATAAAACACCAAAGGGATATTTAAAAGACGAAAATATACCAAATGTAGTTTTAGAAAATGAAGATGAATATTTAGAAACAGCAACTGTAAAAAAAGAACTAACAGATGTAAGACAAAAACTAGGACTTACATTTAAGAAAAAATATGAAGAAGTAAAATATTCAGATGAAGAAGAGCTAGTTCAAAAATCATTATTTGGGGTATATACAAAAGAAACTCTAAATAATTATCAAGGAACAGCAACAATATCTAGAAATTCATTAGTAGATTTAATATGGGCAGACAGTGAAAATAATGTAACAAGTAAGGCAGATTTACCGGAAGGAACATACTATGTAAAAGAATTATATGTTACATATCCATATAACATAGATACTAATACATATGATTATAATTTAGCATATTCAAATGATGCTACACAAAAAGAAGTAATTATTAGAGGAAAGAACTTAGTAAATACAACAAACTCAACATCAATAACTTTAGTAAAAATAGGAACAACAACAGTAAGTGATCTTATTTTAAATGGAAATATAATTGATACTTCAAACTTAGATAAAGAGGTAAGCGATATTATAGAAAAAATAAATGGAAAAACTAAAGATGAGATAAGAGAGTATTTTAAAGAAAACAATGTAAAATCAGTATCAGGTGCAGAATATGGAATCTATACAGATGAAGCATGTACAAAATCATTAAAAGTAAAAAACAATGAAACAGGAAAATATGAGGATGTAACACTTACAAGTGATGAATTAGGACTAATAACATTAAATGATATACCAATTAGAACATATTATCTAAAAGAGATAAAAGCACCAAAAGGATATGAGATTTCAAAAGATATAGTAAAAGTAGAATTAGATAATGTAAATAAAGATGCAATGGTATATGATGCAATGATTGAAAAAGAAGTAGTACAAGCAGTAATTACAAAAACAGATATATTTACAGGAGAATTAGTACCTAAATGTACATTTGAAATTAGAGATAGTGAAGGAAATCTACTTTTAAAATCTATTACAAATGAAGAAGGTAAAGCATATATACCAGTAGTTTTATTTGAAAATGGAAAAACATATACTTATACAGAAGTAGAAGCACCAAAAATATATGAACTAAATAAAGAGCCACATGAATTTGTAGCAGAAATCGATGAAGAAGGAAATTGGGTAGCAGATACAATAAAAGTAGAAAATATAAGAAAGACATCTACAGTAACTCTAACAAAATTAGACATGGTAGATTCAAAAGTAATACCAAATTGTAAATTTGTATTACAAAGTCTAGATAATCCTGATTGGAAAGAAGAAGGAGTAACAGATGAAAACGGAGTATATGTATTTGAAAATGTACCATATGGTAAATATACATATACAGAGTTAGAAGCTCCAGAAGAGTATTTAATTGACACAGAACCACATGAAATAACAATAGATGCAGAAGATGTAAAAATTGTTGTAAAGGATGATAGGGCTCCAGAAACAGGAGACATTGCAGTAATTGCTATAGCAGTAATTGCAGTAGTGTGTGTTCTTGGAATAGCATTTGTTATTGTAAGAAATAAAAAGAAAAAATAATAGTTAAAAATACTATATAAAGGCGTGATATAAAAGCATCATGCCTTTATTTTTTTAGTATTGTACAAGAATAAAATCGAATAAACCAGCAAAAAGAAAAAAATGTAATATTTTTGTAACTCAAGGAAAGAAAAATTATGTATAAATTTTAAAATATTAAAAATTATTTATTTTTGCTATATAATATAAAGTGTTAAGAAATGATTTAATATAGGGGGGAAATATATGAAAAAATTAAAAATATTCTTAATGTTTATACTTTTTACATGTTTAATTATGTGTAATAATGTTCATGTAGAAGCGAAAGAGTATCCTCTTTCAATAGATCAAAAAATTTTTGTTCCATTTGTATGGTATGGAAAAGATGGAATAAAAATGTCAGATGAGGATAAATCTTCAGAATATAATACAGGTATTGCTATATATCATTTTAATATTGATGGACAACGTAAAACAGCATTCTGTATTCAACATAGAGTTTATACAGATAAACAAAAAATGTACCAAAATCTTAAAGGATCAGATTATTGGGATAATGTGATTTCAGAAGAATCTAAAAATAATATAAGAATTGCAATGGATTGGTATATGAATGCTGAAGAATGGGCAATAAATAATGGAAGCCAGTATAATGCATATCAAGCTGCAATGCAAGCATATGTTTGGGAAATGACATTAAATGACTGGAAAAACGGTGGTGAAAAAGGTCAAGTTAGATGGGATATCGCTCAAGATTTAATAAATAGACAATACAATACACCTAGTGAAGGAAATTGGCTACAAAGACAATATAATACAGTAAAGCCTTTATATGATACTTTAGTACAATATGTAGCAGATCATCAAGTTGGAAGTATAGAAACACCAGTTTTTAATAATACTTCATTAACACTAAGTCCAGGTCAATCAGCTAGTATATATGATACTACTGGTTCATTTGCCAATGACGGATGGACTATAGATAAATCTAATTTACCTGTTGGTGTTAATGTAGATAAAAATGGAAATACCATTAATATTTCTATAGATAGTAATTATTCTCAAGGAGTATGGAATGGTGATATAAAAGTAAAATATAATGCACCAGCTTCGAGTTCTGGAAGAGAAGAAATTGTATTTTTTACATCAGAAGAGCATAAAGGATATCCTTTACAACAACTAATACACCCGGGAAGTCCGAGACCACAAAGTGTTGAAGATCAAACAGCATTTAGCCTAGAAATACTTCCAGGAAAAATACATTTAGAAAAACAAGATAAAGAATCAGGTATAAAAGCACAAGGAGATGCTACACTTGTTGGAGCTATATATGGAGTATATGATTCAACAGGTAAAGAAGTAGACAGATTAACAATTGGAGAAGACAGAACTGCTTCAACAAAATACTTACCACTTGGAGTATATACTGTAAAAGAACTAGTTCCTCCAAGAGGATATGGTTTATCTGATGAAGTATATACAATAGAAATAAAATCAAGTAGTCTAGAACCTACACTTACAGTTTATGATAATGTAACAAAAGGAGATATTAGAATATATAAGAGACTAGGTGAAACAGATTATGATCCAGAAATACCTCTTGCTGGAGCTAAATTTAAAGTAGTATTAAAATCAGCTATTGGAACAGAAGAGGAAGCAAGTAAAACATATGAAACAAATACATCTGGGACAGATGGCATATGCAAAATAGAAGGGTTACCTTATGGAGAATATGTTGTTAAAGAGGTAGTAGTACCAGATGAGGCATATATAATTTCAGATTTTGAGGTAAATATTGAGGCTGAAAAAACATATGATGAAACAAAAGTTGACAACTCAAAAATGATGAAAATTGCAGTAAACAAAAAACTTCTAGATGAAACTGTTGGAAAAACAGATGCAGAAGTATCTGGTGCATATTTTACAGTATATACTGATGCAGCAGCAACTAAGCCTTTTATAGATAAAAATGGTAGAGTTGTAAGAGTTGGACCAACAAATAAAGATGGATATGCAATTTCTGGAACAATGAGAACTGGAACATATTATCTAAAAGAAACAACATTCCCAGAAGGAATAAATCCAAAAGCATTAGTACCTGGAGAGGATGTAACATATGAAGACAAAATATATGAAGCTTCATATGATAACAGAAAACAAGGAACAGATGTTGTAATAATAAACTTTGAAAAACTTGTAAATATTCCAAATTTTGGAAGAGTAAGAGTAATAAAATATAAAGATGTAAATGATAAGTCAGAAGAAATTCCAGCAGCTGGAGCAAAATTAAGACTTACACTTGTATCTTCTAATGGAAGTGTATATTATGATGGTACAGTAGATGAAACAGGATATTGTGAGTTCATTAAAGAAGATGTACAGTATATATCTCCTACATATACAATACCATATGGAAAATATGAACTAACAGAGCTTGATGAAGGTGGAGATTTACACAAATATTATTTCATTCAACCAGAAAATATAGACATAGTAAATAATGAACAAGATGAAAAAAGAATAGTAGCAGATAATCCAGTACCTGCTTGGCTTAAGATAATAAAAAAAGATAGATTAACAAATTTAACAGTAAAACTTGAAGGTGCAGAATATGCGATCTGGGATTTACAAGAAAATAAATTTGTAGAACAAATGAGTTATGAAGATGGTGGAGTAATATCTAGATACAAAACAAATTCAGATGGATATTTAGTAACACCAGAAAAAGTACAACCTGGTGAGTACGTAATATATGAAACAAATGCACCAGAAGGATATTTCTTACAAGAAGAATGGAGATTACCAGATAATCCATCAGAATATGGAAAAGTTGGTGGAAAGAAAATAAAAGTAGATAAAATAACAACTGGTCTTGCAGAAGACACAACATATCCAGAAGGTGGAGTTGTAACAGGAGAGATTGTTCTTGATACAACAATTGATGATAAGCCTCTTACAGTAAACTTAGAACTATACAAAACTGGTGAAAAATTTACTGGAGCAAAAACAGAGAAAGTAACTTATCCAGTAAGTGAAACAGAAAATAGAGATGAAGATTTATATACACCAATATATAAAGAATTACCATTACAAGGTGTAGGATATAGAATATATGCAGTAGCAGATACATATACACCAGATGGAATAAAAAGATACTCAAAAGATCAAATGGTAGCAGATATAACTACAGATGAAAATGGATATGCAGTAGCTGAAAAATTATTCCCAGGAGAGTATAGAATAGAAGAATACAAAACACCAAAGGGATATTTAAAAGATGAAAATATACCAAATGTAGTTTTAGAAAATAAAGATCAATATTTAGAAACAGCAACTGTAAAAAAAGAACTAACAGATGAGAGACAAAAACTAGGACTTACATTTAAAAAAGAATATGAAGAAGTAAAATATTCAGATGAAGAAGAGCTAGTTCAAAAATCATTATTTGGGGTATATACAAAAGAAACTCTAAATAATTATCAAGGAACAGCAACAATATCTAGAAATTCATTAGTAGATTTAATATGGGCAGACAGTGAAAATAATGTAACAAGTAAGGCAGATTTACCGGAAGGAACATACTATGTAAAAGAATTATATGTTACATATCCATATAACATAGATACTAATACTTATGATTATAATTTAGCATATTCAAATAATGCAACTGAAAAAGTAGTAATTGTTAGAGGTAAAAATATAATAAATACACCAACTACAACTACATTAACACTAGTAAAGGTAGGATCAACATCATCAGATGAAGTAGTAGTTGCAGGAAATGTAATAGATAAAACAAATCTAGATCAAAAACTTCAAGAAGTATTAAATGAAATGAATGGAAAGACTAGAGAAGAGATAAAAGAATATTTCAAAGAAAATAATGTAAGATCAGTGCCAGGTGCAGAGTATGGAATTTATGTAGATGAAGCTTGTACAAAAACATTAAAAGTAAAAAATAGCGAAACAGGAAAATATGAAGAGGTAATCCTTACAAGTGATGAGCTTGGATTAATTGAATTAGAAGATATACCTGTTAGAACATATTATTTAAAAGAATTAAAAGCACCAGCAGGATATGAGATTTCAAAAGAAATAATTAAAGTTGAACTAGATAATATAAATAATGATGGAATGGTATATAATGCAATGATTGAAGAAGAAATTGTTGAAGCTGTAATTACTAAAAAAGATATATTTACAGGGGAACTTGTACCAAACTGTGTATTTGAAATAAGAGATGAAAATGGTGAACTAATACTAAAATCTATTACAAATGAAAAAGGTGAAGGATATATACCAACAGTTTTATTTGAAAATGGAAAAACATATACTTATACAGAAGTAGAAGCGCCAGAAAAATATGATTTAAATAAAGAGCCACATCCATTTGTAGCAGAAATTGGAGAAAATTATGAATGGCTTGGAGAAAAAATCGTAGTAGACAACATAAGAAAGTCTAAAGAGTTAAGAGTACTAAAAGTAGACGATGAAACAGGAGAACCACTTAAAGGCTGTGTATTCTCAATTGTATTACTAGATGAAAATGGAGAACCAAAGACAAGAGAAGATGGATCAGTAGTATATCTAGTAGAAAATGGAGTAACAGATGAAAATGGTGAATATCTAATAGAAAAAGCATATTATGGAACATATAAATTCACTGAAATTGAGGCACCAGAAGGGTATGAGATGAATGAAGAATCAATGGAAGGATATGTATTTACAATAGATGAAAATTCGCCAGATAGAATAGACTTTATTGTAACAAACACAGGTGACATAGCAGTAATAGCTATTTCAAGTATATTACTTATTTCTATAGTAGGCATAGTTTATACTTTAAGAAAAAAATACAACGAACAATAATAATTAATGAAGGTATCATTTGATGCCTTCATTTTTAATACAGGTATTTACAACGATTTATTATTGTGCTATAATAAATATCGTAATGAAAATTACTAAAAAATAAAAAAGATTAAATAATAATTAACAAAGACTATGACGAGGAAGAGTAATAGTGTACAAAATACCAAGCGAGTTGGGGATAGTGTGAGCCCTTCTAAAGTAATGCATTATGAAAATCACCTCTGAGTTGCGGTCTGAACTAATAGTAAGACTTGCCGTATTCCTTACGTAATAAAGGGCACATATGTTGGTATGTTGTATATTAAGGTGGTTATTATTTTGTATATATTATATTATTGTGTGTTAATATAATCGTACATTCCTTATATACAGGTATGTGCGATTTTTTTATTATATGATTATTAATAATCTTTTTTGGGGGAAAGGAGAAATAATTATGTACAAAAAAGTTGAGTTAAAGCAAGATGGATTTGTTGGAATGGAACATGAAGTTTTTAATAATTGGCAACAAAATGATGTTATTAAGAAAAATTTTGATATGAATAAAGGAAAAAGATATTTTACTTTTTATGATGGACCTCCAACAGCAAATGGTATGCCTCATGCAGGTCATATTATAACAAGGGTTATGAAAGATATAATTCCTAGGTATAAAGTAATGAAAGGATATCAAGTAATAAGAAAAGCAGGTTGGGATACACATGGATTACCAGTAGAACTTGAGATAGAGAAGAAACTTGGTATTTCTGGTAAAGAACAAATTGAAGAATATGGTGTAGAAAAATTTGTTAAAGAATGTAAAGAAAGTGTATTTAAATATGTTCATATCTGGGAAGAAATGACTAATAAAGTTGGCTATTGGGTAGATATGGATGATCCATACATTACTTATGATAACAAATATATTGAGTCAGTATGGTGGGCTCTAAAAGAACTTTGGAATAAAAAGTTACTATTTGAAGGTCATAAAGTAATGCCTTATTGTCCAAGATGTGGGACAGCTTTATCTTCACATGAAGTTGCACAAGGATATAAAGATGTTAAAGACTTAACTTGCGTTGCTAAGTTTAAAGTATTAGGAGAAGATAAGTATATACTTGCATGGACAACAACTCCATGGACTTTACCATCAAATTTAGCTTTATGCGTAAATAAAGCATATGATTATTGTGATGTAAAAGTAAATGTTGGTACTGAAGAAGAACCAAAATACGAGGTATATGTACTTGCAAGAGAACTTGTTGACACTGTGTTAAAAGATATGAGCTATGAAGTGCTAAAAGAATATAAAGGAGCAGAACTTTTAGGAATAAAATATGAACCATTAATGCCTTTTGCAAAAGTTGATGGAAAAGCTTTTGAAGTAATACATGGAGATTATGTAACACTTACAGATGGTACAGGAATTGTTCATATTGCACCTGCATATGGTGAAGATGATAGTTTAGTATCTAAACAAAATGGAATTGCATTTGTAAACTTAGTAGATAAAAATGGTAAATTTGTTGATGAAGTAGAACCTTGGAAAGGTAGATTTGTTAGAGATTGTAACGAAGATATCTGTGAATGGTTAAAAAATGAAGGAAAATTATTCCATAAAGAAAAACATTTACACTCATATCCACATTGCTGGAGATGTGATACTCCATTATTATATTATCCAAAGGAGAGCTGGTTTGTAGGTATGAGTTCATTAAGAAATGAGCTTGTTGCTAACAATGATAAAGTAAACTGGTATCCAGAAACAATAAAAAAAGGTAGATTTGGAAATTTCCTTGAAAATGTTATAGATTGGGGGATTTCAAGAGACAGATATTGGGGCACTCCACTTCCAATATGGACTTGTGAATGCGGACATCAAGAATGTATTGGTTCTATAGCAGAGCTTAAAGAAAAAGGTATCAATGTTCCAGAAGATATAGAATTACATAAACCATATATAGATAATGTACATTTAAAATGTTCAGAATGTGGAAAAGAAATGACTAGAGCAAGAGAAGTTATAGATTGTTGGTTTGATTCTGGTTCTATGCCTTTTGCACAATGGCATTACCCATTTGAAAATAAAGAAATGTTTGATAATAATTTCCCAGCTCAATTTATATCTGAGGCAATAGATCAAACAAGAGGATGGTTCTATACACTTACTGCTTTAGGTACAGCTTTATTTAATAAAACTCCTTTTGAAAACTGTATTGTTTTAGGACACGTATTAGATGGAAAAGGACAAAAAATGTCTAAATCTAAAAAGAATGGTGTAGATCCACTTGTATTATTAGATACAGTTGGAGCAGATGCTACTCGTTGGTATTTCTATACTGGAAGTGCTCCATGGCTTTCTTCAAGATTATCTATTGAAAATGTACAAGAATCACAAAGAGGATTTTTAGCAACATTATGGAATGTATATTCATTCTATGTTCTATATGCAGAAATAGATAAATTTAATCCATTAGAGTATAAAGATTTTAAATCTGAAAATGTAATGGATAAATGGATAATATCTAAATTAAACACATTAGTAAAATCTGTTGATGATAAATTAGAACATTATGATATAACTGGTGCAGGATATGATCTTGAAGCGTTTACTGATGAACTTTCAAATTGGTATGTAAGAAGAAATAGAGAAAGATTCTGGGCACAAGATTTAACAGATGATAAAATAGGTGCATATGTAACTTTATATAGAGTACTTACTACAATGATTAGAGTAGCTGCTCCATTTGTACCATTTATTACTGATGAAATTTATACTAATCTTGTATGTAGTTTAGATAAAAACGCACCTGAAAGTGTTCATCTATGTTATTGGCCAGAAGTTAATGAGAATGAAATAGATTCAAAACTTGAAAAAGAAATGGATCTTGCATATAAAATAGTTGAACTTGGAAGAAGTGCAAGAAATTCTGAAAATATTAAAAATAGACAACCATTATCTAAAATGTTAATTTCTGTAGATACATTACCAGAGTATTATGGTAATATAGTAAAAGAGGAATTAAATGTTAAAAATGTTGTTCTTGGTGCAGAGATGGGAGAATATGTTAATTTTGAAATTAAACCAAATCTTCCTGTACTTGGTAAAGAATACGGAAAATTAATTCCAAGAATTAAAGAAGAAATTGCAAAACGTAACCAAATGGATCTTGCAAATAAAGTTAAGAGTGGTAAGATTGAACAAATTATGATTGATGATACTGAAATCGCTTTAACTTCAGAAAATCTACTAATTACTATGAATGGTAAAGAAGGATTTGCTTTTGCTGGTGAAGGAGAAATTGGTGTAGTATTAGATACACATATTACAGAAGAGTTAAAAGAAGAAGGATATGTAAGAGAGGTATTATCTAAAGTTCAAAACATGAGAAAAGACAAAGGCTTTGAAGTATTAGATAGAATTAACTTATATGTATCTGGAAACGAAGTAATTGAAAATGTAATTAAAAAACATGAAGATGAAATAATGAGAGATACATTAACTCTTGAAATTCATTATAATGAAAATAGAGAAGATTACACAGATACGAATATAAACGGAGAACACATTAATATAGATGTTGAAGTTGTAAAATAGAAAATAAAAAAGTATAGCTTTGCTATACTTTTTTTATGTATTGTGATATCATTAAATATGAATAATATATTAAGGAGGAGATTATGGATAAGAAAAATAAAATAGTATTAATTATATGTATTATCATTATAGTTGTATCTTTAGGTGCTGCTGTGTCAATTGCAATAATTAGTAATAAAAAAGAAAAAATAGATATAGATGTAAAACATACACAAGTTATAAAACAACAAGAAAATGAAGAAAAACCAGAATATGACGAAAAAAAAGATGTAAATCAAATGTCTGATGAAGATTTAGAAAAAATATTTAATTAATGGGGTGGTAATATGAAAAGATACATTTCAATATTGGTTCTAGTTATAATAGTAATTGCTCTTGTAATGAGTGTTATATTTTGCGGAAATAAGATAGTTCAAAAAAATAACGAAATAATAAAATTAAATCAAGAAAACGAAGACTTAAAGAATACTATTAATACTTTAAATGATACAATAGAAAATATACAAGATGATAGTAAAGACTCGAATATTTCTTTAAATTATATTTTTGATGAGTCTAAAATTGAAAATAAGAAAGAAAATGAAACTATAATTGAGGATATATCAGAAGATAATGGAACAATAAATGCATCTGTTGATACAATAGAAAATAATGTGTATATTACAATGGATAGCAAGATGGCAAGTCTAATATATGGATATAATGGTGAAGATATATCTAAAACTTTAGTTGGATTTAATAATAAAATTGTAGATGTAAAAATAGGTATTGATGGGAAAGCTTCAAGTGATTTAAAAGTAGTTATGTTAATGAATGATGGAGCTATAAAATATGTAACGATTGCAGATATATTAAATGGATCTTTTAATATTAAAACATTAAATAATGATAGATATATAAAACTTTCTAAAGTTATAATAAAAAATGATGGCTCAGAGCGTAGTGGCTTTGTTGGTATTAAACTAGATGGTAGTGCGAAAATAATAGAATTTTAGTAATTTTTGAGGTTAAAAAGGGATAGCTGTATGAATATAGAAGAGATCTTGAAATCAGGAAATATTACAGATATAATTGACAAAATTAAAGAAAATGAGAATAGAAATGAAATTTTAGCTAGTGATAAATTTAAAGAGGCACTATATGATGAATTTAGCAAAAATGGAATAACATATAATGTTATGAGAAGTCTAGTAAGCACTGTTGGAATAGACTATTGTTTAGAAAATTTAGATATAGAGAAAATATCGGCTTCAAGCAATGATAATATGAGTGTATATTTTACCACCTTACTTGAAAATAATGATATATCTAGTGATAGTTTTAATGATAACTTATTAGACAAAGTTATTGAAGATGAAAATTATAGAAAACTTTTTATGGAGAATTTAGATAAGAACTTTAGCGTTATTTCAAATGATAGTTCTCAAAAGATGATGAAATTAATTGAAAAAATAGAGAGTTTAGAAGATGAAGAAATACCTAATAAAAAATATTTAACATCAGCATTAAATGATGAAGATAGAAAAAAGATATTAAAGGAAGAGTATAGCGATGAAATTTTCTATTCTAATGTAAACAATTCGAGCAATGAAATAGTACAAGAATATATTAATTTAGATCCTAAAGCCATATATAAATATGCAGATATTGGTGTCATGAATCTTGCAAGACGAGGAATATCATTTCCATCAGATATAGTAAGAAGAAAAGAATTTTTTGAACAAGTTAAATCTAGTAATATGGTTGATTTTAGAAGAAATATAAATATGATAAATAGAAATAGTTATTCATTAATACTTGAAAATAAAGTTGAAAAATATGAAAATGATATAATTTCAAGTTTTAATCCAGAAAAAGGAATATTTGAATCATATGATATAGATAATATTGAAAATATAGATGATTTACTTCAAGAAAAAGATAATTTCTTAATGGACTATGATGCTAAAAAAAATATACGTAAGTATTATGAACTAAAGAAAGATTTAGATGAAAGAAAAAGCAATGCAAACAAAGCATTAAAACAAAGATTTAATTTAAACATTGAAGTAGATGATTTGGAAAATGTAGAAATTGACGATATCACAGATGATGAAAGCTTAAGAAAGACATTAAGCGATTTAAAAAGAGAATATGCTGTATTTAAAGATGTAAGACAAGAAGAGTTTAATGAATATAGAACCAAATTACAAGAGCTTTCAAGTCAAAAATTAGGAGAAGTATGCGTAGATTCATTATTTAAGGATACAAAGAAAAATGTTAAAATTAATATCAATGAAATGAAGAGATATAATGACAAATTAGAAGATAAAGAGAAAGTAATAGGACAACAAAAACAAGAAATATATGATAAAATCTCTAATATTGATGCTTTGGGTGGAAATGAGAAATATGAATTATATAATCAGCTAAAGGATAAAAATATGATGTCTGAACTTTATAGTGATTTTTCAAAATTAAAAAGTAAATCATATGAGGAAATAAGTAAAGCGTTATATAATCCTTTAGAAAATGAAAAAGATTTATCAGAAAGCGATACTAACTTAAATAATTCTGCTGTATTTAAACTAAAAGGTGACCAGTTTTATATGCTTGTTAGAGCTCTTGATAGACCAATGAAAGAAACAACACTTAATGCACATAGTTGTTATAGTTTGATATCTGGAACTAATCCTAAAACATATAATGATGAAGCATATATTTATGGATATGACTCGATTGATCCGAATATGATAGAAAATGTATTTGAGAGTGATTCATATACAATTTCAGATAGCAATATTACAACAAGACCAAATAGAATTATGACAAAAGAAGAAATAACTGAATCTAGTAGTAGTTATAGCGAAATAAATATAAAAAATAAGAAAATAGAAGGTATACCAAAAGAACTATATGAAGAGAAGAAACCGTCATACATGGTATGCATGGACGAGCTAAAAAAGGAGCAGCTTGAAGAAAGCAAAAGATTAGGTATTCCAATTGTTGTAATTGATAGAGAAAGATATCAAAACAAAAAAATCGATCAAGTAGAATATGAAGAATATGATATGGATATAAATTAAAAAAATATAATAAATCTCAAATGAAAAGTAATACTATCATTTGAGATTTATTTTATCCTAAAATACATTGCAGTTTCATCATTGAACTATTATTCATAAAATAAAGTAGGAGGTGAAAAAATGAATAATTACATTTATGTAGATAATAGTTCTACAACGAAATTGAATCCTTTTGTTTTAAATAAAATGATACCATATTTAAAAGATTGCTATGGAAATGCATCAACACCTTATGAACTTGGAAAAGTGTCTAAAAAAGCTATAGAAATAGCAAGAAAGAATATTGCTAGTTGTTTAAATGTTTCTCCTGAAGAAATAATTTTTACTGGCTCTGGAACAGAGGCAGATAATCTTGCTTTACTTGGAATGGCAAGAGCAAATAAAGAGAAAGGAAGACATATAATTACTTCTAAATTTGAGCATCTTGCAGTGTATAATACATGTAAACAGTTAGAAAAAGAAGGCTTTGATGTTACATATGTAGATGTTAATGAAAATGGTATTGTAAATGTTGAAATGCTTAAAAAAGCTATAAGAGAAGATACGATATTAATAAGTATTATGATGGTAAATAATGAAATAGGCACAATTCAACCAATAGATGAGATTGCAAAAATTGCAAGAGATAATGATATTATATTTCATACTGATGCTGTACAAGGTGCACCACATATTAAAATAGATGCATCAAAGTATGGCGCTTTAAGCATATCAGCACATAAATTTAATGGCCCAAAAGGTGTTGGAGCATTATACTTAAAAAAGGGCACTAGTATAGAAAATATTACTTTTGGTGGACATCAAGAAAATGGACTAAGACCAGCTACAGAAAATGTTGCTGGGATAGTTGGAATGTCTGAAGCTTTAATAATTACAAATAAAAACTTATGTGAATATAATGGCAAAGAAAGAAAATTAAGGGATTATTTACTATCTAAACTTAAAGACATTGATGGATTTAGTATAAATGGTACTATGAAAGAGAGAATAAATAGTAACCTTAATTTTTATATTGACGGAATTAATGCAGAAGATTTAAAACTATATTTAGAAATGAATGGGATATGTGTGTCAAGCGGAAGTGCTTGTAATTCTAATGTTGAGGATATATCACATGTATTAAAAGCAATAGGAAAAGAAAGTAGCGCAATTAGAATTTCATTATCTAAAGATAACACAATTTATGAAATGGATACAATTGCATATTATATTCATAAAAGCTTGAAAATGCTTAATAAATAGAACTGCGTAATTAATTTGAAATAATAATTTAATATAAATGTTACTAAAATTATTGTACTTTTTTTACATATAAAAGTACAATAATTTTATTTTTAGACATCTCAAAAGAGTTACTATAAGACTACATTTTTATGTTGATTTAAATTCAACTAAAAATCAAATTTTAAGAGTTAATAAAATTTGTTCTTGATTTTGAAATATCAGTATGTAACAAAAACATAGTTAGATTTTCGACTAATTAAGTAAACCTGTAGCTTTCCAATAGCCCTCTGTTTTGCTATTTTTTTCATATTTTTTCTTTTGAAAGTATTGATTTTTCCAATTCTTTATAATAGAATAAGTGTAAAGTGGTATACAGTGGTAAACTGTGGAAAAGAGGTGAGGCAAATGTTACTTGGTGAGTATAGACACAATGTAGATGTAAAAGGAAGAGTAAGTGTTCCATCTAAGTTTAGAGAAGATTTAGGGCAGTCGTTTGTTGTAACAAAAGGTTTAGATAACTGCTTGTTTATGTATTCAAAAACAGAATGGGAAACATTTGAAAATAAGCTAAAACAATTGCCTCTAACAAATCAAGATGCACGTAGCTTTATGAGATTTTTCTTTGCTGGTGCTACTGAATGTGAAGTAGATAAACAAGGAAGAATTAATATACCACAAGTATTAAGAGAATATGCAAATATAACAAAAGATGTAGTAATAGTAGGAGTTGCAACCAGAGCAGAAATATGGGATAGTCAAAACTGGAAAAATTATACTGCCTCAGATTCTCTTGATGTTTCAAAAATTGCGTCTCAAATGTCTAGTCTAGGCATTTAGATATATAAACTAATGAAGAAAATAATAAACAAAGGATGAAAATTAAGAAAACAAAAGAAAAAGAATAAAATAAACAAAAGATAAAAATAAATAGTAAACAAATGATAAAAGAATAAGTAAACAAAAGATAAATTTTTATAGTTTTTTAGATATTAGGAAAAAACGATTTTTTGTCGGAAAATGCGACGAAAAGTGGTAGAAAATAAAGTGAAAATATTTACAAACGTTTGTTCTTGATATATAATGTGTAAATCAGCTGATAATGCTATATCTAGATAGTAACCCAAACCTAGAAATAGCGATGGATAATGGTCGAGAACAACGACCAATTAAGAAAAGGGTGGCCTAAATATTTAGGTGGAAACTTAAATACAACATCTTAATAAAAAAACAAAACTATCTTATAGTTTTTGAGCGTAACAAATTTATTTGTTACTTTTGTTCAATACAGTATTAAAACGAGGTAAAAATGGAATTTAAACACAAATCAGTATTATTAGACGAATGTATAGAAAATTTAAATATAAAACAAGATGGCATATATGTAGATGGAACTTTAGGTGGTGGAGGACATTCATATCACATACTAAAGTCCCTAAATAATACAGGAATGCTTATTGGTATAGATAGAGATACAGATGCGCTTAAAGCAGCAACAGCAAAGCTATCAGAGTTTTCTAATTTTAAAACAGTACATGATAATCATGCAAATATAATTAATATTTTAAAAGAATTGCAAGTTTATGGTGTAGATGGAATATTACTAGATCTTGGAGTCTCATCATATCAATTAGATGAGGCAGATAGAGGATTTAGTTATATGCATGACGCTAAACTAGATATGAGAATGAACAGAGAAGATAAAATGTCTGCATATGATGTAGTAAATAAATATAGTGAAGAAGAGTTATTTAGGATATTTACAGATTATGGCGAAGAGAAATATTCAAGATCAATTGCAAGGAAAATTTGCCAAAGAAGGGAAGAGTCTCCAATTGAGACTACTTTTGAACTTGTAGATGTAATTAAGTCTGCAATGCCTGGTAAAGCTTTAAATGAAAAACAACATCCAGCAAAAAGAGTGTTTCAAGCTATAAGAATAGAGGTAAATCAAGAACTTGAAAAATTAAAACAAGCTGTTATAGATAGTATTTTATCTTTAAATAATAATGGAAGACTATGTATAATAACCTTTCATTCTTTGGAAGATAAAATAGTTAAGCATGCATATGAGGAAATGGAAGGAAGATGCACTTGTCCAAAAGACTTCCCAGTGTGTGTTTGCAACTATAAATCGTATGGGAAAATTGTAACAAAAAAACCTATAATATCAAATGATAAAGAACTAGAAGAAAATCCAAGAGCAAGAAGTGCAAAGCTTCGTGTTTTTGAGAGAATTATAAAATAATAAATGTAGTTATTGACGTAGTAAAAATGGTATATAAGAAAAGAGGTGAAAGTATAGATGCCAGCCAGAAAGATTAATAATATGTATTATGAAAATGGCTCTGCAGCAAGAAAAATATTACCTAAAGAAGAACTACCTAGAAGAAAAACAAATACTGCTGTAAGAAGACCTGTCTCTAGAAAAAATGAAATAAAGAGACAACAAGAACAAAGAAGAAAAAATGCTTCTATGGTTGCATTTATACTTTGTGCTTTTGCTATGTCAGTGACTATAATTTATAGATATAGTTTAATAAACGAAAAAAATTTAGAAGTACAAAAATTAATTAATAATTTAGAAATAGTAGCATCTGAGGCTGCTACTTCGCAAATAGCTGTTGATCAAAATACAGACTTAAATGCAATAGAGGCTTATGCTAAACAACAGCTAGGAATGAAGAAAGCAGATGGTAGTCAAACAGTATATATTGATACATCAGAGTCTATTAATAAAATACAGGTAAATCAAGAAACTACTTTTATGGAAAAAATAATTAATTATATTAAAGGAATATTTTTGTAAATTTATGAATAACCAAGGCAAATTTTAAGTATTATGTAGTAGGACTTGATTTGTCTTGGCTTTTATTTTTTAAGAAAAGAGGTGAATTTTGTGGCATATGTTAGCCTAAATACTAAGAAGAGAGTATTGTTAATGCTTGCAGTATGTGCACTTGGTATTGTAGTTTTATTTGGAAGATTTATATACATTCAAGTTGTAAAAGCAGAATATTATTCACAAAAAGCTTATACTCAACAAACACGTAGTAAAAATGTTGAAGCAAGACGTGGTACAATATACGATACGACTGGTCAAAGAGTTCTTGCACAGAGTATATCTACTAATATAATTACAGCAGTACCTAATAGTGTAGATAAAAGTAAGAAAGAGTCAATTGCCCAAAATTTATCTCAAATATTAGAAAAAGATGAGGCTCAAATTCTTGAAAGACTTAAGAAAAATGTATCAAGTGTAACTATAGCTACAAAAGTTGACCAAGCAAAAGCAGAAAAAGTATTAGAGTATCTAAATAAAAATGATATAAAAGGTATAAGTGTAGATGAAGATATGTTAAGAGTATATCCATATGGCACTTTGCTTTCTCATGTTTTAGGATTTGTTGGAACAGATAATCAAGGATTATCTGGAATTGAAGCATATTATGATAGTAGTTTATCTGGAAACCCAGGAAAGATTGTTGCAAGCTTTGATGGTGGTGGAAGAGAGACTCCATTTACTCAAGAACAATATATTGCTGCAGAAGAAGGAAAAGATTTAGTTCTTACTGTTGACGCAACAATTCAATCTATTATAGAAAAATACTTAAGTAAAGCAGTAGAAGAAAATATTGCTCAATATGGAAGTATTGTTGTAATGAGACCATCAACTGGAGAAGTGCTTGCTATGGCAAACTATCCTACATATGATCCAAATGAGCCATTTACTCCAAATACACAAGAATTAAAAGATGCATGGGATAGTATGTCTTCAAAAGATAGAAGCGATGCACTAAATCAAATGTGGAGAAATAAGGCAATATCTGATACTCAAGAACCAGGTTCTACTTTTAAGTTAATAACATCTGTTGCAGCTCTTGAAGAAAATATAGTAAATATAGATGATAAGGTCTTTTATTGTTCTGGATATGTAAAAGTTGGTACATGGGATATAAAATGTTGGAGATATTATAATCCTCATGGTGGAGAATCTTTAAGAGAAGGAATTATGAATTCATGTAACCCTGTATTTATGCAAGTGTCTCAAAGAATGGGAATTCCTGCTTTTATGAAATATATTAGAGCTTTTAATTTAGATTCTAAAACAGGTATAGATTTACCAGGTGAAGCTACTGGTATAATGCACAATGAAAATGCTATGTCAGAGGTTGACCTTGCAACATCATCTTTTGGTCAAACAATACAGATAACAACTTTACAAACTGCTGTAAACTATTGTGCTGTTGCAAATGGTGGCTATTTAGTTCAACCATATATTGTAAGAGAAATTAAAAGTGGTACAGGAAATTATGATGAACAAATTGAATCTAAAGTTTTAAAACAAATTATGTCAGAAACAACTGCATCTAATATTATGAGTGCACTAGTTGATACAGTAAATTTAGGTACAGCAAAATCTGCTAAAATTTCAGATTATCAAATTGCAGGAAAGACTGCTACTGGAGAAAATGGAAGAGGGGAAAATACTAAATATTTAGCTGGATTTGTTGGAATTGGCCCTGCAAGTAATCCAGAAATAGTAGTTGTAATGAATTTATATGATCCAAAAGGACCTTCTGGTCATGGTGGAGCAACTCTTTGTGGACCAGTGGTTGGCTCTATAGTAGATGAAACACTAAAATATTTAGATGTTCAAACAGATTATACAGTATCAGAAACAGAAAACAAAGAAGTAATTGTTCCAAATTTAACAGGAAAAACATATAAAGAGGCAATGGAAATTGCAGGTGAAAGTGGATTTACTATTAATAATAGTGGAGAATTTGCAGAAGATACTATTATTACAAAACAAGTTCCTAAATCTGGAGCTTCTCTTGAACCAGGAGCAGTTATAATGACATATAAAGAAGGAGAGCAGAGCTCTTATGCGCAAGTGCCAGATGTTAGAAATCAAGCAGTAAATTATGCTATAGAACAATTTAGAAATGCTGGATTAAATGTAAGAGTTGAAGGAACCGGATTTGCACTTACACAAGATGTAACTCCTTATGAAGAAATCGAACTTGGTTCAATTGTTACTATTAAGTGCGTAGATGATTTAAGCGAGTTACCATAATTCATTTGCAAGTACTCATTTAATGTGGTATAATAATTAATCAGAATGGAGGCTTATTATGCTTTTACAGTATTTATTAGAAAATTTAACAAATGTTGAAATTGAAGGTCAAACAAATATTGAGATAAACAAGATTGAGTATAACTCAAATAAAATTGAAAAAAATGATATATTCGTTGCAATTAGTGGATATAAAGAAGATGGTAGAGAGTATATAGACAATGCAATAAAAAATGGTGCAGTGGCTATAGTATATCAAGGTGAAATAGAAAAAGTAGATGGAGTAACATATATTAAAGTTGATGATAGCAGAATAGCTTTAGCTGTAATGTCTGCCACATACTTTGGAAATCCTGCAAGAAAACTAAAAATAATAGGAGTTACAGGTACAAAGGGGAAAACAACAACAGCATATATGATAAGAGATATAATGCTTGCATCTGGTAAAAAAATTGGAATGATTGGAACTGTATGCAACACTTATGGTAATGTAAAAGAAGAATCTATTAGAACAACACCAGAGTCTTTAGACATTCAAGCTTTACTTGCAAGAATGGTCGAAGCAGACATGGAGTATGTTGTAATGGAGGTATCCTCTCATGCATTAGATTTAAATAGAGTATATGGAATTAGATTCATTGTTGGAGTATTTACAAACTTATCTGAAGATCATTTAGATTTTCATGAAACAATGGATAACTATTTAAATGCAAAAGCAAAACTATTTACTATGTCAGATTTTGCAATTGTAAATGGTGATGATATTTATGCTCCTAGACTTTTAAAAATGATAGATATAAAAAAGGCAACATATGGCTTAGATAATTCAGTAGATTTAACTGCTACAGACATAAGAGTTAATCCATCATATGTTGAATTTAAAATGTATGTAAATAAAATACTTGAGACTATAAGAATAAATATCCCTGGAAGATTTACAGTATATAATGCACTTGCAGCAATAGGCGTTTGCAGTTTATTTGGAGCGCAAATGGATGCCATATGTGCAGCACTTGGAGCACTTAGAGTACCAGGAAGAAATGAAGTTGTAGAACTTAATAAATCATTTACTGTAATTATAGACTATGCGCATACACCTTCAAGTTTAGAAGCAATTCTTTCTTCTGCAAAGAAATATACTAAAGGAAGAATCATATGCGTATTTGGTTGTGGTGGAAATAGAGATAAAGAAAAACGTTCAATGATGGGAGAGATTGCCGGAAGACTTGCAGATTTTACTGTAATTACTACAGATAATCCAAGAGATGAAAAACCATTAGAAATTATTTCAGATATAGAATCAGGAATTAAGCAAACAAGAGGGTTGTATAAATCTATTGAAAATAGACGACAAGCAATTAAATTTGCTATGAGAATAGCTTGGAAAAGTGATGTGGTAATTATTGCAGGAAAAGGCCATGAAACATACCAAGAAGTAGAAAATGGTAAAAAATTATATTTTGATGATAAGGAAATTGTAAAAAAATTGGCTGAAGAAATGCCAGATAAGAATTTAGGATAAAACGAGGAGACAAGAATGAATATACAAACGACATTATTATTTGTATCATTTGTTGCATCAGTAATACTAGGATTTATTGTTGTACCGATACTAAAAAAGAAAAAAATTGGTCAGATAGTAAGAGAGGAAGGACCAAAATCTCATTTACAAAAAAATGGGACACCTATTATGGGTGGTATAGTAATTATACTTGTTGTTACAGCAATTTTAGCTTTTTTTGTTAAAGACTATCCAATGCTTGTAATGCCAATGATTGCAATAGTTGGATATGGATTAATTGGTTTTTTAGATGATTTTAAAAAATTAGTATTACACGATCCAGAAGGTATGTCACCTAAAATGAAAATGATTGGACTATTTGTAATTACAGCAATAATTATATTTTTATACTTGTATGTATTTAAATTAGGAACAACAATTATATTACCAGTTTTAGGTCAACCAATAAGTTTAGGCCTACCAATATTTATTTTATTTGCAGCATTTATATTACTTGGAACAACAAATGCTGTAAATTTAACTGATGGACTAGATGGACTTGCAACAGGTGTAGTTGCAATAATTATGACTTTCTTTACACTTGTTTCTTTAAAGCAACAAAACTATGAGATGGTTGTATTTTCAGCAAGTACAGTAGGAGCATGTCTTGGTTTCTTGCTATTTAATATGCATCCTGCAAAAGTATTTTTAGGCGATACTGGTTCACTTGCTTTAGGTGGAGTGGTTGCAATAACAGCTCTAATACTTAAAATGCCATTATATTTGGCTGTTGTTGCCTTTGTATGTATTATAGATACAATTTCTGTTATGTTACAAGTAATATATTTTAAAGCTACAAAAGGAAAAAGACTATTTAAGATGGCACCGTTTCATCATCATTTAGAATTAAGTGGTTATAAAGAAACAACTGTTGTAATTTGTTTTTGGATAATTACAATTGTTTGTTGTGTAGTTGCATATTTTATTTAAAATTATATATAGGGGTTTTTAATGAAAAAAGAGGTTGGTATTTCAAATAATAAGGCTGGAATGGACTTTGGAATGTTTGTAATTACAATTATTCTACTATGTATAGGACTCGTAATGGTTGCATCAGCAAGTTCATATCATGCTCTTATAGTTTATGGAGATAGTAATCATTTGTTTATTAGACAGCTAATTTTTGCATTAGCGGGTGTAATTGCAATGATTGTCATTTCAAGAGTTGATTATAAGAGGTATAAGAAGTGGAGTTATTTAGGTTTTATTATAGCTGCAATATTACTTTTTCTTGTTATAACACCGCTTGGTGTTACAAGAAATGGTGCTAAAAGATGGTTAGGTATTGGAGAATCATTTCAATTTCAGCCATCAGAGATAATGAAACCAGCATTAGTTCTTGCTATATCTACATATTTAGCAAGAAATACAAAGAAGCTTTCTGAATACAAAGGATATATTGTTCCAATAATAATGCTTTTAATTGTTGGACTCTTGATGTATTTTCAAAAGCATATGAGTGGTCTGTTAGTATTATCTGTGGCAGCAATGTCTGTTATATTTTCTAGTGGAATAAAGCTAAATGCCAAAGCTATCATTGCTGTAGTAATAATTGTAGCACTAGTTGGTACAGCGTTTATATTTGCAGATGACTTTAGACGACAAAGAATATTTTCTTTTATGAATCCTGAAGAGGATATTAAAGATGGAAACTGGCAAGCAGCACAGAGTCTTTATGCTATAGGATCTGGAGGATTGTTAGGAAGAGGGCTTGGTCAATCAAGGCAAAAATATTTATGGTTGCCAGAGGCTCAAAATGATTTTATTTTTTCAATTCTTGGAGAAGAATTGGGACTTATTGGAACATCAGTTGTTTTATTACTTTTTTCAATATTTATATTTAAAGGATATAAGATAGCAATGACTTGTAAAGATTTTTATGGCTCTTTAATTGCAGCTGGTCTTACTAGTATTTTTGCTTTTCAAATAATAATAAATATTGCAGTTGTAACTTGTACGATGCCAGTTACAGGTATGCCATTACCATTTTTTAGTTATGGTGGAACTTCATTATTTATTAATTTATGCTCTATGGGTATACTTTTAAGTATATCTAGAAATTGTAATAAAGTTAGAGAACAATAGAGAGGAGACTTTTATGAGAGTTATTTTTGCATGTGCAGGTACAGGAGGTCACATTAATCCCGCAATTGCAATGGCTAATTTAATTAAAAAGAATGAAAATGATAGTAAAATATTATTTATAGGAACAGAAAATGGACTTGAAAATAAATTAGTTATTAATGCTGGATATGAGATAAAACATATAAGAACTGGAAAAATATTAAGGGAACTTACGTTAAAAAATGTTTCCGCTCTAATTAATGCATACAGAGGAATAGGGGACTCTAAAAGTATAATAAAAGAGTTCAAGCCAGATATAATTATTGGAACAGGTGGTTATATATGTGGTCCTGTAATGAAAGCTGCAAAAAAGCTTAATATTCCATATGTTTTACATGAAAGTAATGCATTTCCAGGTGTTTCTGTTAAGTTACTTGCAAAAGATGCAAAGTGTGTTATGGTTGGGTTTGAGGATGCTAAATCAAGACTTAATTCAAAAGCAAATGTAGTATATACAGGAACTCCAGCTAAGTTTAACGAACAAGACATAATAGCTTTAGACAAAAAAACATGTCTTAAAAAATTAAATTTAGATAATATAAATAAAAAAATTGTATTAGTTACATGTGGTAGTCAAGGAGCAAAAAGAATTAATGAAGTTGTTCTTTCTATGATAAAGAAATACCAAAATAAGGATATTTACTTTATACTTGTAACGGGAGATAAAAATTACGATGAGGTAAAGACTCTAAAAGAAGAGGCACAAAAAGATATAGGAAGAAGCCTAGATGAATATTTAAGGCTTGAAAAATTTGTATTTAACATGGATGAGATGTATAAGGTAGCAGATATGTGTATAACAAGAGCTGGAGCCATGACTATTAGCGAGCTTTCACTTGCACATAAACCATCTGTACTTATACCATTACCAACTGCTGCAGAAAATCATCAATTTTTTAATGCAAAAGTTTTAGAAAATGTTGGTGCAGCAAAAATTATAGAGCAGAAAGATTTAACCGAAGAATCATTAAATAATGCTATAAAAGATATATTGTCAAGTCAAGACAATATAGATAAGATGGGACAAAAAGCATCTTCTGTTATAGTTAAAGATGTAGAAAAAAAGATATATGATTGTATAAAAATTAAGTAGGTGATATATGTGGAAAATAGTAGGACAAGTAATAGCAAAAGAGTAGTGAAGAAACCTATAAAAAAAGTTAGTGCTAGTCCTTCTAGTTCTAACAAAAAGGTTGTAAAAAAAAATATTCCAAATAGTAAAAAAGTACAAGCTCAAAGAGCACCTTCAAGAGTAAATAACAGAAATCCTAATAATAACATTAGATTAAAAGATAAAGATGCAGAGCTTGAATATGTACCTTTTTTTGATGGAGATAACAATCAAGAAATAATAACACCAAATGTTATTGGAAAGATTGAACCTAAAAGAATAGTTAAGAATGATATTAAAGATAGTAGCGGCAGAAAAAATATATCGAAGGCAATATTAAAATTTACTTTATTTATTGCATTAATTTCTGTAGCAATTTATTTAGCTTTTTCGTTAGAAGTATTTAACATTGATGATATAACAATATCTGGCAATGAAAAATATTCTTCTGATGAAATTTTAAGAAATATAAAATTAAAAAAAGGTGAGAATATTTTTAAAGAAATGTTATTTAGTTCTAAAGATATAGAATTACCATATGTTTCAAAAGCAGATTTTAATATTGTTTTACCAAATAAAATTGTAGTAAACGTTAAAGAGCGTTATCCAGCATATATCGCTCTAGATAGAAATACTAGTAAGTATTATAAAATAGATAATGATGGATTTTTACTTGAAGAATGTAAGATAGAATCTAAAAAAGATGAATTAGTTATCGAGGGATTTGTATTTGAAGAAAATATAAAACTTGGAGATAAAATAAGCGAGGTTTATTTAAATAAGTTAGAAATATATAATAATATAAAAGAAATGATACAAAAGTACGAAATACAAGGAAATATTACAAAAGTAAACTTTTCTACTTCCTTGACAACAATTAGCTTAGATGATAAACTAAATATAACTTTTTCTAATGATTCTAATTTAGAGTATAAAGTATCATTTTTAAAAGGGATAATAAATAAAAATGGAAATAATTTAGAAGGATATATAGATATGAGTATTGAAAATCCTGTGTATTCAAAATATGATTAGGGAGTGAACTAGTTTTGGAAGAGGAGACTAAAAAGAAAAAAAATAATAAATTTAAAGCATTTATACATAAGAATATGATTCCAGCATATACATCAATTGGAATTGCTGCCTTTTTTCTTACTGTTATGATTACAGCTCAAGTTACAACTATTAGCAAATCTGAAGAAGTACTAAATGGAAAAAGAGAAAGTGAACTTGCAGATTCTTTAGTAAGTTTACAAAAAGAATATGATGAGCTTAAACAAAAATATGACGAAAGTCAAGAAATAGTAGAGGAATATCAAACTAATTCAGCAACAAATAATAGTTTAATTGCCTCTATGAAAAAACAAGTTGAGACATTAGAACTTCTATCTGGGACAACTGATGTTCAAGGTGAAGGAATAATAATAACTTTATATGATGGAAATAGTTCAGGTGCTTTAGTACATGATAGTGATGTACTTACAGTAATAAATGAATTAAGAGTTGCAGGAGCAGAAGCAATAAGTGTTAATAATCAAAGAATAATAACTACATCTGCAATAAGATGTGTAGGTTCTGTAATACAAGTAAACTATCAAAAAGTTGCGGCACCTTTTGAGATAAAAGCTATTGGGAATGCACAGTATTTAGAAAGTGCACTAACTATGAGAAATGGTGTAGTAGATGCATTAAATGGATATGGATTAAAGGTTACTCTAACAAGAGAAAGTCAACTTGAAATTCCTAAATATGATGGTGTTGTAACTTTTAATTTTGCAAAGCAAGGAGAGTAATATAATGATTGGAATTTTAGTATTAGCAGTATTTATTATTTGTGGTATATTACTTGGACAGCATATTAGTATACCATATTCAAGTTATCAGTATGTAGCAGTTGCTATTCTTGCATGCCTAGATTCTGTTTTTGGAGCACTAGCAGCAAATACTGGTAAAAACTTTAAAATGAAAATATTTTTATCTGGATTTTTCTTTAATGCATTATTTGCAATATTTTTGGTGTATTTAGGAGAAATTTTAAATGTTGAGATTTATCTTGCTGCTGTTATAGTATTTGGAGGAAGAATACTTAATAATTTCTCTATTATTAGAAGAGATTTTATGGATAAAGCACAAACAAAATCTAGATATATGAGAAAAAGAAAGTCTACTAATGTGGCACTAAAAACAGATGTTGAAGCAGAAGAAGAAAATATAGATAATGATATTATATAAGGAGGTTTATTTATGAAAGCAAAGGAGTTAAGAGCTCAAGCTAGAGAAAATATGTCTGGTAGATAGGGAAAATTTGTAGGAATGAATCTACTATATCTAGTAATTCAAGTTATATGTATAGTTATATGTTTTATTCCTTTTGTTTCTACATTTTTTTCATTAATTATTGAAGGAGCGAGTGTATTAGCATCAGGTTCAGATGCTGCTATAACAGCTTTTGCAACAGAGATGATAACATCATTAATTGGATCATTTGTATTATGCTATTTATTATTACTAGTAGTTATTGTAATTACTGTTCCACTTGCTTATAGTTTTATTAAAAATATAGTAGAACTAAAAAGAGATGACTCTGTAAAAGCAACACAATTTTTTAAACAATGGTTTAAATATTTTACACGTGCATGGAAAGTAACTTTATGGAAGCTGTGGAAAATGTTATCTATATATTTAATATTCTTTACAGCATATTTTGGCGCAATTATTTTAATGGCTATCTTTAGTGCTATAGGTGCAGAAATATTGTCTGTAATACTTGCTATAGCAATTGCAGTTGGATTAATTGTAGTAGAAGTTATTATGATTCAAAGAACATTTGCTATTGCATTATCTGAATATGTTGCAATAGATAATGAAGAACTAACAGCAAAAGAATGTGTTAATAAATCAATGGAATTAATGAACGGATATAAATGGAAAATGTTTTGTTTAATATTCTCATTTATTGGTTGGGCAATACTAAGTGTATTTACATTTGGAATAGGATATTTATTCTTAACACCATATATACAGGTAGCATTAGTATGTTTCTATGAGAATATTCTTAATGAAAAAGGAGAAAATTTTAAAAAAGATGATGTTGTTGAAGCTACAAATGTAGATGTAATAACAGAAGAATAAAACTAAAAAGTGCTTTAGCGTAAGTTAAGGTACTTTTTTTGACAAAATTAAAATAATAAAATAGCTAGTTAATTCTAGTTTTGGAATGTGTTTATAAATATATTTACAATTTAGATTACACAAAATATAATCTTCTTATCACTAGTGAAAAAATATTATGTTAGGAGAATTATAATGGATGAAAATAAATTGTTAAAAGTAACAAATGATTATGTATTTAAGAAAATATTTGGTAAGAAAGGAAATGAAGATATAACAAAAGAATTTTTAAAAGCAGTAACAAATAAATCTTTTGAAAGTATAGATTTAGAAGAAACTCCAATACTAGAGAGAGAGCTATTAGAAAAAAAGATGGGAATATTAGATGTAAAAGTAGTTGCAAATGAGGTAGATAATATAGATATAGAAATGCAAGTTATAAATTCAGAGTATATAGCAGATAGAATATTATGGTATTGGGCTAAAATGTATGGTAGTTCATTATTAAAGGGAGATGGATATGATAGGACTAAAAGAGCTATATGTATAATGATAGCAGATTTTGATTTAGAAAAGTTAAAAGAAATAGTTCAATATCATACAAAATGGATGATTAGAGAAGAAAATAATAAGGAAGTAATATTGACAGACAAACTAGAAATTCATATAATAGAATTAACAAAAATGGAGAATATAAGCTGCATGAACAAAGAAGAAAAAGAACTAATGTAATGGTGCAAGTTTATAAAATTTCCAGAAAATGTGGAGGAATCTATTATGGATGAGAATAAGGGAATACAAAGAGCTAAAGAAGAATTAAATAAATTGAGTCAAGACGAACACGAAAGATGGCTTGCAGATATGCGAGAAAAAGCAATAAGGGATGAAATGGCAATAAGAGATTATGGATATAAAGAAGGATGGCAAAATGGATTAAAAGATGGATTAGAACAAGGCATAGAGCAAGGACAAAAAAATAAACAAATAGAAATTGCCAAAAGATTACTTGATAAGAAGATGGAGATTTCAACAATATCTGAAATAACAGGACTTACCATACAAGAAATAGAAAAATTGAATGATTAAAATTGAATGTATAACTTAGTATGTACAATACTACAAACTAGAGCAAACATTTTATTAATAGACGCTATATTTTAAATATAGTGTCTATTTTCAATCTAATATGTGTATATATTAAAAAATAATTCATATAATCTATTGAGGTAGATCATATGAATTATGTTAAAGGTTATTTTATTGGAATTGTATCATTTGTTATATGTATATGTGCATTATTATTAATAGTTTCTGCTATTTTTGCAAATACTAATATTGAAGATAGATATATTGAAACATGCATATTTGCATCTCTTGCGTTTTCATCTTTTTTCTCTTCATTGTTTTTATGTAAGAAAGTAAAAAAGAATGGACTCATTCATGGTGCTATTTTAAATGTAGCATGTGTGTTAATACTTTTTGGTATATCATGTTTTATAAATAATTCCTTTATAATTACTAACACACTAGGAATATATATTGGAATTTGTATATTGAGTGGTATTATTGGAGGAATTCTTGGAGTCAATATTTAAATATTTAGAAAAATATAAAATACAGATTATCTTAATATTAATTACTGTTTTATTATCTGCTTTTTTATTCTTATTTGAAGTAAAAGCAGAAAATAAAAGTGTTGAGTGTATTAATAAAGATAAGACATATATTGTAGGAGGAGAAACTGTTGGAATAAAACTACTTGCTACAGGAGTACTAGTTATGGGAACTGATAGAGAAGATGTAGATTTAAAAGTAGGAGATATTATTTTAGAAGTTAATGGCTGCAAAATTGAAACTAATGCAGAACTTGAAGAATTTGCATCTCTTGGGCAAGAGCTAGATCTTACAATCTCTAGAAATGATGAAAATAAAAATATAAAGGTTAGTCCTAAAAGGAATAATAATACAGGTGAGTATAGATTAGGTTTGTGGGTAAAAGATAGTAGTGCAGGTGTTGGAACAATAACATTTTATGAGAAGGAAAGTGGAAATTTTGCAGCACTTGGTCATGCCATAACAGAGACCTCTAATTTAAATATTTTGCCAATAACTACTGGAGGAATAACTAAAACAGAGATTTATTCTATTAAAAAAGGTATTTCAAAAATACCTGGTGAATTAAAAGGAACTTTAACTAATGATACATTAGGACAGATATATACTAATACTAAAAATGGTATATTTGGGCATATTGAAGATAATAATATATATAAAGAAAATGATATTATAGAAGTAGTAGACAAGAATAGTATAGAAATTGGAAAAGCTCAAATTATTATTACTCTTGAGAATAACGAAAAGAAAAAATACGATGTTGAAGTTGAAAAAATATATATTAATTCAACAGATAATAAGAATATATCGATTAAAGTTACAGACAAAGAACTCATTGAAAAAACTGGTGGTATTGTGCAAGGAATGAGTGGTGCACCAATAATTCAAAATGGAAAACTTATTGGTTGCATTACACATGTATTATTAGATGATCCACAAAGGGGATATGGTGCCTTTATTGAAAATATGATAAATGATTTAAATAATATTTAGGTATTACAAAATTATACATTTTTCTTGTCAAGTAAACTACATTGTGGTATAATGAGAGAGCAAAAGACAAGGAGATAGATATAATGAAAAACAATACAAGAAATAATAAAAAAACAAATCAAATAGACAAGAAAAGATTAGGAATATTTGCATTAATACTTATTGCTATTATAGCTGTTGTTGTAATTATAATAATTGTTGCAAACTCTAGTGCTAAAAAAGTAAAAGTAGATATGGGAACAGAAATATGGCTTAATGCTGGAGAAGAAGCAAGTCTAAAAAATGGAGAGGATAATATATCATTAAAAATAGATTCAGATCTTAACTATAAAGAAGGAGAAGCATTTAAACTTGAGTATACATTAGTTGTAAATGATACTGAATATAAAGGTGAATATACATTTGGAGTAGGATATTCAATTCATAGTGAACCAAATAATATTCCTTATGGAGTATCATTTAAAAGTATAGAAAACGGAAAAGTTTCTGTTTCAGTAAATGAAAAAGCAAAATAAGTTTTTTTTAGAGGATAGATTATGAATCTATTCTCTTTTTCTTGTCAAAATAGCTATTTATTGATAAAATAAAGAATGAAGGTGAATTTTTATGAAAAGAAAATTTTTAACAAATACATATTTAAAAGGTGTAGATAAATATATACTTACACAATTTGAAAATGATGTATTAGATTGTTTTTGTGTTATAAAAAAAGTAAATAGCATAGATAAACCATATATATCAACGCATACTGGGAAAAATGTATGTCTTTTAGATGAAGGCTATTATATTCTTGAATATTTACCTAAAAATTCACATTATGGGGTAAGAGTTTTTCTAGATAGGGATAAAAATGTTTTATCATACTATATAGATATAATTGACTCAATAGGTATAGATTATGAAAAAGGATTATATTATGATGATTTATATTTAGACATAACAATTGACATGGTAAATGGTGAAATAGTTAAAGTATGGGATGAGGATGAGCTTCAAAAAGCATTAGATGAAAATGACATTACTAAAGAACAATATGATATGGCATATAAAATGTTAAAAGAATTACTAGATCAAATTGCAAAAGGACAAAATATGATTGTAAATAATGAACACAAAGAATTTATTGAAAGGAATTTTATATAATGAAAAGATGGGGATTTCAAGATGAATATTTACTAGAACTTATATTAAGTGGTAAAAAAAGAGCTACATCAAGTATATATAATCTAGATAAAGAATCTTTAGTGGGCGAAGAAAATATTATTACATTTAATGGCAAAGACATTTGTAAGATAAGGATAACTGATGTAAAGATATTTAAATTTAAAGAGGCAAAACAAGAAGATGTAGTAAAAGAAGGAGAAGGAGATTTAGATGAGTGGAGAAAAATACATATAGATTTTTTCCTTATGTATTATCCAGATTTTGATGAAGATTATCTTATTGAATTTATAGAATTTGAAGTGTTAGAAGTTTATAATTAAAGACAAGCAGATTTTGCTTGTCTTATATTGTTGCAAAAATAAATACTATAATATATAATAACAAAAAAAGAGGGATGATTATGTTTAAAATTGCAGATTTAAATGATATACAAGATATATATAAATTAAATACAGAGCTTTTTTTAGTCTTAAATCAATTAAATGAAAATATATATAATCCAATATCATTTCCTGACTCATTTATAAAATCAATGATAATATCAAAAGAATCGGATTATATTTTAGCCATTGATGATGAAAAAATAATTGGTTATGCTTTAATAGAAGAAAGAGTATCACCTTTTAAGGAATATGATTCATTTGTTGAAGACCATTATGCATTTATATATGAGATAGTAATGCTTCCAGAATATAGAAATAAGGGATATGGTAAGAAAATTATAGAAGAGGTAACAAAGTGGGCAAAATCAAGGATGCTTACAAGTATTGAGCTTAATGCACTATCAAACAACTACAGTGCACGCGCTTTTTACGAAAGAGTGGGATTTGAAGAATTCCAAGTTAAGCTTAGAAAGGATATATAAATGGAAGAATTAGAAAAAGGAGATATAAAAGTACTGTTTTCTGCACCACATTGTGTAGATCATCTAAGAGATGGTAAAGTTAAAGCCCATGAAATAAATACTGATACATTAATAAAGAAAATAAAAGATAAAATTGATGTAAGTATTATATATAAAACAGAGTCTTTAAATGAAGATGCAAATTTAGATGAAAACAGCAATTATAAGACAAAAGTGCTAAATTTTATTAAAGAAAATGATGTTAAACTTTTTATAGACATTCATGGTATGAATTATAATAGAGAAGAAGATATATGTATTGGGACAGCATTTGGAAAAAATTTAAATGGAAGAGAAGATATACTTAATATAATTATTACAAAGTTTAAAGAGGCAGGATATATCAATACAACAGTAGATGTACCTTTTAGCGCAAGTAATAAAAATTGTATGAGTACATTTGTTGCACAAAAGTGTAAAATTCCTTCATTTCAAATTGAGATAAATAATAAATATAGATATCCTAAAAGTAAAGAATTTGATTTAGAAAAGCTTGCTGGTTGCTTTTGTGATATAATTAAGACATTATAATATTTCGTCTGAAACTTATATAATCTACTTTAATATGCCATTGACAAACAAATATTCATATGGTATAATTCAAATCATGAATACATAAAACCTATGATAAAGCAAAGTAGGTAATAGGGAATATATTGTAAGAGAGGTATGTCACCGGCTGAAAGCATACTAATATACTATTACTGAAATTTCACTTTGGAGGTCTTGTCTTGAACAGTAAAATAAGTAGGGATAAGCGGGTATGCCCGTAATAGCTTAAGAGAGCATTTGATATAATCAAGTGAATTTAGGTGGTAACGCGGAATTTAAAGTCATTTCGTCCTATGTTTTAGGATTGAAATGACTTTTTTTACATGTTTTTTAAGGAGGAATTTTTGATGGAAGAAAAACTATCATTACTTAGAGCACAAGTTAAAGAAAAAATGAATAAGATAAAAAGTGCTGCAGACGTAGAAAATATTCGTGTAGAATATTTAGGAAAAAAAGGAGAAGTTATAGATATTCTTAAAAATCTAAAAAATGTTGAAGCTTCTAAAAGAAAAGAAGTGGGAGAGAAAGCAAATAAATTAAGAGTAGAAATAGAAGAACTAGTTGAGGCTAAAAAAGCAGAACTTAAAGAGAAAGAATATGAATATAAAATAAAAAATGCTGAAAAAATAGATTTAACTATTCCTACAGAGGAGAAAGTTGGATCTCTTCATCCAATTACAATTGTTCAAAGAGAGCTTGAAGAAATATTCTCAAGTATGGGATTTACTGTTGAAGATGGAAATGAAGTTGAAACAGAATATAACAACTTTGAAGCAGTTAATGTTCCAAAATATCATCCAGCAAGAGATATGCAAGATACTTTCTGGCTTGAAAATGGAGAATTATTAAAGACTCAAACATCAGCTGCTCAAAATAAAATAATGCTAAAATATGGTGCTCCACTTAAAGCTATTTTTCCAGGAAGATGTTTTAGAAATGAGGCTTTAGATGCATCTCACGAAAATACATTTTTCCAAATGGAAGGTATGATGATAGATAAAAATGTATCAATATCTAATTTAATATATTTTATGAAGACATTACTTTCAGAAATATTTAAAAAGGATGTTGAAGTAAGACTAAGACCTGGATTTTTCCCATTTGTTGAACCAGGATTTGAACTAGATATTAAATGTCCATATTGTGATGGTGTTGGATGTAAAGTTTGTAAAAATGGTTCTTGGATTGAATTATGCCCATGTGGAATGATACATCCAAATGTATTAAGAATGGGTGGTATTGATCCAGAAGAATATTCAGGATTTGCATTTGGACTTGGACTTAGCCGTCTTGCAATGATGAAATACAATATAAATGATTTACGTGCTTTAAATTCTTGTGATGTTAGAGTACTAAAACAAATGAATATTAAGTAGGAGGAACATTAAATGTATATATCAATTAATTGGATTAAAGATTTCGTAGATTTGGAAGGAATCGATGTAGAAAAACTTATATATAAATTTACAATGTCAACAGCAGAAGTTGAAGGAATAACAAAACATGGTCAAGACGTAAATGGAGTAATTGTAGCACAAATAATGAGTGTAGAAAATGTAGAAAATTCTAAAAAACTACATAAACTTATGGTAGATACTGGTAAAGAGAAATTACAAGTAATTTGTGGCGCACCAAATGTAAGAGTGGGAGCAAAAGTTGCGTTTGCACAAGTTGGTAGTACAATTGGTGGAGAAAAAATTGGTCAAGCAACACTTGCAGGACAAATTAGTAATGGTATGTGCTGTTCTGAAAAAGAACTTGGAATAAGTGATGATCATTCTGGAATTATTATCTTTGATGATGATGTAAAAGTGGGAGAAGATGTAAAAAATATCATTCCTATTGATGATATTATCTATGAGGTAGATAATAAATCTTTAACTAATAGACCAGATTTATGGGGACATTATGGAATCGCAAGAGAGATTGCAGCAATTACTGGAAGAAAATTAAAACCACTTGAAATAGAGGATTTAGATTTATATAAAGATTTAGAAAAATTAAGTATTGGTGTAGAATGTCAAGATGAAAAACAATTATGCTTAAGATATAGCGCTATGAGAGTAGAAAATGTAACTCGTAGACAAGCTTCTTGGAAAATGAAAGTAAGATTATTCTATTGTGGAATGAGAAGTATTAATCTCCTTGCAGATATGACAAACTATATAATGCTTGAACTTGGTCAACCAATGCATGCTTTTGATAATAGAATGGTGTCTAGTGTAGAAGTTAAAGTGCTAAAAGATGATGCAGAGTTTACAACTTTAGATGGTCAAGCAAGAAAATTAGATAAAGGAACTTTAATGATTCATAACGATAAAGAACCTGTAGCAATTGCTGGTGTTATGGGTGGACTTGCAAGTGAGATTGAAGATGATACAACAACACTTTTCTTAGAATCAGCAAACTTTGATGCTGTAGCTATTCGTAAAACTGCAAGTAAAATTGATTTAAGAACAGATGCAGCTGCACGTTATGAAAAAACACTAGATCCAGAACTTACTGAACTTGCAATAGCTAGATTTATTAAAGTACTTAAAGATGAAGACAAAGATATCAAGGTTACATCAAGATTTACTGATGTTTATATAGAAAGATATCCTCATATTACAATTGAAATAGATAAACCATATATAGATAGAGCAATAGGAAAAGTATTATCTATGGAAGAGGTTACAACAACATTAAGAAATTTAGAATATGATATTGCTGTAGATGGAGATAATATTACAATTGAAGTGCCAACATTTAGAGCAACTAAAGATGTATCACAAAAAGCAGATATAATAGAGGAAATTGCAAGAATTCATGGATATGACAATATAGAGCCTAAAACAAATCTTTGGGCTATAACTCCAGTTGCAAAAGATCCAACAAGAGAACTTGAATATGCTGCAAAAGAGCTACTTGCTTCTAAATATGGAATGAACGAAGTTCATAGCTATGTTTGGTATAATACTGAAATGAATCAAGAATTAGGAATAAAAGTAAAAGACAACTTAAAAATTGTAAATGGTATAGTAAGATTAGATAATACATTAAGACGTGAGATGGCACCAACAATGCTTTATGCTATAAATAAAAATATGAAATACATGAGTGATGTAAGAGTATTTGAAGTTGGACGTACTTTTGAATATAATTTTGATGGTAAAGATGCAAATGAATATAAGGTATTAGGTCTTGGTGTTGCTAGTACTAAAAATACAGAAAAGGAACTTGCATATGAAGTAAAAACTATGATTGATAGTATTATTAAAATAAATAAAAATATGGATGTTGAATACAAGAACATTGAAGAAGTGGAAAATAATTGGATGCATCCTGTAAATAGTTTTGAAATTATAGTAAATAATATTTCTGTTGGGTATATTAGTGTAGTTCATCCTAGAATAAAAGATGCAATTAATTCAAAAGCTTCAATTGTTGTAGCAGAATTAAGAATAGATACATTAGGGGATATTGCAAAACATGACATAAACTACAAAGAGATATCTAAATATCAAACAGTAACATTTGATTTATCTTTAATAGTAGATAAAGACACAAAATATTCAGATATAAAAGCTATAGTAGATGCGTCAAATATGAAATATTTAATGGAATATACATTAGTAGATATTTATGAAGATGCACAAAAACTACTAGGAAAGAAGACTGTTACTATTAGATTTACTATAGGCTCATACGATACAACACTTACTAAAGAGCAAATAGATGAAGAAAGAGAAATTGTATTAAACGCATTAAAACAAAAAGATATTTATATAAATGAGTAAAATAATAAAGGCTAGGAATAAACCTAGCCTTTATTCTATATTTTTTCTAACTTATTAAACATATTGGATAATATGTATTTTAAGTAGTCAAAAGTGTTCTTTTTTAATATATCTTCTTCTAAGTAAAAATCCTGTTTATAAAGTATTTCTTCACCAAGCATTAGAGAATATGTACCAATATAATCTCCTTTGTACATTGGTGCCTCTATTTTTTGTATAAAATTTTCGTATACATAGAGTTTAGAATATTCCTCATCTGTAAGTGCCTCATATTTCTCATTACTATAACTTTTGATATAATCGCTATTTACACCTTTAATTATTGGGATATTAATATATATATTTAAAAAACTAGATATATCCATATATTTATATTTTTCAAAAGTTTCATCTAATATAACTTTTGAATCTTCAAAACGAATTTTAGAAGTATCGCTTCCAAGAATAACACCAATTAAATTTAAATTATCTCTTGTTGCAGATGATACTAGACATCTATTTGCACCATTAGTAAAACCAGTTTTCATTCCTGTTGCTCCACTATATGTTCTAAGTAAAGCATTAGTATTGGATAAGTAAACATCTCTGCTTCCAAATTTTACTGTTGTAGATAGAGTTGATACAGCACTAGAAATTGCTTCATATTTTTTTGCATATCTTGCTATTAAAGCCATTTCATATGCAGTAGTGTAGTGGGTATCTGAGTCTAATCCATGTGGGTTATCAAAATGAGTAGACTTTAGTTCAAGTTCATTTGCTTTATTATTCATAAGAGTTGCAAATTCCTCTACTGAACCACCTATGTGATATGCAGTTTCTAATGCACAATCATTACCAGATGGAAGAAGCATACCATAAAGCAGATCTTTTGCTGTTATTTCTTCGTTAGGCTTAATTCCCGCTTCTGATCCACCAACATAGCATGCTCTTTTATCTATTATTATTTTTTCATCCATTTTACAATTTTCTACGAGCAAAATAGAGGTCATAAGTTTTGTTAAAGAGGCCATTTTTCTTTGCTCATTAGCATTTTTATTGTAAAGGATTCTACCTGTATCTTCACAAATTACAACTGCTGCGGGGGAGTTTATATTTGTGGCATTCAAATTATAAGTATTTAGTATATAAAATAAAAGTACAATAAAAAATATTTTTTTTATCTTATTCATATGTTTACCTCACAATATTATATTTATATTTTTTAAAAATATTCATGGTAAAAAAATAACATAATGCAATTGATATATTTTTTTGTTTACTGTATAATTTATTAGAGGTGATATTACCTTGAAAAAGAGAAATAATGAAATAAAGAAATATATTGAAGCTGTACTATATAGTGTTGTATTAATACTACTAGTAATACTTATGTTATCAGATAACTTATATATAAAAATGATTCCTATTGGAATTATTATAGGTACACTAGGTCAAATAACATTAGGAAAAAGAGCTATGACTAGTTTTTTTTCATGTATTTTAAGTATATTAATATTACAAATGAGAAATCCTAAAATTCTTCATGATAATATAGTGTCTGTTATTAAAATAACAATTCTTGTTTTAATAGGTGAACTATTTGGATGGAGCATAAAAAGAATATATAGATTATATAAAAATAGAAAAAGAGTAACAAAGAAAATAAAAAGAGAAAGAATGATATGTTCTACTATATCTGTTATATCGTTAATAGTAGGAATAGCCTTATCTAGTACTTTTTATGGAAATTACTTAGATTATTTTAAAGCAAGAAACAGTTTAAAAAGTTACTTTTTAGAAGAGTATAAATCAAGTTCAAGATTTAATATTATATCTTCTAGATATATATGTTCATTAAATCCAAGTTATGTGTTTAATGTTGAGGATACTAAAGAAGGAAAGTCTGGGAAGTTTAGTGTATATATAAATGATATAAATAATATTCAAGATGAGTATTTAGTTCAAAGTAAAAACACAAAAATTAAAATTATAAATGATAAAATAAAAAGTCTTAATACAGATAATACGACTTTAGTTGCAAGCATAGATAATGTTAATCTAGTAAATATAATTATTTCTAAATCTGTAGATAATATAGAAAAAAGAGTTATAGAAGATTATGCAAAGGAAATAGTAGATTATATTAACCAAATACAAATTATAGATCAAAATAATGAGATAGATAAGATAAAAATAATATTAGAGTCTAAAAATAATAAAACAGATTCAATATCATCGTACATATTTTTAGATGGATATAATACAATGCTTCAAGAAAGAGAAATAGAAGCATATGAATATATTTTAAAAGCATTAAATATTGAATATTTTGATTAATTGGAGGATAAAATGCAAAGAAGAGGAATAAGAAGGAAAAAACTTTCACTTTTTACTTATATAATTATATTCTCATGCATTGCTAGTTTATCTTTGCTATTATATAAAGAACTAGATATATCTTCTGGTATTGAGGAAATACTATATCAAAAAGACACAATAAGTAGTGTTGAACAAGAGAATAAATATTATATAAATAAGTTAAAAAATGAATATGGAATTATGATTGAATATGGTGATACAGAAAAATCAGCTATAACGTCGGTTAATGCAAATGTACAATATGATATTAATATAGTAAATAATAATATTAAAATAATATATAAAGCATTAAAAAAATATCCAGATGATATGTTTGATATCTTTAAAAAGAAATATAGCCTTAGTATAATACTTGTATCAAGTTTTAATGATAATAATATAGCACTCGCATCAAAAAATAATTTGAATCAATACAAGATATATTTAAGCAATGATATAAACTTTGAAAGAGCATTTCATCATGAGTTTTTTCACATAATTGAGTATTATATGTCAGATAATACAAATTATTTGTATTATTCTTGGAATTCATATAATCCATCAGGATTTAAGTATCAAGAAGATATATCAAAGCTTACAGATGAATTTGTATATAATAAAGTATTATCAAATAGTGAAAATCAAAATGCATATTTTCTTACAAAGTATTCAAAAACATCAGAAAAAGAAGATAGAGCAGAAATGTTTGCAGAATTAATGACATTAAGTAAGAATGAGATCTATTTAAAAAGAAATAGTAAAATATATAATAAAATAATATATTTAATGAATGAGATATATGAAAATGTATCTATTAAAGATTTTCATTTTTCGCAGTATATTAAGTAAAGTATACATATATCTAAACTTTACATATTACTTAATACATGGTATAATAGTATCACGAAAAAAGGAGTGTACAGATGAAAAAAACTAGATTTTTATTCATAGCACTAGTTATAACTATTTTAACAGCAACAGTGTCTCCAACTATATTTGCTGAGGAAAGTATAGAGCAAGATACACAAAACAATAGTAATGAAACTAAAACAGAAGAAATAGAGACTATATTAAAATTAGTTGACGAGTATATTGAGCAAATTAATACTAAAATAATTAACATAGATAAAAAAATAAATGATTTAAAGGTGCAAAGAGAATTTGATTATTATCCGGCTATAAGATTAAATGTTGATGCACCAATATTTGGACTTACATCAGTTGTTGAAAGTAAATTAAGAGTAAAAAAAGATATATCTACATCTGATGTTGCAAACAAATACTCAATTAGAAATATTGTAAAAGATAGAACAATAAGAATACCAGACTCATATCTAGGTGCTATTGTAATGTCTACTAAAGAGTATAAAATAAATAAGGATATGCCAATAGCACAAGCAAAGCTTACACTTATAAAATGTATACAATACTTGTCGCAAATAAATAGTGTTGAAGATTATATTGATACACAAACTAATAATATTTTTAGAGATTATATAAGTGACGATAAAAAAGCAAATATTAATGATGTAAAAGATAGAACTAGGAAAGTAACACAGAATTTACAAAATATTGCAGATAAGATAAAAAAACTAAAATTCTTAGGTGAAGATGTATCAGAAATAGAAAAAATATATGGTGAGATTTCATCAAGATTATTTGATATAAAAAACAATGCTAAAAATACGCTTATTTTAGAAGAGGATTTAAATAATTTGGTTAAAAACTCCCTAAATAATGAAGCAGATATAATTGATCTAGGAACTAAAGTGAATGATAAATATGAAAAAGCATTAGAAAACATGGACTACGAGAAATATCTTACTAATGTTTCTACAGAATATAAGACAATGGTAGATAGTATGGAAAAATATGTTAAATCTTCAACAAGTTCTAAGAAAAACGAAGATGGTACTGAAGAAACTAAAGTTTTATATCCAATAACTTCAAATGCGACTTTAGATTATTTAAAATTAAATAAAGAGGAAGTAAAACAAAAATTAGACGAGCTAAATAAAGAAAAAGAACAAAAAAATAATGATGACTCTAAAGAAGAAAACAAAGAAAACATAGAGGATTCACAAGAGAAAGAAGAAAAACAAAAAACTAAAGAGGAGCTAGAAAAAGAAAGAAAAGATAAAGTAGATGAAAATGGCAAGTTAGTTGATGGAGTATATTTAAAATACAAAGATTCAATAAAAAGAGAATATAATTTTTATACAAGTAATATAAATATGCTTTTAAAGGATAGCAATGATAAAATGTCAGCTGTTATTGGCCAGATAGATTCAGGAGTAAAGGTAGATAATGAAATCTTTAATTACACAAAATATATTTATATAGATTTACCAGAAAACTTACAAAAATATATTGACGAGAATAATATAGATTCAGCGCTAGAACTTAATAATCTAAATAATCTATTAAAGAATGAATTAAAAAATTTATCTACAAAAAATACTGAAATTAATAAATTATATGAAAAAGTATTAAAGGAGACTTTAAAAAGCTAATAGGAGAATAAATGAAGAAACAATTTGTAAACAAAAACGATGTACAAATAAAAAATAGAGAAATAAATTTTAAATATGATATAATAGATAAAATAGAATGCGGAATTGAATTAAAGGGAACAGAAGTAAAATCTATAAGAGATGGTATGGCAAACCTAAAGGATAGCTTTGCATTAGTTAGAAATAACGAAGTTATGCTTAAAAATATGCATATTAGTCCTTATGAACATGGAAATATCTATAATGTTAGTCCTTTAAGAGATAGGAGACTATTATTACATAAAAAAGAAGTACTAAAAATACTTAACTATATAAAACAAGGTGGTTATACTTTAGTTCCATCAAGAATTTATACAAAGGGAAGATGGTTTAAAGTAGAGCTATGCATATGTAAAGGTAAAAAACTATATGATAAAAGAGAGTCTTTAAAAGAAAAAGAGGCTAAAAAACAAATAAATGCATTTAAAAATTAGTGGGAGACCACTAATTTTTTTCTATGCAATTTGTTCTCCTGTAATCGATACAATATGAGTACATTTTGATGGAATTAGTATACTCGTTTCAACATTATATAATATGTTTCGTATAATTACATAATTACCATTTTGTATAAGTACTGTAAAATAAGATGGAAAGTTATCTATAACATATAAAGAATATCCATTTTGAAGTTCAACTTGCATATTAGAAGAGGTTATAGTTAAATTTTTTTCTATAGAATTTTTATGACAATTTGAGCAAAAAGTATCAATTACTTGTAAATTAATGTTCATAGCATCACCTCAATATAGTCGCACAAGGGCATGTATTTCTTACTGCGCCAACAAGTAAAATAAAGGTTCCATTGTAAAGAGGAAGATCAAAAGTCTTATATGTATCATATGGAATATTAAACTTAATTGTATTTAATAGATTGTCATTAAATAAAGATATAGTAATACCGTTTGTATTTTTAGATACTATATTTAAAATATATCCATAAGATAAAATTAAGTTTGCGTTGTCCTCAACATTTGTATAAACGTTATCTGTAGTAAGAGATATTCCATTTTGACATTTTCTTTGTCTTATAGCTAAATCAACACATAAATCATTCATATAACACACCTCTAGATATAATATTATATGAAATATAGTAAAAAATGTTAAATAAAAGCAAAAGAAAAAAGTGTTACAGATGTAACACTTTTATGCTTCATTTTTGCTAATAGTACGAAGCTTTAGTTGATTTTTGTTTTTAAATTTTATAACACGTAAATCAACAATTTGTCCAGGTTTAAAATTGATATTTTGATTATATCTATTTAAATCAAAAATACCACTATATGTAGGATTTGCAAGAACTTCTACATACCAACCAGTGTTTTGTTCTTCTTTTTTAGTAACTCTACATTTAATAATGTTACCAATTTGAAGATTTAGATTTACCTGTTTGTACAAGTCAAGCCTAGATAAGTCAAAGTATCCTTCGTCTTCATGCACATTTGTAATGACACACTTTATTTGATCACCGACATTATAAATGTCTAAAGGTCTCTTTACTTGCGCAGAAGTAAGTTTGTTTGTATATAGCCTTCCACTAAGACCATCGTCAAAATGTAAAAATAGAGCTTTGTCTGAAGCTGAGTAAACAGTTCCTATTACAACATCTCCTTTTTTATGAGAACGTATTCTCTTTTGCATTTGTATCTTTCTGGAAAGCAATAATTCATCATCTTCGTTTTTCCCTAGCACAGTACAAGTTACTGTTGTACCTAATAATTGGTGGATTTCATCATCCTTTTGATATACAGTAATATCGTCCTGAGCTATAATTGCTCTCTTTTGCTTAACTTGTGCAATCATATTACCAGTTTCATAATCATATCCTGTTACAAAAGCTTGCACTTCCTTGTCTTTTGTTAAAAGCGTTCCAATTGTGCTCTTTAACAAATTCATTTCATTTACCCCCTAATCTTGTGGTATAGTTTACCACTTAAAAAAATTTTAGTATATTCAACCAAAATCACTGCAACATAAACATTGCTCTTATATTATAACATAAATTTACATAAATGTCAATTTTTATGTTAACATATATAATAAAATAATACTTAATTATAAATAGTAATTTTAATTGTATTTTTTTTCTTTTTTTGATATAATAGGCTCATGGAGGAAAAAGAAATATGTTTAAATCAGGATATGTAACAGTAGTAGGAAAACCTAATGCTGGTAAGTCTACATTAGTAAATAAAATAGTTGGATTTAAAGTGGCAATTACAACTCCAAAACCACAAACAACTAGGTTTAATATAAAAGGAATTATTACAGATGAAAATTCTCAAATGATTTTTATAGACACACCTGGAGTGCATACTCCCAAAGATAAAATGGGCGAGTATATGATGAAAAATGTGGATACAGCTATTCAATCTGTTGATGTAATAATTTATATGGTAGATGCAACAAAACCCACAATAGATAAAGCAAATGAGACTATAATGCAAAATATAGTAAATACTAAAAATAATGTTATTTTATGTATTAATAAAATAGATAAAATAGAAAAGGGAAAGATATTAAAAATAATAACTGTTTATGACGAATATTTCAAATCAATAGGTGGAGAATTTAAGGAAGTTATACCTATTTCTGTATATAAGCAAGATGGTCTAGATATATTAAAAGAATCAATAATAAAATACCTACCAGAGGGAGACTTAATATACGAAGAGGACGAAATAACAGATATTACAGAAAGAGAAATAATAGAAGAAATTATTCGTGAGAAAGCACTAAATAATTTAGAAGAAGAAGTTCCACACGGAATTAAAGTTGAGGTACAAAGATTTAAAAAAAGAAAAAATAGACAAAAGCAAGCTGTTTATGATATTGATGTAGATATTATTTGTGAAAAAATGTCACATAAAGGAATAATAATTGGAAAAGATGGAGCGATGCTTAAAAAAATTGGTTCATCTGCAAGAATAGATATTGAAGACATGCTTCAAGATAAAGTCAATTTGAAATTATGGGTAAAAGTAAGACCAGATTGGCAAGATAATGAAAACTACCTTGGAAATATAAAATCAAGAATATAATTGTATTCAAATTAAAAAAATACATATAATATTACTAGAGGTGATTATATGTATAAAGAGTTTGCTTGGAACGAATTTTTAAAAACAGGAAATATAGAAACATATATGGAGTTTAAAGCTCTAGACAATATATCATACGAAAAAAAGGGTGGAATAATAAATGAAGCTAACAAAGGTGAAAGGAATAGTAATAAGAGAAGTAGCATATAAAGATAATGACAAGATAATAACAATTCTTACAGATTCTTTAGGAAAAGTATCTGCTATTGCTAAAGGTGCTAAAAAGACAAATAGTCAGTTTTTAGCAAGTTCACAGTATTTAGTTTATAGTGAATTTGTTCTTTACCAAAATACAGGATATTATTATTTAAACTCTGCATCAGTAATTAATACTTTTTATAATTTAAGAATAGACTTCGATAAGCTTCAAATTGTATTTGATATGACAAAAATGATTAATAGTGTAACAGATGAAAATCAAGATTGTGAGAAGATTTTAAAATTATTTTTAAATACTATATATGTTTTAGATAAATATGAAAAAGACATAAAGCTTGTGACAAATTCGTTTAAGATAAAACTATTTACACTTTTAGGATTTGCGCCAAGACAAGATAAATGCTCAAAGTGCCTAAAACCTTTACTTGAGGATAAAGACGAATACGTGTATTATGATTTTATAGATAATGTGTTTATATGTGAAGAATGTATGAATACTGTGGATAAGAAAAGAAGAATTAGAATATCTAAAGCTACATATAATGCAATATTTTTTGTAATTAGAACAGATATTAAAAAAATTTTTTCTTTTGAGCTTAAAAGCTATACAGATTTCGAGCTTTTTGGACAAGTTTTCACAGATTCAATAATTAGTGGATTATAATAAAATTGGAGGGGAAAAATGAAAAATAAAGTTATTACAATCGTATGTTCAATATTAATAATATGTGCAGTTATTTGCTTTTCATATATTATAATAAACTCTATGATTAAAAGTAAGCAACCTACACAAAAAGAACCAGAACCAACAGTTCCTACTACAACTCCAGAAATAGTTGATAGAGAGGAAAGAGGAAAAAATATAAATGTAAATAGTAGAATAGGTGTTGAACTAAAAGAACTAATTAAATATTCAGATATATATTCAAATGACATTATTGACGAATTAGACGAAAAAGGTATTAGTAGTAAATTTAAATTACTTGTATCTCTTGATAAAATATATAGAAAGCAAGAATATCAAGAATATTTACAATATTCAGAAGAATATAATAGTACATACATAACACCAGAAAATATGAATAAGGTTATTAATAGTACTTTTAAAGATACATCTATAACAGATAAAAAAGTAGATGAAATATTAGATTTTAGTGATGAAAGTAAAGTATATATTGTTATTCCTAGGGGATTTCCTACTGGAACTATTGGATATACTCTTGAAATTCCATATCAAATAACAGAGTATCCAGATAGAGCAGAGCTTTTGGCATATAGAGTATATATTACTAAAAATATAGAAATGAATGAAGCTGAAAGTAGTGTAAATATAAAACTTTTCTATGATAAGTCAAAATCAATACTTGCATTAAATATTGAAAATGATCAAGAATTTAATGAGAATACACAAATAGATTATATAAAATCTAAGATAGATGATAATGTACTAGATACTAAAATATTACAAACAGTAAAATATACATTTACAAAAGTAGACTCACAATATAGATTATCTGGATTTGAAAATAATATAAAGTAGAATAATAAAATAGAAGTAAATTATCAAAAATTTGCTTCTATTTTTTGTCGCTAAAAAAAGTGATAGCGAGAATATTCCATCTCGCTTTTAAACTAAACTTTATCCCATTAGCAAACCTTCACGTATATAAAATATACATATACATATTCCTAAAAAATATCACTATCCTTTTTAATAATTATAATTTCCTATTTCATATCTATAATATGATATAATTTTTCAAATAAAATAATAACATATTCAGTTAACATTCCAAAAAAGAAATGTTTGTTAATAAATATTATTTCATTTAAAATATCTATAAGATCCTCTTTTAAAGTAGTATACATTAAAAGGTCTTGCATATTAATTTCTTCATTTTCAGAAGGTTCAAGTACTTTTATCTTGTATTCCCAAAGGACTGTGATATTATCATTAAAAATTTGGATTAATTTGCTAATGTTACCATTAGCTTTAATAGTGTTGTTATTCATTTAATTACCTCCCAAAGAGGTTTAAGCTAATGGTATGGATGATATAGTATGAACTATATTAATTTCCTAACCTTTATATTAAGACACATCTTAAATAATTATTAAAGATTAAAAAATATATGTATATATATACTATAATTATACCATTTTTTACCAATTTTTTCAAATATATAAAAAAAGAACAATAGATAACTAATGTTCATAAAACAATAAAAAAACGGAGGTGGGCAGATAAACCGCCCTAAACTCCTAACAACACTTTATATACAGAAGCACAATAACTTCTATATACAATTATATTATACCATATAATAATGTATTAAATCAAGAAAAAATGGAGGTGAGCAGATAAACTGCCCTAAACTCCAATAAACAATCAAAATATAGAAATAATAATAATTTCTATACAATTATATTATACCATATAACAATACATTAAATCAAGAACAAAAGTAACAAATAAATTTGTTACGCTCCAAAACTATTTCATAGTTTTGGATTTTTTATTAAGATGTTGTATTTAAGTTTCCACCTAAATATTTAGGCCACCCTTTTCTTAATTGGTCGTTGTTCTCGGCCATTATCCATCGCTATTTCTAGGTTTGGGTTACTATCTAGATATAGCATTATCAGCTGATATACATATTATATATTATGAACGAACGTTTGTAAATATTTCTGCTTTATTTTTTGCAACTTTTCGTCGCAATTTTCGACAAAAAATTGATTTTTCCTAGTATATAAAAAAATGGAGGTGAGCAGATAAAACTGCCCAAAACTCCTAACAAAATCAAATATATACAGAAGTACAACAACTTCTATATACAATTATATTATACCATATAGTATAAATTAAATAAAAGGATAATGCAGTTGAAAAGAAAGAATTTATGTTTTAGTAATACAGAATTATGTTGACTTTTTATAATCTCAATGGTAAAATAATAGACGGATTTTAATGTTATATCTTAAAATTAATATTTTTAGGAATTGGAGGGATTCATTTTGAAAAAAGATTATGAAAAAAGGAGAAAGTCATATAGTAATGCTTTACATGCCATAAATTCTAAAGAGACAAAAAAGCAAAAGACTTTAAGGCAGAAACTTGATGAGTTTATGTATAAAGAAGACTACCTTGAAAGTCGTAATGCTAGTGACTTTAAAAGCAACAGAGAAGATATAAACAAAGACCACATGAAATCTATTATAAAGGTATCTGGAGTACCTTCATCTGGGGAGAAAAAATCCAAACATAGTATTTTGAAAGTATTCATTATAGTGATGATAATCGGTATTGTGTCTGTTTTAGCATTTTTTATGCCATATATATCTACAGCATTTAAATCTTATGAAAAAGGTTTTGACACTACAAGAATTAATGTAGATACTGTTCCACATATATATGACAGAAATGGTAATTTAATTCAAATTATGTACGGTTATTATGATTCAGGAGAAGCAAATTTTGTTCCTACATACTCAAGTGTGTATACAGAAATTAATTCTCTTCCAAAATATATTGGTGATGCTTTTACTGCAATTGAAGACGAAACCTTTTATGACAACAATGGTATATCTATAAATAGATTATTATATGCTACATTCAATTATATAATAAAAGGAGATTCATCTTTTGGAGGAAGTACTATTACTCAACAACTTGTAAAGGTGGCAACGGGAGACGATTCACATTCACCTTCAAGAAAGGCAAGAGAGATAGGAAGTGCATTATATTTAACAGATCACTGGTCAAAAGAAAAAATACTTGGAAGTTACATTAATTTAGTGTATTATGGAAATGGTGCATATGGTATTTATGAGGCGTCTATGACGTATTTTAATACTGAACCTAAGAACTTAAATATTGCTCAATCAGCAATTCTTGCATCTATTCCAAATTCACCAGATTATTTAAACCCATATGCATCAGATACATGTAAGACAAGACTTATGAATAGACAAAAGATTGTCTTAAAAAAAATGTTAGAGCTAAGGCTAATAACAGATGAGGAATATACTGAGGCAATAAACTTTAATATTGAATTTGTAAATGGATTTAATAGGATAACTAAAAATAATCCTGCAATAAAACCATATATAGATATTGCTTTTTCACAAGCAATTGATGTGGTAAAAGAGGATTGTGGATGCTCAAATGAAGAAGCAATAGGTAAACTATTAAATGGTAATACAAAAATCTATTTGAATTTAGATGTATCAATGCAAAACAAGGCATATGAGGTGGCAAAAGCAAGTTTTCCAGGACATGAGGGGATTGAACTTGGTGGAGTTATGACTAATAAGTCTGGAGAGGTTATTGCAATAATTAGTTCTAGAAATGATTCTAATTTAAATCATGCGTATAACATAACTCGTCAGACAGGGTCTGCAATAAAACCACTTAGTGTATATGGTCCAGCTTATGACATGGGAATACTAAAGCCAACAAGCTATGTTCAAGATGTACCAGTAAGTGTTACAACATCGTCTGGAACTTGGAATGTAGTTAATGCAAGTAGAACTTTTAGAGGAACAATTACAACTAATGACGCAATAGCATATTCGCTAAATACTGTTGCTGTAACTACTCTTGAAAAAGTAGGTATTGCTAAATCATATGAATATCTAAAGAGCTTTGGAATAACATCTATTGATAATAAAGATGATATGTATTATCCAGCTTTAGCACTAGGAGGTCTTAGAAATGGTATTTCACCTTATGAAATGGCACAAGCATATAATGCCATAAGTAATGATGGAACTTTTAGGAATATTTCTACTATTAACCACATTGAAATTGAAGGAAGAACTATTAGTAAAAATAGAAATGAACATCAAGTGATTTCACAAGAGGCTGCAGGAATGTTAAAGACTTCATTAAATGCTGGTGCAAGGTATGGTACTGGTAGAACAGCAAGTATTAGTAATAAAACATCATATATTAAAACTGGAACAACAAATGATGTAAAAGATGTTTGGACTTGTGGTTTTACAGATGATGCTACACTATGTATTTGGGGAGGATATGATACACCAAAGAAATTGCCAATTGGAAATGTAAATGGTGTTTGGAAAGAATTAATGCAATATTATTATAATAGATAATAAAGCAATAAAAAAATGGAGATTTTTTAATCTCCATTTTTTCTAGCTAATTTACATTATTAAACTACATTGTTTATATAAGTTGTATATAATGATTTTAGTTCAAGCAATATATCATTTATTTCAAGTTGTAATGATGAAATAGTTTCTAAATCTTTATCATCACATGCATTATTTATTTTTGTAAATATGCTAGGCTTATTAATATCATCTTTTATAAGAGAGAGTTTTAATTTAGTTATGTTTTTCCATAATTCTTTGTCATATTGGTTTGAATTTTCTAGTTCAATGTATGATAGTACAGTTTCTTTTGCTTCTGGAATTACTCTTTGTTTTAAATCAAGAATCCAGTTAGTAATAGAGATATCTGCATGTGCATCTATTATGTCTTGGGAAAGAGTAGTATGTAGAAGCTTTGTATCTTTAAAAAGCGGTGTTATTGTCTCATACACAGTTTTTGGTGGAGCTCCGAATAGTTTATCTCTTTCTTCAAGAGTATATGTTTTAAAAATGTCTTTTTCTTCTCTATAAACTCTATCATCGTCTAGATATTTACCTTTTTCTTTATATTTTTTACAAAACTCTTTTTCAAGCTGTGAATTTTTCATATTCTTACTTAAAGAGTAGTTAAGTCCATCTATAAATGTTGCAAGAACTGCTGAAATAGTTAAGTATACATTAGTTTTAGGATTAGGAGCTCTAAGCTCAATTCTTGTAGATAGTGGATTACTAATATCTTTTACAAGCCCTGTAAGTACAGTTCTATTTCTTGTTTCAACATTTGCACTTTGCCCAATTGATGCAACAATATGGGTAGGAGCTTCATAGTTTGGAGTAAGTCTATTTAAAGAGTCATTAGTATTTGATACAAAAGGATTTACTAACGAATAATTCTTTAATACTCCCATAAGAGTTCCCCAACCAAAATTGCTTAAAAAAGAATTAGTTTCAGTAGGGGCAAGAAGATTTATCTTTTTACCATTTGCAAGAGTAAGCATTGTGCTAATGTGACAATGTTTACCAGATCCTGCAACGCCAATAATTGGTTTTGCATTAAAGCTTACTTCAAGTCCATAAAGTCTAAATATTTCTTTAATTAATATTCTTGCAAGAATCTCTTTATCTGCTGTTTTTATTGCATCATCATATTTCCAATCTATTTCTAATTGTTCTACAATATGATTTTCTACAGCACCATCAAATGAAACATAGTTATTAACACCACCAACTTCTTTATGTCCCATTTCTACATTAAATCCATATAGATTTAATATTTCTAGTGATTTTTCAAGAGCTGTTCTTACAACCCCTTGAGTTCTTTTCCAATATTGTTCTTTTAGAGTCTGTGATAGTACAAGTTTATCTATGTTTATTGCATCATAGGGAGTTCTAACCCAAAACTCTAGTTCTGTTCCAAGCATTATTTGAACTTTTTTTATTTCTTGCATATCGTTAAGACCTAGTTTTTTATAATAATTAGTACTTTCCATTTTATTTAACAAGTAAGTTTTAAATTTTTCTACAGATGATAGTAAAATGCTTCTTGAATCTATAAATGTATTGTTATGAAGTAGGAAAGACCAGATTCTAAGTGTTCCAACTGGAAGGTGAGTTACCTCATCTATATTTTCGTAATTATAGTCTACATACCACATAGAATTTATATCTGGTATTAAATCAACTCTTGCATCAGATAGTGTAGCAAGTGCAGATAGACTTACAGAAGAACCATCAGTTTGAACGCCAGTATTCATTAATGAATCAAAGTTATCCAAAAAATAGCTTATTGGTATTTTTTCATCTGTATCATTTCCATATAAATCTATTCCAACAAAAGATACAAATTTTATTTCTTTATGTTTGCTTAAAAGTTTTGTTAAATCTTTTTTATTGTATTTATCTTTTGGTATAGTATAAAGTAGTTTTTCTTTTAAAAAGAATTTTTTTTCCATATTAACACCTCTTTCATAAAGTAAATATATATTAGTATTATATTATATAATAAAAGCCAGTGCTAAAAAACACTGGCAAAAAATTTCTATTCAACTGTAACAGATTTTGCAAGATTTCTTGGTTTGTCAATGTCACAACCTCTTAATTTAGCAGTTTCATAAGCAACAAGTTGAAGTGCTACAACTGTTAAAATTGGTTCTGTAAAATCTGTTGTCTTTGGTAAAATTATTGTTTTATCTGCAAATTCAGAATGATCATCTCCATGATTTTCTGTAGTAACAAAGATAGAGTATGAGCCACGAGCTTTAGTCTCTTTAATATTACTTACAGTTTTTTCAAATAGTTTTTCATCTGTTGCAATAGATATAACAGGAGTACCTTTATCTATTAATGATATAGTACCATGTTTTAATTCACCTGCACTATATGATTCAGAATGCATATATGAGATTTCTTTAAGTTTTAAAGAACCTTCCATGCATACACTAGAATCTATTCCTCTTCCAAGGAAGAATAAGTCATTATGATTATATATATCATTTGCTATATCTAAATATTTTTCTCTATTTGCTATAACATCATTTATTTTAGGCTCAATAGAAAGCATATCTTCTTTAATTTCTTTTGCTGTCTCTTGAGTTAAATATCCTTTTTCTTCCATAGCCATTAAAGCTAGAGTAGAAAATATTGCAACTTGAGATGTATATCCTTTAGTAGTTGCAACAGCAATTTCAGGACCAGCATATGTATAGATACATTTATCTACCTCTCTTGCAATAGTAGAACCTACAGCATTTACTATTCCTACAACATATGCACCTTTTTCTTTTGCAAGACGAAGAGCTGCAAGAGTATCTGCTGTTTCACCTGATTGAGAAACAACGATAAGTAGGGTAGAAGGAGTAATTAATTCTTCTGAGTATCTATATTCAGATGCAATTTCTACCATTACTGGTATTTTTCCATATGTTTGTAAAAGATATTTACCAACAAGAGAAGCATGCATTGCACTTCCACAAGCTACAATATGGATTTTATCAAATTTAGAGAAGTCTATATCTTTATATGAGCAATCAGTGTAGTATCTTTCAAATATATCATTTATTACTTTAGGTTGTTCATATATTTCTTTTAGCATAAAATGATCATAACCATTTTTTTGATATTGATTAGCATCCCAAGTAGCAGTTTCAGATTTCTTTTCTATTTTATTTAAATCTTTATCATAGAATGTAACGATGTCTTTAGTAATTTTAACAAATTCACCTTCATTAATTAAAGAATATTTATTTGTATAATCTAATATAGCAGATATATCTGATGCTGCAAAATTTCCATCATGAGCATATCCAACAACAAGAGGACTATCTTTTCTTGTTGCATAGATTGTAGTTGGTTCATCTTCATAAATTACGTCAAAAGCATAAGAACCTCTTATTGAGTCACAAGCATCAACAAGAGCTTGTAATTTATCTCCAGTTTGACTGTAGCAGTAGTCTAGATATGCTGCTGCAACTTCTGTATCTGTATCAGAGTTAAAGCTATATCCTTTTGCTTTTAAATCTTCCTTTAAAACAGCATAGTTTTCAATAATACCATTATGAACTAATGTTACTTTTCCTACGTTATGTGGGTGAGCATTAGCTTCATTTGGTTCTCCATGAGTCGCCCATCTAGTATGTGCAATAGCACAGCAAGCTTTTGTATCTTGACTTGCTAATTTATCATCTAAATTTGCAATTTTCCCTTTAGCTTTTACAATATCGATTTTTTCTCCGTCAAAAAATGCGATACCAGAAGAATCATAACCTCTATATTCTAAATTTTTTAAGCCATTAACGGCAACTTCAACTGAATTGTCTTTTCTAGTAGTGTATCCAATTATTCCACACATTTTTTATTACCTCCTAATTTTTAAATTTTCAATGTACAATTTCAATTTTTTTAGTGTAAATATAGATTTGTTACAATACCGATTTTGCTTTTTTTCTATATTTTTACGACTACTAACTGCCGTGATAGCATCCGCTGATTATTCGATAACTATCATCCTCGTCAACACAAAGTATTATGTGCCCATGCGCTAAGAGTAATTTTTGCCTAAAACATTCACCTCCCACAATCATTACACTTTGAGCTCATTATAATATATACAAAAAGTATTGTCAAATGATTAATTTTGGTAAAATTTGGATTATGTAACTATAAAAACACAAATATACTTAAAAATGCTAAATTATGATAGAAATGTGAAAGTTTGAAATATATAAGTAACACTAGTATTAATTTATAGTAAAATCTTTGACAAAGTATTGGTTTATGATATAATTTTTATATAAAATGGCGATTAATGTCATAAGGGGGAGAAATGAATAATAAAAGACTAGGTTTTAGAATGTTTATATCATTACTAATACTTTGTATTTTAATGTCAACAATAGATTTAGGAAAAGTAAAGGCGGCAATATATTCGGACTTGCCAGTTTCATATATAGATGAGAATTTTCCAGACTCATATAAGCCATATATTGAGGCATTAAAAGCAAAGCATCCAAATTGGGTATTTAAAGCAGTACATACAGGACTTGATTGGAATACTGCATTGTCCCATGAGACATATGAAGTAAACGATGGAATAAGTTTAGTTCAAGATATATTTGCATCTGAATGGAAACGTGATGGACAAAATTACTATAAAGATGGTGCATATGTTACAGCTTCTAAACAAGGTGTAGCATATGTGCTAGATCCACGTAATTTTATTAATGAAAATGGTATTTTCCAATTTGAAACATTGAGTTTTTCAGAGGCAACTCAAACAGTAAACGCAGTACAAGGAATACTTGCAGCAACACCTATGGGTGGAGCATATAAGTCTCAATATAAATTATATGGTCAGTGGAAGGATTTGGGTACAACTTATGCAGAACTTATTCATTCTTTATCTAAACAAGTTGGAATAAATCCAGTTCATATTGCAGCAAGAATCAGACAAGAAAACAGTGGAAATATAGTTAACGGAAGCTTGATTAATGGAGATTATGGAGTATATAATTTCTTCAATATTGGTGCATATGACACAAGTACAGCAAATGCAATAACAAATGGATTAAATTATGCAAGAAAAGAAGGTTGGACAGATATACCAACTGCAATAATGGGCGGAGTACAATATATATATAATAAATATGTAAAATGGGGACAAGATACTATATACTTTGAACGCTTTGATGTAAATAATCCAGGAACTGCACAATGGCTTCTAGGAACAGGTTATATGACTAATATTTTTGGTGCCAAAACTGAGGCTTTAATGTCATATAACACTTATGATTCATATGGTATGTTAAATAGTCCTTTTGAATTTCATATACCAGTATATGAGAATATGAACAATGAACCAGAGTCAATTCCTTTACCAAATGATGTATATTTTGAAAAAGATAATACAAGAGTATATTTAGATGATCCATCAGACTCAGGAGTTACAGATGAGTTTTGGATAAGAACTGGTCCAGATACAATTGCAACAGTAATGGACGTATTATATGAGACAAGAGATGGCGCAGCAAATAGAACTAAGTTTACAAGGATTGGTATAGGTAAAAATACTCTTTATGATAAAATCCAATATGATGATGGAAGAATCGGATATATATTACACAAATGGGTTTATGAATATAATTACAATAAAGTAAATGGCGTAAGCCTTGATACTACATATAAAAATGTAAATGTTGGAGATGTAGTTACTCTAAAGGCAACAATTTCACCAAGCAATGCTGAAAATAAGAATGTAAAATGGTCGTCTTCAGATGAATCTATTGCAACAGTAGATAGTAATGGCAAAGTTACAGCAAAAAAAGCTGGAGTAGTAACAATTACTGTTACAACAATTGATCAAAACAAGACTGCAATGTGTACTTTAAATGTAAAATCATCTAAAGTTACAGCAATTACATTACCAAAAGATAATTATTACTTAAAAATTGGAGATACAATAAATATTGCACCAACAATTACACCAGCTGATGCAAGTAATAAAGAATATACAATTTCATCATCTGATACAAATGTTGCAGCAGTAGAAGGAAAGACAGTAAAAGCTGTATCTGAAGGCAAGGCAATTATTACATTTACTACAAATGATGGCGGATATAAAGCAACAGCTACTATAAATGTTACTAGAACTACAGATGAAAACAAAATAGTTGTAAATAATTTAAGACTAGAAAATGAAATTATTTCAAATGTAGATTTAAATAATAATAGTGTAAAAACAATAAAGAGTAATATAGATACTACATATGAAATAAAAATAAAAGATATTTCACAAAAAGAGTTAAAAGATACAGACAAAGTAGGTACAGGAACAACAATTGAATTTTTAGAAAATGGTAAAAAGGTAGAAGAGTATACAATTGTTATATATGGTGATGTTGATGGAAATGGAATAATAAATGCTAGAGATTTACTTATGCTTCAAAGATATATTATTGGAAAAACAGAGCTTAAGAGCATACAAGTTAAAGCATCAATTATAGATAAGGTAAGTCAAGCACCAAAAGCTGCAGACTTATTAAAAATTCAAAGACATATTTTAGGTAAATATGTAATTGAACAGTAGGAGAAAAAATGGAATATATTGCATTAAATAATTGGAATGAATTAAAAAAACAAAAAAAATATAAAGAGGCAGCATATGCATTATATGAGGAAGTTGCGCATAATCTTTTAAGAGTTCACAATAAATACTCAAATATTTATTTAGATGAAAATAAATATTTTGAAATTGGCGATTTATCTTTTTTATATAAAATGGAAAATAATGAAAAAGTTATATTATCCTTTTTAGATGATTTTAGAGAATGTGGAATAATAGTATGTGGTGCGATAGCCGCTTATGAAGAATCAAACTATGAAGGAGATTTTGATTATCCAGATAAATTATTGTTTAAAGAGGTAGAAAAAGGTTATAAAAAAATATTAAGGTCTATTAAAAAATTAAAATAATAATTATATGAGGAGGAAAAAATGGAATATATTGCATTAAATAATTGGAAAGAATTAAAAAAACAAAAAAAGTATAAAGAGGCAGCATATGCGCTACATGATGAAATCGCATACAATCTTTTAAGAGTACATAATAAATACTCAAATATTTATTTAGATGAAAATAAATATTTTGAAATTGGCGACTTATCATTTTTATATAAAATGGAAAATAATGAAAAAATTAGCTTATCCTTTTTAGATGATTTTAGAGAATGTGGAATAATAGTGTGTGGTACGATAGCTGCGTACGAAGAATCAAACTATGAAGAAGATTTTGATTATCCAGATAAGTTATTGCTTAAAGATATAGAAGTTGCATATAAATTAATAACTAGAAAAATAAAAAAATTAAAGGAGTAGTAATGAATAATTTTGATTTAAGAAAAGCGTTAGATATTGTTTCTAATAGCACTTATCATAACTTTGAACCTAATAATATAAAAAAAGCTTCAAGTATATTAAAAAATAGTATTAAAGAAATCACTAAAAATAATATAGACTATGATAGTAGATATGCTGTTGCAGTAAGAGAGTTAACATACCTTGAAGAATTATTAGATACAGATGAAAATGTAGATTTAACACAATATACATTATATATGTCTTTAATTACAGATGCTTGTAATAATATTGCTCATGATTGTAAGGATAGAAAAATGAAAAGAAATACATTTTATATAAAAGGGGCTGGAATAAAAAACATTGAATCACAAATCCAAGAAAATAGAAATGAAATGGATATTATATCTGGTAGTTATGTAGATGATACAAAATTAAGAGGAAATGGCTATGTCTATGTTGTAGATATACCATATGTTGGACAAGTATCATGGCATACTGATAGAGATACATCAGATAAACTTGAAGAAATGAACATAGACCCATATCCATATAAATTAGAAAAAGAAGGAAGATTTGTTTCTGAAATATTAATGAATAATGCTAAAATGGATAGAAAAAATATGCCACATAATTATTTAATACAAATGCTTCCATGTGGCGAGGAAAATAATTTAAGAGCTGCGCTAGATTACTACGAAAGAAATAAAAGAAAAATATATGATGAAAAAAGTAGACTTCAAATTGTAAAAGAATTAGTAGATGAGAGAAATTTCTCTCCAGAAATGGCAGAAAACTTAAAAACTGTACTTGAGATAAGTGATAGCGAATTTAGTAAAGCTAAAAAAAGCTATATAGAAGAAAATGAAAAAGATGAAAGAACATAAAAAAGAAAGAAGGTAAAATATGGATTTTAACAAGAAACCAAGCGAAAAAGTTATATCACAAGTAAATCAAATAATTGAGATGTTACCAAGACCATGTAAAGAACAAATACCAGAAGATTTTAGAGAATTCTTTAAAAACAATGACACTAAAAAAGAAGAATATAAATTAAGAACAGATATAGATATTAAAGAGCAAATGGAAGAGGAGACTTTATTATATGTTGCAAATTTTGTTAAGTTTCTAAATCCACCTTTTAAGCCAGATATAGATTATATAACTTTAGACATAAACTGGAAAGATTTAGAAGAGCAAGGAAAAATTAAAGAGGCAATAGAACAATTAGATTTAGAACTTGCAACTAATTTTTATAATGTTAATAATATTTTAGCAGATAGAGAACTTGCAGATATAAAGTTTGTATATAATATTAGATATTATGGGAAAACAACAAATCCTAGAGCAGCACAAAAGCTTGAACCATTTGTAAATCTATGTAATGTATTTTGTATATTGCATAAGAAATATATAGATACACAAGATTTAGATCTTTTTGATACATACAAATATGTAGAAAAGGAGTTAAGAGAATTATTATATTAATCGGGGGAGAAATATGAATAAAAAAATATTAAATAAAGTTATAATAGCAATACTAACCATTATTTTATTTACAAGTTTTAATGTATATGCAGCAAGTATAAATGGTAATTCAAATGTTTATGTTGGTGATACAGTTACAGTAACATTTAACTTTGGACAAAATGTAGGCGCATATGATGATATAACTGTAGGCTATGATTCACATGTATTAGAATATGTATCAGGAGATAGTTTAAAAGAACTTGCTTGGTATGATGCTACTAACGAACAATATGGAATAAGTACTAAAACATACACTTTTAAAGCAGTAAATGAAGGAAGTGGAAGAATTTCTGTAACAGTAAATGGTGCTGTAAGTGCAAATGATGCGATGGATCCTATAGGAACAATTGCAGCAGAAAAACTAATAAATGTTTCAAAAAAAGCAGAAACACCTGTAGAAAAGCCAACGACAACTACGCCTTCACAAGGAAATGTAAATACAGGCTCTCAAACAGCAAGTGGAAATAATTATTTAAAGTATCTTCAAATTAGTGAAGAAGGACTTACACCATACTTTACAAGAAATATTACAGATTATGCTATTACAGTAGGGGAAAATGTTAATGATATAGAGATACTTGCAAGGGCAGAAGATGAAAATGCAAGAGTTGAAATAAGCGGTAATAACAACTTAAAAGAAGGAAATAATGAAATTAATATTAAAGTTACAGCAGAAAATGGTTATTATAGAATATACACAATAATAGTTACTAAAGTTCAAGATAAATCAAAAGCGGATGCTTTTTTGGGCGGTTTGGTAATTGAAGGATATAATCTTAATAAAGAGTTTCAAGCTGAAGCTTTGGAATATAATATAGGAGAAATTTTATCTACCATAAAATCTCTAAATATAGTTGCTGAGGCAAAAGATAAAGATGCTAAAGTTGAAATTATTGGGGCAGATAAATTAGTAGAATCTGGAGACGGCGAAATAATAATAAAAGTAACTGCACCAGATGGCATAACTGTTAAAGAATATAAAGTTAAATATAGTGTTAAAGAGGCAACAGAAGATGAAGTCTCAAAACAAGATATGAAAGATCATTTAAAACAAATTCATGAGTCTCAAGGAAAAAAAGAACTTGTATTATCATATTTAAAATACATATGGGCAGCTATAAAGAAAAATTATTTACTTGTTATTATGTATATATTAGTACTAGCTGAATTTATTAATATAGTTTTATTAAGAAGAAAAATTAATAAAATGGAAAATAATAATAATGATCCAGATGACAATAATCCTACAGATAAAACAATACTAAAATTTGAAAAAGACAATGAAAAAGAAGAGTTACCAGATAATATACAAGCAATGCAAGAACATGTTAAAATTGAGCCACCAAAAGTTGAATTATTAGATGAGCCAGTCATAAATAATAAAACAAGAATAGGAAGAACTGGAAGTGTTAGAGCAGATAGTGTTGAAACTATAGGAAATACACAACCAGAGCAAAGCGGAATAAAACTTGTAGATTTAGATAAAAATGATGGGCCTAAAGATGAACTTACATTTAATATTTTTGAAAATTTAACAGATGAAGATATTAAGCAAATGCTTGATGATCAAATAGATAAAGAGTAGAGATTAATATTTTAATAAAATATAAAAAAATTAATATAACTAAAGAGGCTAATGCAATGCATTAGCCTTTATATGTTGAATAGTAATATACAAAATGATATAATAACTCAAAAAGGAGAAATATAAAATGAAACATACATTAAAGTTACAGCCTAAGTATTATGAATGTGTAAAAAATGGAACAAAGATAATTGAATTAAGGCTTTTAGATCAAAAAAGAAAAGGGATAAAAATAGGAGATGAAATAGAATTTTTAAGAGAGCCAGAACTTAACGAAAGTATTATAACAAAGGTTAAAGGATTGCTATTATACTCATCTTTTGAAGATATTATT
>CANCXL010000008.1 GCA_947381905.1 uncultured Clostridiaceae bacterium | reverse complement strand
TTTTACCTAAAGAAGCAGTTACTAAAAAACTGCTTCTTAAATTTTTGCATTTTTTCACTATTTTTACAGCACATTTTATATACTACTATTTCCATAATTTATCAAAATTGAATTTTAAGACAAAAATGGTATAATTAAGTTAGGCAAACTTTTATTTTTTGAGTTTGAAGTAACTACTTCAACTGTAGTTATTTTAAATTCAAATTAAGTTTTAGCAAAGACACTTTAAACCTTTATATAATCTTAATTATAGATTAGCACTTAAGTTAATACTTGGTAGATTATAGAAAGGAGAATGCATTATGGATAAATACTATTTACTAGAAGTTTTAAACTGTGTCTTTGCTACAAACAGAGACGCATTTATTTCTTTTATTCAATGTGAATTAATATTTTCTTTTAGTTTTCCTAAAAGTAAACAAGAAGAAATTCACAATGAGATAATAGAACAACTAGAGTATGTTCTAAACAAAGAAGAAGATGCGTACGAGGCATCTTCTAAAATAGTAGATTTACTTAATAACCTTAAAAAGTCTTTAAAAGACTAAACAATTTAAGTACTATCTACATATATAATTATATCACAGCAAGGTGGATGTGTCAAAAATAGGAAATAATTTTACCTAAAAGAGTGGTCATTAAAAGACCACTCTTTAAATTGTATTATTCAAATAATCCCATTAGCTCCTCTTGAGACATATGTGATATAAATGTTTCCCCAGATTTAATTACTGAATCTGTTAAATCTTGTTTCTTATCTTGTAATTTTTGTATTTTTTCTTCTATACTATTTTCACTTATTAGCTTAAATACTTGAACGTTATTTCTTTGCCCAATTCTATAAGCTCTATCTGTCGCTTGATTTTGTGCAGATATATTCCACCAAGGATCAAAGTGTATAACCATATCTGCTCCTGTAAGATTAAGTCCAGTTCCTCCTGCTTTAAGAGATATTAAAAATACTTTAATATTGTCATCTTTATTAAACTCATCTACCATTTCAATTCTAGTATCTACTTTAGTTTGACCAGTAAGAATAGAATACTCTATTCCTCTTTTTTCAAGTTCCGGTGTTAAAATGTCAAACATAGAAGTAAATCCAGAAAATAATAATATTTTATGTTTAGATGCAACTGCTCCCTCAATTATTTCTATACATTGGTTTAGTTTAGCACTCTCTCCAGAATAATCCTCTAAAAATAATTGTGGATGACAACATATCTGTCTAAGTCTTGTAATAAGGGATAATATTTTAAATTTACTTTTCTCAAACCCATTAGATGCAATCTCTTGCTTCATCTTAACCTTTGCTAAAGCTAGATATGAGTTATATAGTTTCTGTTGCTCTTCATCCATCTTACTATACATTATTTGCTCTGTTTTATCTGGTAATTCTTTTAAAACTTCTTTCTTTATACGTCTTAAAATAAATGGTGCAACAAGTTTTTGTAATCTATCCATTGTAGGTTTATCATTTTCTTTAATTATAAATGTTTCAAATTCATCTTTAAATTTTTTATATGTATATAAATATCCTGGCATTATAAAATCAAAAATAGACCAAAGTTCTGAAAGAGAATTCTCTATTGGTGTACCAGTAAGAGCAAATCTTACTTCACTTTTTAACTCTTTTAACGCTTTTGCATTTTTAGTATTGTTATTTTTAATAAATTGAGCTTCATCAGCTATAACATATTTAAATTTGTAATCTTTATACTGTTCTATATCCCTTTTTAATAAATCATATGAAGTAATTACAACATCATAATCATTTACTTGTTTTATTAGTTGTTCTCTTTGTTCTGCATGTCCAGAAATAATTAAAGTTTTTACTTTATTATTTGAAAATTTTGCTATTTCTTTTTCCCAGTTAATATATAATGAACTTGGACAAACAACAATTGATGTTAGACCTGTTCTTTTCTTTTCATCAAGAAGTAAAGCTATAACTTGAACTGTCTTTCCAAGTCCCATATCATCTGCAAGAATTCCACCAAATCCATATTTTTCTAATGTTTTTAGCCAGTTAAATCCTGTTTTTTGATAGCTTCTTAACACTCCTTTTAATTCTTCAGGCTCTTCAAATTTAACATCTTCTATATCCTTTATACTCTTTACTGTATTTCTAAATTCATTATCTAAGTTGATATTAATATTCATACTATCATCTTTTGCAAAATTGTCTATGTATAAAGCTCTATATCTTGGTATTTCAACAGTACCATTTACTATATCTTTTTCTGTTATATTTAATGTTTTGGCTAAATTAACAAGTGATCCAATTCCATCTTGATCAATGTTAATAAAGCTTCCATTTTTTAATCTATAATACTTTTTACGTAATTTATATCTTTTAAAGATATCTTTTAATTCGTTTTCATCTAAACCTAACTCATTAAAGTCTATTTCCAAGAAATTATTTTCTATTCTTACTCCCATATTGAAAGTTTTTTGTGTAATTATTTGTTTATTTTTTAATTTATCTGTAATAAGTACTTCGAATTTTTCCATAAATTTATCTACACCTTCTGTTAAGAAAGTATATATATCATCTTCATTAGAAAGATATATTATATGTTTTTTAAAGTTAATAACAAAATTATACATTTTAAATAACTCTTTTGCTCTTGCTTCTTCGATAATATTCCTATTACATGATACTTCTAAATCTTTATCAAATGGATTAAACTCATCATTACCATAACAAAATTTTACTTCTGCTACAATATTTCCTTTTGTATCTATATCTAAATATATTTTTGTTCCAAGTTTTTCTGCTTTATATTTTTCAAGTATTCCATCTTCTATTATAAGAGTTGTAGAGTCCTTAAGCGCAGGTATTACGTATTCACAAAAGCTTGTAGCACTTCCTTGAGAGATTGTTATTTTTCCCTCTGGATCTTGTGATAACTTTTCAATTAAAGGTAATACTTTTGCTCTAAACTCATCACTACATCTATGTAACTTATCTTTATATAATACATATGAATATTCTTGACCTTCAAACACATAATACTTATCACTATTAGATATAACAGATAATCCATTTTTACCTAAATCTATAATTTCTATATCAAATGCTGGATCACTATTTTCTAAAGTAATCATACCATATGCTTTTTCATACTCATAATCTTCAATCGATATTTTTCGTCCTTCTAGTAATTCAAAAATTTCATCTAATAATGAGTATTTTAACTTAAAGTTTGTTTTGTATCTTTTATTTACCGTAAAATGATATGTACCTAATTTAGAAAATTCATTATATTCTAAAGCTTTAGACACAATAAGTTTAGCAAGACCTTGAGATTTTTTCGTAAATGAATCAATAGAATGTTTAAATTCAAGTTCTTTACCATACTTATTTATAGCGCTCTTTTGCATATCTTCACTAAATTTGTATAAATCCCTTAAAATATACATCCTATCTTTCCCAATTTTAAATGATACCTCTAATTCTTTTTTTATATCATTTACAAGATAAAATATAGGCTCTATATCTACACTTTCTTTATCAATATTTCTATTTAATTCAAGATTTTCATAGTATGCCATTAATCCATTATTTTCTCTTTGTTCATTTATCTTATCTTTATATGACTTATTTTCTACTACATCGTCATCTATATTAGTTGATTCGCTTTTTTTAGAATAGTTTAAATATGATGATTCATTAATATACATATCAAAAATCATTGCAACTACATGTTTACATGTAACATTTTTCTTTGTATATGTTGGACACTCACACTTAAAAGACAATGCACCATTTGTCTTCTTAATCTCAGTTTCATATATATATGTTCCTTCAACATAAGATTTAGCAACATAATTATTTTCAGATACTCTATTAAAGTCTGCAACTTTTACCCTATCTTGTTCAAAGTATTTTTTACCTCTATTAGTTATATCTGTACCAGCATCAAATAATATGCTATTAATCTCTTCTGCATTTATTAACATCATTCACACTCCTATACACTTTTTTACATCATAGGTTATATTATATCACAGATTGGTCAATTTGTTAATGTTTTATGTTAAATTTTATAATAAATTTTATTGACTATTACTTAAAAAAGCAAAAAAATATGATCGATTAAAATCGACCATATTAAAGAGATATTTTAATATGCTTATATAGAATAAACATTGTTGTATTTAAATATATTATGATAGACTATACTCCTTCTTTATATTTAATTTTCCATTTAAAAGATATATGTCTTCGCAATCATAACTTTCACTTACAGTAACTTTTTCATCCATATTTTCATTGTAATCTACAAGTACCTTAGTCTTTGAATCTTGTATCATGCTAGTAGCTATATTTATGCCAATAAATAGGCATAAAAGTACTAGTAATATTGTTATTATTACTTTATATTTATTTGTAACTGGTGTAATTTCAATTTCAGTTGGTATAACTGTATATGTAGTACCAATTAAATTTACACTAGATTTTTCATTCTGTTTATTTAAAATATTTCTAAATTCTTGTATTTTGTCGTTTGAGTTAAACATCTATTCCACCTCTGTGCCTAAATATTAACAAATATATATATTAAAATCAACAACATTTATATTACAATAAATTAGTTAAAAATTAGTAAATGCGAGTATCCTCGCGCTATTTCAAAATATTACATTTATATTACAAAAGAGAAAATACATAAAATGCATTTTCTCTTTATCAATTTATAGTTTATTACTTATATAATTATTATTTTTCTTTTAACTTATTCTTTAAAATTTGCCATATATCTTCTGTTTCAAAACCTCTTTGCCATGCAGAAATTCCAGCTAGATCATATTTTAAAACAGTGTCTGCTCTTTTTTCCATAGATTGTGCATCTTCTATCCAAAGTTTATACATTATATTACCTAATTCTACTGCAACATAATTTTGACCAGATATATTATCCATATTAGGTGTTAAATTATATTTATCTAAAAACTCTTGTGAATTATTCATTGAATATGTTTTAGTAGTAAGTGTTCCATCACTTTCCTCCATCCATAATCTCGTATAGAATGGTACACCTAAAATTATTTTATTTGAAGGTATCTTTGAATCATTAATTAATGATGATACATTATTTTCTACCCATGATATCTCTGATATTGACCCTGCCTCTTTAGACCAATTTCCTCTTTGATCATATCCCATAAGTATGACATAATCACAGGCTTTTCCTACTCCCATTCTATCTATATATCCTGTAAAGTATATATCTACTGAAAGTTTAGCTCCGGTTTGTTTTACCATTGGATATAACTCTCTTAAAAACTCTGTATATAAATACTTATCTTCACTTTCCATTGATTCAAAGTCTATATTAATACCATCAAGTTTATTTGTTTCTATTATATCTACAATATTTCTAATTAAATTTTCTCTTTTTTGTTCATCCCTCATTATTTGAGATGTAACTTGTTTTGTATTTAAATCTGGATTATCTATTCCATTTGTTATAATAGGCCAGATTTCATATCCATATTCTTTTGCTTTGTTATAATAGTCTTTACTATAATTTATTTCTACACTTCCATCGCTATCAGATATAGCATACCACGTTGGCATTACTACATTTACTCCATCTACTTTTTCTCCAAGTGTATTTAAATTACTACCATATTGCCAAAACATCATAAGCTTTTCTTGTTTTTCATTTTTTTGTTCATCGTTATCTTTTTCTTGTTTTTTATCTACTGTTACAGCCTTTTTATCTATATAACCAATTTTACCGCTATCAGTTTTTACTTTATACCAACGATTATGTTTTAAGCTTTCAGTATATACTGTAACTGTATTTTCTATATTTAAAGTCTCTAATATATCTGATTTAGTAGAAAGACCAGAATATAATTTAACTTGATTATAATTTAAATGAATATCACTTGTATCTAGCTTGTCTATTGATATAGTACTAGTCTCCTCATCATATTCGCATTTTATTTTATAAATGTCTTTTACAAGCCCCATATCTATATATGCTGTATTATTAACCATTTTACAATATGATTTAGCATCATATTCATTCATATTCTTTGTAGCAATATTCTTTCCTAAAGTAAACTTATATAATTCATCTTCTGTAGTTATTATTACTTTTTCACTTGCTGAATCAAAAAAGAGATCTTCATCAATAAATTTTTTTACAGTATCTACAGATAAATACACTTTAGAATCTTCAACAAACGGATTATATCCGCTTGCAATTGTATCCCCATATATTATTAAGCTTGCCTCTTTAACTCCAGTATTTTTTATTTTAAAATCCCCAGCAATAACAAATAATGCACTAATTATTATGGTTATTATTACTGTTCTTATTATTACTACCATTTTTTCTTTCATAAATTGTACCCCAATATTTATCTCATAAAATCATTATACTATAAAAATAATTCTTTGTGAAGAACTTAATATTAATTTATATTATTTCCATATTTTTACTATTTTATACATAATAATAACAAAAAAATAAAATTTACAGTAAAAAAATACGGAGTTATACTCCATATTTTTATTTTTTCCCAGATATATTTAAAATATTTACATTTGTAGAATATGTTATTTTATCTCTTTTTTCTTTTCTTTTTATAGCATAACGAATTGCTCTGTCAAGTAGTTCGTCAAACTCAATTCCTTTTGGTTGCCAAAGATAATATGAAAGTGATCCTGGTATTGTATTAATCTCATTTACATATATTTTATTATTATCTCCATCTAATATAAAGTCTATTCTAGAAATACCTTCACAATTTAATATTTTAAAAGTAGATTTTGCAAGCTTATATACCTCTTCTTCTTGAGCTTTAGTTAAATCTGCTGGTATCTTTCTAGATAATGATGCCATTCCTGAACCTTTAGTTCCTCCAAGTTTTGAAGATTTTGTACCAAGTTTTCCACCTTTTGAACCATTTCCCATATATTTATCTTTGTAACTTAAAATTTCATCGTTTTTAATTGGCTCTTCTAGAACTGATACATCTTGTTCAACAAAATTTCCAAGAACTGAACAATTGATTTCTCTTAAATTAGTTACACATCTTTCTACTAAAACACTATCGCAAAATTCAAATACGTTTTGCATTTTTTCTTTGAATTCTTCTTTTTTCTTAATAACTTCAATTCCAACACTTGATCCTAAGTTTGATGGTTTAACAATTACTGGCAAAGATAAAGTTCTAGTTATTTTTTCAAAGGCTTTATCCATATCCTCTTCAAATTCAGATACATTTAATGTTTCATATTCAACTACTGGTAATTTAGATGCTTCAAGAACTTTTTTAAATACAATTTTATTCATTCCAACAGCAGATGAGCATACATCACATCCAACATATGGAACATTATACATTTCTAAAAGTCCTTCTAAAGTTCCATCTTCAACATTAAGCCCATGAACTACAGGAAATACAACATCAATTTTAGCAAGCACTTTTTTAAATATTCCTTTTTTAGCATTTAATACCATTTTTCCTTCATCTTGTGTAAAATATACTTCATTAGATAATCTTTTTACCTCATCTAAGTCTCTAAACTCTTCAACTCTTGTTAATAGTTCTGATGTATAAAATCTGTTATCCTTTGATATATATACAGGTACTACATCATATCTTTCTTTATTAAGATTTTCAATAACTTGCATAGCAGATATTATTGATACCTCATGTTCTACTGACTTTCCTCCAAAAAATATTCCTATTACTGTCTTCATACTAATACTTCCTTTCATATTATTTTATATAACTATCTGGTAAATCATTTTCAAATAATGCAAGTAAATTGTTATGGCTTACTTGTATTTCTTCAAGTTTTGCAAATGCCTCATATAAATCTTTTACCACTATATAGTTTTTATATCCTTTTTCATCCATTCCTTCTTTTATCTTTTTTGTTGTAACTTCTCCAACAAGAATAACATAATCTAATGCCGTTGCATATTCACCAAACTTTTTATTTAATTCGTCTGTTTTTTCTCCAAGCTCTATCATTCCAGGAGTAACCATTACTTTATATTTATCTTTAAACATACATAACGTTTCTATAGCAGCCTTTGAGCCTTCAGGATTAGAATTAAATGCATCATCTAGAGCAAGTATTCCTCCCATTGTTTTAAGCTCTAATCTATGTTCTACAGGTTTAATCTTTTTTACGCCTCTTTGAATCTCTTCATTAGTCATTCCTAACTCTTTTGCTATTGCTACAGCACATACAATATTATATATACTATGTTTTCCAAGAAGCCTTGTTTCTATTGTTATCTTTCCTGAAGAATCTATAATATCAAAAATACTTCCTTTATCTGACATATTTATATTCTCTACTCTATATTGTGTTTCTTTATTTTGCAAGCTATATTGTATTATTTCACTATCTTTTGCATATAATTCAATTCCTTTTTTTATATTTTCATTGTCTACATTTAAAATAGCTATATTTTTTTCTTTAGAATTAGTTATTATTTCAAATTTTCCTTTTATTATATTATCCATAGATTTAAAGCTTGTTAAATGCTGTGGACCAATTGATGTTATAACTGATATATCTGGTTTTGCTATATCACAGATTTCAGCAATTTCTCCAAGACGTGCAGCTCCCATCTCACATACAAATACCTCTGTATAAGGTTTTACTTGTTCTCTTATAGTTCTTACTACACCCAAAGTAGTATTATAACTTTTAGGTGTCATAACAGTTATGTATTTTTCTTCTAAAAGAGATGCTACTATATTTTTAGTAGATGTTTTACCATAACTTCCTGTTATACCAATTATCTTCATATTTTTATTAGATTTAATTATATTTTTGGCCTCTTTAATATACCTCAAATTTAGTAATTTTAGTATTGGTTGTGCAATGATGTTTCCAGCCAGCATAATGCCAATAGACACATATTTATACATAGAAAGTATACAAAATACTATTGGTGTATAACTATCTTTTAAAATAAATACACCTAAAATACTTAAAATAAGTAATATGGCTATTATGCTATATGTGATTTTTACTCTATTAGTATATACAAATTTCTTCTTTGCAACTGGTCTATTATTTATAGTTTTGTATGCTGAAAATACACTAACTACAGCAAAACCAATAAAAAAGTATGAACTAAAAAAAGACAATATTGCAATAGCTAATAATACAATTTCATATCCCTTTATCCTAGCTGATTTAGTTGTCTTTATAGCTGGAATAAATTCATCTATCTGGTAAAATGACTGTTGAAATATATGCATAAATTTATTTACATTTACTACTATTAAGAATAACGAAATAATAAAAGTGATTAATATCAAAATCGTATTCATTTATTCACATCCTTCCAAAAAATTATTTACTATTATCATGAAATAGTTGGGATTTTCTAAAAAACTAAAATGCCCTGTTCCATTAATTACAGCAAGCCCTGCATTAGGAATAAGTTCTTCCATTTTTTTTGCATCAGATATTGGTGTATCTAAATCTCTATCTCCCCATATTAATAATGTAGGTGCATTAATACTTGGCAAGTATTGTGTTAAATCCTCATTTATAACATGCTTAAATACTTCTTTCATTGTATCATCTGCATTTTTATAATCTTCTGATCCCATTTTATTTTTATACTTATCTATTATTTTTTTTGCCTTATCTTTTCCTAAAAATAGATTAGCACATTTTTTAATAAATTTAAATGTTAATTCTTTAAGTTTTGTCTTTAATTTCTTTTTGGGTTTAATCCCAGCACTATCTACAAGAATTATTTTATCTGGTTTATATCCTAGCTTTCCAACAAGTTTTATTATAACTCTTCCACCAAAAGAATGACCTACCAATATAACATGTTCTAACTTTAGCCTAGTAATAAATTCATATACAATTTTTGAATAATCCTCTACTGTATAACTTTCGTCTGGTTTTTCACTTTCTCCAAAGCCTGGAAAATCTATAGCATAAGTTTTAAAATTATTAGACATTCCACTTAGAATCGGTCCCCAGGTTTTTATATCCGTTCCCCATCCATGAAGTAATACTACATTAGTTTTAGTTTGAGGTCCAAATTCTTCATAATTGATTTTTAAATTATTTATATCTATTTGCATTTACTCACCTACTCTATTATTCTTTCAATTCTATTTCCTAAATTTGAAATAACTTCGTATACTATTTTGTTGCTACAATCTGCTATTTCTTTTAAATTGTTATTATAATCCCATAATGTAACTTCATCATTTATTTTAAGATCTACATTTGTAACGTCTACCATCATCATATCCATACAAATATTTCCTACTTGATTACACTCTACATTATTTATATTTACTTTTAACTTATTAGATAGGCTTCTACTTATACCATCTGCATATCCAATTTTTATAACTGCTATTTTAGTATTAGGTTTTGCTATATATGTTCCACCATATCCAACTTTTGCATACTTATCTATGTTACTTATGTGTATAACTGGCGCTGTAAGCTTACTTACTGGCTTCATATTTTTACTATAACCATACATGCTTATTCCAACTCTTACATGTGTATCTAAAGTTGTAACACTATTATAATCTTCTGTTCCGTCTGAATTTAAAATATGAATATATTCAAAGCCATAAACTTTAGATAATTCTGTTACTATATCTTCAAACTCATTAATTTGCTCTTTGGTATACTCTATATCTGTATCTGCACAAGACAAATGTGTGTATATTCCTTCAACATATATATTTTGATATTTTAAAATATTAGTAAAATTAATTATAATATTGTCTTTATTAAATCCAAGTCTAGTCATTCCAGTATCAAGTTTAATATGTACTTTTGCAATTTTATTTTTTCTTATAGCAATACTAGATATTTCTTTTATGTTATCTATATCTGATATAGATAGAGAAATATTATTTTCTATAGCATATTCAATTTCATCACCAGCCGATACACAAGTAACAAGAATCATAGCATTATTTATGCCACTTTCTCTTAAATGTATTCCTTCATACACATTTGCAACGCCAAATGCATTAACACCAAGTTTTTCTAATTCTTTAGAGATAAGTTTATCTCCAAGCCCATATGCATTAGCTTTTACCATCGCAATAATATTTCTATTTCCAATTTTATCTTTTATATATTCTATATTATATTTCAAATTGTTTTTACTTATATATAATTTTGCATTCATATAAAAATCCTCACTTTTTTCACGCATACTAACATTTATATATAATCCATTTTTTATATACAAATTTTGCATTATTTTCCTTGTTATGCTATAATATTAGTACTTATATAACTATTATACGTAATTAATTATCTTTTTGCAACATATATTAAACTACAGTAAAAAAGATAAATCCACACAAAATTCACAAAGGAGAAATAATGAATAAAAAAAACTATGTAAAACTAAATAATAATAATAGACATTTGTCTTTAGGTAATTTATTTAGAATTTTAAAAGAAGAAACAAACAACAAAGGTTTTACTATACAATCTGAAATATTCTGCATTCTTTTTGATATAGATTCTATATCAGATACTACAGTAAACAATTATTGTACTGGCGTTAGAGCTATCAACTCAACATATAAAAATATCTATCTTGGGCTTAAACAAAAATACTTAAAAGATGAAAATGCATTTAAGAACATAATATTAAATATTATAGCAACTATAGACAATAAAAATATATTTATAACTAAAGACTATTTTGATCAGCCTATAGATGTAATAAATTCTAATGCTAAATTCAATAAAGTATGTTTAAGACTATATAATATTTCAAAAAATGATTTAGAAGTTACAAAAGAATTCTCTTCTACGTTAAAAAGACTACTCGATTCTAGAAATCTATATAAGTTCTTTATTGAAATATTATTTTTTGTCGTTCTTGACAAAAAACAACCTGTTTATGTTGAAGATAAATTTATGGATACTCTAGATGATTTTTTATATTCTTCCGAAGTATCGTCAGATGATGCAATAGACTTTGTCACCGTTCAACTTAAAGGTGGTCTTTGGTCAATTAGAGGAATTCATGAGTTAGCAAAAAAAGGAAATCCATATGCATGCTTTGAAATGGGCTCACTAGAACTTTATGGACAGGTTGCAGGTTATCCTAGGTACCAAGAAAGTTATAATTTTTATAAAACAGCTGCAGAAAAAAAACATCCTAATGCTATATGGGCACTTGGACATTTATATTATAATGGATTTATTGGTACTAAATCTAGAAATGATATGAAAAAAGCCTTTCATTATTTTAATAAAGCAAGAAAAGTAAATTGTATAGCTGCAATAAATAGCCTTGGTACAGCTTTTAAGGAGGGGAATATTCCATTTATTAATAAGGACTTAAAGAAGGCTAAAAAACTATTTGAATTTGCTGCAAACAAAAACTACGTTTATGCTCTAAATAATTTAGGAATAATGTATGAAGAAGAAGGAAATTACAAAAAAGCTCTAGATTTATTTAAGTCTGCATCTTTACAAGGTGAAAGCTGGGCATCTAATAAACTTGGTCAAATGTATAGAATAGGAATTGGTACAAAAAAGAACTTAAAAAAAGCCTTTGAATACTATGAGAAATCCACTGATGCGACAGTATATTCAGTTTGCTTTTGGTCTAAGTATAATCTAGCTCACTATTACTATGAAAATGGTGCTCCAGAAATTGGAATTGCAAAAGATATAGAAAAAAGCATAAAATTGCTAGAAGAATGTATAAATCATAAAGTATATAAAGCATATGAAGATTTAATATTTATATATTATAATAAATATTTAGAGACAGGAAACTCACAAGATTTAAAAAAGGCTAAGGAATATGCTCAAATTTATGAATCAAAAGATGAATGTAATGTTGAAAAAATTAATAATGTACTAAAAAACATGAAAAATAATGATAAAAATAAGATTATATTTTAGTAAATAGTTAATAGTTTATAACTTTGAAATAATGTGCAAAATATGGTATAATAATAGTATGATATATTATATTTTATTTGAGGTATAATTACCAAAATCGTAATTATACCTCATTTGTATAATATATAGTAGTATCAGCATGAGCCCTCACTTTAAGGAGGTGGATTTTATGAAGAAAAATTGTAATTATCATGCTGACACCCAAAATAGCATGAATTATGATTTAATAAATAAAGGTCTTAACAATATGTTATCTATTATATATGATTTAGAAAGATTTAGATTATCTAAAAAAATCAAATCATACATTGATGACATAGAAGACGAAATTTATAATTTAAAAAATAACTTATAAATATTATTAATTTTTCTAAATCCTCTCCCTTTCTACTTATAGGTGAGATAGTAATGCTATACGACAAGATGATTAATTTCATCTTGTTTTTTACTATATATTAATATAATACTATTTTTTTCATTTTTTTTCAAGTAACTATATTAAGTAAGAGCACAATTAAAAAATTGTGCTCTTATTTTTTTATTGTTGTTTATACCATTTTGCAAATTCTTGAAGTGATGAACCAATATATTTTCTTCTCTTTTTCATCTCGTCTTCTGTAAGTTCAGACAAAGTTTTATCTGGAAATACTGTATCCTTATATATATGCCATAAAGGACTCCATTGTTTTTCTTTATCTTCACCTCTATACTCCTCTGCAAGAGTTCCTTTCTGTTCATAGAAAAAATATTTAATATCAGTGCCATCATAGTATGCTACACATTCCTTAAATGCACAATTCCTATTCTCTTTTCCACGCATTATATCTAATATTCCTTGTGTTCCTATTGTGTCAAGAGCAAAGTTTACAAATGCTCTAGGAAAACCATTTAGTGCTTCAATATAAAATCCAGAATCAAGTGCAATACATGGTTGCTTAACCACTTCATATGCTTGTAATACCTTCTGCTTTGCAATTTCTTGTATATCATCTGTTCTAGGTTCTATAAGCTCATAATTATATGATTCAAGTTCAATATCTGAATCATTTAAATAATTCATCGCAGTTGCTATTTTTCCTTTGTTTGTAGTAACAAATGTAATTTTTTTCATGATAGCCTCCTATTCATTTCCCTTTATAATTTCAAGTGGAGTATAATTTGCCATAAGTCGTTTAAAACCTGTACCATCAAACATTATCTCTAACTTAAAGTCGTCGCCTTCAGGTTCTATGTTTTCAATAATGCCTACTCCAAATTTTTTGTGTTTTACTTCCATTCCTATTTTATATTTAGCACTTGATGCCGAATTTACTTTTGGTGTAGTTGTAGCGCCAGCACCTGCTAAATTTTTAAGGAATGAATCTACACTTACTCCTATATTTGGCGTAGTAGACTTTCTCTCTATAGATTCATTTACTCTGTTTCTAGTAGAAATATATGTTTCTACTCTTTTATATTCATTATCTAACCATGGATTTGATACACTTGTGCTTTGACCTTTTGTTTCTTTATTCTCTATTGAATCTGCACTAAGTAATTTGTCTGGTATTTCATCTATAAATCTTGATGGTATAGAAAATGTAGTAGAACCATATAGTGTTCTTTTTTTAGTATTTGTCATAAATAAATGCTCTTTAGCACGAGTTATTGCGACATAACAAAGTCTTCTTTCTTCTTCTGTCTGTGCATCCTCTTCAATTGAACGTTTTGAAGGGAACAATCCTTCTTCCATTCCAACTAAAAATACATCTTCAAATTCTAATCCTTTAGCACTATGCATTGTCATAAGTGTAACAGCCTCAGTAGACTCATCTAAATTATCTACATCTGATACAAGAGCAATGCTTTCTAAGAAATCTCCTAGTGTATTTTCTGCATTTTCATTTTCAAACTCAATTGCAACACCAATAAATTCCATAAGGTTATCAAAACGTATTTCAGTTTCTTTTGTTCCTTCTGAATTTAGCATATCTTCATAACCTGAATCTTTTAAAACTTTTTTAATAAGATCTGACACTTTCATTTCATCTTTAGCTTTTATTAATGAATTCATCATGTCTTTAAACATCATTATATTTCCAGCGCTTCTAATTCCAGTTAAATTATTAGGATTTTGTATTAACTCAAATATAGATACACCATTTTGTGTAGCAAGCATGTCAAGCTTATCTAATGCAGTATCTCCTATACCTCTTTTAGGCTCATTTATAATTCTTTTTAAAGCAATATTATCATTTCTGTTTTGTATCAATTTTAAATAACTTATGATATCTTTTATTTCTTTTCTTGCATAGAATTTTATACCACCAATTAATTTATATGGTGTTCCAGATTTCATAAAAACTTCTTCAAGTACACGAGCCTGCGCATTAGTTCTAAACAGTACAGCAAAATTCGAATATTTTTTTGATTCTTTTCTGCATATATCGTCTATCTTTTCTACTACATATTCAACTTCTTCATACTCATTATTAAGTGTTTTATAATCTATCTTTTCGCCTTCTTCGTTTTGAGTCCATAAAACTTTATCTATTTTTGAACTATTATTTTTTATAACTTCATTTGCTGCATTTAATATGTTTTGTGTACTTCTATAGTTTTCCTCTAGTTTTACAATTTTAGCATTAGGAAATTCTTTTTCAAAATTTAAAATATTAGATATATCTGCACCTCTAAATCCATAAATACTTTGTGATTCATCTCCAACTACACATATATTTCCGGTACCAGATGATAAAAGACTAATTAGTAAAAATTGTGTTTTATTTGTATCTTGGTACTCATCAACTAAAATGTATTGAAACTTTTCTTGATAATACATTAGTCTATCAGGATTTTCTAAAAATAATCTTACAGTTAACATTATAATGTCATCAAAATCAATAGAATTGTTTTTTCTTAATGTTTGTTGATACATAGTATATACTTTAGAAATCTCTTCTTTTCTAAAATCTCCCATAGCAGATTTTTGATAAGCAATTTCATCTTTCATGACTTCTTTTGCTTTACTAATTTCAGATTTCAAAAGTCCTACAGGATACATTTTTTCATCAATATTTAGTTTTTTCATAACTTCTTTTATTACTTTTTCTTTATCTATTTCATCAAAAATATTAAAATCTCTTGTGTATCCAAGTAATTCGATTTCTCTTTTTAATATTCTCACACAAACAGAGTGAAAGGTTCCAAGCCACATATCTGATGAGACTTGTCCTACAAGTCCTTCAACTCTTTCTTTCATTTCTTTTGCTGCCTTATTAGTAAATGTAATAGCAAGAATTTGCCATGGCTTTACTATATTTTTTTCTAATAAATACGCAATTTTATATGTTAGAACTCTAGTTTTACCAGATCCTGCTCCAGCTAAAATCAATAATGGTCCTTCCATATATTCTACTGCCTCTTTTTGCCTATCATTTAAACCTACCAATAAATCACTCATTTTACACCTCTACTATTCCACCATAATCTATTACATCTAGTCCCTTAAAATCTATTATTTTTAAGTTTCTAGACTCAATAAAGTTTCTTATTTTATTATCCTTGTCTATTTTATCTAAATCACCGAAAACTATTATATTGTTATCTACCTTTCCAATTGCTCCTCCAATAAATCCGCTCATATTACTATAATTACCATATTCATTTTTAAGTTTAATATCTGGAGTATAATCTAATAATAACACGCTTATGTTATTTGCAATAAGTTTTTCAGCAATTTTTTTATCTTGTGTAATAACGGAATTATCATCTATAACAGCTATTGAGCAATTAGTATATCCTTGTTCAACATCAATTAGCTCATAGTCATTTTCTTTTAGTCTTTTTAAGACATGTCTATCTGTATATTTAAAATTATGTATTGCATAATTTCCTAGTATACAAACATTATACTTAATATCCTCGGGATAATTTAATCCTATTTTTTCTCTGCCACATTCAATATTATACTCTGTATTTTTTAGCATAAATTCCAAATCTTCATACTTACTTTTTTCTATTATTAAAGTATCTCCTATTTTGGTAGTAAAAATATCTACATGAGAAGATATTTCAGCATATACATTATTACTTCTTTGAATTTCAACTAGTCTGTATCCAAGATATTTAAGCATATTTTTTTCTACATTTCTCATCCTACTATCTATTATAATGTATTCCATATTCACACCTAAACCTTTGTTTGATTTCCATGGTTTATTATATCAAAAAGATAATTGTATTTCAATGAATATTACAAATAAAGAATAAGAATTTTTTTATAATTTTCATCAAAAAAAATATAGGATATTTGTCATATCCTATATAAACTAAATTTTCATATTTATAATTTATTTTATCATGTTACATAGCTAAAGTTCCACCAGGAGTTTCAAGTAAAATATATATTTTTTCTGTAACTAAAGTATTGGCATTTACATATACTAAAAATTCTTGGTCTTCAACTGTCCCCTTAAATTCATATGTAAGTACTTCATCTTTAGAATCCGTTGGAATTATTGCAAGTCTTTCATTTGTTGTATTAATTCCTGAATTTAACGTTTCTCTAGCTTCCTCAATTGTCCTACTTGGATTTATCTCTCTATCTTTATGATTATATATATATCCATTTGCTTCAAATGTCATTATTTCTCCATCATCTAAAGCAACTTTCACTTTAATTAAATCTGAATATATTATTACATCTTCTTCAATTGCAGCATAAGAAATCGTAACCATATTATCCTGTTTTAAATAATATGTTGGTTCTATATTCTCTATACCAAGTTTTTGAATAAAAGATTTTGCGAATTCTCTTGCTTCTTCTATATTTATTCTTTCTTCGTTTACTACTCTATCTGATATCATTTGATATATTTTTCCATCATTTTTTGTTGCATAGATTGTTTTAGACACATCATTATCTCTAACATTTGCTTCATAAACATATAATGGTATCCTTCCATTTATCTCTTCTTTAAACTCAATATTATCTATATTAATCTTATTTCTTATTATATCTTTTACATCATTACTTGATAATTCTACATCTGTCAAATATGCTGGCTTTAATGTAAGAATATGGTTAGAAAATGCTCCATCATATATTATTCCTTCATATTCTGTAAATGTTTTTCCAATAGAATTTACCGATGATACTTCTTCATTTGCATTAGCAGCTTTCATTTTCTCATTTCCAACTCTTTCTAGCTCATCCCATTTTATTTTACCTGAATTTAAATCTGCATATATTTCTTCCGTTATCTTAGATAATTCTTCAACTTTTTTATATAGAGAATTAATATTTTTCATATAGTTTTCTACTTTATCCCCATTTAATATATTTCTCATTAAATTATATGAAAAATCACTAAGTTGATTTAAAAATTTAGATGTGTTATCTGAGCTATCTTGAGAAAAAGGAAGAATATCTAAATTGGCTTTTGCACTATTAGATTTTGCAAAAATACTAGATATTGTTGTTAATGTATATGTATCATTCGTACTTATCTTAAGCTTTAGCATTTCATTTTTTACATTATTTATATTTGATACAAAATCGTACAATGCTCTATTGTACCCACTTTGCACTTCTTGCTTTTGAATTTTAAATTCTTTTAGTAGCATCATTAAACCAGTAATTATTACACATACAATAGCAAATGAAATTAAAGCAAGATTTTTTTCTCCTATTTTTTTTCTTACTTCTTCAATTTTTTGTTCAATATTGTTCATCTTATTCCTCCAATGCAAATACATGCTTTCCTATTGTTGTTACAGTCTTTAAAGAAAACAACCATTTACTTTTTGTTTTTGAAGGATTATAAAAATATAGAGCACCATTTGTAGGGTCTATTCCATTCATTGCATCTTGAGCCGCTTTATATACAGTAGAGTCTTCATCAATTGCAACATCAAATTGTCCATCTCGTATTGATGAAAATTGTTGATCTTGATAAATAACACCCGCAATTGTATTTGGAAAAGATGGATCCTTTACTCTATTCATTATTACAGCACCCACTGCAACTTGACCTATATATGGCTCCCCTCTTGCTTCGCCATTAATTAATCTTGCAAGTAGTTCTACCATATTATCTCCTGACGGACTAGTAGTAGATATAGAACTTTCTGCCTTTTGTGCAGCTATAACTATACTACAGCTTGCAATTATATATATAATAAAAAAACATATTGTATATTTCCTATTCATAACATTCACCTATTTTTATTTTGGTTAAGTTAGAATATTTTATACAATATGTCTTAATTTGTATTATTTTATACTACATTATAAAACCTATAACTATTAATATGATTACACCTGGTATTCCAAGTATTCCAGCAACAAGTGCTGTTATGATATTAAATGGAATGGTAATTCCAATTGTTGCTCCAAATGTATTTACTAAAAAAATCAGTATTACACCACCAATAGCATTAAAAGCTAATTTTAAGATTTGCTTAAATGGCCAAGCAAGTAACTTAGCAACTATAAGCACTGCAATAGCAGCAAAAATTAATACTACATATTCAGCCATAATAATCTCCTCCTATATAATTCTTATTATATCTTTAATAGTTACAAAGAATGTTAAAGCAAGTAATAATCCAAGACCTAAATATGATATACCAATCTCAAATTTTTCTGATACTTTTTTTCTTCTTATTGCCTCTATTAATACAATAACAATTTTTCCTCCATCTAGTGGTGGGAATGGTAAAATATTTGCTACTCCAACCGCCATACTAATCATTGCCATTAAATAGAAGAAATTCTCTATTCCAGAACTTTTTGATACAACTTCACCAATTCCAACTATTCCTGACATGTTAGAAAGAGAAACCTTTCCTGTAAACAATTTAGTATATGAACCAATTACATTAGAAATATTTTGTACTGTTTCAATAAATGCATATTTAATATTTGATTTAGTAGTTTTTATTGTTTGAATTCCAAGATCAAATACTTCAGTTGATTGTGGTACAATCTTAAAATCTATTATTTCATCATTTCTTTGAACCTTTAATGTTATTTCTTGTTCTGCTTTATCTTTAATATTATCTATTATACTTAAAGCATCAGGTGTAGAAACATTATCTACTGCAAGTATTATATCTCCAGCTTTTACTCCTACTTTAGCAGCACTAGATCCAGCTCCTGTAAGTTGAACAATATTAGTTGTATAAGGTACTTCTACTTCATTGCCACTTTCATCTTTTTCTTTTTTTATTGCTGTCTCAAAGTTTATACCTATTTTTCCTTCTATTGTTTGTGCACCCTTTACAGTAGTAGTATAAATTTGACCATCTCTTTCATATTCCATTTGACAGTCTGTTATTCCTTTTGGTAAAGTAAAATTAGATATTTGCGAATTTAGTTCTACTTTTTTACCATCTATTGATACTATCTTATCTCCAGCTTGAAGTCCAGCTTCAATTAATACTGAATCGGGTCTTAAACTATCTATCTGTGTTGTAGCTACATATCCTGGAAGATACACACATATAAATACTACAAGTGCTAATATAAAATTAAATATAACACCCATAGATAATATTATTATTTTTTGCAATGCATTTCTATTTTGATACGATGATTTACTATCTTTATTTGCATCTGTTTGCTCTTCACCTTCAATTGCACAATATCCTCCAAGAGGAAGCCATCTTAAAGAATACATTGTTCCCTTATATTTTTTTTGAAATATTTTTGGACCAAAACCAACTGAAAATTCATCAACTCCAACACCTTGCAATTTACATGCAAGAAAATGTCCAAACTCATGAAATGTAGCAACAGCTAAAATAATTGCTAGTAGTTTTATTATAGTTATTAAAAAACTTATCAATTATATTTCCTCCTTATATTAGACTAATTAAGTATAAGCATATATATAGCATTGGAGCTATAAACATTACACTATCAAATCTATCTAATATTCCGCCATGCCCTGGCAATAATTTACTAAAATCTTTTTGACCACAAAATCTCTTTACAGCCGACGCCGCAAGGTCTCCAATTTGACCAACAATACTTAACACAGCAGCCAATATAGTCATTATTATTATATTAAATTCTGTATTAAAATATGTATTAGTAATTATACATATTATACATACTGCAATCATAGCAGCTATAATTCCTGCAACTGAACCCTCAATACTCTTTTTAGGACTAACTGTTGGCGAAAGTTTGTGTTTTCCAAATCTATGTCCTATTTCATATGCAAATGTATCTGTTGCTACTGATATTCCAAAAGCAAGTATTGCATACACTCTGCCATGTGGTTGCAATAATAACAACTTTATAAAAGAAAATAGAAAAGGTACATATACAACAGAAAAAACTGTAATAGATATATCAACAACAGTAACTTCTAATTTCTTTACAACAATGTACCCAAACATTATCACAAGTAATATTGGTATTGAAACAATTAATACTTTAGATATTACTAGGGAACTAACATTACCTAAAAGTGGTATTATTAAACAACTTAGATATCCAACTATTGATATTGGATTATATCCTTTGGCTTTAAAGCATTTATTATACTCATATATTCCTGCAACTGAAAGTAGCGTAACAAATATAGTATCTACAATACTATTATTAAGAAAAAGTACAAGTAATAATGTTGCCATGAATAAAGCTCCAGTTGTTATTCTTTTAAATCCTTCTTTCACTTATATTCTCCTTCTTTTTATACTTCCATAACCTCTTTTTCTTTATCTGCAACTATAGAATCAATTTTTGCAACATACTTATCTGTAATTTTTTGAATTTTTTCTTCTGCTGCTTTTAATTCATCTTCAGTCATTTCGTTATTATTTTTTAGTTTTTTCGCTTCGTCTATTCCATCTCTTCTTAGATTTCTTACAGCAACTTTTGTATCTTCACCAAGAGACTTAACTTCTTTTACTAATTGTTTTCTTCTTTCTTCATTTAACTCTGGGAATGTTAATCTTACTCCATTTCCATCGTTTATTGGATTTACTCCAATTTCTGCTACTTGTATTGCTTTTGTAATAGCACCAAGTAATGATCTATCCCATGGTGTGATTAAAATTTGTCTAGCTTCTGGTACAGAAATTGCACCTACTTGATTAAGTGGAGTTTGAACTCCATAATATTCTACTGTTACTTTATTTAAAATTGCAGGATTTGCTCTTCCAGCTCTTATTCCCATTAATTCTTCGCATAAATAATCAACAGCTTTTTGCATCTTATCTTCAATTTCTTGATATTCCATATTATTCTCTCCTTTAAAATTCACTCATATTATAATTATACATTAAAATTGTAAAAAAGCAATAATTAAAACCCATACAAATACTCATTTCTAGTTTTTTTAAATTTTACAACTTTATTTCTTACATAACTTTCTAACTTATTCATAAATTCATCAGCACTAATCTCTTTTTGTTCTACCATTGATAAACCTTTTTCCCAACTTGCAGTAAGTTCTGGATTTAACATATCTGGCATAGTTTTTAAAACTATATCATATACAAGTTCTCCTCTTTGAGTAGGAGTTAGAATTTGTGTTTTCGAATTAGTAGCAATATAGTTTATTCTACATAACTTTTCAATAATCCCTGCTCTAGTTGCACTTGTTCCTATTCCACATCCTTTTATCTGTTCTCTTAATTCTTCATCTTCAATAAGCTTTCCAGCATTTTCCATTGCAAGAATCATATCACCAGACTTATATCTTTTAGGTGGTGTTGTTTCTCCTTCTTTTATTTCAAAGCTCTTAATACTTAATACATCACCTTTTTTTAATTTTGCAAGTACATCTATATTATCTTGATTTTCATCTTCATCATCTAACTTTTTGTCCTCGTCTTCTACCGATTTTATCACCTTATCATTTGCATATATTTCTTGATAACCTTGATTTACACATACTTTAGCATTTGCAAAAAAGCTTTCCTTACCAACTTTTATTACTATTGACATCTTATTATATTCAGCTGGAGGATAAAAAATAGCTAAAAACCTTTTTACTATTAACTCATAAATGTTTTTTTCTAGTTCTGTAAGCTTAGTTAAATTTTCTTTTCCTTCTCCTGTAGGAATTATAGCATAGTGATCTGTTATTTTTTTATCATCTACATATTTTGTTCGTTCAAGCTTTGTACTATACTTTTCTTCAGACATTTTTTTTATAATTTCATCAATTTGTGGACTAATCTTTAACTTTGCAATACCGTTTAAATTTTTAGTTATAACTTTTGCCACTGCACTAGATAAAACCCTTGCATCTGTTCTTGGATATGTTACAAGCTTTTTTTCATATAAACTTTGAATAATCTCTAAAGTTTTATCTGGACTAATTTTAAATTTTTTAGTGCATTCACTTTGTGCCTCAGCAAGGTTAAATAACAATGGAGCATTTTCTTTTACTTTTTTCTTACTTATGCTCTCAACAACTGCATTATCATTCTTATTTAAAAAATCTATAAACTTTTGTGCATCCTCTTTCTTCTTAAACCCTGTCTCATTATATAATCTTGGTGATTCAAATACAGTTGAACCTTCTACTGCCTTAAAATTACCAATGATTTCAGCATTTTTAATGAAATTTCCTTGAATTTTATAAAAATTAACTTTTTTAAAGTTTCGTATCTCTCTTTCTCTTGATACGATAAGACCTAGTACACAAGTCATTACTCTTCCTATTGAAATAACAGCTCTATCTTCATTCATTGCTTTTGCTAAATTTTTAGCATAAGTAAGAGATACAAGCCTTGAAAAGTTTATGCCAATTAAATAATCCTCTTTTGCTCTTAAATATGCTGCATCAGATAAACTATCATATTCTGATATATCTTTTGCCTCTCTTATTCCTCTTAGAATTTCTTCTTCTGTTTGTGAATCTATCCATACCCTTTTTAACTCGGCATTAGGATTAGGTTTGGCCATCATAAAAACCAAACGCTGTATATATTCTCCCTCACGTCCAGAGTCTCCTGCATTATATATAATTTCTACATCTTCTCTTTGAAGTAGACTTTTAACAATATTAAACTGTTTAGAAACATTATTTATAATTTCATATTTCCATTCTTGTGGTAAGAAAGGTAATGTGTCAAGTCTCCATACTTTAAGTTTTTCATCATAAACTTCTGGATAACTCATTGTAACTAAATGACCAACACACCATGTTATTATCCACTCATCTGATTCAATATATCCATCTTTTCTGTTTGTATTTATTTTTAAAGCTTTAGCAAATTCCATTGCAACACTTGGTTTTTCTGTTATTATCACTTTTTTTGCCATATCTATCTCCTCAAACTTCTTTTATTATACACTAAATAATATAATAAATCAAAGGATAGCATACTCTTTTTAATGTCAAAGAAAAAGAAAAAGAAAAAGTTTTAATTCACTATTTGTGAACTAAAACTTTTCTTGTGTTATATTTTTTCTCTATATGTTATATAGAAACTTTTATAGTCGTTTGAAAATACATCAATTATTTCATATTTTTCTTCTAAATTTTCTAATGCAGATAAATATTTTTCTTGTCCATCTATATTTATAAAGTTATACTTATACTTTGTTTGCTCTGGCTCATATGGTTTATATGTCACCATAAATACTCTCTCATTTAGAACATTTTCATTTGATACTATTTTTACTATTTCTGATTCTTTTGAATTATTCATTTGATTAATAAAATCTATATATTCTGTTACATTTTTTGTTTCATACACCTTATACTCTTTTAAATTTTCAGCCCTTACATTGCTTGCTTTAACTCCATAACCTATTAGTATAAAACACATAAAGATTACACATAAAAATATAATACTTTTCTTAATCATAAGAAATCCTCCTAACAAATTATTTTTAAGAATCATATGCTTAATCATTGTTGTTCAAATATTTTACCACTGTTTTTATTTTATGTCAACACATAGCAAAAAATAAGCAAAGAAAAATATCTTTGCTTATTAAAATTATTGCCTTCCACTATAAAAGACTTGAGTAGTTTCTCTATTATATCCTTTTGCTTCTATTAGTTCTGATACTGTTACCATTTGATATCCTTGTTTATCTAGCTCACTCACTATCTTATCTACCGCAGGAACAGTTGTAGAATGTATATCATGTAACAAAATTATATCCCCATCTTGAATATCATTCATAACAAGAGGAACAATTTGGTTTTCATCCCTACTTTTCCAATCTAGAGAATCAATATTCCATAATATTAAAGAATAGTCTTTAAGAGTATCTTTAACAACCTTATTAAATGATCCATATGGTGGTCTAACAAGTGTAGGTCTATAACCTGTTACATTATATATTGCATCTGATGTTTGTTCTATTTGGCTTTTAATACTACTTTCAGAAAGATTTGTAAGTTGTGGATGACTCCATGTATGTATACCTATTTCATTTCCTCTGCTATATACGTCTTTTACAACTCCTTCATTATTAACTACATTTTGACCAAGCATAAAAAATGTTGCTCTAGCACTATGTGCATCTAAAATATCTAATATCTTTTGGGTATTAGATCCATGTGGTCCATCATCTAAAGTTATAGCAACCATTTTTCTAGATGGATCTACTACTCTAGAAAACAATTTATCATACTCTTCCTGGCTAATGTCATAGTTTTTGGCTGTAATAATCTTATTTTTGCCATATTCTTTAAGTATATTATATGTACAGTTATTTTTTTGAGTATTATTGTAAAATTCAATACTATTATTCTTTAGTAGGTATTTATCTGTATATATATCTTTTATTTTCTCTTTATATCCAGCATTAAACAAATAATCTAAAGAAATATTAACTTTATCCTTTAAATAAAAATTATATGTTTGTATTTGTGTATCATAATTTTCTTTTTCAATACCCTTTTGCATAATAGTGACTTTTACACTTACAATATTCTCATTTACAATAAATGTATCAATAACGTTCTTAAAAACAGCTTTATCTCTTGGTAAAATTTTACTTTGTGATGAATTATCCTTTTTAAATTCTACTATTTTTTCATCTACAAAACTGTTTACAGATAGATTTATAAAATCATCTGCATCAATTTTAGAAGATTTAATCAAATAACTCTCTGTTTCTTCTTCATAGTTATTTATCTTTTTGTATTCTACCATTTCTTGCTTTAAATTTGGCATTTCTGGTTCTGCAAAATAGTTTGTCCATATTAGTGCTCCAATAATTATAAGTAATGCTATAATTACTAAACTTAAAATAATTTTGAATATTCCTTTCATAGAAATATCTCCTCCTTCTATAATTTTTTTCCCAATGTTGCTTATAGTTTAAATTTAAACTATATTAAATATTATTAAGCACACTAATTATACACTAATTGTCTATTAAAAGCAACACATAAGGTTAATTTTACATAATACAACGGCGATTATAAAAAAAGAATAGGTAAATAATATTACCTATTCTCATTTATACTAATTTGTTACTGAGCCACTATATGTTTCTTCATCACTACCAAGAACAATCTCGCCTTCTTTATATTCGCCTAAACGATATACTTTTACTTTTATAGTATCACCAATCTTTTTAGAATTTTTTATATCATTTAATTCTTGCTTTGTTGTAATTTTCTTTCCATCGAATTCAACTATAATATCGCCTTTTTGAATTCCAGCTTGTTGTGCAGGTGAGCCATTATATATTTGGTAAACATATACTCCTTCAACTAATTTGTTTCTCTTTGCTGTCATTTCATCTAAATCTATACCATAGATTCCTATATATGGTCTAATTATCTTTCCAGAGACTTTAAGCTCTTCTATAATTGTTAACGCATCATCGCTTGGTATAGCAAACCCCAATCCTTCTACAGATGTATCATTGATTTTTGCTGTATTTATACCAATTACTTCTCCTTTTGCATTTACTAGTGCTCCACCACTATTTCCGGGATTAATTGCAGCATCAGTTTGGATAACATTATATGTTCTTCCATCACTTGTTATTGTTCTATTTAACGCAGAAATATATCCTACAGTTACACTTCCTGCAAATTCTTTTCCTAAAGGATTTCCTATTGCAACAGCAAGTTCGCCTACATTTAATTTTTCTGATTTTCCAAATTTAGCAGCAGTAAGTCCATCTTTTTCTATTTTTAATAACGCTAAGTCTGTTACTTGGTCTGAGCCAATAATCTCAGCTTCATACTCTTCTTCATTTGATAAAGTAATTTTTACAGTTGCACTAGATGAATTTAATGCATCCTCTATTACATGATAATTTGTAATTATATATCCATCTTCAGAATAAATAATTCCAGAGCCTTCAGATTCTCCCTCTTCAAGTGAACCAAAAAAACTTTGTTCTAAATATGAAACACTAACACCAACAACAGATGGTCCTGCAATCTGTGCTACTGCAACTACTGGATTTTCTACATTTTCAACATTATATGTTGTATTATTTGAACCTGTAAGCTTAAAACCGTTTCCTTTTGTAACTAAAAAATATGTTGCAAGAGAGCTTAATATTGATACAAATATAACTAGTATTATATATATCATTATTTGTGGTATTTTACTCTTTTTCTTTTCAGATACATATGAAACATTTACTATTCCTTTATCTTCATTTTCTTCCATATTAACAATCCTCCTTAATTTTTGCCAGCTGCAACAGCTGTTGAAAAAGCTATTTGCAAATTAAATCCTCCTGTTAATGCATCTACATCTAAAACTTCACCAGCAAGATATAAATTATTTATTACTTTAGATTCCATTGTTTTAGGATTTATCTGTTTTACATCTACTCCTCCGCATGTAATTATAGCTATATCTGTAGGCATAAATCCTTTGATATTTACCTTAAAATTCTTTATTAAATCTAATAATTTTAATCTTTCTTGTTTTGTTACTTGATGTATTTTCTTATCTGGATTTATATCACTCTTTTCTACTATTACAGGTATTAGTTTTTGAGGTAATAAGTCTATAAGACCATTTTTAAATTCTTTATTCATATACTTTTCAAAATCTCTTTGTATTCTTTTGTCTAAAACCTCCATACTTAAAGCAGGTTTTAGGTCTATAACTCCATAAACTTTATCTAATTCAAGTTTTTCATTTACATTTTCTATTCTATTTAAAATGCTACTACCACTTAAAACAATTGGTCCTGTAATTCCAAAATGAGCAAATAACATTTCGCCAAAACTATTATATATTTCTTTTCCTTCTACAACTATTTTAAAACCTACATTTCTTAAAGTTAATCCTTGTAATTTTTTACAAACTTCATCTTTAGATGTAAGAGGTACTAGTCCGCCTTTTAAGTCTATAATATTGTGCCCATATTTCTTTAAAATATTAAAGCACTCACCACTACTTCCGGTATTTTTATAGCTTATTCCACCTGTACAAAGAATTACTTTGTCTGCATACATCTTAATGTCATTATTTGTAACGATTCCTTTAACAATATTATTTTCAATAATGAGATCTTTTAAAGCTGTATTAAGTATAACATCTACATTATGTCTTTTTAAATCATTTTTTAGCGCATTTACAATATCTATTGCTTTATCTGATACAGGAAATATTCTTGCACCTCTTTCGACTTTTGTATCTACTCCTAGCATATTAAAATATTCTACTGTATCTCTATTTGAAAAATTCATAAAAGAGCTATACATAAATTTATTATTTCTTATAATATTTCTTTTAAAATCATCTATATCTCCATCAAAAGTTACATTACATCTTCCTTTACCAGTAATCTTTATCTTATTTCCCAAAGATGATGTTTTCTCAATTAAAGTAACACTATTTCCTTCTTTAGCACTTGTAACTGCAGCCATCATGCCAGCAGCTCCGCCACCAATAACTATTACTTTCATTATTTATCTCCTAACATTTTTTGAGTAGCAATTAAAATTGCAAGTTTTGCTGATTCATATGATAAACCACCTTGCATATATGCTGCGTATGGCTCTCTCATTGGAGAATCTGCAGATAGCTCAATAGATGCTCCTTCCATGAATGTACCAGCTGCCATTATTACTTCATCTGCATAGCCTGCCATGCTCCATGGCATTGGTATAACATTACTATCTACAGGAGATGCATATTGTATTCCTTGAATAAATTTAATAAGTTTGTCCTTATCTCCAAAGTTGATTATTTGTACTATATCGCTTCTTATATCTGTTGATGTAGGAAATACATTATATCCTAAATTTTCAAGTAATTTAGATGCAAATGTCATTGCTTTTAATGCAGATTCTACAACTGTTGGTGCCATAAATAATCCTTGAATAATATTTTGGTTTTGACCAAGTGTTGAGCCATGATCCTTATCTAATCCTGGACAATATAACTCTTGAGTTACTTTTTCTATAAGTTTTTCTTTACCAACAACATATCCTCCCATTTCACAAAGCCCTGCTCCAGCATTCTTTATTAAGCTTCCACAACAAATATCTGCTCCAACTGCTGTAGGTTCTTTAGTTTCTGTAAACTCACCATAGCAATTATCTACAAATATAATTACATCTTTATCTACACTTCTAATTTCTTTAATTACATTTTCAATATCTGAAATTAGTAATGCTTTTCTTACAGCATATCCTCTTGATCTTTGAATATGAATAAGTTTTACTTTATTATTTTTTAAATACTCTTTTATATCTTCACATTTAAAATTATCATTATCATCTAAGTCTATTTGAGAATATTTTACTCCCCTACTAATTAATGACATTTCGTTTTCCTCAAGACCAATAACAGTACATAAAGTATCGTATGGTCTTCCAGATATAGCAAGCATTTCATCTCCATAATTAAGCAATGCTTTTAAAGCTGTTGCAAGCGTATGTGTTCCACTTACAAATTGTATTCTTACTAATGCATCTTCTGTTTCAAATATATTAGCATAAAGTTTCTCTATTGCTTCTCTGCCTAAGTCACCATGACCATATCCTGTAGATTTACCAAAATGTGCCATTGTTATTGGTACACTTTGAAATGCTTTTAATACTCTTGCTTGATTATATAATGCATTTTCCTCTAATCTTTTAAATTGTTCTTTAATTTCTTCCTCAGATTTTCTTGCAATCTGTTCTAATTCTTCACTTATATTAAATAATTTATATGCGCTTTCCATTTTTTATCACCGAGAAATATTATATCATATCGCTAAAAAAAAATAAACATATTATGTAGCTTTATACTAAAAATTATCTTCATATACATATAGTTTTACAATGTTACAACTATTATAATTTATTATATACTCAATAAGTATAATGCCATTTTGTGAAAAGAGTATGACAAACAGAAGAAAAAACATAAAATGTATATTTACAAAAAAACAAAGCAAAAATTAATTTGCTTTGTCACACTAGCTTAAATCTTCCATAAACTAAGAAAGGAAGAGGTGATGATAAAAATTACTTATTTAGTATATTCTTTATATTATATACAGCGTCTTCTATTTCAGATATGCTAAACTTAATTTTTTTATTAATTCTATATTTATTAATATTATCTACATAATCTAAAATATAATCCAACTGCTTATCTATATCTTCATAATTGCTAGTATTTGGGGTAATACTAGCATCACAATGAATTTTCTTGTTCATTTTCTCACCTCCAAAAAGGAGAAGATTAATGCTAGTATTACTATATATTACATAAAAAAGGTACAATTACATTTTTAGTAATTATACCTCAAATAAAATATAATATATCATACTATTATTATATCACATTTAACATAATTATTCAAATATAAAAACACAAGTCCATACCTTTCATAGACTTGTGCCAATAAAAATCATTATATATAGGTCCATAAAACTCCAACCCTATATACAACTATATTATATCATGATTATATTTGTTTTGTAAACATCATTATATTATACATTTATTTATATAATATTTTCTATCAAATACAAAAACACAAGTCTATACCTTTCATAGACTTGTGCCAAAAAAATTCATTATGTATATAGGTCCATAAAACCCCAGCCCTATATACAATTATATTATATCACGATTATATTCATTTTGTAAATATTATTATATATACATTTATTTATATAATATTTGCTATTAAATACAAAAACACAAGTCTATACTTTTCATAGGCTTGCGCTACAAAAAATTCCAATGTATATAAGACAAAAATTCGTCAATATTATATAAAAAAATGTAAAAGGAGATAAAAAATCTCCTTTTACGTCACATCAAAGATATATAGGTCTATAAAAACCCATTTCCTATATATCAATTATATTATAGCATAATTTGATTCTGTTTTCAACAAAAAATAGCCTAAGATTTATCTTAAGCTATTACTAAATATTTACTAAATAAACATTTAGTTTAGACTACGAAGTAGCCTTTACAAGAATTATCTCTAGGGCGCCTTAGAATCGATTTTCATGATGTGCAGACATTAAGTCTAAACTTTGTTAATCTAATTAAAATCTAGTTAAAAAAATTTCGAATTCTGTTAAGTGCATTTTTAGTTACCCACTCAAAATGCTGGTAATTAACATCTTCTGGTAAATCTTCTATGAAATCGTCTAAAGATTTCCAAATTTCATTAACAATTACTAAGATTCCTTCGCATGGGTTTGCGCCAGAACCTTTTCTTTGATGTGACATTTATCTCCTCCAGTATCTTGATCCTAACGCAAGTATATGCTAGCTTAAATATTAATTTCTCTAGATATTTTTAAAAATTATTTTTATAAAAATAAAACATATATCATACTATTATTATATCATATTTAACATAATTATACAAATAATATATAAAACACAAGTCTATACTTTTCATAGACTTGTGTCACAAAAAATCTCAACATATATAGGTCCATAAAACTCCATCCCTATATACAACTATATTATATCACTATTATATCTATTTTGTAAATACAATATTTATACTACTAAAATGCAAAATAGAGGTAGATTATACTACCTCTATTTTATATTATTCTTCATCTTCTTCAATTCCTTGTTGTTTTAAAAATCTAGAATAAACGTCTTTTAATAAATCTTCATCTGTAAGAGTATCATATACTTGTTCTCCATCTTCTTCTTTGATTTCAAGAATAACAACTTCAACTTCTTCTTCATAGTCTTCTTTAAGTTCTGATACTATTAAAAAAGATCTTCCATCTTCTAAAACTACAACATCAAGTTTTTCAAAAGTAACTTCTTTACCATTTTCATCTGTTAATACTAGAACTGGTAATGCTTCTTCATCTGAAGATCCACATCCGCCACATGATCCACAAGATCCTGAGCATCCTACTAATTCTTCATCCATTTTTATTCCTCCCTATTAGTTTGTTATATATTTAAATGCTACTTAGATAGCATGTTTAAATATCCTTCTAAGATATATGTAGCTGCAAATCTATCTGCAACTCTATTTTTTTCCTTTTGAGAAATGTTCATCTCTCTCATTGTTCTATACGCAGAAACGGTAGTAAGTCTCTCATCCCATTTATGAACCTTAAGACCTAATTCCTCAAGTTTTGGAATAAGAGTATCTACTTTTTCTGTCTTTAAAGATTTAGTTCCATTCATATTTTTAGGATATCCTATAACAACCTCTTCAAAGTCATATTCTTCCATTAGCTTTCTTATACCACTAATAAACTTCTTATCACTTCCGTTTATAACTAGTGTTTCTAATCCTTGTGCTGTAATACCTAACGGATCAGATATTGCAAGACCTACTCTTACGTCTCCATAGTCTATTCCTAATATTCTCTTCATGATTCACCTATTATATATCTAAATATTTTTTAATCATTTCTTGTAATAAGTCATCTCTTTCAATTTTACAAATTAATGCTCTTGCATTATTATGAGAAGTTATATATGTTGGATCTCCAGATAATATATAACCAATTATTTGACTAGTTGGCTCATATCCTTTATCCTTAAGAGCAGCCACAACTTGCTCCATGATTTCCTTTACTCTTTTAGATTCATCTTTTTGTGGTTTAAAAACTGTAGTATTTTGATCCATATCAATCACACTCCTTATTATATATATGTTCAAAAAAATTGCATTCTATTTTCTTTTGAAAAATCCAAATCCACCTTTAGGCTTACTTGTTGTTTCTTGTGTATAGTGTTTTTCTTCAACACTAACATCGCCCTTTGTTGGATAAATTGTATTTATTATTTGATTTAGATTATCTTGAAAATTCTTTGTAAAACTTGAAAATTTATTTGAATATTTATATACCATATCTATATATTTTGTATAGTTATCTACGTCAAATGGTAATACAAAATATTGTATTCTCTTAGGATTAAATAACTCGTCAAACATTTTCAAATCGTAACTTGTATATGTTGCAATTCCATCAATAATATCTTTAGTTGATAGACTACAATCTACATACTTATTTATTATTATTTTCACTTTTTCCATTCCAATTCCACGTTGCTTTAATTCTCTTAAAAATAATGTAATTTGATTAACATTTAAGATATTCATATCTTGAACAATATAAATATCTTGTGCAAGTCTAAAGTAATCAAGTGGAGTACTAAAATCTGCATCTATTAATACAACATTATTATTTTTAGATATTGTATCAACAAGTAAATTTGGATTATATGATTTTCTATCTTCTCCAGGTACAGCTGTATATATGCTTAATTTATCATAAATTAATGGCTCATTCTTTCCACTTGATGCATATCTTAAGCTATCCCCTGCAATATTTCTTTTTCCAGTATTGTCATAAGTATAAATAGTATATAAATCCCTTTTTCTAGTCATATCTACCATAGCAGTCTTTACTTTTTGCTTTGCTAAATATGTTCCAATTGCATTTATACAAAAAGTTGTTCCAGTCTTTGGTGCACCTACAAAGATTACTGTTTTTCTATAATCTTTAGGGACATCATAGTATTGTTTTACAACTTCTTTTTCTACTACTTGTGTTATAACTTTTGGTACTTCTTTTACAACTTCTTTTTCTATTACTTTTTCAACTATCTTTTCTTTTGGGACTTCCTTAATAACTATTTTTTCAGCAATTTCATTTCCATTCTTAATTTCTATTGCATTACTTTTTGCCTCTTGTACAACAGATTTTGGTGGTGGAGTTGTTTGAACTTGCGGAATTTGTATATTACTTGTCTCAATTATATTTTTATATGATTCACTGTCTTTTTCTAATACTTCAATAACATCTTTTGGTAAACATTTAGTAATTATTACCATCTGCTCTGTAGTATATTGTGGAACAAGTCTATCAAATATCTCACAATATTTGCTCTTATCTCCATTTAAATTTTTATAGTATGCAATGATTTTTCTAAGTTCTAATTCGCTTACTTCTGCAGAATCATTATATGCATTACTTGCAGATGTATTATTTCCATAATATGTTCTTGCTTCCTTTTTTGTTGTTGGTGAATTAATTGCTGCACAAACTTTTCCTTTAGTTCTGTTTGCTCCAGTAAGTGTTGTGTATACACCAAGAACAAATAATTTAGCTAAGAAAGCATCTCCTAATTTTCTTCTTTCTGAACAAATTAAGATTAAATCTCTTCCTTCAAAGTTATTTGTTATTCCATCGATATATTCAAATATTAGTTTGTCTGCCTCAGCATAGCTCTTGGTAGGCATTTTATCTAATTCTTCACTTAATACAGCCCTATCAAAATCTTCAGAGGTAATTTTCTCTCTAAAGTCCTTTAAATACAAAGCAGTTTTATATTCTATTTTTTCATGATATTTTTCTTCATAGAATTTAACTATTCCTTTAACAGTATCTTCATTAGCTATTCCAAAAAGTACCTTCATATCCTCTTTCCCTTCTAATCAATTTAATATTAGGTAATATATTAATTATAATATGTTATATTATCATTTTATTTTTCTAAACAATGAATAATGCGTAAAATAATGGTAAACATTGAACAACTACCATAAATACAGAAATACCAACTATCATATTTTGTCCAACTACTTTATCAGCAAGTACCTCTGAACCTGTTACAAAAAATTTATATAATGCAACTATCATAAGTAATACAACAACTGGCCATGAGTATTTTTGTATCATAACAAGTACATTTAATGTTCCATCTAAAACTGCATCATTAGTAACTACATTTGTTGCAGCAAAAACCATCTCATTAACAAATGCAAGTAAAATTGCAACTAAAATTGATGATGTTATAACTTTTTTATATGCCATAACGATCCCCCCATATCTAACTAATTAAATTTATACATATATAATTATATTATAAATATTTTCAAATATCAAGTGATAGTTTACAAAAAGTGTAAAAAAGCTTTTATTTTACATAAAAAATTCTAAAGTAATGCTAAATTACTTTAGAATTTTAGTAGTTAAAAGTTAAATTTTCTCTTTAAATTTCTAAATTCTCTCTTTCCTTTTTTCATTGCTGAACATATCATCTCATTTTTCATATATCCAATACATGTTCCTGCTACAATTCCTATTATAGTACCTTTTACAAATTCCATAATATTATTCTCCTTTCTTAATCATATTTTTATCCTTTTTTATATTTTTTAAACTGACAATTATTTCATATATACCTATAACCAACATAAAATAATAAAATATTTTTTTAATCAAATTTTGTTCTATAAATTTATTTAGTCCAAAACCAATAATAGAGCCAATACCAATTATTAATATTGCTTTTATATATTTTTTCTTTTCATTTTTTATAGTTTGAAATTTTTTTAAAGACATCATAATTCCAATTCCAATAAACATTGCTAAATTATATGTTCTAGCTTCATTTAAATCAATTAAGTTAAAAAGTAATACTAATAATATAAATAAAGATCCTCCACCAATTCCCATACCACTAAGTATTGATGAAATACCTGAAATAAAATATATCATTTGAGCCTCCATAAACTAAAAGCAGTTATTATAACTAGTAATACTCCAGAAAATAAATTTAAAATATTAGAATTGATTTTACTCATTATCTTACTACCTACAAATCCAAGTATTATAGAAATAATAACAAATATTATTAATTGTACAAAGTTAATATTACTCTTAAAACAATATAAAATAAATGTAACTATACTAATTATTGGCATGACTATAAGAGAAAATTCTCTAGACTTTACAGTATCTTGCTTTAATATATAAATTAAGTAAAAAACTAAAATTTGTCCTGCGCCACTAGAAAAAAGTCCATTAGTAATTCCAACTATAATATAAATAATTGCATCCATAGTAATATTATTTTCAAAATTTTAAAAAATATAAAAAAAGAAGAAGCATTATACTTCTTCTATCACATATTCTTTATATTTATTAAATTGAGCTTCTCTACATTCTAATGTTAAAATTGTTCCCTTATCATCATAATCTGTAGATATAACATTTGCGTTTTCATTTAAGTATGAAACAATACTACCTTCAGAAAAAGGAATACGCATCCTACATTTTTTATATGTACTAAATATCTTATCAATTATTATATCTATTAATTCATTCATTCCTCTTTTTTCTCTTATTGATAGATATATTTCGTCTCCATCAACAAGTGGAAGTTTTTCAAGCATTAACTCAGACTTATTATACACATATATAACAGGAATATCTCCAGCTCCAATTTTTTGTAATGTTTCTTTTGTAACTTGCATATGTTCAACAAAGTCCTTATCTGAATAATCTATAACCTGAACTAATAAATCTGCATTTTTTATTTCTTCAAGTGTAGATCTAAAGGCTTTTACTAAATCATGAGGCAAATCACTTATAAAACCTACTGTATCAGATAATAAAAATTTTCTGTTATCTTCAAGTTCAATTTTTCTTACAGACGTTTCTAGAGTTGCAAAAAGCATATCTTCTTCATATACTTTTTTATCATCGTCCTTAACAAACCTATCAATCATATAATTCATTAAAGATGACTTTCCAGCATTTGTATATCCAACTAGAGAGACCAAAGGGATTTCAGATTCTTCTCTTTTCTTTCTTTGGACCTCCCTATCTTTAGATAATTCATCAAGTTCTCTTCTTAAATCTGTAAGTTTTTCTTCAATTCTTCTTCTATCTAATTCTATTTTTTTCTCTCCAGAACCTTTGTTAAAAAATCCAGAACCAGAGCCACCGCCTTGTCTTCCTAAAGAAGAATGTAATCCTACAAGTCTTGGAAGCATATACTCAAGTCTTGCAACTTCTACCTGTAATTTTGCCTCTTTAGTTCTAGCTCTTCTTGAAAAAATCTCAAGAATTAAAGTTGTCCTATCTAAAACTTCGCATTTAATTATTTTAGATAAATTTCTAAGTTGTGATCCAGATAGTTCGTTATTAAAAATAACATAGTCCACATCTAAAGCTTCTGCTTTTTGTGCTATTTCTTCTGCTTTTCCTTTTCCTACATAAAGTGGTTTGTTTATCTCAATTAAATTTTGATATTCTCTTCCTACAACCTCTATATCACATGCAAGTGTAAGATTTTCAAGTTCATCCATAAGTTTTAAAAAGTTTTCTCTATAATCTACATTTACACCAACAATTATGGCTTTTTGTTTTTCTTCTTGTCTCATATAATCACCTTTAAAGATTATATCACATAAAAAATGAAAAATAAATCAAAAAAAAGGATATAACTTAAAGTTACACCCTATTTGCTTTTTGGATACCATATAGATATCTCTTCATTATTTAATATTTTGTCTGGATTTTCATTTAATATAGTATTTAGCATTTCATCATTTTTTAATGTTCTTTTAATTTTATTCATCGCTTTATCATAAATCTCATAGACACTTGTTGTATGAGAGTCTGTTCCTAATAAATGAACCATATTTGATTTAAGCATTTTTTTTATATTCCTTTGAGGATTTCTTCCATATTTTCCAGTAATACTTGCAATATTTGATTGAAGAAGTACTCCTGCCTCTATTAATGGGATTAAATTTTTAATGTCTCTTGTTACAAAATCATATCTTTCAGGATGAGCAAGAATTGGAACATATCCTTCATCTTGTAATTTATTAAACTCTTCATATACATTCATTGGTATTATACTATTAAATAAAGGAAGTTCAACAAGTACGTATTTGGAATCACCTAAAGTGCACACTTTATGATCTTTTACCAAATCAATTATATCATTTGTAAAAAAAATCTCATTTCCATGATATATTTTTATATCTATATTTTCTTTTTCTAATGTATCATTTATTTTTTTTATATTTTGAACATATTCTTCATTTAGAACTTCGTTATCTGGAATAATATAATGTGATGTAGCAAAGATACCTTCATATCCTACATCTTTAGCTTTTCTTGCCATATCAATGCTAGTATTTAAATCTATTGCTCCATCATCTGTATATGGAATAATATGACAATGCATATCTATCATATTTTTTTCTCCTCTCTAAAACAATAACAGAGTAAATATTTGTATTTACCCTGTTAATTTTCTTATTTTTCAATAGAGTATTTTTGATATGATTTAGAATACTCTTTTCTTCTTTGATTAGATATTTCATTAAGAATAATTCCAGGTATTTTTCCACCTACTGCTTCAATAGCTTTTTTAGTATTTACTAATAATTCTTTTTTAGTTTTTCTTGAAGAAGCAACTATAAACATATAGTCTACTTTTGTAGCAAATATTAATGCATCAGTTATAATTGATGCTGGTGGTGTATCGATTATTATTAAATCGAATTCCTTCTTTAATAGTTTTAATAATAATTCAATGTTTGCTGTACCTAATAATTCAGATGGATTAAATGGTACTGGACCTGAAGTTAATAAATATAAATTATGAATATCTGTATCTTGGATTTTTATTGTTAAATCTTCTTCTATTTTTTGAATATCTTCTTCTTTTAAGTTTCCTCTAAGATTTTTAAGTAAATCTGAAAATCCACTTCTGTTTGTTTTCTTAAATATTCTATGCTGTCTACCTTTTCTTAAATCCGCATCAATTATTAAAACTTTTTTACCATATTGTGCACAAGAAATAGCAAGATTAGCTGTTACCCAGCTTTTTCCTTCGTTTGCATTTGACGAAGTTAAGCAAATAACTTTGCTATCATCATTTTCAAATAAATATAATAGATTTGTTCTAAATAATCTAAAGGATTCAGATACAGGTGAACGAGGAAAATCATTTACAATTATTTCACTTTTTTCCATTTAAATTTACCTCCTTCTTCATCTGTTTCAAGTTTAGGTATAGACGCAATTACAGGAATATTTAATAAATTTTCAATATCCTTTTCATCTTTTACTGTATCGTCAAAATAAACAATAACAAATACTACTGCACAAGACAATACTAGACCAACTATTGCAAATAAAGCAATATTTTTTACTGTTCCAATATTATATGGAGCATCTGTTGGCTCTGCTATGTCGATTACAGACAAGTTGTCTATATTATAAACATCATTTACTTTATCTCTAAATACTTCTGTTAATGAATTTGCTATATCTGCTGCAAGTTTTCCATTTTCATTTGATACAGTCACTATAATAAGCTCTGTATCGGCTTTAGAACTTACACTTACATTAGATATAAATTCGCTAACACTCATATCAAGTCCTAATGATTGTATAACAGTTTTTGCAATTGTTTTGCTTCTTATTATTTCACTATATGTTGATACTAATTTTGAGTTTAATGTTATATCACTTTGAGTAATAGCTTCATTTGATGTAATATTTGTTTCTGATTGAGATTTTGATTTAGATAATACAAATGATGTACTAGATTTATACATTGGTGTCACTAAAAATTTAGAATATATTAGACCTAATAATGCAAATATTATCACAGTCGTTATTATGTATTTTAATTTGTCTTTTAGAGCATATAATAGTTCGATTATATCTAACTCTTCCATTTTTTCCTCCCTTAAACGCATATTTTTATTATATCACACGTGACATAATAATGCAACTTTTATTATATATTTTTAGATAAAAAATATTATCTTAACTATTTTTATTAAGATAATATTTACTTTTTTAATGTTACTAAAACAATTTCAGGTCTATTAAACATTCTAATTGGTATGGATGCATTTCCCATACCAGAATTAACTATTAGTGTTGTGTTGTTTATTTTATGTTTTCCATATCCATATTTAGGAAATAATTTTCTTCTAGGTGATAATAGGCAGATTTTTCCAAGCCTAATTAACCCACCATGAACATGTCCAGAAAATATTAAATCTACTTTTAACTTTTCATACATTTCAAAATTTTCAGGATCATGAGTAAGCAACACGTTATAATTATTTTTGTCAATACTACTAAGCTTTGCTTTCATATAGCTTATATATTTATTTTTTCTTTTTTCTGTTAGTACTTTTGGTTGCATATTTTCTCTAAATTTAAGAGCACTTATAACTATTGTTGAATTATTTCTTTTACACTCAACACTTCCATTTATAATTACATTTACTCCATTTTCTTTTAGTGTATCTATATATAATTTATATTTTTTATATCCAAGTTTTCTTTCATGATTTCCTATTGAATAATATGTTGGATATAGTTTAAATATTGGTTCAAAGTTCTTAACATATTCCACTACATTTTCTGTAGAATCGTCTATTATATCTCCAGTCATAACAACTATATCTGGATTAATTTTCTTAATTTCATTAATTAAAATAGAATTATTTTCTCCAAACATTTTGCTATGAACATCACTAATTTGAACAATCTTGAAATCATTAAATTCATCAGGTATTTTATTATTTTTTATATTATATCTTTTTACTTTTAATATATTATTACTAATATATATAAGCAAAAGTACAACAAGCATTATTACAACAAAAGCTAATAATATATATGCAATAATCATTTATTCACCTCAAAACTACAGTATACATTCTAACACATAGAAGTAAAAAGTGCACTATTTCAGTGCACTTTTTTTACTTATTTATTATAATTTGAGCAAATTCTTTTGCTTTTTGTCTTATATTATCTAACTCAAAATCTGATGGATTAAGTTTTACTCTTATTGGATCAAAAGGCATATTAAATTTTAACATAGACATCACAGAAGATATGTTCATTGCTGCCTCTCCGCTCCATGCATAAGATCCGAAAGCTATAGCATACATTCCTTTGTTTAAAATTGGATTAAGTGGAGCCATAACCTCATATACTTGTGGTAATGCTTCAGATAAAATAGTAGGAGAACCTATTATAATTCCATCAGATGTTGTAACATCTTTTTTAGCTTTTTCTATATCATCATTTTGAAGGTCATATTCCTTAACATCAAGGTCATATTCTTTTAATCCCTCTACAAATGCTTTAGCCATTTTTTTAGTATATCCATATGATGAAACATAACATACTGTAACCTTTCTTTTGCCTTTGTTTTTATCTTCACACCACTCTTTATACAAATTAATATACTTTTCAATATCTTTTCTTATAATCATTCCATGACCTGGACAAATATAATCTATAGGTATTAAACTAATTTTATTTAATGCATTTAATAAAAACGGATTTTTAAATGGTCCTAATATATTTTCAAAATAATATTTATATTCATCTAATATTTCACTATTTTTTAGAACACCTTCTGGTTCTACCTCATCATTAAAAATCTTTTCACTTGAATAATGAACTCCAAAGGAATCACATGTAAATAGCATTTTATCTTCTTTTATATATGTATACATTGAATCTGGCCAATGAAGCATAGGAAAAGCAAAAAATTTAAGTTGCTTATTTCCAAGTTCTAAACTATCATTTGCAGTTAACACTTCAGATTTAAAATCAAAATTTACTATATTTCTTACAAAATCTATAGCCATCTTTGTACCACATACAACAATATTTGGATTAAGTTGTAAAATTCTTGATACTGCACCTGCATGATCTGGCTCTGTATGATTTACTATTAGATAATCTATCTCTGTAATCTTTACATACTTTTCTATATTTGATATATATTCATTGCAAAATTCATTTTTAACAGTTTCAATTAACGCATTTTTCTGTGTTCCTTTTACAAGATAAGCATTATATGATGTACCATGCTTTGCTTCCATAATTACATCAAATACTTTTAAATTTTTATCTTGTACTCCAACATAAAAAACATTATTACTTATTTCCATTAATATACCTCACTATTTTAATTTAATTCTAATTTTTACTGGATGATGGTCACTATATGAAAAATTGTTTTCTATAGTTTCAACTTGTCTTACTTCAATGTTTGGACCAACAATATATCCATCTATAACATATAGTTGAGTTTTATCATAATTTCCAGTATATACTTCATTTAATAGACGTGATGTAGGTTTAGATGCATCGGTAACAAATTTCCATTTTTCTGGCAATACATCTGCTGAAAGTTGAGTTGGAACAAAATTTTTAGTATCAACAACTGGATATTTTTCTAAATCAACATCAGGAAATGTTTGATTGAAGTCTCCACCTGCTATTACATAGTTTCCTTTTTCAACTTCTGCTTTCATATTTTCTATTAAAACATTAAGTTGTTCACCTTTTCCATCTTTTTTTCCATAAGCATCTAAATGAACATTATAAATTACAAGTTCCTTTTGGCTGTCTTTTATTTCAACTCTTTCTTCTAAAATAGGGTTTTTATACATAACAGCTCTTTTTGGCCAACTATATGCACTAGGTAACGCAATACGAGTTGCCTCTTTAACATTAAATTTATTTAATGTAACATTTCCACTTTCTACATGTCCTACAGGCTCTAATATAGGATATGGTATGTATAATGATTTAAACATATATGCAAAAGAAGCTGTTCCATCAAATACCTCTTTTAGTCCATCATATTCATTCATATAATATGATCTTTTAGAATTTGTATCTACCTCTTGAAACAAATACACATCTACATCTTGATTTTCAATAAAATTTTTTACAGCTGCTAAATTCTTTGTAACTGTTGTAGCATTTTTAGGTCTTACGCCCTTTCCTCCGTCCATAAAAAAATCTTGTGTATTATCTAAAGATAAATATCCTAAATTATATGTAATTATATTTATACTTTTATCTATTTCTAATTCTTTTGTACTTTCTCCCTCAACATTTAACGTTTCCCTATCTTCAGGAAAATACTCTGAAAATACTAATATACTAAATCCTATAAGGAATAATAACAAAATTATAGATATGATTGCGATTACAACTTTATACCAAACTTTAGGCATACTAATCATCCTCCGGACTAAATTATATAATATAAGTACTATAAAAACAATAATTTAATCAAAAATTTTGTCAAATTTTATCTTCCTGTTACAGGTAATTTTCTTTGAATATATGCATTAGCATTTAGAACTTGAATATTAACTTTGTCTTCGTTTTCTAATATTTCTACCTCTATTCTTTCTTTTAGTTTCTCATAATATTCATTTGTTTGTATTTCTTCAATATAATACTTTCCAAGCTCAAGTTCCTTACTTTTAGCATATCCTTGATCATCTGTTATTAGTACATCAACAACCTCATCTTTATCATTATATATATTAAATATAACTCCCTCTAAAGGACTATTTTCTGCAATACCTGTTAGCTCATTATATTCTTTAGTTCTCTTGTATAATTCTATATATCCCTTTTTCTTTTTATTATATAATTCTATTTCTTTTTCGTCATTTGGAATAATATTATATGTATATTCTATGTCATCTATAATATAACTTGAATTAGTTTCAATTTCTTTTAACGTTACTATCATATCTTGAGAATTAGCATAACACAAATTAATTTCTCCATTTTCGTCTGTAATAAAATCACTATTTATTAACCCTAAGCTGTCTGTTATATGGTATTTTATATCTTTAAGTGGCTTATTTGTATCTTTATCTCTTTTTATGATTTTTAGTTTTGTATTATATTTTGTAAATTGTATTTCTTTATTAATACTTGTGCTATAGTCATCCTTTAGTGTTAATGCAATATCTTGATATCCTTGCTTTTTACTTTTACCAAATAAGACAACATTTTCTTTTGCATCTATATTTATATTAAGTTTTGCGTTATATTTTTCTTTTACTACATCTGCTTTAATGTATAAGTTATAACAACTATTATTTATCCTTTCTACTATTATATTATTATCTTTACAATCTATATTAATGCACTTTATGTTATTTGACTTTAAAATTTCTACTTTCTTTTTATAATACTCTTTTCCATCAATTACAACGGTTTCTTGGCTTCCCATATCTAAATCAAAATCTATATTATAATCATCTATGTTATCATCTTTTGCTTTATATATTTCTTTTATACATTCAACAAGTCTATCATTCATATGGCTTAATGGTTTAACATTTTCAATATTAAATTTATCACTATCTATATAACACCAAATTGCACATTGAGTAGCAAACACCGCTTCGGAAATACTATTTAGTTTTAATTCTTCTAATGTTTTATATGGATATCCATTTAATATAATCATTTTTAGTGCATTATCATTTATTTTTTGTTGTACATCAACATCATGACCATAATCTCCTTCTTCTGCACCTTTCATACCATAATTTAAGCAATATGCTGGAATCTTTTGATTGTCTTTTAAATAATAATACTGTATATTAGGTTGTTGTTTTCCATTATATGCCACATATGCAAACTCATCTATATCAGATAAAATATTATAATTTCCATATTCTATATTAGTATTTTCAACAATACCATAAACTGGATTAATAGTAGTTATAATTAATACTAAAAGTATTATATATACTTTTACTCTTTTAATTTTACTTTGTCTTAAATATGCATTTATTCTTCTTGTACTTTTATATATATTCTCAAATATTGAATCTTTATATTTATACAACTTTCTCATCTTTCTCCTTTCCACTATATGCTTCTACACATAGCCTAAGTTCAGGTGAGCCAGTAACACAAGTAATTAGAGTTATTTTGTCATATGTATCAATATTTATCATATCAAAATCATTTTCAGAAATATAATATTTATTTTTAACATAATATGATTTTAAGTTTCCTAAATAATTATATATAATCTCATCATTTTCTTCTAAATTGATCAAATCTTTAAAATAATTATTTTTAAAACCATTATTATGTGCTGCTAAGCAAACGTTTCCGTTTAAAATTGAACTACTAGGAAAATGTCCAATATAGTCTTCTAATATATCATTATCTATGTTTTCTTTTATCTTTGCTTTTTCTAAATTTATTTTGGGAATTGAAATGAACCAATCTTGTTCTTGAATTAATAAATCATTTGAATATAAATTAAATTTTGTTAGATTTTCAATATTTATTTTTTTAGGGGATATATCTTTATCTAAAACAATATATGAATAAAAAATGAATAGTACAATAATTACAAGAATACATATACAAAGCTGTACTCTCCTTATATGCAATGTCTCACCTCCTAGGCACAATTAAATTATATACTCCAGGTATTGTAATGTCAAAGAAAATCGTACCAAAAGTTTCGACAAGAAAAAGTGGACAAACACTTTGTTTATCCACTTTATACTAGTAATGAAAGAATTGCTAAGACAAATAATATGCCTACTAAAAAAGATCCTATTCTTCCTAAAAAAAGGAAAAATTTAGCAATAACATATGCTATAGCACCAGCAATAACACCTGAAATCACAGCAGTAATTATTCCCGTAAGCGTAAATGATGTAATAACTGCATCTATAACATATAGTACTGCAAATATTGTACAAGATCCACTAAGCCCAATCTCAGCAATAAACTTCATCAAAACAATCAAAATAATAACTTGTATTAACCATATAATCATATGAATACCTCCTCCAAAATTATTCTTTGGTATACAAAAAACTACGTTGTTTCATGATTATACCACATGTTATGTCAAATAGCAACAATTCTATTTAAACTTAGACTTTAGTTTATCAAATAAAATCATAACTATAATTACTATAAAAATTGTAGCTAAAATATATATAATATTTTTATATACAAACATTAATATTAAAATTAATCCATAAGATATACATAAAAATATTTGGTATAACTGAGCGTAAAGTTCTATTCCGTAATTGATTAATTGTAACATGATCAATTAAAATTTTATAAGAAACATAAGCTCCACATATGAGTAGAAATAATAAATTATTTTCTAAATTGTAGTCACATCTTCTTGGAAATGTTCTTGGTTTAAGAATTCTTTTTATAACTAGTAATATACAATAAATAAGAATACCTACAATAATAATCATTTCTATACCTCCTTAAAAATATTTACTTTTAAGCTAATACAAAATTATATAAAAAAATAGTAGCACATTTGATTTTAAAAATCAATAAATGCCACCATCATTTTCATCAGTTTTTATCATTTCTTTAATAACATTATAGTATTTTTCATCCTCATCCCAGAAAATATCTTCGCCAACAAGCATATATGCCCTTAACAAAAACTCTTCTGCTTTACTATTTTCATTTGTTTCAACAAGTGTCTGTCCAAGTCTAAACAAAACATATGGATTACTTACACCATTAGGACAATTTTTAGCTTCTAAAAAATAGTTTCTAGCTTTATCATATTGACCATTTTTAAAATATAAATCACCAATTGATACAAATATCCAAGTTGCAGTTTCGTAAGATGTTTTAGGTTCAGGAATAATGTCTAATGCCTCTTTATATTTTCTATAAGCATCAACGCTATTTCCTTCAACTACATAATCTTCCGCAGCTCTGCATATTCTTTCTATATCCTCAGTAAAGCTCTTCTTAAGCTGCATGTTTTCCCTCCTATAAATTCCTTTTGAGAATTCAACTAAAATTATAACAAAAAAAGAATTATATGTATATATTTTTTTACAAATTTCTTAAAATTATTTTTTTGACTTTACAAAGACAATATGTTATAATTTTGTTATTAAGGATGGTAATAATCATGGTGGAAGAAAATTTACAAAGAACATTGGCTGTAACAAAAAAAGGATTTCCTGCAATGTGGGTGCAAACACAAAGATTTGCAGGGCCAAATGTTAGATATGGAGAATGTGGAGCTGTTTGCTCTCCAAATGGAAAATTAACAAGAATAATACGTAGCTTATACAATTACACTAAGGTAAAAAGTTTAGTAAGAATATCTTCAAAATGTGTATATATAGAAGCTACATATAACATAGATGGTTCTATTGTTGCAATATACAAAGTAGATAATCTAGATTTTAAAAACAAAAAAGTTAACTTAACAAGAGTTGCAACTTATAAAGATGGAAAATGGGATAATACTTCTTATCTAAAAAATTATAAAGAAGGAATCCATTCATCATTAATGAGAGCTAAAAAGATTTATTCTTTGAGTGATTTAGATTAGAAAAATAGTCTTAAACATATATGTTTAAGACTATTTTTTATTTTTCGATAGTTAAATAACTAGATACAAGTTTTGATTTATCAAAGTATATTTTTATATTATTATGTTCTATGTTTCCATTATCAGTTAAATTATTTAATGTATAATATCTATATTTGTATCCCTTTTCATCATTTGCACTTTCAGTTTTTAGTCTAAGTAATACAAAATATTCTCCTTTTTCAATACTATCTAAATCAATCTCGCTTTCTTTTTTATCTTCCATTATAGATGAAAATTCTATTTTTTCAGATGAGATAAAATAATCTGTACTAAATACATATTTATCTCCATCTTTATTTTTTAGAACAATTTCAACATTTTGAAGTTTAATAATTAAATTGCCTGATATGGCGTTTTTTATTTCTCCTTCTAGAATTAATTTGTTATCATCTATATTCATTTTACTAATATCTGCTTGTTTTTTTTCAACTATTGATGCAATATTATCTGCTTTAGACACTCCTATATCCTCGTCTTCTTTTGAATTTAAAAGTATAACTACACCAAATATTATTGCTAAAATAATTAGTACTACTACAAAAAGAACAATTCCTCTGTTTTCATCATGTTTTCCCAAGTAATTATTTGTTCTCACTTTTTTATTTCCTCCATTAATTTTTCCTTTTCTTGATTAGAAATAAAAGCAGCATTTATAGAATTAATATTCATATTAATAATATCTTCTATTTCTAAATTAGTTTCTTCTAATAATTTTTCATACTCATTTTCAAGTGTTGTATTAGAAACTGTCATATTATCTGTGTTAATTGTTGTTTTAACGCCCATTCTATATAACTTTTCTATTGGATGAGTAGAATATGTATCACAAATGCATGTTTGTATATTGCTTGTAGGACATACCTCCAAATATATGCCTTCTTTGATAATTTCTTGTAAAAGTATATCATCTTCTATAGCTCTTACTCCATGTCCTATTCTTTTGGCTCCATATGAAATTGAATCTTTAATACTTTTTGGTCCATCAGCTTCTCCTGCATGTATTGTAAACGGAACATCTAGTTTTTTTGCATATTCAAATATTTCATGATACTCTGAAGTCTTAAATATAGCTTCTGCACCAGCCAAATCTATTGCACATACACCTTTTCCTAAATATTTTTTAGCAAGATTAACAGTCTCATAATTTTCATCCATATTATCTTTTCCACGCATTACACAAAGAATAAAATTAGATTTAATATCAACGCAATCTTTTGCACTAAGAACTGCTTTTAATACATCTTCTTGAGTAAGTCCTTTTTTAGTATGAAATTGTGGTGCAAACCTTATCTCTGCATAAATCACATTTTGTGACTTTAGATTATTAAGCAAATTTATTGTAATTTCTTTTAGCTCTTGTTCTGTCTGCATTATGCTTATTGGAAAATCAAAGCATTCTAAATAGTCATTTAAATTTTTGCATTTCTCACTTGCAACCATTTTATTACTTATTTCTTCGTTACTTAATTTATATTTATTTTTAACATACTCTTTAGTTATTGAGCCATCTAGATGAAGATGAAGTTCAACTTTTTTTATATTTTTTAATTTTTCATTTGTCATTTTTCTACCTCATTTTACCCAGTATATTTTAGCACACACTTTGTATTATTACAATCATGTTTTTGCAAAATATTCATTTTACTTTATAACCACAATCCACAACTATATTATAAAATTATACATTTATATTTTTCCCAAGCATTCTTTGTATTTTAGTTTCTATTCTTGATACATATGACCTTGATATTCCAAGTTCATCTGCTAAATCTTGCTGAGTTTTAGGTTCATTACCATCTAGTCCATATCTTTTATTCATAATATATTTTTCTCTTTTATTTAATTTAGAATCTAAAAAATCTAATACTTGAGATAGAAGTGTTTTATTATATATATTTTCTACAGCATCTTGTTCTTTAAGTTCTAAAGTATCTATTAGTTCCATATCATTTCCATCTTTATCTGTGCCTATTACTTGATTTATTGATACTTCAGATTTTTGCTTTTTAGTACTCCTAATATGCATTAATATTTCATTTTCGATACATCTTGAAGCATAGGTACTTATTTTATATCCCTTATTTTCTTTATAACTGTCTATTGCTTTTATAAGTCCTATTGTACCTATAGATGTGTAGTCTTCTAATTCTTGTTCTGTTTGTACATATTTTTTAGCAATATGCACAACTAATCTTAGGTTATGTTCTATTAAAATCTTTCTTGCCTCTTTATCTCCATTAAAATACCTTCTTAAATAGTATTCCTCTTCTGTTTTACTCAATGGTTCTGGATATAGTTTATCTGATGATATATATCCAAAAAGCCCAAAAAATTTTGAAATTATCTCTATAAATAACGAAAAAAACATAAATATACCTCCTATTATGTATATTTATGTTTAATTCTATTCTTTTATTATTGCCACATACCTTTTATTAAATCTGACATATATTCTTGACGAGATTTTGTTTTATCTTTATTTACTTTAACTTTTACAATCTCATCATCTAGATATTCAATATCTACAACGTCTCCTTCGCAAATTTCACCTTCTACTTTATCTATATTTACATTAACAATTTTTCCATCTACTTCAAGTACAACAATATTGTTCTCAATTCTATCTACTACTACTTGCATATCTTTCTCCTAATCTCCCATATAATCATAGCTTCCTGGACTTGTATTAAAAGTAATATTCTTACCATCACTTATACATTCTATTGTTCCAAGCTCATCTGTTCTATAAACAGGTATATTTAATTCAAGCATCTTATCCATAGTAGTTTTTGTTGGATGGTTGTATGTGTTATCTTTTCCAACACTTATTACAGCATATTTAGGAGATACTGCATTTAAAAATTTTTTAGATGAAGATGTTGTTGAGCCATGATGTCCAAGCTTTAATACATCAGCATGTATATCATCATATGAATTTAGTATTTCTGTCTCAGACAATGTCTCTGCATCCCCTGTAAATATAAACGAATTTTCTCCATAATTTAGCTTAATTACTATTGAATAATTATTTAGTGATTGATAACTTGTAGAACTTGGTGCAAGTATATTAAATTTTGCCTCACCTAAACTATATTCTTTACCAGATACTGGTGTAGTAAATTTCATATTTTTATTTGCTACTGCTAAAACTAAGTTTTCAAATGTTTTTGTAGTAACTCTTGCAGATGATACATCTGGAAAAAATATTGTATCAAACTCAAACTCATTTACAACATCATCTAAGCTTCCTATATGATCTTCATGAGGATGAGTTCCTATTATATAATCAAACTTTGTTATATTCTTAGATTTAAGACATTCAAGCAATTCCTCTTTACACTCTGTTGTTCCACCATCAATAAGCATTGCATGCTCTCCTTGTCTAATTAATATACTATCTCCTTGTCCTACATTTATGTAATCTATAATTAGATTTCCATCTACATTTGTTACCTCATTATTTTGCTGTTTTCTATCTACATTTTCTAATGCATTACTTTCTACGTCATTTGTTAAATTTTTTAAAAGGTCTAAATCAAAATTATTTCCAACTATAAATATAATTGCAAGTACTATGATTCCTAATATTATTTGAGTAATAGAACTCGTATTACGTTTTTCTTTTCTTGCCATATAACCACCTCAAATTTATACGACAATTATATCACAACAAAAAACTTAATAAAACATATTTTTTGTTATTTTTTGATTACATTTGTAGAATTATGTAAATCAATTTTAATAATGATTCTTGCATTTTTTATTAAACTATGTTATAATAAATATCGATGGTGCATTATTCTAGTTGCGCTAACTTTTATGAGGGTGGGGCTAAAAATCCACTAAAAGGCACACCGATGAAGTTTCTTGTCCGTGCGCGAAACGCCCAGTTTTGCGTGTGTTCAGGGAGTAAAGAATTTAGGATAGAGTTATAACGGCATATAATTTGAATCCTATTTTCGCTGAGGCTGAATGATTCTAAATATAATGATAGTATTGTTCGGTATAAACCTACATAAAGTGCCAAGACACGATATGTAGTGTAGCCTGTCTTGAGTGGTAATATTGGGATTTACCCGCTAAAAAGATAAAAAATGTGTAGGGCCATATATATTTTTTATCTGGTAATGAAATTATTACTGCAAAAGAGACTAATAATTGTATAAGTGCACACCAAAGGAAAACTTCTAGAATGTTTGTTCTGTTAAAGAATAAGATTTTTTAAGGATTAAAGTATGGACTTAAGTGGCGATCCAGTTCTATTTTTAGGTGACTAAATAGTGTTTTCTTTAAATGGAAACGGCTAAGCAGCAATGTTTAGTAGAAAACAGAGAAATTCTACTGGACCTAAACCATAGTGTTTACTTAAAAAATCACCATCTTTAATTGTATATTACATTAAGGAGAGATAAAATATAAAATGAAATCGAAAGATTCCAAAACAACAGATAAAGAAAAAGACTCGTCGAGTAAATGGCTTATAACAGTGTCATTGTTATCATTTACATTATCGATAGTGTTTTCTTTTATCACAACTATGACTGTAAACAACTTACCTGTACCAGTAGCAATCCTTATCCTATTAATTGTTGTAGGACTTGGTATTATATTCGATATGGTTTCGATGTCAGTCACAATAGCAGATGAAAAGAATTTCCATGCTAAAGCAAGTAAAAAAATTGATGGTGCTAAAACTTCAATAAAATTAATACGTAATGCACCAAAAGTTTCTAGCATATGCGCCGACGTTATTGGTGACGTATGTGGTATTTTAAGTGGTGGTATAGGTACAATAGTAGCTATGAAAATTACTACAAATTATGGACTAAATTTTGACTTATCTGTAATCATAAGTGCATTAGTTGCAGCTTTAACTATAGGTGGTAAAGCAAAATGCAAATTAATTGCTCAAAAACATAGCGAACAAATAGTAGACATATTTACTAAAATTTTAGGAATATTTTCTTTTAAAAAGAAAAACCCTAAAGCAAATTAGTAAATTTTGACTAGTAATTAAAATATAAAAAAGCTATTAGATATTAGTTATCTAATAGCTTTTTTAATTATCATACATATTTACAAAATATCTTACATACATCTGTATAACTTCTAGTACTTTTAGATTATCTATGAAGTTTTCTTCATTGATATACTTTTTACCTTTTCCTCTAAAATCTAAAAATTCATTATAATTTACAGATAAATATAGCATGTCGTCTTTTATAGCAAAACTTATAGTAAGTCCAATTTTACTATTAAATTCGATTATCCTTGCCATTACTGCAGGCGATAGTATTCCTCTTACCTCAACTGGCTCGCTAGACAAAACATCATAGCAGTAATCAAATTCCATATTAGTTATCTTTACAATATCTTCTTGTGACTCTACTATTCCTTTTTCTATAGCTCTAAAATTAGTTAATGATTTTGATGGTAATTTAATATATGCAAAAATACCATTAAAGTTATCCTCATAATATTTATCCACTACTCCATCATTTTCTTCTTCATGCATTCTTTTTGTTGACACTTTAGAAAGATTAATATTATATTTATCTTCACAAACTATATAACTATTATACATCTTAAATTTATTATAGATAGGTACTAACCCAGAATCTTTAAAATGTTCTTCAACAGCATCATCTTTTTTTATATACTTAACATTTTCAAAAACTTCACCTAATGCCTTTGGTACTATAACTTCATCAAAAATAACATTTTTTCTAGTAAATGATGTTATTTTTAAAACTAAAAATAGTATTATTCCAATTATACTTATACTAACTATTGCAATTGATTCTAAATAAACACCCAAAATAGCAGTAAGTATTGGTAAAATGACAATGTTATTTAATATTTTAAATTTTCCATTGTCTCTTTGAAATTTTATTTTTTGTTCTGGTGTAAGCACTCTATCAATCTTTTGATTGATTTCCATATTTTCCCCCTAAAATATAGATTACTTTTATATGATTATATACTAAATAATATTATAATTCTACATAATTGTCAAATAATTTCAAATTAATTGACAAACACGAAAAAAATTTATATACTATAGTATTATAAGGAGAATATTTATGATTTCTAAACCAAGAACTTCAAATTCATTAGATATATTATATGAACTGGAATTTTTTCTAGAAAATCATGATCAAATTAAAGGCTTTAGCATTACTGATGACCTTTTACAAAATTTTAGTTTAGATGAACTTCAAATTGAAAATTCTAAATTTAAAAATGTATCTTTTATTGGGTCATCATTACCTAAAATTGACATCTGCGATTCTACATTTGAAAATTGCGATTTTACAGGAGTAAATTTTGAAAAGTCAACATTTAAAAGAGTAGAATTTAATAATTGTAAATTTTCTGGAACGATAATTAATAATTCATATTTTGATAGCATAGTATTTAATGAATGTATATTAAATGATGCAATTTTAGACAATTCTACTATTAATAATACTAGTTTTAGTAATTGTCCAATGCGAAGCATCTATTTTAGTGAAGTCTCACATAGAAACATATATTTTTCTAACTGTGATATTACTTACTCTAATTTTTCTAATACCAAACTATCTGGATTAGATCTTAGAAGCTGTAATATTTCAAGAATAATAATTTTTCCAAAAGATTTAAAAGGAGTTATACTTACAAGTGAACAAAGCCTTTGCTTTATTAAACTTTTAGGTATAAATGTAGTGGATTAATATGAATGACGAAATAAAATACATAGGAACATTTGAAGAACAAAATTTAATATCGAATACGCAAAAAGAAGTAATAAAAAGTAAAAAAAGAAAACAAAATAAATTTAAAGTAAGAAAATTTAATTTAAAACTTAATTTAAAGATAGCTAATACTAAACCATTTAAATTAAATAGAAAAATAATATTTATTTTAATTATAGCTGCTGCCCTATATTGGATTAAGCCTATTACATATATTAAGAACATACTTGAAGAAAAACGTGTATACTATGCTCAAATAAATGAGAATGTAATGTCTGATATGAATTTTTTTGAGTCTATTATCTATATGTCTGGTATCGAATATTACTCTGATTGCAGAAAAACAATGGTATCACCTGCTGATGGTGCAATATGTGGTGTTTTTGACGCTGTCACTAAAGGAATAGATATAGCATGTGATGAATATGGTGACAATATATATGCTGCTGCAAACGGCAATGTATGTGAAATAGGATATGATAAAAAACATGGAAACTATATCATACTCGAACACAAAATAAACAATAAATACCTTTATACTTATTATGGGAATTTATCTAAAATAAACGTATCCATGGGACAATTTGTAACACAAAATCAACCAATAGCAAATGAGGGCGGTGACCCAAGTCATGCAGGAAAAATAACAGATCTATCTGGACATCATTTACATTTTGAAGTTAGAAAAACTCAAAAAGGTGGTCAGTTAAATCCATATATCTTTATACAATAAAAGGATGTACATATAAATTGTACATCCTTTTTCCGTAGAGGTTGTTTATATTTTAAAAAATTTATGCGTTCTTTAAACTATAATTATTATATAATATTTTATATATAAAAGCAAGCTTTTTTGTCTTTTTTAAAGAAACTCATTTATTTTTGTTATTTTTAATGTTATAATATATTTTATTTTTTTAAATTGTATATTTTATTAATATATGTTATTCTATAAAAAAAGGATGTTGATATTTTATGATTTTTAAGATAATAATGTTATTTATTTTAATATTAATTAACGGATTTTTTTCTGCATCGGAAATGGCACTAGTGTCACTTAACAAAAACGAGCTTGAAACTGATGCACAATCAAAAAATAAAAAGGCATTAAAAGTAAAAAAACTATTTAAGAATATGAGCGATGTTCTTGCCGTAATTCAAATATGTATAACAGTAATAGGATTTTTAACAAGTGCATTTGCAGCAGAAACTTTTGCAGATTATTTAGTTGAAAAACTTGTACCATATATACATATTTCTCCAAGTATTTTAGAAACAATTATTGTTATTATTGTTACATTGATTTTATCATACTTTACTTTAATATTTGGTGAACTTGTGCCTAAAAAGATTGCTCTATCTAGTCCAAAAAAAGTATCATATTTAGTTGTTGGTGTAATATCAACACTTGAAATTATTTTCTATCCTTTTGTTAGATTATTAAGTATCTCTACTAATCTAGTAAGTAAAATATTAAGAATAAAAAAATCAGATAACGATAAGATTACAGAGCAAGAGCTTATTGCGGTAATATCTAAAGGAAGAGCTGATGGTATAATAGATAAAAAAGAAGAAGAACTTTTACTTAAAGTTTTTAAATTTGATGATACACCCGCAAGAAACGTTATGACTATTAGAGAAAAAATTGTTGCAATAGACACTTATACAAGTGAAAAAGCATTATTAAATATAATTAGAAATTGTAGGTACTCACGTATTCCAGTATATGAAGAAAAAATGGATAATATAATAGGAATTGTTCTTGTTAGGGAATTATTACTACAATACTCAAAAGATTTTAAACTTGATTATAAAAGCATAATGACTGCCCCATTATTTGTTGACGCAGATGATAAAATAGATGATGTATTTAGACTTATGCAAGAACAAAATCATCCAATGGCAATAGTAAAAGAAAAAGGAAGAACAGTAGGACTTATTACTTTTGATGATGCTGTAGAAGAAATAGTTGGAAAACTTACAAGTGAATACGATGGATAAAATAATACACTCAAGATAATTTCTTGAGTGTATTATTTTTACATTTGGCTTTTATAATTTATTTGATATATTCTTATTGTTGATTATTATTTCTAATTTCAACAAGCTTGTCTTTTAATTCTTTTTCTATTTTTTGTAATTCAACTTCAGCTTCAGTACGTTTTCTACTTCCTTCATCATGTATTTGAATTAAAGCATCTAAAGTTTCTATTATATCGCTGTTTGTCTTTTTAAGTGTTTCAACATCAACAATTGCTTTTTCTGATTCAGCAGCTATTTCAATAGTGCCTTGTTTTAAATTCTCGCTATTTTTCTTTAACATCTCATTTGTTATTTCAGACACTGCTTGTTGTGTATTTAATGCACTCTTTGCATTTGCAAGACCTAAAGCAATAACAACTTGATTTTTCCATAATGGTATAGTATTAATAATTGAAGATTGTATTTTTTCAACTAATTCGCTATCATTATTTTGAATCATTCTAATTTGTGGTGCCATTTGAATAGATATAATTCTTGTTGTTTTTAAATCATATATCTTTTTCTCAAATCTAGAAATTACTGCTATTAAGTCATTTACTTTTTGGGCATCAATTTGCTCACCAGAAGCTTTTGCTTGTTCTTGTAATTTTGGAAGTTCTACTTCTTTTAACTCTTTAATTTTTCTGTCACCTGCAATAATATATAGTGATATTTGTTTGAAAGACTCTAAGTTTTTCTCATACATCTCATCAAATATAGCTATATCTTTTAGCATTTGTATTTTATGATTTTCTAATCTTTTCTCAATTTTATCTATATTATTATTAACCTTATCATATTTTGTTAGTAATTTAGCAACTCTCTTTTTTAGTGAATTAAATATTGAGAATAGTCCCTTTGAACTATTAATATCTGATGCACTATCAAAGTCTTTAATTTCAACAACTAAATCTGTTAATAATTCACCAACATCTCCTGTATTTTTAGTTCTAACATTAGTTAAAACATCATCTGAAAATTTTGCAATTTCTTGTTGTGCACTAGCACCATAAGAAAGAACAATAGCAGTATCATTTACATCAACTTTAGATATAAACTCATCAATTGCAGCTTTTTCTGCATCAGAAAGTTTTTCATAATTTAAAGAATCTTCAACTTGTTCTTCACTAATTGCTTTTTTTTCAATAAGTTCATTTTCAATTTCTTTTGTAGAAATTTCAGGTTTAACCTCTAATACTAGATTTTCTTTTTCCATACTTATATCCTCCTCTATTTACCTAAGTATTCTATTAATCTTGTGTACACATTCATTCTAAGTCCTGATACTGTTGTATCAATTGTTTGTGGCACACCTTTTACACCAACTGCACTTACATCGTAGTTTCCGCCAGTAACTCCTGTTCTAAAACCATACTTTGACCATGCAAGTTGTTGTATTTCTTTGTTTTCAAAAGCTTTAAAATACTCATTTCCTTCTTCTGTTAAAGTTGCAATACAATGAGAGTTCCATATTGTAGGAACAGGATATAGTATTCTAATTTTATCTTTTACTTGCTCATATCCATCTGGATTTGAATTTGCAAAATCTATTATACTTTTTTCATAGTCAACAATCATAGGTTTTGCTCCTACACCAGTCTTTAAATACATGTCAAAAAGGTCTGCTGGTGTATTATTCATATAACCAGATTTATTATAAAATTCTTTAAGTTTTGGTAAATTCTCCTCAACTTTTTGTTCAGATATTTCTCCACCACACATTATAGATAATAGTAATCCGTAATATGTTGCTCCAGGTGAAGATGTTATTGGGTCTGTTGAATTAATATTTATGCTTCCATATAGATTATCAAGACCTATGTCTTTCCAACTTTTTCCTTCTAATATGTAATTTAATAATTTATCCATATCAGTAATATAATAAACATCATCTCTTTGTGTTACAATGTTCTCATTAATTAAAGCATCAACTACTACATCCCAGCTATATATAACAATTGGAGTATTTAATGTTAAACTACCACCAAGAACTGTTTCTCTGTCTGCTTCTCCATTTTCCTTATTTGCTTTTGTTTTATAGTAATCATAAAATCTTTGATCAGAGAAAAATATAAAATCATAATGTGAACCATCTTTTCTAAGTACAGGATCTTTTACAGTAGCACCATTACTCCATGTATCATTTACTACATTTAGTCCATATGTTTCATTTAAGACTTTATTAAAATCCTCATCAGCTAAGAAATTTTCTTTTCCTCCACCAACAGCACCATAAATTGTTTTTGCATTTTTTGATGGATCATTTGCTCCTCTTAACCCAACTACTAAACATACAACAATTACTAAAAATATTAATATTCCTAGTCCTATTATCCTCTGATTAGGTTTCTTTTTATTATCTCCTTCAACAATAATTTCAGCCACATTATTCACCTTCCTTCTCCTCTATCTTAATATTCATGTTATCATCTACAAGACCATCTGTTTTAAGCATTGTTTCAAAAACCTTAATGTCTGCATTTGTACTTACAAGATCAGTTTCATACATATTATTAAGCTGTGACTCACATGCCTCTTTAACTCTATCAAGCATTGTTTCAACTTTTAACATAAACTCTTTACTTTCTCTTGATGTTAATTTTTGATCTTCTATTGTATTATACTGAGTTAAAATATTTAAAGTAAATGGTAAATAATAATCTACAAATTTTCTTACTTGTGGCGTTTTTTTAGGATTTTCTTTAACACTAGTTAAAATTTTACTTGATGTATCACAAATATCTATAATATCTGCTCTAATCTCGTCTTTTTCAATTTCTCCTTCAAGTAATCTTATTTTACGAATTATTGACCATGCCTCTGCATACATTTTTTCATATTGCAATGTTTTTGAATCAACTGTAACTTGCATTTCACTCTTCTCTTTAAGTATCATAGTACATGCATAATATGCAATTACTGAAACTACAATACTAAATATTATGTTTAAGTCTAGTCCAAGATATAATAGACAAAAACATGAAATACCAATAACAATAGATATTAAATACGATAATTTCATATTTCCACCTCCTAATTATATCCTCTAACTGTCTTAAAAGCTTCTAATAAATTACTTCTTCCATCAAAAACTTTTCCATGAGTTAGTTCTGCAATTTCCTCTAATTGATCTGAATCAGCACTACCAAACATAATAGAATAAACTGGTATTTTAATCTCTTCATTTTCAATATTTTGAATCATTTTCTCTCTACTACCAGAATTTCCAAGACCATCAGTCATTAAAACAATAGATGTATTATATTTTTCTGTGTTAACACCTTTTAATTCATCAATTGCTTTAGTAACAGTATCATAGATATTAGTTCCACCTCTTGGTTCTGTATTTTCAATTTTACTTAAAACCTCATCTGTTTTTATACCATTTTTTACAGCAATAGGAGTTCCTACTTGAGAATTAAATAGTATAAAAGTTATTTTATCTTTTTCTGAGAACTGAAGATAGTTTTTACTTGCCTCTTCTTCTGTTAATATATAGTTCATAGCACTTCTTAACTGTGTTATTCCCTCACCTGTCATACTTCCAGAATAATCTAATGCAAATACAATATGTGTAGGTTTTCTAAGTTCAGATTGATAAAGTGATAATGCTTTTTTTATTACTGTAGTAGATGGGTATTTAATTGGTGTAATATATTTTGTCGTATCTATTCCCCAATTTGGATTAAATACATTTTTATCTACATCTTCTTTTATTCCACCATACCATACTCTTCGACCAGTTTTAATTAGCTCTTCTTGTCCTTCATTAGATAAAAGATATGATTGTAGCTTTAAGAAAGCATCTTCTTTTAAAGTGTTTCTTTCACCTAAATATGCAAAAACTGAATCACATAAAGATACACCATCTTGAGTATAAATAGCATATAATGCATCTGAATCTTTAGAAATATCCTTATTAATATTTATAATAGATGTTTCATATGTAACTATTGCATCACAATCTCCATCTTTATACATTTCTTCAAGAAATTCCTCACTGCCTGATGACCTATTTACACCATTAAATAATGCTTTTAAATTTTCTTTGATATTATCATCATTTAAGTAGTCCTCTGTAAGTATCTCTGGTTTACCCGCAAGTACACTTAAAAATCCAAGATATGCTGATGCTCCTGTATTTGTTTGAGTTGCAGATGTCATTGCAAATTTAAGCTTACCTTCTTTTATTGCATTAATAATATCTTCAAGTTTTACTTCATTATCTATAAATCCTAGTTCTTGTGCCTTAGATTTTCTAATACCAAATACTACTGGATTCATATTAATAATTTTTGAATCACTGGTTTTTACTCCATCAAGCATATATAGCCACATAGAATTTGATACCCAAACAGCATCATAGTTATTATTCTTTTCATTTAGATTTTCCATTATTTCTAAAGTTCCAGCATAATCTACTAATATATCTATGTTATTTTGCGCAGCATATCTATCTAATATAGGCTCTAAGTCTTTATTATCTGTACTAGATATTATTCGTATTGTTTGTCTGTTTAAATCTTCTGAAACATTAAATAATGCAACACACATTACAAATACAAAACCTATAATACTTAGTACAAAAAGAGCAAAACCATATACACTTTTTTTGTTCAATATATCACCTCCAAAAAATAATATTATCTTTTTCTTCTAATTATTGTTCCAGGAACTAATTCATATGGGATCTTAATTTTTACTTGTTGTCCTTTAATTCCAGGATTTATAGTATCTATCGCTTTGTCATTTTTAATATCATATAGCTCTTCAATATTAAATGAACATTCTTCAATAGAATCTGGCAATAATATTTCAAGTTTATCTCCAATAGATAATTTATTTTTTATTTCTGCTATATATATTCCATTTTCTTGTTTTTCAATAATTCTTGCACCATATTCATATTCAAGATTTTCACTTTTTCCATCATAATCATGAATGTCTTGATTATTATCATCTGAAAAATAGAATTCAGATAATCCTCTTGTTTTAACTTTTTCAAGTTCTGCAAGATATTTTGATGCATCATATTCATCTTCTTTTCCTTCTGCCTTTAATTTTTCGTAATCATCAATTGCATTTCTATATGCTCTTACAACAGTTGCAAGATAATAATCTGTTTTAAGTCTTCCTTCAATTTTAAAGCTCTCTACCCCCATATCTACTAGAGTTGGAATTTGACGTATTAAGCACATATCTTTAGATGAAAATAGATATGTTCCTTTTTCGTCAAAATCTATATTAATTTTACTTCCAGGATTATTTACTTCTTCTGCTGTAACCTTATATTGCCATCTACATGGTTGTGCACAGTCTCCACAATTAGCATCTCTATTTGCCAGATATTTACTTAAATAACATCTTCCAGAATATGCATAACATATTGCACCATGTATAAACATCTCTATTTCTAAATCTTCTGGCTTATGATCCATTATGTATTTTATTCTTTCTTTACTTAATTCACGAGATATAATTACTCTTTTTGCTCCAAAGCTCCTCCAAAACTCTGCTGTATGTAGACTTACAGTGTTAGCCTGTGTGCTAATATGAATGTCTATTTCTGGAGCAAGATTTTTAATCATCATTATTATTCCAGGATCACTTGCTATAATTGCATCAGCATGAGCTTTCTTTAGTATTTTAATTTGGTTTTCTATTTCTTCATAATCTGTATCTTTTGCATAGATATTTAGTGCTACATACACTTTTTTACCTATACTATGTGCGTATTTTATTGTTTCTTCTAATGTATCATCATTTAATTCTGCTCTTGATCTTAAAGATAATTTAGCTGTTCCAGCATAAACTGCATCTGCGCCATACATAAATGCAATTTTGGCTTTTTCTAAACTACCTGCAGGAGCTAATAATTCTGCTTTACTCATTTTCTATTTCCTTTCAATTTATATTTAAATTTAGACAATTATCACCTAATTATCATATGTACCAATTATACAATAGTTATACCTAAAAGTAAAGATTTATTATGTTACAATAATGCTAAAAAAGTAGTAATATACCTTGATTTTTAGGCAAATTACTACTTTTATATCATTTTGTTTACTATGCTATCTATAAATATATTTATATAATAGATTATTGTTTGTGATGGAATTATACAAATTATTAATGTACAAATTACTATAAATGGACCAAATGGAATATATGCTTCCTTTAAGTTTTTAACTTTGTTTATTATTAAAGATATACTACCAACTATCGCTGATACAACTAAACTCATTATTATAATTACTATAATATTCCTAAAGCCAAACATAAAGCCAATACTTGCAAGTAGTTTCATATCTCCTGCTCCAAAGCCTTCAGTTTTAGTAATTAATTTAAAAATGTAATCTATTATAAATAAGAAGAGTCCACCTACTATTAAACCCAAAAGAACTTGAGTAATGTTTTCTTTGTTAAAATTAAAAATTATATTAATAATTCCACTAATAATGATTAAAATACTTGATGTATCTGGAATAATCATATATGTATAATCTAAAATATAAGCAAGAAGTAGGCCCAAAAATATTAGAGAAAATGTTAAAAGATTAATTATTGTAAACTCCTTTATAATGATTAGAAATAAAATAAAGAATATAATAACATATCTTAAGTCTAAATTTGATAACTTAAAATTATTAATATATTCTTTATAATTAAAGTCTTCGCCTTTTTTAGCTTTAGACAGACTAATAAAATTACTTAGTATTAGCCCTAATATAGCTGAAACTATCGCATATATACTAACATATATTATACTCTGCATTTTTCTGCATTCTCCTCTTTTTTATAATAATGATTAAGTATAATTCTTTCAATCGGTCTTTTTATTCTACTTACAATAATTTCTTTTTTATTTATTCTCTTTACAAGTAATGTTCTAATATTAAATCTGTTTGCTCCCCAAATATCTGTAAACAGCTGATCTCCTATCATAAGTATCTCTTTTTTACTTATCTCTGGAAATTGTTCACTTACTGTTTTAAATCCCTTTGTAGATGGCTTAGATGCTTTATAAAAATATCTAACACCAAGCTCTTTTGAAATCTTTTTAACCATTCTTTCAGATATTGAATTGCTTACTATATATAATTTTATATCTTTACTTTTTACATTTTGTATCCACTTTTTTAACTCTTTTGAGTATTGACCTTTTGAATCAATTAAAGTATTATCCATGTCCATTAAAATAAGTCTTATTCCTTCTTTATGTAATAATTCATATGGTATGTTTTCCACTTTTTCAAAAGTAAACTCTGGATAAAAATTTTTAAGTAATGATTTTTTCTTTGCTTTTTCTTTATTTGCCATATTTACTCCTTGTTATCATATATCTATTTCTACAACTATATATTACTATATTTATACTTTTTTTGCAATATTAATTACATTATTATACAAATTAACATTAGTTTATTCTAAATAATTTTCAAAAAAATAGATATAAAATAAAATTATATTAAGTGTAAGCTCAAAATATAAAATTTATATATAAGATTTATTAAAACAAAAAATCATAGATTTATATAGATATAGTATAATCTATCTCTTACATTTCAATTTTATTTGTGATATGCTAACAATTGAAAGATTATGTAAAATGTGATATAATAAAATTATGTAGAATATATATTTATAATATGTATTCATTATATATTATTAATGTAAAGATATAATTATCTTTGTGACAGTTATATCTTATTTTGATATATATATTACTAAACTTCAGCATCATAAAGTGCTCCTTTAAAGGAGTTGGTTAAAATGTCAAACGTAAAAAAAGATGCTGATTGTTTAGCGTGCAACAGCATCACTTATTTTGAAAGTATTATAGAATTATTAAATAGAATTTCTTTATCTTATGATAAAAATGATATTCCACTATTAATAGAAGCCTATGATGATATTTCATATAATCTTATAGAGAATTTTGAAAAAATTGATTATGAATTATTTCAAACTATCGTGGAAAATCAGAAGGAAAAATATTATGATGTATTAAAGAAATCTTTTATTAAATTTTTGAATTATACAATTCTTCTACTAAAAAAAGAAAAGAAAAGATTAAAAAAGAATAAGAAAAATTAAAAATAATCAAAAGAAAAATATGTTTAAGGAGTAACGATGCTGAAAATTAGAAAGATAATATATATATATTATCTTTCTTTTGTATTGAATATAAAATAAAATAATGTTATAATATGTATAGTATATGAGACGCTAAATTTTAACTCATATACTTACGTTTGACATTGGTGGTATGTTTATACATATCACCAATCTTTTATTTGGATTAGTATAAATTATTAAAAAAATCTCGTATAAAACTAAAAATAATCTTCAAAAAACAACCTTTACACTTTTATTTTATTATTAGATATGGTATACTTTTAAAGAATTTAGAAAAAAAGGTGGGATAAATAATGGAAAAAGAAATGACTGTATATGAAGACCTACAATGGAGAGGTCTAATAAAAGACATAAGTAGTGAAGACTTAATTGAAAAACTTAATAATGGGAGCCTTACATTCTATCTAGGAACAGATCCAACTGCAGATAGCTTACATATTGGTCACTATTCTACTTTCCTAGTTGCTAAAAGACTACAAAAAGCAGGACATAAACCAATGCTACTTGTTGGAGGAGCAACAGGTCTTGTTGGAGATCCTCGTGGAACTGGTGAAAGAGAAAAAGCTGATGCAAAAGTTATTGAAAATAACTACACTAAACTAAAAGCACAAGTTGAAAGAATATTTGGAATTGAATGTGTAAACAACTATGATTGGTTTAAAAATGTAAATTACATAGACTTCTTAAGAGACTATGGTAAATATATAAATGTAAATTATATGATTAACAAAGATTTAGTTAGAAGACAATTAGAAATTGGTATATCTTATGCTGAATTCTCATACATGCTTATTCAAGGTGTAGATTTTAAACACCTTCATGATAATTATGGTGTTACACTTCAAATTGGTGGTTCAGATCAATGGGGTAACTTAACAACAGGAATTGAAATAATTCGTAAACTTACAGGAGATGAAGTTTATGCTTTCTCTATTCCTCTTGCTACAGATTCACAAGGTAAAAAAATGGGAAAATCTGAAGGAAATGCTGTATGGCTAGATATAGAAAAAACATCAGCATATGAGCTATATCAATACCTATTTAACTTAGAAGATTCAATGATGGAAGCATATCTTAAGAGATTTACTTTCCTTTCAAAACCAGAAATAGAAGATATTGTCGCTCGTCACAATGAAGCTCCAGAAAAAAGAATTGCACAAGAAGCTTTAGCTCATGAAGTAATTAGAGATATTCATGGAGAAGAAGAATACCAAAAAGCAGTAGAAATTAGTAGGGCATTATTTAGTGGAGATATTAAAGCTATACCTTCAAACCAAATTGGTAAAATATTTGCCAAAGTAGATCATATAGATATAACTGAAGAAAAAAATATTATAGATTTTCTTGCAGATAATAAAATATGTTCTAGTAAAAGAGAAGCTAGAGAATTTGTTAATGCTGGAAGTATTACACTAAATGGTGAAAAAGTAACGAACGTTGAAACAACAATAACTAAAGATATTGCATTAGATAATAGATACGTTGTTGTTAGAAAAGGTAAGAAAAAATACTTCTTAGGAGAATTTATTAATGACTAAAACAAAGAAGCTATACACTTTAGGTGAAGAAATATCCAATTCCATAACACATGGAATTGGTTCTTTACTTTCTGTAGCAGCACTTGTAATAATGATAATTATAGCTGCATTACATAAAAATACAATTGGAGTTATTACCTCTTCAATATTTGGTGCAAGCCTAATTATACTATACACAATGTCTACTTTATACCACGCAATTCCTAATGAGAAAGCTAAAGGTGTATTAAAAATATTTGATCATTGCACAATATATTTGCTTATTGCAGGATCTTATACACCTTTTACACTAGTTGCTCTAAAAACAATAAATACACAAAAGGCATGGCTAATATTTTCTATTGTATGGGCAATTGCAATTATTGGAACATTATGCTATACATTATTTAAGAATAAATTTAAAGTATTAAATATAATATCATATGTTGTTATGGGATGGGCCATAGTTTTAGCATTACCAGAAATAGTAGAATTTTTTAAAGTTACTAATGCTATGACAGGATTATATTTACTTATTGCAGGAGGAATCGCATATACACTTGGAATAATATTTTACGTTTTACAAAAGAAAAATTTAAAATATTTTCATTCCATTTGGCATGTATTTGTTCTTGCTGGCTCTATATGTCATTTTCTATCCGTTGCATTATATGTTATTTAATAGCCTATATCAATAGGCTATTTTTTATATACAATTTATTCTTTTTTTATATTTTTTCAAATTTACCTTTACTCTTAAAAATATTTATGCTATAATACTTATTGTGATGGCCCCTTGGTCAAGCGGTTAAGACGCGACCCTCTCAAGGTCGAATCATGGGTTCGATTCCCGTAGGGGTCACCA
>CANCXL010000007.1 GCA_947381905.1 uncultured Clostridiaceae bacterium | reverse complement strand
TATTACTTTCTTACTATATTTTTAATTGATTTAACTTTAGTTCTGTCTAATTTTTTTATTAATAAATCTCTTAAATTATCTGCTGTTAAGTCTCTTATAAGCTTACCACCTTCAGCAAGTGATATAATACCAGTCTCTTCAGATACTACTACAACTAAAGCATCAGATATTTCTGTAATACCAATTGCTGCTCTATGTCTTGTTCCTACATTTCTTGGAACTGACACCTCACTTGCAAGTGGTAATACACATTTTGCTGCAAGCATTTCTGAACCAGATATTACTACCGCTCCATCGTGTAATGGTGTTCTTGGCATAAATATATTTTGAATAAGCTCAGATGTTACTTTACCATTAATTGGTATACCTTCTTTTAAAACCTCTGCAACCTTTGTATTTCTTTCAAATACAATAAGCGCTCCAATTTGCTTCATTGACATTATTTCAACAGCTTTTGCAGTTTCAGAAATAGCATGTTTTACTAAAATATTATCATCCATATCAAAAACATCAACTATCTTACTTCTACCTAGTTTTTCAAATACGTTTCTAAGCTCTGGTTGGAATACTATAAGTAGTAAAATAATTCCATAAGACATAAAGTTATCTAACAAGAATGTTAGTATAACCATATTACTTAACTTAGCTACTATATATAAAAATGCAATAAATATTATACCTTTAAATATCTGTCCAGCCCTTGTTCTTTTAACAAATTTAATTATATACGTAGCAATAAGTATTACAAGTACCACGTCTATTGCTGTTATTATATATCTTACTGGACTTGTTAAATCTAATGTGTCAATTATAACATTTAACATTCCACTTAGGGATTTAATAATGTTTTGCATATACACTTTCCTCCCAAGTTAAATTATAATGCTGCAACTAAACTTGCAAACACTGAGAAAATCATTGTAAATGTTATTACTCCAACTACTACATATGTTGCTACTTTTCTTTTAATACTTACTTCATTTTTTCCTTTATTTTTCATAACTGTCTCCCCCTTATTTACATTATATATCAAATTTACCTTCAAACCAAGAATCTAAATCCTCAATTTTTACTCTAACTTGTTCCATTGTGTCTCTATCTCTTATAGTAACAGATTTATCTTCTTCTGATTCGAAATCATATGTAATACAATATGGTGTTCCTATTTCATCTTGTCTTCTATATCTCTTTCCAATACTTTGTGACTCATCATAGTCCACCATATATTTTTTTGCAAGCATTTCTTGTACTTGTGTTGCACCTTCAGATAATTTTTTAGAAAGTGGTAATACAGCAATTTTAATTGGCGCTAAGAATGGATGTAAATGAAGAACAACTCTTGTATCATCTTCAGATAATTTTTCTTCTTCATATGCGTTGCATAAGAATGCAAGTGCAACTCTATCTGCTCCAAGAGATGGCTCTATACAATATGGTACATATTTTTCATTTGTTTCAGGATCTAAATATGTCATATCTTCTCCAGAGAATTTTTGGTGTTGTGATAGGTCAAAATTTGTTCTATCAGCAATTCCCCATAGTTCTCCCCATCCAAATGGGAAATAAAATTCTATATCAGTTGTTGCATTAGAATAGTGAGATAATTCTTCTTTTGAATGATCTCTTAATCTCATATTTTCTTCTTTCATACCAAGATTAATTAACCAATTTTTACAGAAATCTTTCCAATATTCATGCCACTGTAAATCAGTTCCTGGTCTACAGAAAAATTCAAGTTCCATTTGCTCGAATTCTCTTGTTCTAAATGTAAAGTTACCTGGTGTAATCTCGTTTCTAAATGCTTTACCAATTTGAGCAATACCCATAGGTAGTTTTCTTCTTGTTGTTCTCATTACATTCTTGTAGTTTACAAATATACCTTGTGCTGTTTCTGGTCTTAAATATATTGTTGCAGTATTATCTTCTGTAACACCTTGGAATGTTTTAAACATTAAATTAAATTTTCTAATATCAGTAAAATTTGTCTTACCACATTTAGGACATGGTATTTGATTATCTACAATAAATTTAACTAAAGCCTCGTCACTCATACCATCAGCAATCATATCTTGCCCTTTAGAGAAGGCCCATTCCTCAATTAATTTATCTGCTCTATGTCTTGTTTTACATTCTTTACAGTCTATTAAAGGATCACTAAATCCGCCAACATGTCCAGATGCAACCCAAGTTTGTGGGTTCATAAGAATTGCAGCATCAAGTCCAACATTAAATTTACTCTCTTGAATAAATTTTTTCTTCCATGCAGCTTTTACATTGTTTTTTAGTTCTGAACCTAAAGGACCATAATCCCAAGTATTTGCAAGTCCACCATAAATTTCAGAACCTGGGTAAATTATACCTCTATTTTTACATAAGTTAACTAGTTTTTCCATTGAATCTATCATTAATTTTTGCCCTCCTCATTTCTTTGTACTTCTATATCTATAACATCGCTTGTTTTAGCTATACTATCTGATTCTCCATTAAATACAATATGAAATTTTGAATCTTGTATATAGAAATTTTCAAGACCTGTAATCTCATAATTATAATTATCTGCTGATGTATAACCATTGCCAATGATATATTCTTTTACTCCATTTTTCAAGTCATCTTTATAGTTTTTACCAAGAACATCTAGTAACACATCTGATTGTGAAAGAGTTGCCTTAGAACTTAAATCTATATTATATGTAGATATCTTCTCAGATGTTACTTTTTGTGCATCAGTATCAATTATTTGTTGTTTCATTACAATTGATACTACTTTTCTTAGTCCAACGATATTTTCAAAATAAGTATAAGTAACATTAAAAGAATATTTACTTTCTGCATCTTTCATTTGCGTTTTTAAATTATCAAATCTTTGTATATACTCACTTTGAATTTTTGCATTTAATTCTGCAATTTCTTTACCATCTACATAAATTGATGGTAAATGCATATCACTTACAAATTTAGATGAACTTGAATCTATACTACTTGTATCTTTTATTTCAAAATTTAAATTTTTAGCTTTTTCTAATTTTTCTGCATCAGTAGGCTCTATATTTTCAAGCCCATCTGTTATAGTTGAAACTGCTTCTTTAGAAAATCCAAGCATTTTAGGATTGTTTTCATTTTTTATTGCATAAGCCACAAAACAGCTACCGACTAATAAAAAACCAGTAACAATTAATGCTGGCCATTTTGTTGACTTTCTTCTTTCTGTAAATCTAATTGTTTCCATTTAATCACCCTCGCGTACATTTTACTACAAAATAATTTGTATTTCAACAAGTTAAGGTATAACTTATCTAACAATTGATGTAATATTTATATCTATACCAAATAAATTTATACCTGTCATTGTATCAATTGATTGTGTAATAGCATGTTGTACGTCTTTACTAAGTTGTGGTATGTTCTTTCCAAATTTTATTTGTAAATCTAGCTCTATTCTCATACCATCAATATATTTTTCGGTAAATACCTTTAATACCTTATCTATGCCTTCTACCTTTTCTACTATATATGTAACAATCTCTTTTATAACATTATCTGATATTCTAAATTTTCCAAGATAACTATATGTAGGTCTAATTATTGTTTTTTCTGAACTCTCCGCCTCATACATATTGCTACTTTCACGTCTGAAAATATCAAACATTCTTAATGGATCCATAAAATATCCAGAAAATTGTTTTTTTATTTCAAAAGTAGGAACTGGTACTACATGTTTTCCTTCCTCATTTCTAGATTTTCTTGCTTCCTCTATTTTTTCTGGGCTTGCAATTTCTTCTATATAGATTGTTTTTTCTATTTTACCAAGTTTTAGGTTTTCAGCAATTTTTTGTACCATATCATCTGATGTTCCAAGAATTAGAATTTTGTCTATTTTCTCTCTTTTTATAGCAGAAATCATTTCTTTTCTTCTATCATCATAAAAGAAAATAGCTGCTTTTACTGAAGCGATTTTACTCGCTTCAGTTTTTGCAGACTTTCCAGCTACAACTTTTGTTTCTTTAATTAATATTGCATCGTCAATAATATATTTTATATCATGTGATTTTGCTACTTTTAAAGCATTATAGCTTTTTCCTGTTCCTGTTTTTCCAACAAATGCATATACTTGCATCTAAACACCTCTATACTTTCATCGCGTCTTTTGCAGAAAGACTAAATTTTCCTTCGTCTTTATTAATTTCAACGACTTTAACTAAAATTTCATCTCCAACTTTTAATACATCTTCTACTTTATTTACTCTTTCTTTAGAAATTTTAGAAATATGTAATAATCCTTCTTTTCCTGGAAGAATTTCAACTAAAGCTCCAAATTGAAGTATTTTTGTAACTTTTCCCATATATACTTCGTTAAGCTCGACATCTTTAGTTAATGACTCTATTGTACTAATTGCTTTGTCTATCATTTCTTGATCAACACCTGCAACAAATACAGTTCCGTCTTCTTCAATATCTATTTTTACTCCAGTTTCATCTATAATTTTATTTATAGTTTTTCCGCCTGAACCAATAACTGCTCCTATTTTTTCTGGATTAATCTTAATTGTCTCAATCTTAGGTGCATATTGTGATACTGTTTCTCTTGGTTTATCTATTGCCTTAAGCATTACTTCATCTAAAATATAGTTTCTTGCTTTATGTGTTCTTGCAAAAGCTTCTTCTATTATTTCATATGATAACCCATCTATCTTTATGTCTACTTGTATAGCTGTAATTCCATTTTTAGTTCCAGCAACTTTAAAGTCCATGTCTCCAAAGAAGTCTTCTATACCTTGAATATCTGTAACCATTATATAATCATCTGTTGAACCATTTTTAGTAAATAATCCAGTAGAAATTCCGGCAACTGGTGCTTTAATTGGAACACCAGCATCCATAAGTGCAAGTGTTGAACCACATACACTACCTTGAGATGTAGAACCATTTGAACTTAATACTTCTGATACAACTCTTATTGTATATGGGAATTCTTCCTCAGATGGAATAACTGGCTCTAGAGCACGTTCTGCTAAAGCTCCATGTCCTATTTCTCTTCTACCTGGTCCACGTGATGCTCTTGCTTCTCCAACACTATATGGAGGCATATTATAATGATGTAGATATCTTTTTGTACTTTCTTCATCAAGACCATCAATTTCTTGTTTATCTGATATACTTCCAAGTGTTACCATAGATAATACTTGTGTTAGACCTCTTGAGAATAATGCACTACCATGAACTCTATTAAATAGTCCAACTTCTGCACTTAGTGGTCTTATTTCATCATTTCCTCTTCCGTCAACACGTTTATTTTGAAGTATTACTAAATCTCTTACTGCTTTTTTCTCAGCTTTATATAATGCTTCAGCAACCATAGATTTATTTTCTTCATATGCTTCTTCACCATATTTAGCTTTATATTCTTCTATAACAAAATTATTTACTTTATCTACTTGCTCATCTCTTGTATTTTTATCTGTTGTTTGAACTGCTTCTTGCATTTTATCATAAGCAATATCTTTTATAAAATCTGCTAAGTCTTCTGGTATAGCAAAAGATTTGTACTCAGCTTTTGGTTTACCAATTTCAGATTTAATATTATAAATAAATTCACAAAGATTTTTTATCTCTGCATGTGCAACTTTAATTGCCTCAAGCATTTTATCATCTGGAACTTCTTTGGCACCAGCTTCAATCATACATATTTTTGTAGGTGTTGCAGATACTGTTAAATCTAATGTAGATTTTTCTCTTTGTTCTAGTGTAGGGTTTAATACAATTTCTCCATCAACCATACCAACTTTAATTGTTCCTACTAATGTATCAAATGGTATATCTGATATATTAAGTGCAATAGATGCACCAACTGATGCAGGTATTTCTGGTAATATATCTGGATCTACTGCAAGTACTAACGCATTAATTGCAGTATCATTTCTATAATCCTTTGGAAATAGAGGACGTAATGGTCTATCTATTACCCTAGATACTAAAACTGCTTTTGTTGAAGGTTTTCCTTCTCTTTTTACATACCCACCAGGTATTTTTCCTACCGCATATAGTCTCTCATCATAATCTACAGATAATGGTAAAAAGTCTATACCATCTTTTGGCTCTTTTGACATATTAACATTTACAAGTACAGCTGTATCGCCATATCTTACTAAACAAGAACCATTTGAAAGTGTTGCCATCTTTCCAGTTTCTACTACAAGTCTTCTTCCAGCAAATGTAGTTTCAAATTGTTTAAACATAATTTATTCCTCCCTAATATAAACTATCTAGTAATTCATAGGTTTGTAATAATAATTTCTAAGCATTTGTATGCTCACAAATTATTACTACAATTACACCTATAAATTCTCTTGTTACATTATACTATAAATGATTTTATTGTTCAAGTATATACTATATAATGCGACGAAAAATATGAAAAAAGAAAGCAGATTTTTATGCTTTCTTTTTCTTTATTTAACAATTTCTATAATTACCATAAATTAGCATACAAATTACGTATATTTCTAATCCTTATAATGCTTATTTTTATATACAACATAGATAATACCTAAAACACATAAAACAGCAACTGTAATTATAACTCCAAAAGCCATATCGCCAGTGTTAATTGGTACAGGTTTCTTTTTATAATAATATATTATTTCTATTACATCTTCTGTAAGTTTCCCATTTTTATTTTCAGGCATCTTTTTTATTACTAAATCATATTCTTTTATATCTTTAGGCTCTGTCTTATATTCATCACCTACAAATCCTCCTATATATTCCCTTTGTTCTATTTCTTCATTTGAATCTTCATCAATAAATTTTACTATAGCTTGTGCTTCTACTTTTTTATAATAATATATTACCTCTATAGTATCTGCACTCATTTTTCCTTTAATATTATCTGTTGTACTTACAAGAACATATTTATTTACAGATATATCATTTATCTCTACAATTTTGTCCTTTGTTACATAGTCCTCATCAATTCTTCCAGTTATCTCTACATTTTCTATTAATTCATCATTTGTATCAACGTCTACATACTTTACAATAACATTTGTATTTTTCTTTTGATACCAATAAGTTATATAAATGGTATCTTCTTTCATAGTTCCTGTGACATTACCATCAACTTTAGAAAACTCATATTTATTATTATGTGCTTCATTTATTTCTTCAATTTTGTCTTCAGTTGAGTAATAATCATCAACTCGACCACTTATATTTATTTCCTCATATAAAGTTTCTTTGGTATCAACTTCCTTATAATTTACCACAACATTTGCCTCTTTTTTTATAAATCCAGCATTTTGATTTTGTACTATAATATTTGGAACATTAGATGTGTTAAGTTTTGTTATTTGATCTGTAATCATAGTATCTTCATAAAATTTACTATTAATGTCATCATTTGAACCTACATTTTTCTCAGTTAATATATATTTAGAGTTAGGACTTTTAACTCTAACAAAATATGTACCTTGCGGTAAATTATCAAAAGAATAATATCCTCTTTCGTCTGTAATTATTGATGTAACTGTATTTCCATTAATGTCTACCACTTGTTTTCCATAAGCATCTGTTAATGTTAACTCAACATTATATAATGGTAATTCATTCTCATCCTTTAATCCATTTAAATTCAAATCTTCCCATGCAAAACCTTCTATTTTTCTTTGAATAACTTGTGCTGTAGTATTGCTTGTTACTATTTCTTCTGTAGATTTATACACTTGCGCTGATGCGTTATTTACATACTTATTTGCTGATGTATTGCCATTTGTTTTAAGATATATATCTACTATAACTTTTCCTTGTGGCCCTATTTCTCCTTTTACTGCAAAAGCTGAAGCCTCTTTGTTTATATTAGTTGTATTTACTCTATTCCAATTATCTACCAAATTTTCATCTTTACTACTAATAGATTTTACTATTTCCTTGTTTTCTGTATAAAATATACTTAAATTATCATTTGATAGCCTATTACCGCTAGCATCTTCTTGAACTATATTAAGTCTATCTAAAATATATGTACCATCAAAAGAGCTTCCTCTATTATCTCCATTAAATGGTAAAATATCTAAGAGTTGAAAATCTGGTATTGATTCATCTGTACTATTTTTATATGTTAAGGTAAAATGTATATCTCCATTTTTCTCTATTACAGGTGTGTCTATAGATTTATATAGTCTATGAGCTGCCAAATTTATAATATTAATAGAATTAGTTGACATACGTGAAGACGAATTAGACGATGGTATCTTTCCTATCTTATATATCTCTTTTCCATCTTCCCCTATAGATGGCACCTCATCAATTTTTGCTGTACTTTGAAGTATTGTACCATTTGCAAGGTCTTCTAAAATATGTGCTTTATATACAATTGGACTTATTGCTTCATTTACTGTTAAATTATTTATATACCATACAAGTTTTGTTGTACCATCTTCATTTTGTATAACTTCTGGCTCTCCTATATTAGAGCTTCCTGCTGTATACGTTACGCCAGCTGGAAGTATATCTTCACATCTAATATTTACCCCAGATATTCCTGCTCCATTTATTGATGGGTTCTTTAGTGATGGTTCTATCTTATATATAACATCATATTCATTCTTTGAGAAATCATAATTTATTTTTTCTTCATTTTCATTAATAATTGCTTTTTTACTTATAGATAAGTCTGCTCCTACAACAAGTATTGTTTGACCATAAACATTTCCTCCATTATGAGTACCTTTTATTATGTTAAAATTTTCATCATAGTTTGTTTTTAAATAGTTAATGCTACTTGTATCATAAACTGGCTTTGGCCATTGTGCCTCTTTATTTGTAGCAGTATAAATGCTTCTATCTAGGCTTTCAGTCCAAGCAAGAGTATTATGCATCACTCCATAAGTTTCTCCAATTTTTGCTGTATCTTTTATCTTTAGCTTTACATCTATAATTTGATATCCAGTTACTAAATATCCACCTTGCGTTTCAAAATATTCTCCAACACATAAATAATTTGATGGTATATCTTGATAATTATCATATAAAATTAAGTCTTCTATCTTTGCATTATTTCTTTCTTTTTCGTCTTTCCAATTTGTTCCATCTTTCTTTGTAACAAACCACATTTTATACCAAAAATTCTGTCCAACATTTTCTGCTTGCGAGGTTGTATAATACTTACCACCAGTTTCAATTGGTTCAAAGCATTCAGCATCAAATTTAACAAGTTTATTTACAGTATATAATGCGTTTTCATCGTCATTAGAGTTTCCAGCAATTGTTGAGGCCCATGCAATCACATTAGATCCAACTGATGCAAAAGAGTTACCAGCCCCATATGGAGAGGAAAGAAATCTTTTAAAGTCACTTGATCTAAATCTATTGTCTTGATTATATTTTCCTTCTCTTAATATTACATGCTGTACTCGCTCTATATCATCATCAGTTCTTGGTTGAGTATCAACCTTTTTTCCAGATATAGATGTAGCAGATAAGTTAGATATACTTGTTGTTAAATAATAATTTGACATTTGATCTAGGCTATATTCATTATCTGGTACAACTATTTCAAAATATAAACTACTAAACGCTCCCCTATTTTCAGCATATATTATACCAGTTCTTTCATATGGATAAAAATACTTTGGAAATAATCCATCAAAAGCATAATTATCTATTGTAACATAAATCTTACTGCCTTCTTGAGTCATAGTAACATTACCAGAATTACATACAGAATCTAGCCCGTCTCCTGTTCTTTTTCCAAGAGGAAGTAGTCTGAAAGAATATCCTCTAACTATATTTCCAAAAGCCATATCTCTTCCTAAAATTCCTTTAGATTCAGTTGTATTTATCTTATAGTCCCAAAGCATTGGTATGCAATTTGGAGTTATATTTTGAGTATTATTTGTGTCTTCTACACTTACCTTTTCAAGTTGTGTATCAATTTCAAATGTAATTTTATCTTTTGGATATTCTATACCTTTTAATCCTTTTGACGCACTATCATTATATAGTTCTAACATTATTCCATATCCATATACTCTTCCTGTAATGCTTTGACCATTAAAATCTAAAGTTTTCTTCGTTGAAAGTTTTGTATTATTTTTTATAACCATATTAATTTTTGGGGTAGCACTTACTATTACTTTTTCTGGAACAACTTTTTTATATTCTTCTTGAGTATTACCGTTTAGCCAAAGTGTTATTTGAGGGCTAAATTCTGTACCATTAGCAGCTCCTAAAACTCTTCCTATAAAAACTAAACTCTGTTTTCCTGGAACTGTAATACCTCCCGAGCCCATTTGATAATATCCAGTAAGAGTAAGACCATCAGACGATACTACAGGTTCATCAATCCATTTCATAGAACTTACTTCCCATTTAAAAGTCTCAGAAGTAAATTTATCTGATGGAACTTTTGCTTCAAAATAAATTCTACCGCCAATATATCCTTCTGCATTATTATCATTTAATGTCATTGTATTTTCTATAGTCCAAGATATTTGGTCAAAAGAACGTATTATATTATTGTTTTCACTAGAGTCATTTCCAGCCTCATCATTTAGATCAAAAGGTCCAGTTCCTGTTTTTGTCTGAATTATTTGTGCAGATGATATTCTTGCTCCACCATCTGGTAGCTCATCTGCTGCTATTACGCTTGTAATAAACATAGCATTTATACAAAAAAACAATAAAAATAATATCACTTTTGTCCTGTTTAGCATCTTAATTTTCTTCATAATAAATCTCCTTAATATTATTTTGACGCGAAAAATAAAATTTATCACAAAGAAAAGCACTATTTATGAATAAAAATTCATAAACAGTGCTTGTTTTCTATTTTCTTGATTCTTTAATTTCTTCTAAAGCTATAGCCAACTGATCTGGACAAGATGTTCCTCTTGTTCTGCATGGAATACCTTTAAGTTTTTTTATAATATCGTCTACTTTTTGCCCTTTTACAAGCATTGATAAACCAACTGTATTTCCAGGACATCCACCAATAATTTTTACTGATTCAATAATATCCTCATCATTAATATTTATTATCATTTCTTGTGAACATGTACCTTTAGGTTTATATACATACTCCATTTTAATCCTCCTATGCTTTTCCTGCACATCCTAATACATCTTCGATTTTATGTTTAACCATATCTTTTACAGCTGTTCTTGCTTGACCTAAATATGTTCTAGGATCAAAAACATCTGGTTTATTTGTAAAGCACTCTCTTATATTAGCTGTCATTGCAAGACGAATATCACTATCTATATTTATTTTACATACAGCCATTGTAGCAGCTTTTCTAAGCATTTCTTCTGGAACACCTTTAGCTCCTGGAATTTGGCCACCATATTCATTACACATTTTTACAAATTCTTGTGGAACAGATGATGCTCCATGAAGTACAATTGGAAATCCTGGTAATCTATTTCCTATTTCCTCTAAAATATCATATCTAAGTTTTGCTTCTCCTTTAAATTTATATGCTCCATGACTTGTTCCTATAGCTATTGCTAAAGAATCACATCCTGTTCTTTTTACAAATTCTACTGCCTCATCTGGATTTGTATACATTGCATCATCTGCTGCAACGTTTACATCATCTTCAACTCCAGCAAGTTTTCCAAGTTCTGCTTCAACAACAACTCCTCTTGCATGTGCATATTCTACAACTTTTTTAGTAAGTTCAACATTCTCTTCAAAAGAATATTTAGATCCATCAATCATAACTGATGTAAATCCACTATCAATACAATCTTTACAAGTTTCAAAATCTGGGCCATGGTCTAAATGTAGTACTACTGGAATATCTTTTCCACTTTGTTTATTACATTCTATAGCAGCCTCAACTAATTTTCTTAAATAAATTGGATTAGCATATTTTCTAGCACCAGCTGATACTTGAAGTATAACTGGAGAATTAGTCTCATTTGCAGCCTCCATAATTCCTTGTACGATTTCCATATTATTTACGTTAAACGCACCTATTGCATATCCACCTTCATATGCCTTTTTAAACATCTCTTCTGTTGTTACAAGTCCCATAATATTACCTCCTTAAATTTTTTAACCATTTGGTCTCTTGTTTTTATTTCTTACTCTTTCTTTTTCTTCTTGCATTTTTTGTTCTATTTGCTCTTTATATTGTCTTTCTTTTATCTTATCTTGTGCAATTTTCTCATTATCATCTACTATATTTTGAAGTTCCTCTGGAGTTTTATCCTCAATAGAATTTACTTTTCTTAAGCTACTAAAGAAATCCGAATCACTTCTTCCTTCTTCTACATCTATTTCTTTTTTGGTTTGAGCTATTGTTGATTGCTCTGGTTCCTTCTTTATATTATCATCGTATACTCTTTTATCTCTTTGAGCATCTCCTATTTCTTTTGCTGCAGCATAATTTCCTTTTTTTAATTCGTCATCTTGCATTTTCATAGACTTATCTAATGAATTTGCATCTCTTTTTTCTTCAGTATCTTTTATATCATATACTAAATTTGCTGTTCTAGAAGTAGATACTTTTTCAACCTTCCCATCAGGGTTATTAAAACGATTATTAATTGCTGTTGTTTTTGATAGATTTTCTTTATCAGCCATCTTTTCGTTGACTTGTTGTACTTCTATGTCTTTTGTATATTCATTAATAGATGGTATATTTTGTAGTAAATCTAAATTTGCTTTTTCATAATCTTGTTTAAATAAATATTTCTCTTGAGGTGATTTGCTTTGATCTTTTAGTGCTCTAATATATTTTTCATACTTTTCTGCTCTTATCATATATAATATATTAATTCTTAATGCACGTTCATTAGTATTATTTTCAATACCTTTTTGGTTATAATTAAATTCACTTTTAAATTTAGCCTTTTCGTCTTTTATTTTCTTTACTTTAGAAATATCTTTTCCTGAATGGTTATGATAAAGTAACTCTATTTTCTCAAGATTTTTTTCCATTGCAATTATTTCCATTGCCTCTTTAGTTTTAAGTCCTATTGCCATGCTAGCATATTGGGCATTTTTTATTTGCATAACTCTATGAGCGTAATCTTTATACATTCTATTATATGTTGCTTCATATATTTTAGTTTGAAGTTGTTTTTTCTTATCATTAGGGTTAGATAGTTCTTTTCCTTTTTCTTTATCTTCTTTAGCCTCTTCTTTTAAGTCTTTCTTTACTTGTTCCTTAGTGTCTTTATCTACACCTTTTAATGAAGAATCTACTTCTTCTTCCATTGTTTGCATTTCAAGTTTTTCTCTTGCAATGGCCTCTTTATTTAAATCATCTTGTGACATTTTCAAATACTTCTTCATTAGTGCAGCTTGAACATCATCTTTAGTTGCTTTTGAATATTTTTCAAGTATTTGATCACTAATATCTATTTTGTCTTTGAATTTTCTTTTTGTAAGCTCTAATATTTCATCATAGCTTTGATTTGCCACACTTTGTCCATAAAATCTTGCAAGATTATCATCTACATTGAAATCTTTACTTTTTCCAAATATTGTTTTTAATCCTGAAAACCTATCTAAAAAACCCATAAAAATCCCTCCAACTTAATAATATTTTACTATATATGTTGTCTTATTTCAAGTAACATACTAAAACTCTATATCTAACTCTATAGGGCAATGGTCACTACCTAGTATTTGAGTATGAATTTTAGCATCTTTAATATTATTTGCTAAACATTTTGATGTTACAAAATAATCTATTCTCCAGCCAATATTTTTTTCTCTTGCTTGACGCATATATGACCACCAAGAATACTCAACTTTTTGAGGATTTAAATATCTATATGTATCTATAAATCCAGCATTTAATAGTTGTGTAAATTTATTTCTTTCTTCATCTGTAAATCCTGCACTTCTATGATTAGTCTTAGGATTTTTAATATCTATTTCCTCATGTGCTACATTTAAATCTCCACAATATACAACTGGCTTTTTTTCTTCAAGCTTTTTCATATATTTTCTAATTTCATCTTCCCAAATCATTCTATATTCTAGTCTTTCAAGTTCTCTTTTAGAATTTGGAGTATAACAACAAATAAAGTAAAAATCTGGATATTCTAAAGTAATTATTCTTCCTTCTTGATCATGCTCTTCAATTCCAAGTCCATATGTAACAGATAAAGGTTTCTCCTTTGCAAAAACCATTGTTCCTGAATATCCCTTCTTTACAGCACTATTCATATATCTATTATATCCTTCATATTGAATTTCTGTTGCTTGGTCTTCTTGCATTTTTGTCTCTTGAATACAGAAAATATCTGCATCTACATCTTTAAAAAAATCATTAAATCCTTTTGTTATACATGCTCTAAGTCCATTTACATTCCACGATATCAATTTCATTTTTTATTTTTCCTCCTTTACAAATTTTTTACAAAAACTTGGTCTATGTAGTGGCGTAAGTCCATATTTTCCTATTGCCTCTATATGTGCTTTTGTTCCATATCCTTTATGTTTTGCAAAGCCATATTCTGGATAATCTTTATCCCATTTAATAAGCATTCTATCTCTTGTAACTTTAGCAATAATTGAGGCTGCAGCAATAGATTCAGATACTGCATCTCCATGAACTACAGTACTTGCACTTATATCTATATCTATCATCTGATTTCCATCAATTAATACATATTCAGGAACAATACTTAAATTTTCAATAGCTTGTTTCATAGCAAGTTTTGTAGCATTTAAAATATTTACAGTCTCAATAACATCAACATCACTAATTCCAACTCCGACTGCTAATGCTTTATCCATAATATCTTGATATAGTTTTTCTCTTTTTTTCTCTGAAAGCTTCTTTGAATCATTTACACCTTCAATTGTATCTCCTGGCTTTAAAATAACAGCTGCTGCAACGACTGGTCCACACAGTGGTCCACGTCCTGCCTCATCTACACCGCATACAAGCCTATATCCTTTGCTATATAAGCTTTCTTCTATTTCTAGCATATGTTTTAGTCGTTCTTCTTCTTTTTCTTTCATAATCTCCTCACTTTTCTTTTGTAATTATATAACATTAAAGTAAAAAAGTATACACTAAAAAATGTATTTTTTATATTAAATTAAAGTAATACTTATATAGTATAAATATATAAAAAACCTAGCAAAACGTGAAAAAAGCAGATAGTCAAACTATCTACTTTCAAGTTCTATATATCTAAGCATTGTTTGTATATCTCATTTTTATTTACTCCCATTTCTTTTGCAACTTTTTTTATTGCATCTTTTTTGTCCATACCTTGAGTTATATATTCTTTTACCAAATCCACTGGATTTATTTTAGATAGTTCTTCTTGTTTTTGTTCTTCTAGTTCAATCTCATTCATTCCCTCAACAATTAAAACAATCTCTCCTTTTATGCCATTTTCTTCAATTTGATCTATAGCCTCTTTAAATGTTGTATTTTTATATTCTTCATGAATTTTTGTAAGCTCACGACATATACAGATATTTCTTTGTCCTAAAACTTCATACATATCTTTTAATGTATATAGTATCTTATGTGGTGCCTCATAAAATATCATAGTACGTATTTCATTTTTAAGTTCATTTAATCTTTTTATTCTTTGCTTTTTGCTAACAGATAAAAAGCCTTCAAAAGTAAACCTTGTTGAGTCCATTCCAGAGCGTACAATCGCAGTAATTAAAGCAGTTACTCCAGGTATTACCTCTATTTCATAATTATTTTCGACAAGAAAATGTACAAGACCTTGTCCTGGATCAGATATTATTGGCATTCCCGCGTCAGAAACTAAAGCTATATCCTTTCCCTCATCTAAAAGTGATACAACCATATTAACTTTTTGATCCTCGTTATGTCTGTGGTAACTTATCATTTGTTTTGATATATTTAAATGATTTAATAATTTTAGTGTTTGTCTTGTATCTTCTGCTAAAATTAAATCTACATTTTGTAAAGTTTCAATAGCACGTAAAGTTATATCCTTAAGATTTCCTATTGGTGTACCTACCACATATAATTTTCCTCTTTGTTTATTTTCCATTATTTTTCACTCCCATATATTTTATATATCTCATCTGTATAAGAACCATCATTATTATACTCAATAAGTGGTTCAAGTACATTTATCTCATTTCCTCCATAATATACATACTCTACAAGAACAATGCTTGCTGCACTCTTACTTGTTGGGTATACAAATCTTATTTTTTTAGCCTCTAAATGATACTTTCTTGCAAGTGACATTAAATCTACCAATCTTTGAGGTTTATGTACAATATATAATTTTCCTTTTTGCTTAAGAATTTTTGCACTACATTTAAATACATCTTCAAGGCTACATTCTTTTTCATGACGAGCAATATATTTTACTTTTGTATCATTTGTAACACCAGTTCCCACCTCTTTATATGGCGGATTACATACTACAACATCTACTTTTTGTTCCATATCATATTCTCGTATATTTGCTTTTATAGGTATGATATAGTCTTGAAGTGAATTCATTTCTACATTTCTTAGTAATAAATCATACATTTCTTCTTGAAGCTCTACACCATATATAGTTTTAAATTTTTTCTTTTGAGATATTATAACTGGTATCACACCAGATCCTGTACATAAATCTACTATTATATTTTTAGAAGAATTAGATTCAACAAAATTTGCAAGTAATACACTATCTATTCCAAAGCAAAAATAATCTGGATTTTGTATAATCTTTTTTCCATTTAAATTTAAATCATCAATACGTTCATTATTCATTTCTTTCTCTCTTTTCATCATATATATTATACACTACATTATGCCTTATTTCAACAAAACAGCATTTACTAACAATAGTGATTAGGAATATTTTGTTATCTTCTATTCTAACTTATTATCATATAATAGCAAAATTGAATTTTATACTCAAAAAATGGTATAATTATGTTAGGCAAACTCTTATATTTTGAATTTAAAGTAACTACTTTAAATTGTTGTTATTTTAAGTTTAAAATAAAGTTTTGCAAAGACACTTAACCTTCTTTATATAATCTATAAAATATATAGATTATCACCTATGTTAATACTTGGTAGATTATAGAAAGGAGAATGCTTATGGGGAAAGAATACTTATTAGATATTTTGTATGGTGTCTTTGTATTAGACACTAGTGCTTTCTTTACTTTTATTGAATCTGAAAGAATTTGTGCAATTTTATGCAAAGGTTCTCAAAGAAGAAAACGTTTTACTCAAATAAACGAGCAATTAGATTACGTTTTAGATAAAATAAAAGAAGAAGATGCGTGGTGTGCATCTTCTATGGTAGACTTACTTAATGAAACTAAAAAGTCTTTAAAAGACTAAAACTTTAAGTACCTCTACAGATATAATTATATCACATTAAGGCTAACGTGTCAAAGATAGGAAATAATTTTACCTAAAAGAGCAGTCATTAAAAGACTGCTCTTTAAAGCTTTAATACTCAAATAACTTGTAGCATTTAAATGTAAAATATAGTATAATGTCTTAGGGAGAAAAAAGATGAATATTAAATATATAGCAACTCAAAACGACAATGGTAAAAAATTAAAAGATATACTAAAAAAAAGACTTTACATTTCAAGCGAATTACTAAAGAAAATTAAATATGCAAATTGCATATTTGTTAATGATAAAAATACATATACAAATTATATTGTTAGATACAATGACACTATATTGGTAGACTTAGATAATTATATAAAAAGCAAAAAAGATTTAAAATTTGAAGATAAATTTGAACTAGTAGATGCTCCTCTTGATATATTGTATGAAGACGATTACCTACTCATTGTAAATAAGCCCGCAAATATGCCAACACATCCAAGTTCAGATAATTATACAAATACTCTATCTAACATTGTTGCTAACTATTTGAAAAAACAAGGAATATATAACATACATATAATCACAAGACTAGATAAAAATACAACTGGAATATGTATATTTGCTAAAAACGAATATATCCAAGAACTATTTGTTAAAAAGAAAAATATAATTAATCTACAAAAGGAATATATAGCCATAGTAAATGGTATTGTTTCTTTAGATAATGGAATTATAGAAAAAAATATTGCAAGAATGGACAACACCATACTTCTTAGACATTGTGTTACTAATGATACTGGAGACTATGCAAAAACAGAATATAATGTTTTAAAAAGAAATACTAATCTAAATTATACTGTTTTAAATGTAATACTACATACAGGAAGAACACATCAAATAAGAGTTCACATGATAGATTTAGGACATATTTTACTTGGTGATACATTATATGCACAGCATTACAACATATCTAACATAGATACATTAATTAAAAGGCAAGCTTTACATGCAAGAAAAATAACACTAATTCATCCAATAACCGAGCAAAAACTTATAATTGAAGCTCCTATTCCAGACGATATGAAAAAACTAGTATAGACGCAAAATAAAACCAAGAAAACAAATCTTTCTTGGTTTTTTATTTAAATAAGAGCTTACGTATATCTTGTATATCTCTTATCTGGATTCCTTTTTGTTTAGTAAAATGATTTAGAAAATTAATTATCCATTTAATTATTCTGCTCTTACCAATATAAATATATGGCGACTTGATTTTATATGAGCTAATAATATCATCAGATAAATTATTTCCAATTACACATATTCTGTCTTTGTATTTTGCTATAAATTCTTTAAATTGTTGTTTTTTCTTACCTTTTCTAAGGACAATAAGCTTTATTTTCTTATATAACTCATCCTTTAACATAATTGTTTTTTTGTCTAAAATATTTTCTGCATAAACATTTTTTGTGACAATGGCAATATCGTATCCATCCTCAATAAGCCTACTTAAATTTTTGTTATAGATATATGCTAGTTCCCTATTTGCATAATTTGCATACATTGTCCCATATACTTTTTTGCAATGCTTATATGAATGTTTGCTAAATAATGAGTAAAAAGCAAGTCTTATTTTTAGTGCAGTATATCCGTTTCCTAATATATCTAGTTTATTTATTTTCCATAGTATATTATCTATTGTATTTATAACTAAATTATTTGGAAACAATGTGGCAATAATAATATTGTCTATTTTCTCAAAGTCTATTAGTGTACCATCTAAGTCAATTAATAACAACTTTGAATCCTTTAATCTTTTTAATGTCTTTCTATCATAGTTAGATAAAACTTTAGAGTTTGTCACATTAGCTCACCTCTTTCCTTTAAAATTACTATTTAATTATACCATTTTTTACATAATTTTTCAAGTATTCATAAATAAAGTCATCTAGTTTACCATCCATTACAGCTTGAACATTTCCAGTTTCAAAATTAGTTCTATGGTCTTTAACAAGTGTGTATGGGCAAAAAACATATGACCTAATTTGACTTCCCCATGCATTATCTGTTACTTCACCTTTAATATTATTCATCTTTTTCTCATAATTTTCTCTCTCAAGCTTGTAAATTTTAGCTTTAAGCATCTTCATTGCATACTCTCTATTTTGCATTTGTGATCTTTCTGTCTGACATGTTACTACAATCCCCGTTGGCAAATGTCTAAGTCTTACAGCAGATGATGTCTTATTTACATGTTGCCCTCCAGCACCACTTGCACGATATACATCCATTTCTATATCTTCAGGCTTTATATCTACTACAATTTCGTCAGATATTTCAGGAATTACCTCTACTGCAGCAAATGATGTATGTCGTCTACTATTTGCATCAAATGGGGAAATACGTACAAGTCTATGTACACCAGATTCTCCTTTTAAATATCCATATGCATTTTCTCCCTTTACCAGAAATGATACAGATTTTACTCCTGCCTCTTCTCCATCTTGATAGTCTAATACTTCAAGCAAAAATTCATTTCTTTGAGACCATCTTGTATACATTCTATAAAGCATTAAAGCCCAGTCTTGAGACTCTGTTCCTCCAGCTCCTGGATGAATAGTGACAATTGCATTATTTTTATCGTATTCGTCGGATAAAAGTGTATTTACTTCAAGTTTTTCTAAATCTTCTTGAAGCTTTTGTGAATATGCCTTAGCCTCTTTAAATGATTCATTATCATTTTCTTCTATTGCAAGTTCCAAATATGTTAATGCGTCCTCATATTCTTTATTTGCTTTATCATATTTTGATACATCAGACTTCAAATTTTTCATTTCAGCAAGAATTTTAGATGAAGCTTCATTATCATTCCAAAACCCCTCTTTTAAAGTCTCTTTTTCAAGTTCAGTTAATTTATTATTTTTTTCATCAACTTTTATTGCATTTTTTAAAGTATCTAATTTTTCTTTTAGTGATTCTAAAAGTAATCTAATACTATCAAAATCCATTATATCACATCCCATATCTTATCTTTATTATCTAACTCGTTAGGCATAAATTTAAATTCTAGATATTCGTCCTTTGTTGGATGGAAAAAAGAAAGATAATATGAAAACAAAGCTAAATTCTGTCCCACCTTATTAATCTTTTGTCCATATTTTATATCACCATATAGTGGATGACCAATATTTGAAAACTGTAATCTAATTTGATGATGACGTCCAGTATGTAAATCTATGTCCACTAGTGAATACATTTTATCATTATATATGAAGTTTTTTAATACTTTATACTCAAGAATTGCTTCTTTTGAGCCTTTTGTATCTTTTGTTACAACTTTAGACATATTTAATCTTTCATTTTTTATTAAATAATTTTTTAGTTCTATAGATTTATCGCTTATTGGTAATTTTCCGTTTACAACAGCTAAATATCTTTTTTTTACATTTTTCTGTCTAATATATTCAGATATTCTAGAGGCAGCCTTTGAAGTTTTAGCAAATACCATAACTCCTCCAACCATTCTGTCTAATCTATGAACAAGTCCTAAATATACATTTCCTGGCTTATTATATTTTTCTTTTAAATATGCTTTTATAATTGTTAACATATCCATATCCCCAGTTTTATCTTCCTGAACAGGAATTCCTGGTTTTTTTATTACTACAATTATATGATTATCTTCATATAGTATTTTTAAATCTTGCATAACATTCTCCTAAATACGAAAAAACTCCACAAATGTGGAGTTACTTTTTTAATTAAGCGTTTTCTTTTTGTTCTTTAATTTCAACTACTTGTTTTTTATTGTAATATCCACAAGAAGGACAAGCTTTGTGTGAAAGTACTGGTTCACCACAATTTGCGCAAGTAGATAAATTTGTTTCTTCTAATTTCCAAGTTGAACGTTTTGTATGTGTTCTTTGTTTTGACCATCTTCTTTTTGGTTGTGCCATTTTATATTCCCTCCTTACAAGCCTTATACGACTATGCTTCGCATAGGTATTATCTTTAGAATTAATTTGTTACTCGTATATTATATAATAGTTAGTATAAAAAGTCAAGTTCAAAGTATAAAATAATGACAAAATTAAAACGTAATATAAATATACTTTCTTGTTTTTTTTGCGTTTTTATGTAAATTTTTGTACCTTCCTCTTTATTTTTAGTTCAAACTATAGTATAATTAATCTCCGGAGTTTTAATATTATATATCTATTTTAATAAAGGAGGTAGTTAATATATGCTTACTAACGAAAAAATTGAAGCATTGCTAAAAATCGATACGCAAAATCCAAATGATACAAGACTTTTAAGAATAATGTCTTGTGATACACCAATAAAGGATATATTCGTATATGATTTAAGCAAGATAAAAAAGGAGTTTGGGGTAAATCCTCAAAAATTTGATAGTCAACTTGCACTTTGCATTTATAAGTATGATTTAGAACTTAAGGATTATTTAGAAGGAAATACAGATTATATAAATGTTAAAAGCTCTGTTATTAAACTTACTAAAGAATTAATATCAAATAGCATAGAAGAAATATATGGTTTTTATAATTTAGTTCAAAAAGTAGCAAATCAAAAAGATTTAAGTTATGATACACTGTATAAAATAGTTCATTTTAATTTTGAGTCTTACACTCAAATATTACAACTATGTGGTTTAGTAAATATAAGCGATAACATCTTTAGATCTAAACTTCTTGCAAGAATACTAAATGCCAAAGAACAAGTTAAAAACTACAAAGAAGATAGAATGCCTTATACTACTCTAGAAGAAGAGTTTGTAAAACATGCAGATTATTTACTATCACAAATTAAACTAATTGAGGAAAATAACTTAATACAAGAAGGTTTCCTAATCTATGTCATAGTATTTGATATTAGACATTTTAAGCATAACAGAAAAAATAGAATACTTATCAAATGATAATTGATAATTTATGCATTGTTTTATATAATATTAGAAATGGAGGGTGTTATGAATATCAATATAGAATATCTTAAATATGTCCTAATTTATCTTGCTATAATAAATCTAATCGGATTTTTATCTATGGGAATAGATAAATTTAAAGCTAAACATAGTATGTGGAGAATTCCAGAAAAGACTCTACTACTAATTCCACTACTTGGTGGAAGTATTGGCTCACTTATTGGAATGTATACATTCAGACACAAGACATTACATCCACAATTTAAATATGGAATTCCATGTTTACTATTTGTCAATGGAATATGTCTTGCTATAGTATTTGCAAAATTTATTATTGTAAAATAGTAAAGACCTTGAAGTATGTTCAAGGTCTTCTTTTTTTACTTATTTATATATTTAAAATAATATGGCTATTATTTTACTAATTTCTACTAAGAACAAGCTATATAAAGCTATAGTAAATGGTTTAAGAAGTACTATTATTGCTATATACTTTTTAGTACTTATATCTGTTACTCCTGCAAGATAACATAAGAAGTCATCAGGAGCTACTGGTAAAAAAATTGCTGCAGCAAATAGCTTTTCAAATTTTTTTCCTTTGTTTAACCAACCTATATATTTGTCTATTAATTCTTTTTTAAACATTTTCTTAATAAGTGGCATACCATATTTTCTTGCTATAAAAAATACAATGATTGATCCTATAACTATACCAACATAATTATATATAAATCCCCATAATGGTCCAAATATTATTACTCCAACACCTGTACTAATTCCACCAGGTATTAGAGGAATTATAACTTGAACTATCTGTAAAAATACGAAAAATATTGGTGCAAAAACGCCACAACTATTTAAAAAAGTCTTAAGATTTTCCTCAGAGGAAAATAAATCTGCTTTTATTGCATAATAGAAAAATATGCATACAAATATTGTACCTATAATTGTAGATATGTTCATTATTATTTTTAGATTATTTTTATTTTCTTCTTTATTCATTATTCCTTATTTTATATTCTATGCATTCTTTATAAAAATCATCCCACATTTTTTGGACATGTTCTTTTCCATAAAATATATTCCCTTCTCTAGATTTTTTGCACATAAAATTATAATAATCCTTATCTTCTCTTAATCTATTTATAACATCTACAAATTCATTATTATTGTCGCCATATGCATAATAATCAAATAAAATCCCATTGTATATATCTAGGTCTCTTGTAACAACTGGAATATTTACACACATTGCTTCAAGTATAGACATTGGAAACAACTCTTCATATGATGGTAAAAACATTATATCAGCCATATTATATACATTATTCATTTCTTCTCTGTCAATCAGGCCTATAAAATGCACATTACTTGGTAAGCTAGAATTAATTGTATTCATTATTTCCTCATATCCCTCACTCATTTTACCAAACACTGCTCCACCTGCCCATACAAATTCTATATCTGGCATACTCTTTGCAATTTCAATAAAATCCATAACACCTTTTCTCTTTTGTAGTTGCCCTACTGAAAGTACTACAAATTTATCTGTATTTATATTATATTTTTTACGAATGCTTATTTTATCTTTATTATCTATTGGATGAAACCTATCTGTTGATACAAAATTTGGTATATATTCAATTTTGCTCTTACTTATTCCATAATCATTTAGTACATCAATAAAATATGGGTTTACTACAACAAGTTTATCCATACTATTATAAAATTTAATAAGATACTTATAAAATACAGTTTTAAATAGCTTATTTAAATGAATACTATTTTCTAGAGTTTCTGGCACAAAGTGCACATATGCTACAGTTGTTGTTTTCCTTCTTATAAAAGGAAGAGACAAAAAATACTCTAAATTTACTGTATGAAAATGAGTAATATTGCATACCTCTCTTTGATTTTCCTCAACATCATAATTTCCAATTTGCTTTATAAGTTCTACTTGTTCATCATGAGCAGACAATACTCCTTGACCTTTTATTTTATCTGCTGCTGATTTCATATTAATTGATATCATATATTTTTTTCCTCCTCGAGATATAAACCTTAATTTGCAATTAGATTAATAAAATTATATATTAACTCTTGTGACAAATAAGTGACTTTTTTGTATTTAATGTATCTCTTTACAAATAATTATAGATAATCAATCGGTTGCATTCTACCAATTTTTAGTTGTATTTTGTAAATAATCGGTTGCTTTTTTACTTATTTTATGTATATTTTAGTAAAATATAATAATAAATAAAAAGTACATATTAAAAATAATATGTACTTTTTATTTTTACATTTTTTCTGGACACTCTATACCAAGTATTGATAAACCTTTTTTTATTACAATTGATGTTGCATATACTAAAACACATCTTGCCTCTTTAAGTTTTTCGTCCTCTAAATTTGCAACACTACATTCATTATAAAATCTTGAAAAAGCTGTTGCTACATCAATTAAATATCTTGCAAGAATAGATGGTTCATATTCTTCTGCGGCTCTTTTAATAACTTTTCCAAATTTTTCAAGTTCCTTTATTAACTCTACTTCTTGTTTTTCTTTAAGTTTAGAATAGTCTACATTATCTATATCTATTTTATCTATATTAAATCCTACTTTCTCAAGTATAGATTTAGTTCTTACATATGTATATTGAATATATGGTCCTGTCTCCCCATCAAATCTTAATGTATCATCTAAATCAAAAATAATATCTTTATTTTTGCCACTCTTTAGATAGTTAAATATTAAAGCTCCAATACCAATCTTTTTAGATACATCATCTATATTTTCAAGGTTTGGATTTTTAGCAAGCATTATTTCTTTAGATTTACTAATAGCATCATTTATTAAATCGTTTATATAAATAACATTTCCTTCACGTGTAGACATTTTACCAGTTTTTAATCTAATCATACCATAAGACACATGTACAAGTCCTTTTTGGTATTTTTCATCAACTAAATGCTTTGCAGCTTCAAATACTTGTTTAAAATGAAGTATTTGTTCTGTAGCTGTAATATAAATACATTTAGTAAAATCATATGTTCTTGCCCTATAAAGTATTGCTGCGAGATCACGAGTAGCATAAATAGTAGAACCATCAGATTTTAAAACGATACATGGTGGCATATTATCTCCTACATCTACTACTTTTGCTCCTTGACTATCTTTTAGAGCACCTTTTTTATCTAGTATTTCTACTACTTCTGGCATTTTATCATTGTAGAAGGCTTCTCCATTATATGAATCAAATTTACTTCCAAGAAGGGTATATATTCTATTATATTCTTTTAAAGATACATCTCTAAAATATTGCCATAATTTTAAAAGCTCTTCATCTCCTTGCTCAAGCTTTTTAAAATTTTCACGAGCTTTATCTATAACTGATTCATCTTCTTTTGCAATTTTATTAATTCTTACATATATATCAGATAATGCTTCTAATGGATTTTCATCAAAGTTATATTCGTCTTTGAATCTATTATATCCCTCAATTAATATTCCAAATTGTCTTCCCCAATCTCCTAAATGATTTATTCCAGTTACATTATATCCTAATGTTTCATATAAATCATATAAAGCTTTTCCTAAAACTGTATTTCTAAAATGTCCCAAGTGGAAAGTCTTTGCAATATTTGGTGAAGAGTATTCAACTATTATATTTATTCCTTTACCTTCATCAGATGAACCATAGTTTTCTTTTTGATCTACAATTCTTTTTAATACATCATTTACTATATTATCGCTATTTAAGTAAAAGTTTAAAAATCCGTTTACAACTTCTACTTTAGATATCTTTTCATCTAATACAATTTTGTCTTTAATGCTATTTGCAATATTTACTGGAGAATTCTTAAGCACCTTTGCTAAATTAAAGCAAGGATACGCAAAATCTCCATTTTGTTTATCTTTTGGTGTTTCAATCTTTGACTCTATTTCTTCTACTGTTATATTATCATTATCTAAAGCATCAAATATGCTTTTTGCTATAATTTGTTTAATTTCTTCCATTTTATATCTATTCCTTTCGTTATATAAATTTGTTTAAGTTTATAATTAAATTTTAAATATTTTAGGGATTACTCCCATCTACGTCTCCTTACAACATATCTATATAACATCTTATTATATTCCATTATTTAACAACTCCTTTAGCATAATTTTCTACAATTTTATATATTGTATCTATATCATCATCTGTTGCAACAATATTCTTTACTTCAGCACCACATTTTTTGCATCTATATACTATCACTTTCCCTTTTTTAGATGTCTCTACTACATTTATTGGTATAAGCAAACCTAAACAATCATTTGCTCTATCTCCTGGTGTGATATCTATATGAATTGAGTGCAAACAGAAATTGCAATGATCTCTTGAAGTATATTTTAATTTTCCAACTTTTCTGTTACAATTTACACAAATAAATTCGTTATCATTCTTTACAAACATTTTTTGTACCTCAATATAAATATTATACTAAAAAACAGTATATTTTTCAAGTTATTATGTATATTTAATAATGTAATATAGGATAAAAAAAATAGAAAATGGCAAAGATAAAATCTCTGCCATTTATATACTATATTAGTCTCTGTTTCTTCCTATTATTGATAATAGTCTTATAAATATATTAATAAAGTCTAAATATAAGTCCATTGCAAAATATACATACATTTTTTCTTCATTGCCTTCAATATATTCTTCCATATTTTTAATTTTATGAACATCGTATGCTGTAATACCACAAAATAGTATTAACATAAACCAATCGATTACAATATCTACAATTGTATTTCCAATAATTAGATTTATAACTGAAACAATAAGTCCAAGTATTAATCCAACCATTAATATTGTAGATAATTTTGATACATCTCTTTTAGTTTTATACCCATAAAGTGCTAATGCACCAAACATAAATGCTGTAACAAAGAATGCAATAGATATAGTAGTAATATCAAAAACTGCAAATATTACTCCCATAGTAACACCATTTATTATCGCATATATGTAGTACAATATAGAAACTACAATTGGTGGTAATTTTTTAAATAGCAATGAAAATAATAATACTACTACAACTTCTATTATTGCAAGAACAGAATATGACATGCTTGATGCAATTGTCAAATATAAATCTGTTTTATATGTTAAAAATGCAATTATAGCTGTTGCAATTAATCCTAAAAACATTCTAAAAAATGTTTGAACTAAACATTCATTTAAATTTGAAGGACTTTTTATTACATTTTCTTCTGTATCCATATTAATTTCCTCCTTATCCCATTACTAATATAATAATAAATTTTTACTAAAATTTCAATATATATTAATAAAAATTACAAAAAGCTAGGAAAAAATCCTAACTTTTTAATATATTATTATTTTTTTAATTCATAATATAATTTTCTTATATCGTAGCAATTTCCATCTTTATCTATTGCGACTAATACAGAACCTTTTCTAGTTTCTGGGTTAGAATAATCTGAATCATATGTAGAAATGCCAACTTTTACTATATTAGATATCTGTGTTATTTCCACAAAATTATTACTATTATCTCCACCCGTTACATTCATATAATAATATAGTTTTCCAGATTCTGTAACAAAAGCATATTCTTCTGAAGCTCCTGGATATACGCTTGACATTGCAACATCTGTAACCATTTCTTCAAATTCGTGTTCATATTCAATTCTGTCTGGTTCGAAATTAATACGTAAACTATGACTTACTTTATTACCATTTATAGTTAAATCCCCTCTATAACCACCAATTGAAAAATTGTTTGAATAATTGTCTTCACCTTTATTTACAATTTTTTCTGGATCAAATACAACATTACTAAACTTTTCTTCTTTTTTTAATTCTTGTTCATTATCTTTATTTTCTAATTTTGTCTCATCCTCTTTGCTTAACTGCTCTACTTTTGCATTTGCTTGACTTAAATCATTTCTCATTTTTATATATTTGTTACCAAAAATGGCAAGACTGCATACAAGTAAAATTACTAAAAAAACTAATAAAACTATTGAAATTCTTTTTTTCATATTTTCCTCCTACTTTTATATTTAAATTATATATTATAATAAAAAAGATACAATAAAATGTGCATAAAACCATTTTATCGTATCTAATTATATTTTAAATTTTTCTATTTAGTTCCAAATATTCTATCTCCTGCGTCTCCTAGTCCTGGTACTATATAACCATTTTCATTTAGTTTTTCGTCAAGTGCTGCTGTATATATTTTAACATCTGGATGTTCTTTTTGCATTCTTGCCACACCTTCTGGAGCAGCAATTAAGCACAAGAACTTAATCTTTTTAACTCCTTCTTGTTTTAATTGTGCAATAGCATCGCAACCTGAACCTCCAGTTGCAAGCATCGGATCTAAAACTAATACTTCCCTATTTTTAATATCTGAAGGTACTTTAAAGAAATATCTTACTGGTTCTAAAGTCTCCTCGTTTCTATACATTCCAATATGACCAATTTTGGCATTTGGTATAACATTGATAAGTCCATCAAGCATTCCTGTTCCTGCTCTTAATATTGGTAAAAATGCATATTTATCTTCGTTTAGTCTTTTTGCAGTTATTTTTTGAATTGGTGTTTCGATTTGAACATCATCAAGTTCTGCTTCATTCATTGCTTCATAGCAAAGTAACATACCAAGTTCTGAAACAAGTTCTCTAAATTCTTTTGTTCCAGTTTTCTTGTCTCTAAGTATAGATAATTTATGTTCTACTAGTGGATGATCTAGCACTACAAGTTCTTCTACTTTTTCTTCATTTTCTTGTTTTCTGTTTTTGGCATTCTTTTTATTTTTCTTATCTTTTTTATTCTCTTCTACTACTAATTTTATTTCATCATTTTTTATATCTAGATTTTCTGTTTTATTCTCTTTTTCTTCTTTATCATCTTTATCTTTTGGTAAGAATAAGTTTAAAAGTATTCCTACAAGTGCTGCAAGACTCATTCCTGATACTGTTACAGTACCAACATTTACCATAGCGCCTCCAAGACCTAATACAAGCATGCTTGAAGCTATAATTACGTTTCTTGATTTAGAAAAATCCATTCTATTTTCAATTAATACTTTAAGTCCATTTACTGCTATAAATCCATATAAAAGTAATGCAACTCCTCCAAGTACTGCATTAGGAATTGTAGATACAAGTGCAGTAAACTTTCCTAAAAATCCTAAACATATTGCAAATATTGCTGCAAGTCCTATTACCCATACTGATGCAATTTTTGTCATACCTACAACTGATGTATTTTCTCCATAAGTTGTGTTTGATGGTCCACCTAAAAGTCCAGCTACAAATGTTGCCACACCATCTCCAAGTAATGTTCTATTTAATCCTGGTTCTTTTAATAAATCTTTACCTATAATTGTGCTTAAAGCTGTATGATCGCCTATATGTTCTGCTATTGTTACAAGTGCAATTGGTGCAATTGTAAGAGCTGCTCCAAGTGTTGGAGTATATGATATAAATGGTAGTACAAAATCTGGCATGCTGAAAAATGCTGCTTCAAGTACTGGTTTAAAATCTACAAGTCCTAGTACTACAGCTAGTATATATCCAGATACCATACCTACTAAGAAAGGTATAATTTTTAAAAATCCTTTTCCTCTAAGCATTACTACAGCAGTAACTAAGAAAGTAAATAGTGCAACCACAACTTCTCTCCAGTTTAGTATGTCTGATGCAAGGCCCATCTCTGAGATTGCAGTTGGAGCAAGTCCAAGTCCTATTATCATAATCATTGGTCCTATTACAATTGGTGGTAATAATTTACTTAACCACTCCTTACCAATTAAACAAATTATTAATGAAACTATTATATATACTATACCAACAAGCATTATACCTGTCATTGCTCCACCAATTCCTGCTTTTACAGCTCCTACTGCAATTGGTGTAATAAATGCAAAGGAACTACCAAGATATACTGGCGATTTTCCTTTTGTACACAAAATATATAATAGTGTACCTATTCCTGATGTAACAAGAGCAACTGGTATTGTAAGTACTGTTTCTCCTGCTGCTGCATTTACAAGTATTGGTACAAGTATTGTTGCTCCAAACATTGCAAATACATGTTGAATTGCTAAAATTATCCATTTTAGCACTGGTGGTTTTTCATTAACATCTAATGTTAATTTTGCCTCTTTCATTTTAAAACTCCTCCTCAAAAAATATATAAAAAAACAGTTAATATAAAATATATTAACTGTTTTTAACGAAATTTATAATAATTAATTTTTTAATATTAAATACTGATACTAATGGGGCAAAAACTGAAAGTAAACATTGTTTACTTTTTTTAACAATATTCATCATTTTCATAGAATTATTATTAGACATTTTTCTCACCCTTGATGAATACTATACATCAAATCAAATCGTTTTGCAAGTAAAAAATTAATATTTTTAAAATTTATTTTTTCTATTAAAATCTATACTATTGTTTTTATGTTTATTATACATCTAAAACTTGCTTTACTTTATCTACTTTAGCAAATTCTGTTATAAATTTATTTTTGTCAAAAGAAGATGTCAAAATCTTACATTCATAATATATATAACTATATTCTAAATCTTCATCATCTTCTACTATTTTAAGTTTTGTTACATTAATATCATATCTAGATATTATTACATTTAAACTTTCAAGTATCTCTTTTGGATTATTAGTTAGAACTTTAAATTTATACTCTGTTATATGATCTAAATCTGAATTTAAAACATAAGAATATTTTAATATTATATATACTACAAGAGTTGCAATAATTGCATATACATACATTCCAGCACCTACACACAGTCCAATACATGTAATTGCAAGAAGTCCAGATGCTGTAGTTAAGCCCTTAACTTTAAAACCATTACTTAAAATTGTTCCAGCTCCAATAAAGCCAATACCAGACAAAAGCTGTGCAGGCATTCTTGATGGATCATTACTACCGAATTTACTTGCAAGTTCTATACCACAAGTCATAACTAGTACAGCACTAATTCCTACAAGCACGTGTGTCCTAAATCCTGCAGGTTTACTTGAATGTTCTCTTTCTATTCCTATTATTCCAGCAAGAATAGATATTAGAATAAGTTTCACCACAATTTGAAATATCTGATTATTTAATACTATTAAAATTATATTTTGTATTTGTTCCATTTTACCTCCATTCAAATTTAGTTTAGAAAAGGTACTAAAATATTTTTCTAGTACCTATCTTAAGTTTTTTATTATCTATTAAAGCATCCATTACCAATAAATTCTCTAATAAGTGAGTCAATTGGTATATTTGATGTTTCCATTGGTAAGAAGTTATTTAAATATTCATATAATCTTCTTGCCTCGGCATAATATTTGCTATTTTTATCTAGTTGTAATAATAATGGTTGAGCAAAAGTTTTCATTACTGCTGGCTCATATATTATACTAGAATTAAATATACTATTTACACCTTCTATATATGGGAATATATATTTTTCTTCGCCTTTTTTTACATTTCCCCATAATTCAAATGTTCTTTCTACACTATGACCACGAGTTGCAAAATCTCTTACCATCCTTCTTATAAATCTTGTATCAGAAGATGATACTTTAGTATATCCATCAATGTTTAATGTTGTAATTGGTGCAATATATATTTTATATTTATTTTTAGTAGGTGTAAATTTAGTAAGTATAGGATTTAATGCATGAATTCCTTCTACTACTAATACATCTCTTTCTTTTAATGTAAGCATTTTGCCATTATATTTCTTTGTTCCAACAACAAAGTCAAATTCAGGTAACTCCACAGTCTCTCCATTTATTAGTTTTTCCATATGTGTATTAAATAGTTCAATATCTAATGCATCAACTGTTTCAAAATCATATTTACCATCAGGACCTATAGGAGTATCTACTCTTTCTTTAAAATAATTATCCATAGATATTGTAATTGGATTATATCCAGTAAGTCTTAATTGTACTCCTAGTTGCTGTGCAAATGTTGTCTTACCAGATGATGATGGCCCTGCAATTAAAACAAGCTTAATTTCTTTTTTACGTTCAATGTCTTGAACTATTTCAACTATTTTTCTTTGATGAATTGCCTCAGATACTTGAATCATATCTATCATATCATTTTTTAGTATCTTTTCATTTAGTCCACCAATATTATCTACATTTAATATCTTTTTGAAACTATAGAATTCTTCTATTGAATCGATAAGTTTAGAGTCTCTTATTTCTGGAAGCTCTCCGTCTTTGTCTTTTGTTACAAGAAGAGCACCTCTTCTAAATGGTATTAAATCAAAAGTTTTTAAATATCCTGTTTTAGGTACAAGTACGCCATAAAAATTATTATAATATCCATTACAAAAATATACATTTGTATATGACTTTATTCTATTTGCCATGTTTTGAAGCTTATCTATGTCACCAGATTCTTTGTAATATTCTTCGGCTTCTGCTACACTCATTGCTTTCTTTTCTATAGGATAATTTGCATCTACAATTTCCTTCATTTTTTCTTTTATTTCTTGTATTTTTTGTTCTGTTAAATCAAAATCTGGTGTTATAAAATACTGGTTTCTGTTTATTGTTGCTTGAAAATCTACATCAATATTTCCATAAAGTTCAGATATTGCCATATATAGCACCATTTTTAAACTTTTAGAGTATACTCTATATCCATTTTCTGTATCTATTTTAACAAATCTAATTTCTGAATCTTTTACTAGTTCGTATTGTTGAAATTTAACTTCATTATTTACAACTACTGCTAGTATATCATCTATATTATCTTCTACCATTTTTACTGCATCAATTGCTGTTGTTCTATATGGTACTAGAATTTCTCTACCATCTTCAAAATTAATTTTAATTTTTTCTTTCATAAAAACTACCTCACTTTAAGTATAATTTATATATTAATTTTATAATTAAATTTAAAATTTGTCTATTTCTTCTTAAGATTTTCTAGAAAAACTTTCATAAAATCTTCATTATTTTTAGTTTTAACAAGTATATTCATTATTTTTTCTACCATTTCAGCATTATTAGATTGTGCAAGTAATCTTCTAATATATGTAGATACCTCTTGCTCTTTTGATTCAAATAATAAATCCTCTCTTCTTGTGCTAGATTTATATATATCTATAGCTGGGAATATTCTTCTTTCAGATAATTTTCTATCTAAAAATATTTCCATATTTCCAGTTCCTTTAAATTCCTCAAATATCATATCGTCCATTCTACTACCAGTCTCTACTAATGTTGTAGCAAGAATTGTAAGACTACCGCCATTTTCAATATTTCTTGCTGCTCCAAAAAATTTCTTTGGAAAATATAATGAAGCAGGATCAAGACCACCAGATAGAGTTTTTCCACTTGGATCAACTTCTAAATTGCTTGCTCTTGTAAGTCTTGTTAAACTATCTAGTAAAATTACTACGTCTTTGTTTTGTTCAACAAGTCTTTTAGCTCTTTCAATTACCATTTTTGACACTTTAATGTGATGTTCAGGAGATTCATCAAAAGTTGAATGAATAACCTCTGCATCAATTGAACGTTCAATGTCTGTAACTTCTTCTGGTCTTTCATCTATTAGTAATACCATTAGTTTTACATTAGGATTATTTTTTATTATTCCATTTGCAATTTGCTTTAACAATGTTGTTTTACCAGCTTTAGGTTGTGCAACAATAAGTCCACGTTGCCCTTTTCCAATTGGTGCTAGTAAATCTATAAGTCTTGTAGCATATTCTTTTGGTACTGTTTCTAAACGTAGTCTCTCTTCAGGATAAATAGGAATTAGTGTATCAAAAGAACGTCTCTTAAGAGCCTGTTCCACTCTATCATCGTTTATTGCATCAACATATATAAGTGATGGAAATTTGTTTTGTGGATCAGTAGTAAATCTTGCAATACCTTTTAATTTATCCCCTGTTGCAAGTTTAAATCTTCTAATTTGTACTGCTGATACATATACATCTTTATTTCCAGGAAGATAATTATCGCTACGTAAAAATCCATATCCATCAGGCATTACTTCAAGTATTCCCTCAGTAATATAGTCTGTTTCTGGATTTTCAATTTGTATATTTACCTTCTCATCTATTTCGTTACTTTCTTCTAAATTTTTAATTATTTCTTCTACTAAATATTCTTTCTTTAATCTTTCGTATCCCTCAAGCTTTAAACTTTCAGCTATTTTTCTTAATTCTACTAAAGTAGAATTTTTTAAACTTTCTTTAGTGTACATATTTACCTCCTAAATTATGGTTGCAAACAAATCATACTCATTATAGTCTATAATTCTTACATTTGTATATTCACCTATTATTACTTTTTTACTGCTTTCTTCGTCTATCTTTATATATATTCTTCCATCAACATCTGGAGCTTCAAGCATTGATCTACATATAAAATACTCATCATCTTCTGATACATCCTCTACAATAACCTCGTACTCTGCACCAAGTCTTTCCTTATTTTTATTTAAAGATATCTCTTTTTGAACATCGAAAAGCTCTTTTAATCTTTGATCTTTTACATCCTCATCGATTTGATTTTCCATATCATAGCTTTTGGTATCTTCTTCTCTTGAATATGTAAACGCACCAAGTCTATCAAATTTTAATTCTTTAATTCCATCAATAAGCTCTTCAAACTCCTCTTTAGTCTCTCCTGGGAATCCAACAATGCAAGTTGTTCTAAGTATTGCATCTGGGACAATCTCTCTAATTCTTTTTATTCTATCATATATAATTTCTTTTGTATCATGTCTGTTCATATCCTTTAACATTTTGTCATTTAAGTGTTGTATTGGAATATCAAAATAAGAACAAACTTTAGGATTTTTTCCAATTTCATCTATTAATTCATCTGTTGTTTCAAATAAATACATATATAAAATTCTAATCCATTTTACGCCCTCAATTTGTGACATCTTTTTTAGTAATTCGGCAAGTTTTAATTCCCCATATATATCTAAGCCATATTTAGATGTATCCTGAGAAATAACACAAAACTCTTTAATTCCTTTTTTAGCTAAATCTTCAACTTCTTTTAATATATCTTCCATTTGTCTACTTTTAAATGGTCCACGAATTAATGGTATTGCACAATAACTACATTTGTTATCACAACCATCTGATATTCTTATATAAGCTAAAGGGTATGTTGAAGATATTATTCTATTATTAAAATCTAATTTTTGATTAAACTTGTAATGATTTAATAAATTACTTTGACTAAAAAAGTTTGATAGAATTTCTGGTAGATTTTCATATTCATCTACACCAATTACCAAATCTACTTCTGGCATAGACTCAATTATTTGAGATTTATATCTTTTAGCTAAGCATCCTGTTACAATTAATGCCTTGCAATTTCCATACTGTTTACAGTCTGCCATCTCTAAAATAGTATCTATTGCTTCTACTTTAGCAGATTCTATAAATCCACAAGTATTAACAACAATTATATCTGCATCTTCTACTTGATTTACTATATTAAATCCTTGAGATTTAAAGCATCCAAGTATCATTTCACTATCTACTTGATTCTTTGTACATCCTAAGGTTACAAGACCTACATTCATCTTTCATCCTCCTTAATTTTACACATGTTATTATAACATATATTTAACATAAAATAAAGAAAAATAATAATTTTTATATAACAATATATTTACAAATATAATTTTTATTCAATATTATTAAATTTAACATAGTAATATTTACTTCTTATGTTAACTGTGTTATAATATTAAATATAATAATTTATTTAAAAGGAGTGAATAATTATGGAAACTCATGGAACCATTAAAAAAATTTTTTTAGACGAAAATCTATTACCTATTATTCAAATGAACAAAGGACGGAGATGTTATTTATTATAGCGCAAATAATGCACAAATAAGATACGAACTTACATATAACTATTTTCGTGGAAAACTTATAAGCATTAAGCAAAAAGATTTTAAAAATCATAAAAATAACAGAATATATTCTTTGTTTGCTCTATTTTATGCTAAATTTGAAGCATTATTCTTTTTTGATAAATTATATTACTATGATTACAAAAAGGAAGAAAACGTACTTTTAGAGCTTTATAACAATATGCTAATTTATTAGAAAAAACTCCTCTATTGAGGAGCTTTTTTATTTAAAAAATATTTTTTGAGTTTTATATTCATATGAACTGATATTGTCATTATTATTATAAACAATAAGTTCATATTTTAGGCCATATAGTTTTAATATTTCTACAATTATTTCATATGGATTAAAAAAAGTTTTTTCTTCGTTTATAAGTTTATCTACATTTTCTATCGTATTTCTTCCAACAAAATGGTTTTTCCATATTTCTTTATACATATAGTTTGCATATGATTCATCATATCCAAAACTTTGTAGCTTTTCTACATTTCCAAAGCAAATATAGTCATATATTCTTTTATTAAAGCTATATTTTTCTACTATAGCAAAATCTTCTTTAGAACTTACCATAAATGTATCTTGAGCAACTCTTTTAGCAATCTTTCTAATTACACTTTTATTTTGATCCAAGCCTTCAAATTCAAAAAAATTTGAATTAACAACACATATATTATTTATATCATCATTAATTATATTTATGTAATATTTGTAATTATTATCTTCTGCTTGCTCATATCCTAAATCTACCATTATTTTCTCTAGCTTTTCTTTTATCTCCAAAATCCCTTTATTGTTAAAAATAATGATATTTGAAAATTCTTTATTCATTTTATCACCACTAAAAGTATATATGAGATTTTAAAAAATGTCAAACAAGAAGTGGTTGTATCTGTTCTCCTTGTCTTGCAAGTTTTATTGTGTCCATTACTTTAGTATAATCTAGTACTAAAGACTTTGGCTTTTTCTTGTAATCATCTTGCATAAATGGTACAAAATAAAAATTCTTTGTATCATAAAGTAGACCTATATTTTTAAAGTTTGCACCAAGTCCATCGTTTGTTGAAATACCAATAACAACTGGCTTATTATTTCTAATATGTCCTTTAGTAGCCATTAATACAGCGCTATCTGTTATCCCATTTGCAAGCTTTGCAACTGTATTTCCAGTACATGGTACAATTATCATTATATCAATCATATCTTTAGGACCAATAGGTTCTGCTGCAACAATATTATCTATTACTTTTTGACCTGTTTCTCTTTCAAGCATTTCTATAAAATTGTCTTTTACAAAAAATCTAGTGTCGTATGTATTTGTAACAGAAGATACTATTGGAATTATTTTATTTACTTTTTCTTGTTTTAAAGCATCAATTAATGCTTTAATTCTTGGGAAATTACAAAAAGATCCTGTAATACCAAGACCAATGTTTAAATTTTCAAGCATATTCCACCTCCAATAATATATTGTATGAAAAATGCATTTTAAAGTGAAAAAAGAGTGAACATAAATTCACTCTTTTTATTGTTTTTTCTTAGATTTCCTAAAAATATTCCTATTAAAGATACTACACTATATATTAATCCTAAAAGAATAACAGATAAATTTATGCTACCATTTAACAATTCGTATGTAGTAACTTCAAATATCATAATTAAAATTCCAAATAATAACGCTAAAAAATATTTTTTCTTACTTTTAGTTGTTAAGCTATAAATTAATGATATTACAAAGACTAAAATTGGGAAAATAGAGCCATGTGTTATCATTCCAAAACCCAAACCACATTGATCTGTATTATTCCAAAAATATATTTCTAATACTACTAAATATAATATAAATATTATTATTGGTATAAATCTTCTTACTTTATTCATATGCATTTTCTAGTTAAACTATTTATATCTTTCTAAATAATCCAATAACTTTACCAACGATTTGACAATCTTTAACAATAATTGGATCCATTGTTGAGTTTTCTGGTTGAAGTCTAATATATCCAGCCTCTTTATAGAAAGTTTTTACTGTTGCATCTCCATCAATCATAGCAACAACAATTTGTCCATTTCTTGCTGTAGATTGTTTAGAAACAATAATATAGTCTCCATCATTTATTCCAGCTTCAATCATGCTTTCGCCTTGTACTTTTAAAATGAAATTATCGTTTTTTAAAGAGTCTTTAGAAAAGAAACTTTCTCCTATTGACATATAATCTTCTATATTTTCTGTTGCAAGTATTGGTTCTCCTGCAGCAACTTTACCAACTATTGGTACAGATATAGTTGATTCAGAACCGACAACTCTTATCGCTCTTGTTTTTAAATCACCTTTATCTATATATCCTTTTTCTGCAAGTCTCCATATATATTGGTGTGCAGAAGAAGTAGATTTAAATCCAAGTGCTGCACAAATTTCTCTTACAGATGGTGGATATCCAGTATCTTTAATTTGTTTTTTTATATATTCTAATACTTTTTGCTCTTTATCGTTTAAAGTAGTTGTATCACTCATATTCATTCCCCTTTCAAACTAATGTTTGATTAGATTATACCATATCGTTTTTTTATTGTCAAACAAAAGTTCGGTTTTTTAGTAATATCTTAATAATTGACAAAAAGCGTTACAATTTCGTAACGCTTCTTTACTATTATATTTCATTTTCCCATTCTTTTTCTTTAAAACCAATTAATACTTTATTTTCTAAAATTAGTAATGGTCTTTTTACAAGCATACCATTTGAAGAAAGAATTTTTATTTTTTCGCTATCACTCAAATTAGCGAGTTTTTTAGATAATTCCATCTGTCTATATAATATTCCACTTGTATTAAAAAATTTATTTATAGGAATATTACTTACTCGTATCCATTCTTCAAGTTCTTTAGCATTAGGATTATTCTCTACAATATTCCTGTCTTCAAATTTAATATTTCTATTTTCCAAAAATGCTTTTGCCTTTTTACAAGTAGAGCATTTAGGATACTCAATAAATACTATATTCATATTCTACTCCTGTCCAAAGCATACGCCCATATCTTTTGCAGTTTTACACAAATCGTCTTCATCCATATTAAGTAATCTTGGTTCTCTTTCTTTTGGAAATGGCATCTTCATAATCTTTCCGCCTCTATTTCCTACAATATTTCCAGCTTCTCCATTAATTAGCAATTTACATGCAGCATTTCCAAGTCTTGCACCTAAAATAATATCAGATGTTGTTGGCTCTCCACCTCTTTGAATATGACCAAGAATTGTCGCTCTAGTCTCATATCCTGTAAGTTGTTCAATTTGTGCTGCAAGTTTTTGAGATACACCACCATATCTTTTTTGCTCAAAGCTGTCTTTTACAAGCATTGCAATTGTCTCTTCTCCGCCTTTTTCTTTTGCAGCTTCAGATACTGCAATTATTACATATCTCTTTCCGGATTTCATTATTTCATCTACTCGGTCACAAACTACTTTTAAGCTATAATCTTGCTCTGGTAAAAGAATAATATCTGCACCAGAAGCAAAACCTGCATATAAGGTAAGATATCCCGATGTTCTACCCATAAGTTCAACGACCATTACTCTTCTATGAGAATATGCTGTAGTTATTAATTTTCTTATTGCATCAACTGCAGCATCAATTGCAGTTTGAAACCCAATAGTAGGTTCTGATGCAGACATGTCATTATCTATTGTTTTAGGAATTCCAACTGCAGGCATTCCATGTTCATGAATAACCCTTGCAGAATCTAGTGTTCCGTCTCCTCCAATAATAATCATACCTTCTACACCCTGTTCTCTTATTTTTTCTATAGCTTCATCTACTCTATCTTCAAAAGTTCTTGTTTTTTTATTATAATAATGAAATGGACACTCTTTATTTGAAGAACCAAGCATTGTTCCACCTTTAGTTTCAATACTTCTTACAATTTCTTCATCTAAATTTGTATATTTTCCTTCAACAAATCCTATATAACCATCCATTATTCCTAGTACTTCAATTCCTTGAATATTTGCTGTCATAACTACAGACTTAATTGCACTATTAAGTCCTGCACAATCTCCACCAGCTGTCATAATTGCAATCTTTTTCATATATTATCACTCCTTATTTTATTCTTTCCTTTTCTTCTTTTGTCATTTTTTCTGTCGCATAAGATTTTAAAATGTTAGGTATTTTTCTTTCTTTATTCTTTTGTATTAAATATTGTAGTGTATCCTCTGGATTTACTTTATACAATTCTCTTAAAACCCATCCACTTGCTTTTTGGTACAAGTGAAACTGTTCATAAAACACATCATCTATTACATCAAAAACAACTTTTTTTCTGTTTTCTTTTGCAATATATAGTAAAGATACTATTCCTATTCTTTTAGTCCATATATTTGAAGATTTAGTATATTTTCTTAAAATATTATATATTTCTTTATCTGTTTTATCTAAAATCTGCTTGCCTATACAAATTGGAGCCAAACTATCTACTAAATCCCAGTTATTTATATGTTGAGTATTATTATCTATAAAATTCTTAACTTTATCATAATTGTCCTTATTTACAATTAAATCTAGACAAAATATAGCAAATCTTCTATAATCATGAATTTTAGAACTAATAAAATAGCTTAATGCATCAAATGTAATAACTTTGTACCACTTTTTAGCTATTGCTCTTATCCTTGGCACTTTAATTCCAAGAAGAATGTCACCCTGTGCATATCCACCTTCAACGGCTTGAATAGTTCTTTTTTCAAATTCAATATTTGCCTCGTGAGGTGCTGTTTCAATATCTAGAATTCCGTTTAAAACACATAATCTATCTATTATTTTATCCTCAGCTTTAGTTATATAACTTCCAACAACAACACTATCTACATCTGCTCTTATTGGAGACTTTAAAGTATCTTCATTTACTCCACCATCTACTTGAACAAATATACTAGGATATTTAGATTTAATATATTCTATCTTGTCTGTTGCAAAATCAATATATTTTTGTCCTCCAAATCCAGGTTCAACACTCATAATTAGAACTTTATCTATCTTATTTATATATTTTTCTAATTTAGTAACATCAGTATTAGGTTTTATTGATACTCCTATTTTTAATTTTCCATCTAGTTCTTCTTTCTTTTTTAGTAGATAGTCTAAAGCTCTATCAAAATCATCAATCTCATAATGAATTGTTATATCTCTACATCCAAGTTCTATTGCTCTATCTATATATCCATCAGCAATTGGTTTTTGTACCATTAAATGAGTATCTATATAATAATTAAAATTATTAACCTTACTTATTTTTTCTATATCTATGCCATTATTTGGAACAAACTTATTGTCCATAACGTCAAAATGAATTGATATATTAAAGCTATCCTTTATTTTTTCCTTTTTTAAAATTTCTTCTGCTCTTTTTAGTTTATCTAAAAAAGTTGGTATATTATCTACATTTAATATTGAAATAGATAAATTCTTCATAATATCCTCCTCCACTTAACGCTATTTTAATATTACTATAAGTAATATTATATTTCAAGTATAACAAACAGAAAAAAAGAAAAAAGTGCTAATACTCTAAATATTAGCGCTTTAATTTACATTATTTATATCTTTTGTCATATCTCTCTTTTAATTTATCATAAATATATACATATCTTTCATATCTGCCTTTATCTATCTTACCATTTTGAACTTTTCTTTTAACATCACATACTGTATCCGCTTCAATAACATGTGCACAGTCGTCATAATCACAATTGCAGTTTATAAACTCCTTATAATAATTTCTTAATTCTTTATGTTCTACATCATATAACTCATAACTAGAAAATCCAGGTGTATCTAAAATATATGTATTATTATTTAACGCATATAAATTTACAGACTTGGTTGTATGTTTACCCCTTTTAGATTTTTGCCCTATCTCTCCTATGTCTATAGTTTTTGGATAATCATTTAATATTTCTTGTGTAATAGATGATTTACCAACACCAGAATTACCAGAAAATGCAGATGTTTTTCCATATAAAAATGATTTCAATTCTTCTAATCCTATTTTTTCTTTTGCACTTACATAACAAATCTTTATTCCAAGATTTTCATATGTATTTTTTATATATTCTAAATCATTTTTAGCTTGAAGATCTTTATCACATAGATCTATTTTATTTAAACAAATTATTGGTTCTATTCCTTTTGCAAGGCATAATACAATCTGTTTATCTAATAATATGTAATCTGGTACAGGAGCTCCAAGAGATACCACAATAATCATTTGATCAATATTACTTACAGGTGGTCTAATTAATGAGTTTAACCTATCAATTACTTTGGTAATCATATAATCTTGATTAACTTTTTCTACTTCTACAATATCTCCAACTAAAATAGCATTATTCTTTTTAGCATTTCCCCTTGCTTTTGCAAAAACTATGTTATTTGTATCTTGTATATTAATAACATATATATCTAAATCTATACGTATTATTTTTCCTATCAATTTTTCCATACTTTCTCCTATATATTATATATTACTACAACTTATGTCCTTTTTCAAGAAATAAAGAAGAGGTTTCCCTCTTCTTTAAATTAAAAACTTGTTGAGCCACTATTTATTACTGAACCATTTACACTTATAGTATAGTCTAGCTTTTCATAGCCATTAACAGTAAATGTAACAGAGCCTGCTTCCTCATCATAAGTAAATGTAGTATTATTTGATGCTCCACCATCAACACTTACTTTAACTGAAATATCATCTTTTTTTGTTCCATCTGGAATACCTGGTACAGTTACAGTTTTATTTACAATTCTCTTATTTACTTTTATTGTAATTAAGTCTCCTTCTTTTAATACAGAGTTTTGTGGATAAGATTGAGTTAAAACTGTTCCATTAGATTTACTTTCATCTTCGCCATATTCTATTTCTACTTTAAGTTTTTCTTTCTCTAAAGCAGCTTTTGCATCATTTACATTCTTTCCTACAACACTTGGTACTATAACTTGTGTTTTTCCATCTCCTGAACTTACTGTAAGCTTTATTATACTTCCAACAGGTCTTTCAACATCCTTATAATCTTGAGATATTACAAGTCCTGCTGCAACAGTATCAGAAATTTTCTTTTCTTCTTCAACAATAAATCCTAAAGTATTTTCAAGTTCATATTTTGCAACTTTCAAATCTTTTCCTTCAACATTTGTTACCTTAACAAGTTTTTCTCCTCTACTTATTGTATAATATATTTTTTTATCTGTTGTTTTTGTGCCAGCATCTGGTTTTTGAGTAATTACTTCTCCCTCTTTAAATTCAGAACTATTTTCCGCAGCAGTTTGAATAAATTCAAAGCCCTCTGATTCATATTGTTTCTTTAAGTCATCTATGTTTTTACCAATTATATATGGAATTTCAACTTCTTGTTCTTTACCACTATTAAATATCTTCTTGATAAAATATCCAAAAACAATTCCAACAATAATTACAAGTACTGCAACTACACTTAATGTAATAATCATTTTCTTCTTTTTCTCTTGAGGAGTTTTAACTGCCTTTACCTCTTGAACATCATCATCAACATCTGGCTGAGTATTTACTCTTTCGTCTCTATATTTATTAGATGCTGCATATGCTGTTCTTCCTCCAGTTGATTGTCTAATTCTTACATTTGGCACAATATTTTCATCATTTAATACTGGTATTACTTGTGTAGCACCAGCTTCAATTGAAGTTTGTGATCTAGATACTAAACTGTTAGTAGGCTTAGATAGTGCAAGTGAAATATCTGTAAGCATTTCTGTTGCTGTTTGATATCTAGTAGCAGTTGATTTTTCCATAGCCTTCATTATTATTTCATTTAATGGCTTACTAACGTTAGGATTTACCTCTATTGGTTCTATAGGCATTTCTTGAATATGTTTTAATGCAACAGATACAGCAGATTCTGCATCAAATGGTAGTTTTCCTGTTGCCATCTCATACATTACTACACCTAAAGAATATAAATCAGATTTTGCATCAGTATACCCACCTTTTGCATGCTCTGGTGAAAAATAATGTACTGATCCCATTGTTTTCTCTGTGCTTGTTATTGTAGCAGATGTAGCAGATGTCACCTTAGCAATACCAAAATCTGTTACTTTTGCAACTAAATTTCTATTTAATATTATATTTTGAGGCTTTATATCTCTATGCACAATATGTGCTTTATGTGCTGCTTCAAGTGCAGATGCAATTTGAGCTGCTATTTTTAATGTAATTTCATTAGATAAAGATCCTTTTTCTTGTATATAATCTTTTAAAGTCTTATTTTCTAAAAGCTCCATTACAATATAGCTTATTTCTCTATCCTCACCAACATCAAATACTGAAACAATATTTGGGTGAATAAGAGAGGCTGCACTTTGTGCTTCTGTTCTAAACCTCTTTACAAAAACCTCATCTTTTGAGTATTCATTTTTTAATATTTTAACAGCTACATATCTATTTAAAAGGTTATCTCTAGCTTTAAACACATAAGCCATTCCACCTTCTCCAACTTTTTCAATTATTTCATATCTACCAGCAAGAATTTTACCAATTAATTCCATAAATTTCTCCCCTTTATATTTCTACACAAATTAAAGTTATATTATCTGTTCCACCATTAGCATTTGCTCTTTGAACAAATTTTTCTGCTAAATTATCAAAAGGTGTTGTACTAATTATTTCTAATATATCTTCATTTTGTAACATATTTGTAAGCCCATCTGAGCAAAGTAATAGATACCCATCTTTTCTAATAAAAGTATCAATATCTAAATCTATTGTATCAAATATACCAAGAGCTTTTGTTAAAATATGTTTTTGTGGATGTGTTTCAACTTCACTTTTTTTAATTAAATTCTTCTTTAGTAGTTCATTTACATATGTATCATCTATTGTGATCTGTTCGATCTTTTTTAGTTCTTTGTCAATATAATATAATCTACTATCACCAACAGATTCATAGTATATTTTACCATTTACCTTACCAACAAGTACTACAGTTGTTCCCATTCCTTTATATTTAGGATTAGACATCTGCATGCTATAAATTTTTTGGTTAGTAATTTGTACTAATTCTTTAAAGAATTTTTTTATCTTGTCTTCATCTGATTTTTTTAAAACATCTATATTAACTTCAAAATTATCTCTAATAGAATTTACAGCAACTTTACTTGCTACTTCACCACTAGAATATCCTCCTAGTCCGTCAGCAACAACAAACAAAGCTGTATCTTCATCATATATTCTTGCATATAAATTGTCTTCATTATTTTCTCTTTTTCTTCCAACGTCTGTCTTAGCTGTATATATCATCATTTCACCTCTTATTGCTTTATTATATCAAAGAAATAAAACATTTTTCAATAGTTTTTAGTTATTCTCTTTTATTGCGAACTTTTTATCTGCAAATTCGTCAGTTTTGTCTATATATTTCTTTCTTAATTGCCCACAAGCAGCATCTATATCTGAACCTAACTCTCTTCTTACAGTAGTTACTACACCACATGAATTTAATGTATTCATAAACTCTTCTATATGCTTTTCTGGTGCTTTTTTATATACTCCGTTTTTTATTTCATTTACAGGTATTAAATTTACATGAGCAATCATTCCTCGAAGCAACCTTGCAAGTGCTAAAGCATCCTCTTTAGAATCATTTTGTCCATAAATTAGTGCATATTCAAAAGATATTCTTCTTCCTGTTATTTTAATATATGCTTTACATGCTTCAAGTAGTTCTGCGATAGAATATTTATTTGCAATAGGCATTGTTTGTCTACGTTTTTCATCTGTTGTAGCATGTAGAGAAATAGATAATGTACATTGTATATTTTCCTCAGCTAAACGATAAATATTTGGTACTAAACCACATGTAGATAAACTAATATGTCTTGCACCAATATTTAATCCTAAAGGATAATTTATTTGTCTTATACTCTTTACTACATTATCATAATTGTCTAGTGGTTCTCCAATTCCCATATAAACTATATTAGATATTTTTTCTCCTGAATATCTTTCTACAGTATGCAATTGTCCTTCTATTTCTGATGCAAGAAGTTGTCTTACAAACCCTTCTTTAGTTGATGCACAAAACTTGCATCCCATCTTACATCCAACCTCACTAGAGACACAAATTGTATTACCGTGATGATACTTCATAAGTACAGATTCTATTGCATTATGGTCTGGAAGCTCTATTAAAAACTTCATTGTACCATCTTTTTTAGATACTTGACATTCGAGTACTTTTAAAATCATAAGATATGTTTTCTCTTTTAATTTTTCCCTTAATGCTTTTGATATATCTGTCATCTGGTCAAAATCTGTTATCTTTTCTCTATGTATCCATTTAAAAATTTGCTTTGCATGAAACTTTTTTTCACCAAGTTCTTCTATAAAGTTCTCAAGTTCTTCAAATGTTAATTCTGTTATATTTATCTTTTCCATTTTTTCTCCTTATTAAACATAAATATAATACTATAAATCGTCAAAAAAATCAATAATTTACATAAAAAAGAGCAGTTAACTGCTCTTATATTAATAATTATCTCCTTCGATTTTTATATGTGCACCATTTACCTCTTTATATACTCTCTTCTCATTTTTTTGTATTTTATACTCAATTTTTTCTTTTAAATCTATGCCTAGAATTTCACTTAGTCCTAAAAGATAAATAGCTACATCTGCAAGTTCTTCTCCTAGATCATCTTTTCCCTTTAGATATGCATCATAAGCTTCTGCTACCTCACCATATAAATAGCAAAATTCTTTTGGTACATCTGTAATATTAAATCCATGATTTACTTTGTTTTGATATGCTCTTTTTTGCATCTGTGTTAAGTCCATTATGTTTTCCCCCTATAAAAATACTAATTTATACTTTACTTATTAATTATTATATAAATTTATCTAACATGCTAATTTTTAATGCATTTCCAGCCATAAATGATTTTATGTCCATTCTTTTAGAATTTTCTGGTTGAATAGTTTTTATAATTATATATCCATCTGTGCATCTAATGTATAGAGAATCTTTAGACATAAGTAATATATCCCCTGGCTCTACAGTTTTATCTATTTCACTATCTACTACGTAGTCTACATCAAAAACTTTAAATTTATTTCCGTTTTCCATTTCCATATATGTTCCTGGAAATGGAGAAAGACCTCTTACAAAATTATATATATCTCTTGCATTCTTTTTAAAATCTATTTTTGTTGTCTCTCTTGTAATCATTGGAGCGTATGTTCCTTCTTCTGGTTGAACAATTCTTTTTATTGTTCCATCTACAACTCCATCTATTGTCTCTACTAGTAATCTCGCACCAATACTTGCAAGCCTATCATGGACATCTTCTAAATTATAGCTATCCTCAATTACTAATTCCTCTTTAAGTAGCATATCTCCTGTATCCATTCCTACATCCATAAACATTGTAGTAATTCCTGTAACCTTATCTCCATTAATTATTGACCATTGCATTGGTGCAGGTCCTCTATACTTTGGTAAAAGAGAACCATGAACATTTATACAACCATATTTTGGCAAATCTATTATTTCTTTTGGGAGAATTTTGCCATATGCAACAACTGCAATTATGTCTGGTTTTAACTCTTTTAATGTTTCAAGAACTTCTTCATTATTTCTTAATTTTTTAGGTTGATATACTGGTATCTCTTTTTCTAACGCGTATTCCTTTACGGCAGATGCTTTAAGCTTCATTCCTCTTCCAGATGGTTTATCTGGATTTGTAAAGCAACCAACAATGTTAAATCCTGCCTCATATAACCCCTTAAATGATTCTCTTGCAAATTCCGGTGTCCCCATAAAAACAATTTTAATATCTTTTCTCAAATTAATTCCTCCTTTAAAGAAAAAGATTAAGATAAAAAATCTTAATCTTAAATATTTATTTCTACTCTATCAAAATTTAATTTATTATCTTTTATATTAAAATATACCTCAATTTTGCCTATTGTCTTATTTGTAGTAGCATTTTCATCTAAACTATATAAAATATATTGTGTTGTAACAAATTCAAGAATACCATCATTATTTGTATCTTTAAATTCAAATTTAGATATTTTATCTCTTAAATATGTCTCTCTATATTTAGATAAATCTACACTTGCTTGTGTAAAATCTAGTCTTTTTATATCTTTATATTCTTTTAAATAATTTTTATCATAATTATCTAATGATACCTCAAGTATATTTTTATTTTCCTCATCTTTTTTAGTATATATAGTATAGCCTAAGAAATCCTGTTTAGTAGTATTTTTTATAATTTCTACAAGATTTTCTTTATTTAATCTAAATAAATTAATATTACCATTATAATCTGATATTAAAAAATATCTATTTTTCTCATCTTCAACTATTTTTAATGTAACTTCTGGTTCAAAAGACTTTTCTGTATTATATTTTTTTACATCATCTGTTTTTCCATCAATTATAACTAATGAAACGTTATCATATCGCTCTATTGTAGAATTAAGTGCATCATCACTGCTTCTTTTTTCTTTACCCATAATAAATACAAAGTCTAGCGCCTTATCGTCATTTATATCCTTTTTGTATATTCTTATTATTGTGTTTTCTCCTATTTCAATTTTAGAAGAGACTTCCTTTTCATATATCATTTTTAGTCCTGTCTCTGAAGCCTTAAACTCATATAGTGCATATACTCCTATTCCTATAATTGAAAATAATATAACTAGAAGAATTGCTTTTTTTAATCTTTTAAAAGAAAAAGTAAAGCCTAATTTCTTCATCGTTTTAGATAATTTATTCATATAACCACCTTTTTTATTTTTGTTCAGCTACTCTGTCTAAAAATACTATACCATCTAAATGATCAATTTCATGTTGTAAGCAAACCGCCTCTATATCTTTTGCATTTATTTTTCTTTTCTTTCCATCTAAATCAGTATACTCAACGGTAACTTTTTCATGTCTTATAACATTGTCATAAACATCTGGAAAAGAAAGGCATCCTTCTTCAACCTCTATCATAGATTTTGATCTTGAAATAATTTTAGGATTAATTAATATATGTCCTTCTCTTTTTCCATCCTCCTGAATATATGCAACATCATATACTACAATTCTTTTTAAAATTCCTACTTGACATGCAGCAAGCCCAATACCATCATTTTTATACATTGTCTCTAACATATCTTGTGCAAGTTCTTTTACCTTATCATCAATTACTTCGACTTCTCTACATTTTTTAGATAGAATTTCGTCTCCATCTTTTCTTATTTCTCTGATAGCCATTTTAAATTTTCTCCTTCATTATAATTCTATATCTATTTTAGATCTTTGTTGACCATTATCTACATTTTCTGCAACGTTAGATACAAGTGTATCTTGTGCGTTATCGTCTTCATTTGCCACAGTATCATTTCCACCCATTTTAAGCTCTTGCCATTCTTCTTTAGAAATTAACACTTGTCTTGGTTTACTTCCATCATATCCAGAAATAAGTCCACGAGCTTCCATTTGGTCTACAATTCTTCCTGCTCTTGAATATCCAATCTTAAATCTTCTTTGTAGCATTGATGCAGAAGCCTGTCCCATATCCATAACAAGATCGATTGCATCATTTAAAAGTTCATCTGCATCATCTTGTTCTGAGTTTTCTCCTTCTTTTGCTGTCTTACCGTTTGATTTTTCAATGCTTTCTATAATTTGATTATCATATGTTGAATTAGTATTTGCTTTTATTTCTTCAACAATATTTTCTATTTCTGATTCAGATACAAATGTACCTTGCATTCTAAGAGGTTTTGTCTCACCTACAGGATAATATAGCATGTCTCCTTTACCAAGTAATTTTTCTGCTCCAGCCATGTCTAATATTGTTCTAGAATCAACTTGTGAAGATACAGTAAATGCTATACGTGATGGAACATTTGCTTTAATTATACCAGTAATAACATCTACAGATGGTCTTTGTGTTGCAATTATCAAATGCATTCCAGCAGCTCTTGCCATTTGTGCTAAACGGCAAATTGCATCTTCAACATCATTTGGTGCAACCATCATTAAATCTGCAAGCTCATCTATGATTATTACTATTTGAGGAAGTTTTACTCCTTCTTCTTCCTTCTCCATTACAGCGTTATAACCCTTAATATCTTTTACTCCTTTAGATGCAAATAAATTATATCTATTTACCATCTCTTGAACTGCCCAGTTAAGTGCTCCTGCAGCTTTTTTAGGATCAGTTACAACTGGGATTAACAGATGTGGTATTCCATTATATCCTGATAATTCAACCATTTTAGGATCTACAAGTATCATTTTAACTTCACTTGGTTTAGATTTATATAATATTGAAACAATTATTGAGTTTATACAAACAGATTTTCCAGAACCTGTAGCACCTGCAATAAGCATATGAGGCATTTTTGCAATGTCACCAACACATACCTCGCCTGCAGCATCTTTACCAAGTGCAAAACACAATTTAGATTTATGATTTTTAAATGTATCTGAATCTATAACTTCTCTTAACATTACAGATTCAGTAACACTATTTGGAACTTCAATACCAACTGCAGCTTTACCTGGAATTGGTGCTTCTATTCTTATACTTTTTGCCGCAAGACTTAATGCTATATCGTCAGATAAGTTTACTATTTTATTTACTCTAACCCCAGTATTGGGTGTTAATTCATATCTTGTTACAGTTGGTCCTTTAGTAATGTTTGTAACTCTTGCATCAACTCCAAAACTTGCAAGTGTTTTTTGAAGTTTAACTGCTACTGCATGAATTGCTTTTCTGTCAAAAACTTCCCCTTCTTTTGGTTCAGCTAAAAGTTCAATTGAAGGAAATTCATAATTATCATCTTCAATATGAGCTGTATGATCTAGTGTTAATACTTCTTTTATACTCTTATCTTCCTTTTCTTCTTTTTGTTGCTTAAAGAATTCATCACGTTTTTGCTTAGACTTAATTTCAGCTTCACTAGGTTTACCACCAAGTTTGCTAAAATCAAACTCAACCTGTTCAGTTCTATCTACATTTAAATTTTCATCAGCATTAAGACTTCCTGCCTCTTTAAGCTTTTCTTGTTTTTCTTGTTCTTTTTCAATTCTTGCTTTTTCTTTTCTTGATAGTTTTGGTACTTTATTTCCAAAATTATCTGTATATTCGTATTTTCTTACCTCATCATCTCTAAATAGTGTATTAATAACATTATTTAAATGATCAACAATATAGTTAAATCCATATGAAATTGCACCAAAAAATTGTTTAAATGAAATATTATATATAAATAGTGAAATCATAAATGTCATTAGTACAAGTATTATTCTTGCAGGTATAATGCCAACAATTCCTGATAGTACTCCCCCTATTAAAGTTCCTATTGCGCCACCATAATTTTGTTTTGCAATTCCTGCATTAACGCTATCTACAACTCCTTTTACTGGGTTTGAAAATAAATTTATACTCGACTCTGTAAACACAGTAAGTGTCGCAGCAATTAGTGCTATTACAACAAGTCCTTTTCTTATCTCATTTAATGGCTTTACTTTTTCTTCAGACATAATACAATATGTTCCTACAGCCATAAGCAAAAATGGAAATGTATATGCTGAGTTTCCAAGTGCTCCTAAAAATATAACTTTACAAATTTGAGCAAAGCTACCTATATTTCTAAATCCTATAAAAACAGCTAAAATTAGACCAAATACAACTAAAAAGCCACCTAACATGTCATTTGTTATAGTCTTTTGCTCTTTTTTTGATGGTCTACCTCTTTTTCCTTTTCCCATTTAATCACAACCTCTACTTAAAATTAATCTATTTTAATTCTCTTCTATTGTTATGCACAATGTCGATTGTCTCTCTTAATACATTTTCTATCTTCTCTAATACATTATCTGCGTATTCTCTTGTTCCTTCAGAAATTTCTCTAGAAACTTTATTTGCATTTTCTATTATTTCTTCTTTTTGAGCTAATGCTTGCTTAGTTATTTCATGCTCATCAATTAAATTTATTATTTTACCTTCTGTTTCTTTTAGTACTTTTTGTGCTTCAAGTTCTGCATCAGATATTATTCTTTGTCTTTCTTCCTTAACCCACTTTGCTTGTTTTAATTCGTCTGGTAATTTAAGTCTAATTTCCTCAATTATATCCCTTAATTCTCCAGCGTCTACCATAACCTTAGTAGAAAAAGGTACCTTAGAACCTGATTCTAGTATTTCTTCTAAATTCTCTAACAATGTGAATACTTCCATTTTACTACCTCCATTTATACATCTTCAAAACTACATTTCCATAAGCTCGCTCATCAATACATTGCAGATTTTTAAAACTATTTAGAATCTCTGCTTTATTATTTTTTTCTAGCTTTAAAAGAAAATTCTTATCTGTTTCGTATATAATTATGCCATCTTTCTTTAAAAACTGATTTTCAGATTCAGAAATTATATTAAGTGTGTCTATTCCTAGATTACTATCATAAGGTGGATCTAAAAATATTACATCAAATAGCATGTTTTCGTTTGCTATTTGATTTAAACATTTTGCATAATCTTTCTTTGTTATTTTAACACATTCCAAACTATTAGTCAACTTAGCATTAGACAATATCGTTGAAATACTAAGGCTTTCTTTGTCGTTTATCCACGCAAATTGTGCGCCCCTGCTAATAGCCTCTAATGCTAAATTTCCTGTTCCACCAAAAAGGTCTAAAACCTGTCCATCTCTTATGTAACCATCTATAATAGAAAAAAGAGCTTCTTTTACTCTATCAAGTGTTGGTCTTGTCTTTTCTGTTTTAGGACTATTTAATCTTTTGGCCTTGAATTTTCCTGCTATTATTCTCAAAACTTTATTCCTCCACTTTCAAAAACATATAATCTTTATTATATTCTTCCATTATTTCTTTTATTTTATTTGGAGCAAATGCAATACTTGCTGTATTATCATTTGGATGAAAAGAAACATTTTCATATGATAATATATCCTCATCAATTACAAATGTTACATCTGTATCTGGAGCACCAATCACATTTAAAAGAGATACAGAACCTGGTTTTATATGTAGCTTATTCCATAGTTCTTCTTCATTTCCAAATGAGAATCTAGAACATCCTATCTCATCTGATATTAATTTTAAATTTGCTCGCTTATCTACTGGAAGTGATACGAGGTAAAATTTATTTGCCTTTTTATCTTTTACAAATAAATTCTTACAACATTTACCACCAAATTTTATATTTTTTACAAGTTCTTCATCTTCTCTATTAAATATTGCTGGATGATGAACCAAATTATACTTTATATTAAGTCTGTCAAAAACATCTAGTACTTCTTGCATTTTTATTCTCCTTTTTTACAAATATATAATACTACAAAATGCCTATAATTTCAACTTATAAAGAATAAAATAGAGATAGTTTTTAATCTATCTCTATTTGTATTTTATATATTACTTTCATCTATTATGTCCAAAATATGTGGCTTAGTCTGTAAAGCTTTAACAACATCTGGCTCTATATTATCTATATATATTGCATCTGCAATATATTCAAAAGCATCATTAAATTTATTTTTATCGTTATACAATACTGTAAGAATTGTATCTCCTTCTTTTACCTTGTCTCCAACTTTCTTTGCAAATTCAAATCCAACTGAATAATCTATTTTATCTTCCTTTTTATTTCTTCCACCACCAAGTGATACAAGAGCTTCTCCTATTTTTTTACTGTCAATTGACACAATATATCCATCAGATTGTGCATGAATTTCTTTTAAATATGTAACTTTATCATCTAAAACTGGCATATCTAAACTCATTCCAACCCAGTCCATATATACATTATATATGTGTCCGCCTTGTGCTTTTATAAGCTCTATAAACTTATCATAAGCTGCATGTGTAACTATTGCTTTAGTTATATCTGCTTTGTTTTTTTCCATATCATCGCATACACCAGACATTTTTATCATTTGTGCTGCAATCTCATAAACTACTTCTCTTAAATCTCTTAACTCATCGCTAAATAAAGTCTCCTCATCAGACAATAAAAATGTAATAACTTCTTTTATTTCAAGTGCATTTCCAACATTTCTTCCTAAAGGTTCACTCATTGAAGTAATTACAGCTCTTGTCTCTACTCCTGCAAGTTTTCCTATTTTTACCATTGTTTTTGAGAGTTTTCTTGCATCTTCTATTGTCTTCATAAAAGCTCCTGTTCCAACAGTTACTTCAAGCAATATTTTATCTACTCCAGATGAAAGTTTTTTTGACATTATTGATGATGCAATTAAATCTATTGATTCTACTGTTGCAGTAGTATCACGAAGTGCATATATTTTTTTATCTGCTACAGCAATTTCAGGACTTTGAGATATTAAGCATACTCCAATATCTTGTACTTGCCTTATAGCATCATTTATTGGGATATTTACATTATATCCAGTTATAGATTCAAGTTTGTCTGCGGTTCCTCCTGTAAATCCTAGTCCTCTTCCGCTCATCTTACATACTCCAACACCAAGAGCTGCAACAATTGGAAGAACAATTAGTGTAATCTTATCTCCAACACCACCTGTAGAATGCTTATCTACTATATATTTTCCTGGTATTTTTATACTTGTTAAATCTAATGTTTTAGCAGAGTTTGCCATAGCAAAAGTTAAATACTTAAGCTCACTATCTGTTAGTCCATTTAAAAATATTGCCATAAGTAGTGCAGACATTTGATAATCTGGTATTTCTCCTCTACTATATCCATTAACAAAAAACTCTATTTCAGTTTGAGTAAGTTCATGTTTATCTCTTTTTTTCTCTATTATATCATACATTCTCATAATTAAATTCTACCTCTCTTTTTACTTATATTTTTACCTCATTTGTCCATTTTCTTTCATTTTCATCAGTTCCAATATATATAAGTTTTCCTTGCTCAATTTTAAATTTAGACATATCTGTCTCTATAATATTTGGTATTACATTTTGTAAATCCACACCATAGGCATAAAATGAATTTTCATCATAGCCAATTGTTTGTGCAAGTTCAGTTTTATATTCTTCAATCTCTAAATTATATTCATATACATTTAATTTAAATGCTTCCTCTGTGGCCTTATCCATTTTTTGATTAAAAAATCTACTCACAAAATAAAGAGCAAAACTCATTACAACAATTACAATTGCAAGAAGAATCAAACTTTTTCCTGATTTTTTATTATTTACCATACAACCACCTCTTATATATACCATATATTTTTATACTATCTTAAACGACAACTTTTTTCAATAAAATCCTTAAAAAATAACTATAAAAAGCGCATAATTGTAATGATAAAATAATAATATAAATTGAGGTGATATTATGTGTGGTATCTGTGGATACGTTCAAAAAGATAAAATAAATGATACACAAAAAATAATCAATATGAAAAATGCTATTTCTAAAAGAGGAAATTCAGATAATAATGTTGTTGTAACAGGCAACGTAGCTCTTGGTCATGCAAGACTTAGCATAATAGATGTAAAATTTGGTAAACAACCACTAAAAAAAGAAATAAATGGTCATTCATATATTATTTCATATAATGGTGAATTATATAATACTAATGTTTTACGAAATATACTTATAGCTCGCGGATATGAGATTGAAACAGAATGTGATACTGAAGTAATGCTTCTGCTATATATTGAATTTAAAGAAAAAATGCTTAAATTTATTAATGGTATTTTTGCATTTGCTATATATGATGAAAAAGACAACTCTATTTTTCTTGCAAAAGATAGACTAGGTATTAAGCCATTGTTTTATACATTAAAAAATGATATTTTATATTTTTCGTCAGAAATAAAAGGCATACTTGCAAGCAATGATATCTCACCTGTTGTTTCTAAAAGTGAGCTTATTGAATTATTCTCACTTGGACCTGCACATACTCCAGGAAAAACATATTTTAAAGATATATTCGAGCTTGAAGCTGGTCACTGTGCTACATACAAAAATGGAGAGCTTATTATAAAAAAATATTGGGATTTAGAAGATAAAAAAATGATAGATTCGGATGACGAAATCATAGATAATGTAAAATATTTAGTAAACGATGCAACTAGACGACAACTTGTATCAGATGTTGGTGTATCTTGCATGTTATCTGGCGGTCTGGACTCTAGTATACTTACAAAGATTGCATCAGATAATATTCATAACATTCGTACATACTCTATAAACTACGAAAATAATGATAATGATTTTACTCCAAATAGTTACCAATTAACAAAAGACAGTGACTTTGTAAAAATTATGACTAAATACTTAAATACAAATCATAAAAATATAATTGTAACAGATGATGATCTATTTAACAACCTATATGAGTGCGTAATAGCAAGAGATATGCCTGGGATGGCAGATATAGATAGTTCTATGTATACTTTTTGTAAAGAGATAACTAATAATAATGAAAAAGTTATTCTATCTGGTGAATGTTCTGATGAAATTTTTGGAGGATATCCATGGTTTTATAGGGAACATTTAAAAAGAGCTGAAGGCTTTCCTTGGGCACTATCTGAAAATTTAAGAGAAAATCTAGTAAAAAAAGATATTTTTACGCCAAATGAAATTACAGACTATATAATTAGTTGTAAAAATAACACTTTAAAAAACATATCTGTTTTATCTACAGATGAATTTGAAAAGAAATTTAAACAGACTACATATCTTACTGTTAAATATTTTATGAATACACTTGTCGAAAGAACTGATAGAACTTCTATGAGAACTTCACTTGAGGTAAGAGTTCCTTATGCAGACCATAGAATATTTGAATATGTATTTGGAATAGATGCAAAATTAAAACTAGGTCTTAGAAATAACAATAGTGAAGTATGCGAAAAATATATTCTAAAAAAAGCATTCAAAGAAGATATTCCAACTGACATCTCTTCAAGAAAAAAATCTCCTTTTCCTAAAACTTATAGTAAAAAATACTTGGATATGCTAGAAAATAAATTAAAGGAAATAATAGACAATCCTAAATCTAGAATACATGATGTTATAAATATTGAATATGTAAATAGCCTTTTATCTAACCATGGGAAAGATTTAACAGAAAATTTATTTGGGCAACTAATGACATATCCTCAAACAATAGCTTTTTTAATACAAATAGATTATTGGCTTACTGCTTATAATATAAAAATAGAACTGTAGAATTAATCTCTACAGTTCTAAACATTTCTCTAGCTTTATTGCAGTTTGTAATATAAAGTATTTTGCTATATTACATACAGCATTTATTTTAACGTTTGCTTCAAACAGTTCCATTTCATCCTTTTGTGACATATTAAAAATTATTACTTTGACTTGTTGATGTGAATTTTCTATTATCTTATATGTATAATTTTTTTTGCTTATCCATTCATTCAAAGTATCAATATTATAAAAAGATAGCTCTGTAACTTTAAAATAATGTCTTTTCTCATGTGGCTTTGGAAAAGAAGCTTTAATATCTTGCACTAAAACCATAACCATAATTGTACTTGGTCTTTGATCCACAATGTTTAAAACCATTACTCTTTTTCTTTTGCATTCGTCAAAAACTTTAGGTAATCTTTCTTCTATATATGCACATAGCTCAATATTTCTAATACTAATATTTTTAAATATCTCGCCAAGACTCATAGCATCAGAAGAATCAAACAGTACTTTATATTTAGTTTTTGATTCTGTTTTGTATAATTGCATACAGATCTCTCCTCTCCTTTATTTAATTAAATTTAGTTATGTAAAAAATATTAATGTTTTTATCTATATATAAAATTTACCTAAAGAATTATACACTCATGTACATATTATGTCAAGCTTTTTATATTGTTTTATTAATTATTTTTTTAATTTTACAATATTTGATATTATTTTTATATTTTAAATAAATTATCAAATAATATTTATGAGGTAAATTTATATGGATAATAATACGCAAAAAAATGACAAAAGTAATATTTTAATAGTTATTTCAATTATAATCTTATTATTTATTATAGGATATATTATTTATTTAATGAGAAAAGATGTAAATTTATTAAATATAAACGAATTTAATTTAAAAAATATAGAATCAAATTCTAATCAAAACAATGATGCTGTACTGCCGATTGCACAAAAAGAAATAGTTTACACAGAAAAAGAAATCTCATCTTATACATCGACTTTATATGATAACCAACAAAGTAGAATATTTAATATTAATAAAGCTTGTGAAATGATAAATAATAAAATTGTAGAACCAAATGAAGAATTTTCTTTTAACGAAACAATAGGGCATATGAACGAAGCATACGGATTTAAAAAGGCAACTGGATTTGATTCTGATGGTAACCTAATACAAATTCCAGGTGGTGGTATGTGTCAAATTAGTAGTACACTATATAATGCAGTAATGCTTGCAAATTTAGAAGTAACAGAAAGGCATGCACATAGTAGAAGAGTAAATTATGTTCCTGCAGATAAAGATGCTACTATATATTATCCAACATTAGACTTTAAATTTTTAAATAACACAGATTCTAGGATAAAAATTCTTGCTTCAACAGACGATTATTCAATAACTATAACATTAATAAAAATAGAGCAGTCAAATTAAATGACTGCTCTATTTATTGGAATCTACATATATAGTTTCATATGGCTTAACTAGCCCTAGCTTTTCTCTTGCAACAGACTCAATATACTCATCTGTTGTTATATTTTCATTTCTATTGTTATAATACTCAATTAAATATTGTTTTGATTCTATTTCCTTTGTATACATATCTATCTGTGAATTATATTTGTTTAATTTTAATTGTTGATTAAAAAAAGTAAAGCCAAAATACATGATAAAAGCAATAGACGCAATATGAACTATATTAAGATTTTTCTTTTTTCTTTTTACGACTTTTCTTCCTTTCACGTTTAGATTTTGACTCATTATTCAACCCTCTTTTTCTTTTAAAATTATTCTTTTTGCCAAATACATATAGTAGTTTACATTTTAAATTTACCATAATAAAAAACAATTTGCAACATTTTTTTATTATTTTTTTAACTATTTTGCAAATTAACTCAAAATGTAACTTTATAGGTAAATTAATAAATTCTAATATTCCCTTTAACGATATTAAAATTATACTATATATCTTAATTAAAAATTTACTTATAATCTTTCTGCTAATTGCTATACCTATTCCCATAGCAATAAACATATATACTCTTACTCTGTCGTCAATTACCTTTACCATATAAACTGTTGTAAGCAAGGTAATTATAAAGAAAAATATAATATCTTGTAACATTACAACATATATAGAATTATTCTTTTGTACTTTTCTTAAAGTCCTAAATACGTCAAATATACAAGATATTATAACTCCTAAAATCAGAAAAAATGTAAAATCATTAAATTGCTTTATAACAGACATTATTTAAATAATTTGTTCATTATCCCTTGTTTCTTATTTTGTGCTGCATCTGAATAAGCAATTGCAGAAGCCCTTCCTTCTATAATTAGCTCATTATTATCTAGGTTTAACTTGTTCATCTTAAGCCCTTCCCCTTTTATTGTAAGGAGTCCTAAATCTGTTTGAACTATAACTAGTTCATCATCAAAACTTAAAATATCATCAACCCCAGTAACTACAGCCTTCTCTCTGTTTTGAATTACAATATTTTGCTCTTTAAAACTTTTATTTTTATCTTCCATGTTCAATCACCTATTACTATATATGCAGTAATTATTTTTTTATACCATGACGTTTGGATTATTTTATACTTACATTAGTTTGGCGAAAGCATTAGCACCGTTTAGTGTGAAAACATTAAAGGACGAGAATAAAATTCTCGTCCTTTTTTAATATAATTTTACATCATCTATTCCCTCAAATTCTTCAACAACAATATGCTTAATGCTATTTTTAAGTTCATCTGTTAATTGATTATAACACATGTTATATTCTCCTCCAATAGACCTGCAATTATCCTCTATTAAGATATCTGGTAATTCTTCTTTTATTAGTGTTGCATAATCTTGATTTTTCTGTCTATATCCTACCATTGATCCAATAAATCCTAGCTCATCTAATCTTTGAGCCATCTTCATAGCTTTTCTTCCTTTTAAAGAAGTTATATATATAACCTCATATCCTTCTTCTTGCCACTCTTTTAACTTATCTATAGAATTTTTTATAGGTACATATCCCATTACATTAATTCTAGATAATAAATTATTTACATACTTTGGCTTTAATATTGTACCCTCAGTAAAAATCATTATCTTTTTGTTATTATTTTTTATTTTGTCTAATATAATAAATCCCATAAATTCACCTTATTTCATATTTTTTAATTCTTCAATGAAATCTCTAATTGTTGCTGCTTTTTCAAATTCATAGTTTCTAGCATATTTCATCATTTCTTCTGTAAGTCTTTCTATTGAGTCTTCTACTGATTCGCCTTTTTTAACATTTACTTGCTCCTCTTCTTCCTCTTTAAATGTAGCTTTTACACTATCTCTTACCTCTTTAATAATTGTATGTGGAACAATGCCATGCTCTTTGTTATATGCTTCTTGTATTCCTCTTCTTCTGTTTGTCTCATGTATTGCTTTTTCCATTGACTCTGTCAACTCGTCTGCATACATTATTACTCTACCATTTGAATTTCTTGCAGCTCTTCCTATTGTTTGAATTAAAGATCTCTCACTACGTAAAAACCCCTCTTTATCTGCATCAAGTATTGTCACAAGAGACACCTCTGGAATATCTAATCCTTCTCTTAATAGATTTATTCCAACAAGTACATCAAACTTTCCGAGTCTTAAATCTCTTATTATCTCAAGTCTATCTAGAGCTTCAATGTCTGAATGCATATATCTTACCTTTATGTCTTTTTCTGTTAAATATGCAGTAAGCTCTTCAGCCATTTTTTTAGTAAGTGTAGTAACAAGAACTCTTTCTCCTTTTTCAACAGTTTCATATATATTTTTTGTTAAATCTTCAATTTGTCCTTCTGTAGGCTTTACAACAATCTTTGGATCTAATAGTCCAGTTGGACGTATAATTTGCTCTGCAGTAAGCTCTGAATGTGCTTTTTCATAATCTGCAGGTGTTGCACTACAAAATACAATTTGTTTTACTTTCTTTTCCCATTCATCAAACTTTAAAGGACGATTATCAAAAGCAGAAGGCAACCTAAAACCATTTTCAACTAGAGATTCTTTTCTTGCTCTATCTCCATTATACATTCCTCTAATTTGTGGAACAGTAACATGAGATTCATCTACTACAACTAAAAAATCATCTCCCATATAATCAAATAAAGTATAAGGCGTTGTACCCCTGCCTCTTCCAGATAATATTGCAGAATAGTTTTCTATTCCTTGGCAGAATCCTGTCTCTTGTAACATTTCAATATCAAAATTTGTTCTTTGCTCTATTCTATACGCCTCAACAATTTTGTCTCTTTCTTTAAAGTACTTTATTCTTTCTTCTAGCTCTTCTTTAATCTTAACAATAGCTGATTCAATTTTATCCTTTTGAATAACATAATGAGATTTAGGATAAATAAATTCATGTTTAGATGTCGCTTTTACTTTTCCAGTTATAGCCTCTATTAAACACACTCTATCTATCTCATCGCCAAAAAATTCAAGTCTTATTGCCTCGTCTCCGTTGCCAGCTGGAAAAATATCTAGTACATCTCCTTTTACTCTAAAATCTCCACGCTTAAAATCCATTTCATTTCTTACATATTGCATCTCGACTAGTCTTTCCATCACTTGTTCACGACTTACTTGCATTCCTGGTCTTACAGAAAGAACCATAGAACTATAATCTTCTGGAGAACCTAATGAATAAATTGAAGATACTGACGCAACAATTATTACATCTTTTCTTTCAAAAAGAGCAGCAGTAGCACTATGACGAAGCTTATCTATTTCATCATTTATTTGACTCTCTTTTTCAATATATGTATCAGTAGATGCAATATATGCCTCTGGTTGATAATAATCATAATAGGAAATAAAATACTCAACTGCGTTCTCAGGGAAGAACTCCTTGAGTTCACTATATAACTGTCCAGCAAGTGTTTTATTATGTGCCATAACTATAGTAGGTTTATTTACCTCAGCTATAACATTTGCTATTGTAAAGGTCTTTCCAGAGCCTGTTACGCCAAGTAATGTTTCTCCCTTAACTCCACTATTTATGCCATCTACAAGCTTTTTAATTGCTTCTGGTTGGTCACCAGTTGGTTTATATTTTGAATGTAATTTAAACTTTGCTTCTTCCATTTATTTTCTCCTTTTTTTGTGACTTTTTTATTTCTTAAAAGTGATAACTGTCAACAAACTATTCGTTCCAAAATTCGTCCTCAACCGGTCGCAATTTGTGGTTAATAGGTTAATAGACTAATTTGGACGAATGAAAGTCACAAATTTAATTTTGTGGATTATTTAATACTAAATAACATTTTTTACTATATAATAATATCATTTTTCCATTGAAAAAACAAGGCTTTACCATGCCTTGTTTATATATCTTATTAGCCAATTCGAATTATATTTTTTCAATATTCTTTTTAATTTCATTACATATGAATGAATATTTTTCATATGTTTCATCAATATTATTATTATCTTTATATATTTCTCTACAAACATTAAAAATCTGACATAAAACAATAAAAGGTTCTAAAATTTTATAGTTTTCTTCAGAACATATTCTTCCATACCACTCTACATCCATAACATATTCTTCTTTTGCAAGCTTTCTTGATGCTAAAACATTATGTACATTAAATAGATTTGTACAAATTTCATTTTCCATTATTGCTATTGCTTCTTCTTTACTTTTAACTTCACTCCATTTAGGTTCTTTTTCTACATATTCAACTAAAGGTGGTAAATCTTTTAATATTCTTCCCATTATTTGTATAGACAGTGGTTCTATACCTTGTTCTTCAAATGGTACGTTCATATCTACAAGATACTTATCTTTTTCTTTTGCAGAATTTGTAAACGTTACCATTATAGGCGTTGGTATTCTATTTTTTGTAATTTTTGGAAGAGCATCAATTAGTTGAGCTACTTCGTTAACAACTTTTGGTGTTAATTTAATATCATCGTTCATATTTTTCCTCCTCTATAGGATCTCCATCTTCTCTTTCTTCTGGGTATTCATATCTCCATTCTCTTATTTCTTGTTTATAATTTTCATCGTTATCAATTTCATATCCGTAATAATTATCTACTAAAATATTAAAATTATCTTCCGATAAAAGTCCATATAGTTCACAGCTTTCATCAAGCTTATCTCTTTCTTTAATTAGTCCATTAGGATTTTTTGAAATATGCTCATATATATTTAGTAATCTTTTTAGTTCTTCTTCTCTACCTTTTGTTACATTTTTTACTAGTCTATTATGAGTATTCATCTCGTTTTCATAATAGTTTCCACACAACACTTTAGAATTTAGGTTTGCACGTGTATCTCCACCAGATTTATCTATCTCAAATTTATATTCTGGAAGCTCGTCCATCTCTTTGCTACCATACCTATTTAGTGTTGTGTGCCAAGATAGCTGACCATATCCTGGTAAATCCAACACAACAACATCTTTATTAAATTCTTTAGTATCATCTCTTGTTTTGCCTATGATTACGTCTTTATTATCTTTAGCTATCTGAATAAGTTTAACTAATATTATTTTTTTTATAGCAAAAAAATCATTTCTCAACTTTATATATTTTTCTTCTTTTTCATTTTTGCTAGCTCGTAGCTTATTTTCAAATATATGAGCCATATTGTTAGAAATTTCTGTTATAAATGCAATTTTAGTAATGTCATTAAATTTTTCAGATTCATTTATTTTATTGTATTTCTCCATTAGTATATTTAATGAGTTTGCTCTATCATTTTGAGTATCTGGCCTAAAAGATTTATCATATAATTCTTTTAGTTTATCATATGCCTTATTATATTCTCCATTATTTAAACATTCTGCTAATTCAAATCTAAAAGTATTCATATTACAACTCCTTTAATACCTTAATTAATTTCTTTTTTGCATTTATGGTATCTTTTAAACATTTGATCTGATCTTTTTCTGTGTATATTCCCTCTTCATTAATAAGACAAAATTCATAATTTATTCTACAATCACTATAGTTTGCTACCATTAAATAGTATATTTTCTTTAGCTTATCCACCACTTTTTTATTAGAATCATGTGCATACAAAAAATATATGTATACTACATCTCTATCAACTTCACTATTCTCATCATATTTAACATCTGAATACTTATTATGAGCAACAAGGAAATTATACGCCATTTCGTCTTGTAAGAGTTCAATTGCTTTTAACCATTCCTTTTTTTTCTCATATTCTTTCCAGTTATGAATTTCTACATATTTCATTCTTTTCACCTCTATAATTTTAATCTATTTTTTATGGATTTTCAATGTAATTTAAAGATCTCTTTCTCTATTTTTATTCAAATATTATTGCTCCTTTATCATCAATATATATTGCTTGACTATCTGTCAAATTAATATCATCATTATTAATTATTTTGCCATTTTCATTACCATATTCACAATGTACATCAATTTTATTTGAAATAAGTCTAATTCCATTTTCATATGTTCCAGATACTGCTACAGTTCCAGCACTTACTCCAATATATATTCCACCATTTTCAATGAAATTATATAATGTATCTTTAAAATTAATTTCATTCATTCGTTTTAGCAAATATCTTGTACTACCACCACATACATATATTGCGTCATATTCATTTATATTGTCTATTTTATCGTGCATATTATATACTGTAATATTTTCTTTTAAAACTCCACAATTTAGTAGATCATCTGCACATTTAGACAGTATCATAACTGCCTCAATATCTATAGCAGCTGTTATGATAAATAATACTTTTGCCTCTTCTACACTTTTATCTAATAGCCCAATAAACTTATTTTCTATATTCTTATTTTCAAATCCAGTACTTGTAAGTAAAATCTTTTTCATATCTTTTCTCCTATTTAACATTTTGTTATATAATTCTATCATTTTTATATACAAAATGCAATATTAAAACAAACATTTGTGCTATATAAGAATAGTACATAGGTAAATTCCTATGTACTATTTTATAATTACATATTTATATATTATTTTCTATTCTTTATTTTAAAAATAAAACAACTCTATATCCAAATTTTTTAAGTGGAGACTTATCTCCTATTTGGTGTGCTTCTATAAAAGTTTGATATCCAGAAATTTGTGTATAATATCCGCCTACGCTATAATATCCTCTATCTTCTGAATAAGTATTAGTATATTCTACTACATTTCCAGCTAAATCATATATATTATTTGTATTTGTGTATTCAGTTGATCCAGTAGAAATAAGCATAGCATTTGTATCTTTTTTACCATTTTCAATATATTCATATTCTGATTCATTACTTTCATTATTTTCATCATATAGTGAATAATATCCTGAAAAATCAAATTGTGTATCTGTATAATCTAATATTCCTGAATCAATTTGCTCCATAATAAGTAATATAGTCATAACTTTAGTAGCTGATGCAGGAAGCATTTTTTCTTTTCATTATTAGCATATAAAATTTTTCCAGTACTTGGTTCCATTAAAACTTGTGAATACTATTCAAAAGTGAATGATGGAGTAGCAACAGTTGAAATACTACTTTTTAACTTACTATAGCTATTTTTCTTCTCATACAAATAGCTTACTCCAAATATATATTGTGCATTAATAATACTTATTAATATTAACGCTATAACTATTTTAGACATTTTATTCACGAATTCCACATCAATACAGTCTATTCTTAATGTCACAAATTTAGACATAACTAATTAAATAAAATAAATTTTGTTACGCTCCAAAGCTATTTTATAGTTATAAATTTATTCCTATAACAAAAAATGTTGATATTGCGTTTGCAAAATCAACATTTTTTATTTTTAAATTTACTCCTATTTTAATGTAGGATATCCTTTTGTAGCTATTGTACTAAAGTCCCAAAATTCTTCACTAAATCCTAAATCTTTATAGAATTCAGCATTTAAGTTTGTTCTTGAAATAGTATCTAAGTGACCTGCAGTGTTAGCTGTAACACGACTTGCCCCTATTGATTCTGTTATTTCATAACATTTTGTTAAACATGCTGTAATAAGACTTTCAGCTGCTCCAACACATTTATATGGTACAATTTCATTATTAGATGCATCAGTATATCCAGTCATATCTCCAAATGAAACACAATTTTTAATTACTGGATTAGTATAAATAGCACCTATTAATGAACCATTAAATATACTATTTGCAACATTACTATATGTATTTCTTGGTTTATTAATATTTACATCTGTTATGATGTTTTCATAAGAACCTGAACCACCTTGTTGTATTGTACCTACTAACCCACCATTTTCAGTTGTAGTAATATTAAGTGTTCCTTGTACATATACGTTTTTAATGCTTCCACCATATTTTCTACCTATAAAGTTTGATACATAAACTCCTGTTCCTGTAACATTAGAGTTTAATACTTTAATATTCTCAAATACAGAAGTTGCATTAGTTTTTCCATCCATTCCAGCAACTACAGCTACATTATGATTACCAGATAAAGTAATATTTTTAAATGTTACATTCTTAACAACTGCTTTATTTGTTTCTTGAGCAAAAGCTGTAACAAAGTTACCACTACCTCTTCCAGTACTACTATTACTAAAGTTTTCTATAATTGCATCTTCAAATGTTCCATTAAAGTTTGCAAATAAGCTTAGGTTATTTAAGTTAGAAATTTTATGTCCATTTCCATTTATTTTACCAGTGAAAGTATCTGTTATAACGGCATTAGAAGTTGATGTATAATCTGTAAAGTCTATATCGCCAGTTATATTAAATTCTCCATTTGTATCTTCTTGTATTTTACTTACAAATTCTGAAGCACTTGATACATTTGCAACTAAATGTTCAACATTACAGTTATCATATACTAATGTATTAGTAGCTCCAGCGATTAGATTTATATCATTTCTTCCTGCTGAATTAATTTTTGAATTTTTTACATCTATATCTATTATTGTAGATGATTGTGATTGCTTAGCTAAGAAACCTATATTAGTAATATTTTTTGGAATATTAGCTCCTTCAAATTTTAGATTTCTTACATAACCATATCTTATTTTTTGGAATATAGAATTGGTATTATTCATTATCTTATGTCCATTACCATCTAAAATTCCCATAAATGTATTTGTTACACAATCACTTATTCCTGTAAAGTCGATATCATTATCTAAAATATAATATCCATAAGGTTTATCATTTATTTTTTCTATAAGTTCATTTGCTGTTTTTATATGTGTCATTTCCAAATCTGTTCCAAGTGGATCAGCAATGAAATCATTTGTAACACTCTTTAAGTAATGATAATATACTTTTCTAAGATTTGTTCTTTGAGTCGCATTTCTATTAGTATCACTTGATAAAGCTTGATAGAATCTTTCAATCATATAATCAACATCAATAT